>NZ_JBIAHN010000022.1:0-140526 GCF_042870555.1 Streptomyces sp. NPDC006487
CCCGCGGAGCGGGTACCTGAGCGCTGCGCGCTCAGGACTGAAACCGCCTCGCTGCGCTCGGCGGGCTCGGCTTCGCCGAGCAAGGCCGGCCCTTCGGGCCGGGGTCCTGCGCTTCGCTTCGGACTAGTTCAGGGTTCCGCTGCGCTCCACCCTGAACGGCCCGCTTCGCGGGCCCAGGGACTCCCGCGCTGCGCGCGGGAGGTGACCCCGTTTCACGGGGTCTGGGCCTACGGCCCGTTGGGTGTCCGCTTCGCTCCCACCCTCAGTCCTTCCGGCTCCGCCTCTAGGACCACAGCCCGCTTCGCAGGCTGGCAGCAGCCGGGGGCGCTCCGTGTCGATCCAGGAGCCTGACTGCCATGTCGTGGTTGTAGGAGATCGCCAACTCGCGCGGAGTCTCACCGTCAGGTGTCGCGGTGGGGTCAGCTCCATAGGCCAGGAGGATCGCAGTGAGCGCCGAGTCGAGCGGGCCACCGGACTGAACTGCCCCATCCCCCTCCACATCGATCGCGTGGAGCAGGAGCGTCATCCCGCAGCAGACCTCTTCCGGATCCACACCCGCGTCCAGGAGACGGGTCAGCTCGGCATGGTCACCCGACTCGACCGCCTGATGGGCAGGGGTCCACGGGTTCTCAAGAAACTCGGTCACTCAGACTCTCCCACCTGTACGGCCTGCGCTCCGCTGCTCGCCTGAGCGGCTACACGTGCTCCTGGTAAACCCTGATCTGGGCAGGCTTGAGAGTCCGGATCGTTTTCCACACTGCGCGCTCACTCAGCCCCTCGGCCCACTCCCCGAGATCCTCTCCTGCATCGTGGAAGAACCACGAGTCGAAGCTGCCCAGGCCCTGCAGAGCAGGTGGGAGTTCGTACCGAAGCTCGCAGTGGACCTGCACGTAGTGGTCGTGATCGCCAGCGCTGTCGACAACCTCGAACTGTCGGGTGAGGTCCAGCATGAACGCCGGAGGACCGTCAAACGAGTAGATCCCGTACTGGAACAGAAGACCATCAGCCTCAGGTGCGTCCGAAACATCGAACAGCCGCCGGCCGAAACGGAGAAAGGCAAGCCAGACATCTTCCGTGCCCAGGTCAGCACTTACCCGCCGCCCGACCTCCAGCTCGCCCTCAAGCAGTCCCACGGCCTCGTCCACCGACGGTCTCCGCGTCACATCCATCCCTCCCGTACTTCTGCTGCGGGCCAGCGTACGCAACCCGCGAGCCTTCCCAGGCACAGCATCAGGTCCATAGGAATCTGGACCGCATTCCATGGCTGCTTCATTTTCTAGTCTGGATAGAAACATGAAATGGGCATCCATGGCGCTACGGAGGTAGACCAGACAGTCGCAAGAACGTCATCGCTTGTCAGAGCGACAGGGTCTCGGCCAGAAATCCGGGGTCAAGGCCCAGACCTACCGGATCCACGGCATGATCCACGCAGGTAGCAGTGCGTCGGGTGGAAAGCGGGGGCTGTTCATGGGCGGGGACTCGCACGCGAGGACATCGGGCAGCATCGAATACGGACCGCTGCCGCCACGCTCGGCCGGGACGCGGGCACGTCGAGCAGCTCCCCGGCGGGGTGGAGCACCGGACCGGGGTATGGATCGTCAACCAGAAGCAACGCCGCGACCGGCTCGACGCCGGACAGCTCGCCGCGCTCGCCGACCTCGGCGTGGACTGGGCAAAGTAGGCAGCCGAAACCGTGTGGAGCCGACGGCAGAGCCTTGAGAGGATCCCCGGCATGCCCTGTCCCACAGCGGAGAAGCCCCTCGCCTCAGTCTTCGGGCTGTCCCCCGAGCGCACACAGCGAATCCGCAGCCGTCATCGCACAGGCGCATCCGCCGGGAGACCGAAGTGCCGGCGGGCGATGGCGGCGGTATCAGCCCACTTGACGCCTAGCAGGCGGACCACCTCTTTCAAGGCCTGCTTCGACAAGCGCTTGTTCCACTTCAGCACTTCGCCACCACCATCCGGGGCGCTTTCGCTCGCATGGACCCGGGGGCCGTCCAGCTCCACGAGCCACGGGACCTTCTCCCCGAACCCCCCATCCACCAGGTCCGTACCCACACGCCCGAACCCATGGCAGGAGGCGAGCACCACGACGCTGTCCACGCCCCGCGCAGGCCTCGGGGTGGCCTCGATGATCCGCACATCGCAGAAATAGCGGACCTCCCACCCCGGATGATCGCCGTAGCTCTTTGGAAGGGAACTACCCTTGTTCAAGGTCGCGGCCAGATCCTCCTGGATCACCGGCCGCATCGTGCGCACGAACTCCGGATCCAACGGCGGAAGCGGCGGTATCGACTCCTCACATCCAGTCGACACCAGCACCAACGCCAACACCGCACCCCACACTCCCGATCTTGATCTCATTCCCCTCCAGACGCACCACGCCGCCCCCAGGTTGCACCCGCCCGAACCGAATGAACGCCGCCGACCTGCACAGACCAAGGCACAAGCCCAACCCGACCCATGCAAGATCAGCCGGCACAGGCCAACCCCGTTGGCGTCAAACTCGACCACCGGCTCCCAGACCAACCAGCAGCCCAGGACTCTGCACCAGACTGCGAAGCACCGCTTTCATGACAGAACTCCACCAGAAAAAGCACCACCTCGTGTCAGCGCCACAACCCCGAACACCACCTTCATGTCAGTCAGCGCACAGCGCCGACACGGCGTTCACCTACCGAAAGCCACCAGACCTAACACCGTGTCACTACCAGCCATCAGTGACACAAAAGCGGCTCATCGCACAAGGCGCAGCAGGCGTTCCAGCAGGGCCTGGCGGCCCTCACGCAGTGGGTGGAACGGGAAGGGCCCCACCGGCCAGTCCCCAGGGCCCACTGCGAGGAGATCTCGGTCGAGGGCGAGGCGGGGCCAGTGATCGTGAAGCTCGGCGTGTGGGTCTCCAACACCAAGAGCCGGCGCGACAAGCTCACCGCCGATCAGCTCGCCGCCCTCGGGGCGCTGGGCGTGGACTGGGCGTGAGCGATGCACCGGTGCGCAAAGAGCGCACTGGTGCATCACTTCGCGACGGTCAGGGCTGGATCAACTTCCCGGCCGCCGCCTCGGTCAGACGCCCATGACCTGGGACGTCACGAGCTACGAGGGAGGGAAATCGATGACGGTCTTCTACCGCCTGCACTGGGCGGACTGCCCGCCGTTCACGGCCGACAATGCCTGGTCTGCCTGTGGGGCAGCACTCGCAGCACAGACGGCTCCCGTATGGAGTGCTTCACCTGCGACGGCACCGGCCGACTAGACGATGCGCCCCCGTTCTTCTCGGCCGACTGCGGGCCGCCCACCCGGCGGCCCTCCGCTTCGCCGGGCCCCGCCCGCACACCGGGCGGCAGCGGCGCGAGGTCCTGGGACACCCTTCCGTCCCGGCTGTGATTCACATCACTGCCGGCGGATCGGTGCAGCACTCGGCCCCGTTTCGCCGTCATGGGGGCAGTGATCGGGACGGGACGAGGAAAGGAGGTCGGCGGGTGAGGTTTCGCAGGAGCGGTCCGGGTCCGGGTATCGGATTCACGGAGTTCGTCGCACAGCGGTCGGGAGCGTTGTTCCGCGCCGCGTATGCGCTGACCGGTGACGTGCACGTGGCCGAGGATCTGGTGCAGGAGGCGCTGGAGCGGGCGTGCCGACAGTGGCGGAAGGTCGCGGTGGCGGACTCGCCGGAGGCGTACGTGCGCAAAGTGCTGGTCAACCTGGCCAACGACCGCTGGCGGCAGCTGTCGCGCCGGGGCGAGCGCCCCGGGCTGTCGGGGGTGCCCGAGACGGCCGACCCCCGGGACCGGTTCGGGCAGGTGGATGTGCGCGCGGAACTGATCGAGGCACTGTTCGGGCTGCCGATGGGCATGCGCAGCGTGGTGGTCCTGTACTACCTGCACGATCTGGACGTCCGGCAGGTCGCCGACGTCCTGGACATCTCCTCGAGTGCGGTGAGGTCCCAGCTCGCCCGCGGCCTGGCCAAGCTGCGCGATTCCGTATCGGGCGCCCAGGCGCCGCACACGCCGTCGGGCGCTTTTGGAGGTACGAAGTGAGGAACACCTCGTCCGGACCGGCCCCGTTCGAGCCGGGCCTCGAAGCCGAGCTGCGTGCCGCGGTGGCCTCCTTCGTCGACGGGCCGACGGCGCCGGTCATCGACGCGGCCGCGATCGAGCGAGCCGTCAGCCGCAGCCGCACCCGCCGGGCGCTCCTCGGCACCGCTGCGGCGTGCTGCGTGCTGGTGTGCACCATGGTGGGGTTCTTCTCGCTGAAGCCCGTGCCGCCCGCGCCCGGCGCCTCCCCGTCCCTGTCCGCACCGGCGAACGGGGCGTGCACCCCGCTCACCACCGGTACCCCCAAGAACGGAAGCGCCGATCCGACTCCGACACAGGAGCAGGAGCAGACCGCGGGAGCGGACATCGCGCTGCCGGACCTGGCCGGCATGCCGGTCGAACAGGCCGAAAGCCTGCTGCGCGGACTCGGACTGAGCTGCACGATCATGCGGCACACGGACTGGAACGCTCCCGCCGGGCAGGTGATCAGCAGTCAGCCCCGGGGCGGCGCAAAACCGGTGGCACCGGGCTCGTCCGTCCTCCTGCTGGTCTCAACGGGCAAACCCGGCGGAACCTGAGCGACCGGGCCCTTCGGCCCGCGCACCGGCCGAGTGACCCAGGGGCCGGTGCCGGGCAGTCCGTCGACCGCGGCGCACCGGCTGGACGCCCGCCCCTCCGGGCCGCTGCTGGACTTTTCCGAGGGGCGCGTGCGGGGAGGGGAGTGGGGAGAGGGCTCCTGCCGGTGGGGCAGCACGCGCTCGGAGGCGAGCCGGTACATCACCTGCCTCAACGTGACTTTCAACGGGGCATACCCGTTCACGATCTCCCTCGCCCGTTCCACGTGATGATCCTCGGCCGCTACCAGCAGACCACCGCCCGACCCTCACTCATCCTCACCGGACCCGCCGCAGCCGGAAAGACCACGGCCCTCCTCCACGTCGGACGCACCTGCCACCTCGCCCACACCCGCACCGCGCACCCGCTCGGCAAGCCTTCCGACATTCAGGTCCCCGTCGCGTACGTCCTGGTCCCGCCCGGAGCGACCGCGAAAATGCTCGCGGCGGAATTCGCCCGCTACCTCGGCATCCCCATCACCGCCCGGATGACGCAGACCCAGATCACCGAGAGCGTCTGCCACACCTACAACCAGACCGGCGTCCGCCTCGTCCTCATCGACGAAATCCACCGGGTCAACCCCCGCACCACCACAGGCGCCGAAACCGCCGACCTCATCAAAGACCTCACCGAACGCATCCAAGCAACGTTCGTATACGCCGGCATCGACGTCACATCCACGCCCCTGTTTGCCGGGGTCCGCGGCGCGCAACTCGCAGGCAGGGCCTCGCTCATCGAGTGCGGGCCACTCCCCGCACGCCTCGGCAACAAGCATCCCTTCACCGACACCGTCACCGACCTCGAAAACGCCCTCGACCTCCACCACCACCGGCCCGGCACACTCCCCCGCCACACCACCTACCTCCACCAACGCACCGCCGGCCGCATCGGATCCCTCACCCGACTCATCCGCCAAGCCGCCATCACCGCCATCGGGGACGGCACCGAACGCATCACCAAAACAGCGCTCGACGCGATCCGCCTCGACCACCACGCCGAAACCACAAACCAGCCCCGCACCGGTGGGCGCGCGAACCTGACCGATCAGAGTAGTCAGCATGTCCACCGGCGCGCGCCGACCATGACGGTCAGCGGGGTCACCGAGCCACGGAGGCGGGCGGCGGATACGGTCGCGTTGTGCCGGTTGAGGCCGGAAGCGACGATCAAGTCGGTAGAGCGGTCAGAACCTTCAAATTGACCGGGGTGTGCCGAGTGGCGCCTGGGCAGGCTGGCGCCCGAAGGGGGACGGGGCGTACGGCCGTACCGAAAATGCGATGACCTGCGATGACGCACCGTGGCAGAGTCACCGCATGTCCAATGACATCGCCTATCCCGTCTTCCGTACCCCCGACCTCGCCCTCGCCATGAGCACCGCCCGCCGCCTCATGGAATTCGGCCGCCGCGAGTACTCCCAGGTATCCGTGTCCGTAGAACTCCGCTCCGTAGCCGAGGTACGGCGGGTGGCGGCGGAGCTGCCCGGGGCGTGGTTCCGGGGGGAGGAGGAGTACGGGGAGTTCGACGGGGTGCCGTTCCAGGAGCAGCCACCGCTGGTTCTCGGCGTCCAGGCGCCCGGCCTGCCGGCCGAACCGTCCGCCTACGAACGACGGCTGCCCGTCGAGTGCTCGCTCCTCGACCAACCGGTCGGCAGCATCGAGGACGCCTTCTCTGCAACCACCGGCCCCAACATCGGCGAGATCCGATGGACAAGCCTGTGCTGGCCGGACGCACCCGAGGCGGGATTCGCCGGCGAGTCCAAGCACGCCGAGGTGACGCTCCTCCTCAACACCCGCACCCGCGACCTCGACCAACCGGCCGACGACCACACCGTCCTCGTCCACACCCTCAGGGCAGTGTTCGACGACCGACAGACACGGGAGCCGTATGCGCACTGGCTCGCCGAGCAGGTGGGACTCACGGTCATCGGGCCCGGACAACGGTTGTAGGGCAGGCAGCACCCGCCGTCTCCGCAGGTCAGTGCGATACTGGTGGAGCGCGTGTCCCCGTCGAGCGCGGGGCACGGATCCAGGTCCGGAAGTGAACAGGCGTCGAGTTCCTCGACCCAGTGATCACATGAAACGCGGTGGCGGCTGCCGGTGAGGGCATGTGATGGTTCGGCCCATGGGCGACTCCACGGCGTATGCCGTCTACCGGACCACCGACGCCAGTCTGGCGTACACGCAGGCCATGCACCTGCGTTCACTGATGACGGAGTGCGAGCCGAAGGCCGGGCTCTACGCCGAGCTGCGAACGGTCAAAGACGTACGGCAGATGGTTGCGGTCCTGCCTGACGGAAGGTTCGACTTCGCAGACATGCGCACCGATCCGTCGGGTGAGGAGCTCTGGTTCGACCTGGACGTGACAACGGCCGCCGACGCCGAGCTCGAAGCCCACCTCCCCCTCGACGTCATGCTGGACGTTCCGGCCGGGAGCGTGGAAGAACGCTTCATAGCAGCTCTCGGGCAGGGCATGGCCGCCATCGACTGGCCAGGCCTGTGGCCGGACGAACCAGAAGCGGATCACTATGGGAACGCGAAATACGACGGTGTGCAGATCGTGTTCCACGGCGACAACGCCCAGCTGGGCCACTGGACCGAGCATCACACCGTCTTCGTCCACGTCGGCAAGTTCGGTGACCTCCTCCGGGCCCAAGAACTCGCCGCACGCATCGGCGGCAAGGTCTTGGGCGAGCCACAAACCGGATGGTGACACGACGGTTCGGCGAGAGCGATGGTCGGCATCCACTCGATGTCCGGCGACGTCACCGATCTGGCCGGCGCTGACCCGATGTAAGGGCGGCCGACCGGCGGATGCCTGGCTGCGGGCCCCACCTACCAGGCCGGGCGCGGATCCCACAGTTCCTCCGGGGTCTGCTCGGGCAGCCACGTGTACCCGACGTCCGTGCGCCACAACGAGCCGGGGTGCGGCGCGAACTCCTGCGTGAGCGGTGCCGGCTCGTGGAAACGCTCGGTGCCCGCCAGCGGTGCGGCGTCGTTCGCCTGCACCATCCCACCAGCCCCTCGACGACGCCGCATCCCAAGCCTCAGTAGGGGCCACCCTTGCCATCATCCCGCGACGGTGGGCGGTTATCCGGCATTCGGCTGACGTCGGCATCCGGACTGAGGTAGGGGTGCACTGACTCCCGTTGGCGGAGCCTTCAGGTCTCATGGGCTCGCTGACACGAACGTGGTGCCTGGCCGAGGCGTACTGACACAGGGTGGCGTTCGGCCTTGTCGGGTGCTGTCACGAAACCGGTGCTTCGCACCCGGCTCTGCGCTGCCATCGTCGACCGCCTCACCTTCGGCGGCAACATCATCCAGACCGGAACCGATTCCTACCGCCTCGCCGCGACCAAAGCCCAAGCGGAGCGAGCAACCGGCTGAGAGACCGCGGGAGTGCGTCCTGAGGCTCTGACGGAGCTCCAGCTTCGATCTCCCTCAGCAGCCCTCCCTCATCGTCATAGAGCTCAAGCCTGAACCGCAGGCCGAACCGGATCAGTAGTGCTGCCAGATCTTCGAACCGTCGAGGATCGACGACTCCGTTCAGGAGAGAGTCACCCTCGGTCGGGTCCACCTCGATGCGGCACCAGCTGGTCTCGATCTCATACGCCTTCCACGACGCCGATCTGGAACTCCAGCCTGCCCCGATGAACCGCTCGGCCACCAACGAGGCACTCGGGGCACCTGACAGGCCACCACACACGTTGTTGTTGATCTCATGCCAGACGGGATCGAGCGGCTGTCCCTCATCGGATATGTCCACAGCTGGATTATGAAGCAGACCGCGGGCCTCGATCGCACACGCTAGCGACATCAAAACTCGGTTCTGGCACAGATCTTGGGCTCTGTCGCATTTTTGGGGGCAGTTGGGCAGCTATCCGATGTGATGGGTGGGGTTAAGGTCGGGGATCTTCTTCTGCCGGGTGTCGCGGTGGAGGTCGACCAGGTGGTGCTGATGGATGTGGAGGTCCGGGTCGCCGTGCGGTCAGGGCAGTGTCGGCTGCGTGTCCTGGATGCGGGCGGAGATCTTCGAGAGTGCATTGCTACTACGAGCGGACTCTTGCGGATCGTCCGGTCGCTGGCCGACGTGTGCGGATCGAGCTGCGGGTGCGTCGGCTCGTGTGCGGGAACGGGCAATGTGACCGTCGGACGTTCGCCGAACAGATACCGGGCCTGACGCATCGCCACGCACGCCGCACCGACGCCCTATCCGCCCAGCTCACGAACGTGGCCCTGTTCCTGGGTGGCCGGCCAGGCACTCGACTGCTCCAGCGCATGACCATCGACACCTGTAAGGACACACTGCTCCGGCTGATCCGTAGGCTGCCGCTCCTTCGTCGGGATCGGTGCCGCATCTTGGCGTCGATGATTTCGCCGTGCGCAGGGGACGGACCTACGCCACCATCCTCATCGACATGGCAACCCACCGTCCGATCGACGTCTTGGCTGACCGGGCCGCAGACACCTTCGCTTCCTGGCTGCGGGACCATCCTGAGGTCCGGATCGTCTGCCGCGACCGTGCCGGATCCTACCGGGACGGGGCACAAGTCGGTGCCCCTCAGGCCATGCAGGTAGCCGATGCCTGGCACCTTCTGAACAACCTGGCGCAAGCAGTCGAACGCGTCATCGGACGGCATCGCGCTGACCTGCGGCAGCCCCTCACCTCGCACGATGGCCGGACCGAAGACGGCCTGTCCTTTGAAGACGGCGACCGCGAAGAGCTAGACATCCACGGACGGCCTCGGCCTCTGGTTTCCCGCACGCGCGATCGCCACCAGCAGATCCATGAGCGCATCGAACGCGGTGACAGCCTTCGCGCCATCGCGCGCGACCTCAAGCTCAGCCGCGGCACGGTCAACCGCTTCGCGCACGCCGCAGAAGTCGACGAACTTCTCCTCGCAGCGATCCACCGACCCGCGCTGATCGACGACTACCGCGTCTACCTGCACCAACGCTGGATGGAAGGCTGCACCAACGCTTCCGCGCTCACCCGGGAAATCCAACGGCTGGGCTTCCGCGGCGACGTCAACACCGTCCGCCGACACCTCAAGCCCTACCGCAACGGCGCGATCCCGGTCACCGCTCCCTTGCCGCACCTGACCGTCCGCAGGGTCACCGACTGGATCATGCGCCGGCCCAAGCACCTCACCGATATTGAACGGAAGGGGCTCGACGAACTGTGCGAGCGGAACCCCGCTGGCCACGACCGGCGAGTACGCTCGCCGCCTGGCACTCATGATCCGCGAACGCCGCAGTGAGCACCTCGCCCTCGACGTCTGGATTGCCGACGTCGGCCTCGACGGACAGCGCGAACTCCGAACTCTTGCCAACGGCATGCGACGCGATCGCGCAGCCATCCAGGCCGCCCTCACCACGACCCACACGTCCGGAGCAGTCGAGGGCAACGTCACCCGGATCAAGCTCCTGAAGAGACAGATGTACGGCCGCGCCAACTTCGATCTCCTACGACGCCGCATTCTGCTCTCACCATGATCAAGAGGCCACGACCCCCAAATCAGCGACAGAGCCCACAACCTGAGCCAGAGCCTTCTCTCGTGAACAGAGCCAACGCGCCCAAACGTGGCCTTCCACTGCAGGGCTCGGCTGCCCCGATCCGCAGGACAACACCGTGCGGGGCCCCGTAGCGCGCAGCGCAAACCCCAGAGGCCCGCCCATCAAAGCCCGGCCCCGCACCTCGTTCAAGGAAACCCCAGCCCCACCAGTGAAGCCGTGGCCCCGCCCAGGCCTGCGCCCCCGCAAACCCAGCCACCCAATCCCGAACCAACCCTCACACGCACACAAGAAAGTCCGGGCACTCACCAGCCGGAAAACAGGCGCTCAGCAGGCAAAATACACACCCGTCGCCTGTGCACCTTCCCCCGATACCTCCCCGGACTCCTCCCCCCATACCTCCCCCGACACTTCCCCACACCCTTCCCCCCATGTTTCCGGTCACAAGACGATCCCGTGCAGGGCGCGGCGGTCTCCGGTGAGTGCGTAGCGGCGAGTAGCGAGGCCCGTGTCGAGATTGCCGATCTCGTCGCACAGCGGCCCCAGGACGTCGGCGGCGGTGGTGTCGCAGAGGTAGGCCGGGGCGACTTCGAGGAACAGCTCGCCCATCGCGTGTGCGCTGACCGCCAGATCGGCGACAACCCGGCGCAACTCGGCGAGTCCAGGGTCCGCCGGCGGAGCATCCGGCGGTTCGGGTGGAGCGGCGCGCAGTTCACGGACGGCCTGGTGGACCACGGCGCGCACCGTGGCCGCGTCGAGGTCCTGGGCGCCAACGCGGGTGCACGCGGCGATGCGGCCGGTGATCAGCTCCGCGATGTCGCCGCTGCGGGCGGCGACGGCGATCACGGCCCGCTGGGAGAACCCGTAGTCCAGCGCGGCCTCAGCGACTTGGGGGGCGTCTCGCGTGCGGGACACCAGGGTGCCCGCGGTGGCCCCGGCCCGGATGGCAGCCACGCCGCGGGCGACATCGAGCAGCCGGTAGACCTGCGCCACCGGCTGATCCCGAACTCCACCGCCCCGTACGCCTCCCACGAAGGGTGCGAGAGCGCGAGCCAGACACGGGCGGCGTGCGCGTCACTGACCAGGTGAGCGAGCACCTCGACCGTACGCCGGACGTCGTCCATCGCCTCCCGCCAACCCCACCGTCACCACGCGGGCCTGCACGTCGATCAGCGGCGGCCGCTCCAGTTCGGCGCCGTCGTTCTCGGCTTGTTCGTGCTCGCCCATACGACCATCGTCGACGCGCCGACGTAACCCGACCAGGGCGTGCGGAACCACTGACCGACGGCCCAATGGTCCCCGCGTCCAGGCCGGAGGACAGGCGGCGAAGCGCCTGCGCGCAGCATGAGCCGCTCGGCCGGAGCGCCGGGCATGGCGGGGGGCATGAACGGATCAGTGAGCAGCGCCGCCCGTTGGGCTCCGCACCCGTTCGGCCCCGCCGACAGGGCGCCACGTCTCGGCCGGCTGGCGGCCGAGCTCGCTACCCCCCGGACGCGTGGCTCTCCGCGCCGGGGAACGGGTACCCGAGGCTGTCCTGCGGCCCCAGAGGCGGGCGGTCGGCGAGGGCATCAGCGCCTCCACCTGAGGAAGGGGCCGGGACAGTGCCTCTGAACCACCGCGTCCGGCGGCCGACCCAGACTGTCGCGCCAGGCCCGAGCCGCCGGCACGTCCGTTCACGCCCAGCCCATCACGCACGGCCGCACCCGTCAGCGAACCTCACCACAAACCTCCCCAGTGCAGGTCACGGAGCCAGCACCGGGCCCATAGAACCGCCTTGGGCACTTCCCCGACACGCCCCTCGGCCGTACCTCCCCACGTCCCCAGGAAGCTCTCACGGACTCGTTCTCAGGGGACGTTGAGGACCTGGACCTCATGGACGTTGGCCATGAACGGGCTCTGGCACACCTCGTTGAACGTCCATGCATCCCCGAGAACGTCGGCTGGCCACTGAACGGTCCCCGCACCCCGGCGGCGAACCTCCCCACAAACCTCCCCGAAGCCTCTGCCCCGGCACGACGCCGGCCAGCGGGGGGCTTGCGCGTTCCCACGAGTATTGGACGATCGGCTTCGCCACCACCGCCGCTTGACGACCTCCGGAAGAGGGTGCGGCGGCAGCACAGGAGCGACCCGTTCCACGGGCAGCCCCACCTTGCCGGAGTGAACCCAGACCGGGATCCCGTCGGCGTCTGCGTACCAGTAGCCGTCGGCCGCGTTGAACGGCCACAACCTCGACGGACGGTCCGCCACCGCGACCCCTCGCGCGGCAGCCTCCAGGCCGGGCAGAGCCAGCACACCGCGTGGTCGCCCTCGCCCTCTTGGACGAACGGCTCAGTCATCCCGACACGCTAGGCCCCGGGACGGCGGGGGCTTCACTATTTCAAATGACCGGCGGCCGGCCCAGCCGGGTCATGCGCCACACCGTCCGCCACCTCATGGGCCGCCTCGGCGGGCACGGGACCCGGACGCCCTCGAAGAAGCCCGCCCACCACGACCTGAGGCCGTGCAGCGGGGGCCTCTGCGCGACGGTGTACGCGGCCCAGGTCGCGAGGTAGACCGGCACGAGGACGGCGGGCAGGTGGCGCCGTGCCAGCCAAACCCGGTTACGGCCGGTGTTGCGGTAGTAGGCCGCATGCCGGGTCGCCGCCGTGCGGGGGTGGCGGAGCAGCAGGTCCGCCCGATAGTCGATCTCCCACCCAGCGTCCAGCGCCCGCCATGCGAAGTCGGTCTCCTCGTGCACGTAGAAGAATTCCGCGGGGAACTCTCCCACCTCATCGATCACTCTCATGCGGATGGCGTGCGCGCCCCCGAGGAAGGTGGTGACCGGGCCCGACACGGCCGGGTCGGCACCCCCAAGGCGGGGGACGTGCCGCCGCTGGGTGAGCCCTTTCTCGTCGACGATCCGAAAGCCCGCGATCCCCAGACACGGGTTCTCGACGAAGGCCTCGCGCACGAGCCGCAACGTGTCCGTACGGGGCAAGAGCCCGTCGTCGTCAACGACGACCACCACGTCCACGCCACCGTGCTCGCGCAACCACTGCACACCCGCGTTCCGGCCCCCGGGAATTCCCAGGTTCCCGGGCAGCTCGACGCCGGCCACCCCGTCCGGCAGTACGGGCAGCTTCACGCCCTGGCCCAGCACCACCACGGTCGCCGCCGGGCCCTCCTGAACCGCCACCGAGTCCAGCAGCGCCCGAAGTTCCTCCGGCCGGTCGCCCATCGTCAGCACCACCACGCCCAGCGCGGCCGGGGCGATTACGCGGTGGCTCGCAGCAGTTCGGCCGCACGCTGGTCCAGGCTCGCTGCGCCGGCAACCCCACGCTTGCGGTATCCGGCCGCCGTCGATTGAATGGCCCGAACCTCCTGCCGGTTCCGGTCGGAGACCACACCGTCCATGAAATCGAGCGACCGGGTCCACAGGCCGACGGCCTCCTCGTGCCGGTGCTGCGCCGCGACCGCCTTCCCGAGATTCATCATGGTCAGACCGTGCACGCGCTGGTAGGTCCCCGGAGCACGGGCAGCCAGCGCGGTGCGGTAGTGCCGCTCCGCCGCCGCGAAGTCCTTCATGGCCGTGAGCGTCTTGCCCGTGTGTGACGCGACGGTCGCCGCCACCGGGCCGGATGCCAACGCGTAGGACGGCACCGGCTCGCCTGTGTCCGAGAGAGCGTCCTCAGCCGCCAGCAGCGCCCGCGCAGCCTTCCCGCTCTCCCCATCCGTCCCGTACGCCCTCGCGCAGGTCACCAGGAGCAGCGTCTCGGTCTGCCGGTCCACCTTCCCCGTCGCCCGTCGCAGCGCCTCCTCCGACAGCTCTACGCACATGTCGGGGTGGGAGAGGTCGAGGGCCTGGTGCGTCAGGGCCCTCATCTGCCATGCGGCGTGCCCCGCCGGATCGCACTCGCAGGCCAGTTGGTAGCCGAGCAGGTAATACCGTTGAGCGGCGCCCTCACAGCCCAGGTCGTGGTGCTTCCAGCCGACGAGGGTTGCCAACTGCGCCGCCGCCGCGAAGGCATCCCTGCGCGCGGCCTCGGAGGGGAAGCGTGCTTCAAGCATGGGGGTGACGGTGTCGGTCAAGTACGTGGTGACCGTGGTCAGCCCGTGGCCACCGCCTAGACGGTCGTCCACGCTCCGGAACTCTCCGTGAGCTGTCGGACCGTCGCTACCTCCTCGGCTCCGATGTTGCCGCCGGACCGGGCGGCTTTCAACGTGGAGGCCACGGCCTCATGGTCGTACACCAGGGGGAGGCCGACAGCGGCGGCGGCGAAAGCGGAGTTGAGGAAGTCCCGGCGGCGGAGCATGACGAATCTCCCGAGGTCAACGGCGGTGGCGAGCGGATTGGCGCTCAGAGCCTCCCCGATGCCAGCGCAGCCTAGACCGATTTCGCCGGCCGTTACGCGCCGCTTCATCTTTCTGGTAAGAGCCTCGGCGATGTACTCGCCCGTCTGTCCCGATGGTGTACCGCCGGACACCCAGGATGCGATGGCCGACGGAGCGGTGTTCAGCCTCTCGCCGACCTCGGCCGCGACCGTGCGGATCTCCCGCATCTCAGCAGGAGTTCGTACAACCATTGCGGGGTGTCGTGGGTCCTCTTCTGTGGCGCCTGATGCGCTGGATTCGTTCATGTCTTCGAGGGGGAACCGTCCGTGCTCCGAACCCGTCCGACCCGGCGTCTGGGTCTGCTGGCCGCCACCACCACCGTTCTTGCCGTCACGCTCGGCGTGGTCGCGCCCGTCGCCGGTGACGCGGGGGCCGCGTACGCGGTCGGCGGGGTGGCCGCCGCGGCCGCCCCGGTGCCGTTCCTCAAGGGGTCGATGGTGACGGGGGCCGGGCTGACCGGGTTCGTGTCGCGGCCGAAGGACGCCTGGGGGGACAACCGGTGGACCCGGTACTCCGACGGGTCCTCGAAGCGGCTTCAGGACGCGACCAAGCTGCGGTCCTCGCGGACCGCGGACTATCTGGTCACCTACACCGGCTCCTCCGTGGTGTCGGAGAACCTGTCGACGAAGGCCGAGCTGCACCTCCCCATGGGGGAGAGCGACACCGCCACGTACCTCGGGTCGGCGGGCAACGCCCTGTTCACCCTGACCGGCGACGGAAGCACGGTGCAGATGCACCGGCACGCCACGGAGGGCGGCACGGTGCCCGTCACCGGGCTGCCGGACGGCGCGAGCTCCGTCGGCTTCGCTCCCGGTACCCCGGAGCATGCCCTGGTGACGTTCAGGGTCGGCTCGGTCGCGCGGTGGGGGCTGATCGACCTCGCCACCGGCGCCGTCAGCGGGATCCGCACGCGGACCGCGCGGTCTTCCGAAGGCGCCATGGCCGTTTCGCAGACGCACGTCGCCTGGACGGAGACGGAGCTCGGCGGGACGGACAGTCCGGCGCTGTTCCTGCTGGACCGGTCGTCGGGGGCGGTCCAGCAGGTCCCGATCCCCAAGGCGTGGGCGAGCAACCTGCAGATCGGCCTGGTCGGCGGCTGGGTGGTGTACGGCGAGGCGGGCGGCATCGACAACGGTGACAGCAATCCGCTGTACGCCCTGAGCGCCTACGATCCGGCGACGAAGAAGACGGTGAAGGTGCTCGACCACCTCACCTCACTCGCGGCAGCCCCCGACAGCCTGTACGTACGGGGCGGGACCATCGGCCTGGGCGAGGGGCTGTACAAGCTCGCGCCCGGCGCGGACGGGGCCGCCCCGGTCGTCGCCATGGTGGCGAGTACCGGCGAGCCGACCCGTGTCGTCATCGAGGGCGACAGCATCCCCGCCACCGTCGACCTCGACCAGAACGGCGGCAAGGCGGACCTCACCTGGCAGCTCTCCCGGCACAGCGTGGCCGTGAAGGTCACCCTGCGGCACGTCCGGACCGGAAAGACCCGTGAGTTCAGCGTCTCCCACCCGCAGAGCCCGACGGTGACGTTCGCCTGGGACGGCACGATCGGGACGGACTTCACCAGCGCGTACAACGGTGCGTACGCGTGGGAGATGACAGCGGCACCGCTCAACGGCATCGGCCCGTCCACCTCCGCGTCGGGCACCTTCCAGGTCGCCCGCAAGACCGTGCCGCACGACTTCGACGACAACGGCAGCCCGGACCTGATCGACCGGGACTCCGCCGGCCGGCTGTGGCTGAGCGACACCGCGTACTACAAGGAGCACGGCCAGCTGACGGCCCAGTCACGCCGGCAGATCGGCACGGGCTGGAACGTCTACGACCGGATCGAGGCGACGGGTAACATCGGCGGGACGGCGGTCGGCGACCTCGTGGCCCGCGACAAGGCCGGTGTGCTCTGGCTCTACCAGGGCAACGGCCGGGGCGGGTTCGCGGCGCGCACGAAGGTCGGCGGCGGCTGGAACACCTACGACCGGATCGCCGCGGGCAGCGACCTGAACGGGGACGGGCGCCCCGACCTGCTCGCCGCCGACAAGGCCGGTGTGCTCTGGTACTACAAGGGCACCGGCTCGGCCGCCGCCCCCTTCGCCCCCCGCAAGAAGATCGGCGGCGGCTGGCAGAACTTCAACGAACTGACGGCCGTCGGGAACATCGCGGGCGGCCCGGCGGGCGATCTGCTGGCCCGGGACAAGGCCGGGGTCCTGTGGCTGTACCTGGGCAAGGGCGACGGCACGTTCACGGCGCCGACGCGGGTCGGCGCCGGCTGGGGCCCGTACAAGCACCTCGTCGCCATCGGCGACGGAGACCGTGACGGGCGCCCCGATCTGGTGGCGCTCGGACCGACCGCCGGATACATGTACGGAGGGACCGGCGACTGGCGGGCTCCGCTGCGGGCAAGGCAGTCGGCCTCGCTGCCGTACCTCGGCGATACGGGACATCACGTCGCCTGACCTCGGTCTCCGGCGTTCCCGTCAGAACGTGACCCCCACACCTTCCGCTCCATGACGGCGCCAACCACCCGAACACCACCGGCGAACCACGCGGGTCATCACCGCAGGCCGAAGGCTCCCGTGCTGCGCGCGCGAGGGCCTTCGGCCTGTTCGGGTCCGCCAGGGCAGGAGCCCGCGGCGCGGGCGGCCGGCGGTCACTTCGGTGACCAGTCCCGCTCCCCAGATTCCTCAGTTGGTTCACTTCGTGAACCAACTGAGGCGAAGAGCCGGTCTGGGGAAATTTCAAGATCCGCATCAGCCTCGAGATCAGGCGGCGGAGAAGTTGTCGAGCTGGAGCCAGGTGATCTTGGCGTTGGTGTTGGCTCCGTGGATCCACACCTGGCGCTGGGCGTTGACTTCGACGCGGCAGGTGGTCAGGCCGTTGACGTTGTTGCGGGGGCAGATGTCCCGGGCGGTCGTCGGGATGCTCACGTCGGCCGGGAGGGTGCCGAGCAGGAAGTCCGTGTCGAAGGTACCGGTGATGGTGCCGCGGAGCTGGAGGAAGCCGGTTCCCGCGATCTGCACGATGCGGAACTGGGGCACGGTCTGCACGCCGATTCCGGCGCCGCTGGTCACGGTGATCTGCCTCCAGCCGCCGGCGACACCGACCTCGGTGGTCCCGGTAGCGGTTGCGGGGGTGGCGAGGAGCGGCCCGGCGGCCGCGGCGGCGGGGAGCGCGAGTGCCGCGGTGAGAAGTGTGCGGCGGCTGGACTGGGATGTGGACATGGTGGATCCCTTCAAGACGATGAGTCGCGGTGCGCGGTCGCGCGCGGGTGGAGCAGCCGGTCCGGGCGGGGTGCGGGTCAGTTCCATGCCGCGGAGAAGCCGCCGAGGTCGATCCAGGTGATCCTGTCCTCGGGGCCGGCGCCGTGTATCCACAGTTCACCGGCGCTGGTGACCTCGGCCCGGCATGCGACGTGGGAGCTGCCGGTGTTGCGGGCCACGATGGCGCGGATGGGCCCGCTGGGGATGAGGGGTGCCGGCAGCGTCGCCACCCGGGTGTGCGTGGACAGGTCGCAGGTGAAGGAGCCGCGGAGTTGGAGCGTGGTGCTGCCGCGGACCTCGATCAGGCGTCCCTGGAGCGTAGCGCGGGTGACGGCGGGGGCAGCCAGGTCGAGCCAGTCCGTGTAGGCCCTGATCCCTTCAACGGATGGGGCGGTGGAGACGTAGCAGACTGCCGCGAGACGGGGCTCCTCGTAGCCGCCGATACCGAACAGGAGCTTGGCCTCGGTGCCGACCGTGGTGACGGCCAGCCCTTCCGGTTCACGGGCGGGCAGTTCGGACAGCGCGGTGATCTTCTGCGCGTGCGCGATCGTGGCCCGCTGGCCGCTCGTGGCGGGCCAGGCAAGGGCGGTGATGTAGGTGTCGTCCGGATCGGGGTTCGCGGGGGTCGTCTTGCTACCGGTGTAGAGGTAGAGGTAGTCGCCGCAGGAGGCGAATCCCTGGAAGTTCGTCCCGTAGATGTGGGCGGCGCCCGGGTCGCTGCTCGGAGGCGACTTGGTCCAGCGGGTCAGGTTTCCGCTGACGTTTCCGGTGGCCGGGTCGATCGGGTACTGGGCGTAGAACCATCCGGCGTCGTCGAAGGTTCCGTCCGACAGCTGCTTCTTCAGCTCGAACCGGATGGTGAGGCGATGGCCCACCGGGTCGACCGTGGGGGCGCACCCGTATGCGAGATGGCCGGGGTACTCGGCGAGCGTCGGCCGGAAGGGCGTGGAGAAGGGCTTCGAAGTACCGGTCGACTCCATGGTGAGGTCGTACTTGCCGGGGTTGAACAGCACGCGGGTGACGCGGGTTCCGAAGGCGACCGGCTTGCCGCTGGGGCTCAGCTTGGTGGCGACCGGACCGGCCTCCGTCCACACGTAGGACTTGCCGTCGATGTGCTGGACACCGATCTGGTAGCCGTGGCCGAAGCCGTTCAGGTGCATCGACCCGGTGTTCTGGCCCGTCCACGGGTCGATGCGGTTCAGACAGATGTTGCCGGTGGCGCTGCCGCCCTCGGCCACCTGAGCGATGAAGATGTCGCCCGTGACGGGATCGGCGCCTATGGACTGCATCATGTTGTCGCAATGCTGTCTGGCGTTGGCCAGAGCGGTGTCCCAGGTGCCGGACAGTTGGAATAGGTCTCTGCTTGCCATCGTGGTGCCTCCTTCGTACAGCCTCGGATGTATCCCCGGTCACCGTGGACTCGGCGCATGTACCGCCGTTCAAGGCCTCGGTCGGGATACGGGTCCGGGCCTTAGGCGCTTCGTCCGTTCGCCAAGCCGCGCTCTGAGTGCGCACTCGCGTCAGACTTCGAATGGTGGATGAGCCCATGCGGTGCTCCGGGAGGATCTGCTGGAACCGCAGGGGAGGCCGTTCCGCGCGATGGAGCCAGCCGGATGCGCGGGGGAAGGCGCGGGGAGGGCTGCATACAGATGCCCCGCCGCCCCCGCACCGCGGAGCGGCCGGCCGGATTCCCCTGCACTTCGGGGACCCGGCCGGCCTTCACTGCTGGTGAGACGGATGTTCGGACGGGTCAGCTGAGGGACTGGATGGCGCCCCAGCCGCCGGTGCCGACCTGGATGCTCGGGCCGTCGATCGGGCCGTGGATCGAGCTGCCGCCCTTGTAGAACTTCAAGGTGCCGTCATTCGCGGTGGCCCACATGTCGGCGGTTCCGTTGAGGTCGGCATCGGCTGCGCCGGCGAGCAGCGGGCGGATCGCCTTGGTGTAGCCGCGGCCGTACTCGGTGCGGTCGCTGAAGTTCTTGCCGTCGGGCTGGCCGGCGTAGTGGTAGAGGATGCCGTCACGGGTGTCCCGGGCGAGCAGGTCTACGCGGCCGTCCTTGTCCGCGTCGCCGGGGGCGGTCAGTTCCATGACGTCCCAGCCGCCGGTGCCGATCGTGATCGGGGTGGCGACGGCCGGAGCGGTGCCCACGGCACCCGGGTACAGGAAGAGCTTGTTGGTGTGGGTGATCAGCAGGTCCGGCTTGCCGTCGCGGTTGGTGTCACCGATGCCGACGACCTGGGCGGAGGTGGGCACGCTGGCGATCAGCTCGGTGGGCGAGCCGATGGTGCCGTTACCGAGGTTGGGGTACATGCGTACCTCGCCGCCGACGATGGCCACGATGTCCTCCATCGCGTCGCCGTTCCAGTCGCCGCGGTGCGTCACGGACGCACCGGACCAGCCGCCGGTGCCGATGGTCACCGGCGCGCCGATGGCGCCGGTGCCTGCGCCGGGGTAGAGGAGCAGCTTGCCTGCGTCGTCGACCGCGACGAGGTCGGGCTTGTTGTCGCCGTTCATGTCGCCGGGGCGGGCGAAGGCGGTGCCGGTGATCCAGGTGCGGATGTCGTCCGTGCGCATCGCGACGGCATCGGTCCGTTCTTCGTCCTGCGTGGCTCCCAGGCATCCGCCTTGCCAGGAGCGGCTGGTGATGGCGAGGAGCTGGAGGTTGCCGCCCGACTCGCGCAAGACGGGGCCACCGGCGTCGCCCTGGCAGACGAGTCCCTCGCCCGACGGGGTCAGGTTCAGGTCGGCGGAGTTGCCGATATTGGCCTTGAACGGCGCGTTGTGCAGCGCCGTCGGGGCCCATTCCTGGCTGGTGCGGCCGAACCCGGCCACCTTCACGCTCTCGTCGGCGGTGGTCGCCGTGGTCGCCAGGGCAGCCGGCTTCACGTTGGAGATGCCCCGGTCCAGTTTCACCATGACCAGGTCACGGTCGGGGTGCGGGACCAGTTCCACCGCGGTGCGGGTGGCGCCGACCGTGATCTGGTTGAGGTCGCTGCGGCCGACGGTGAGGGTGGTGGCCTGGACCGGCTTGCCGGCGGCGGGCTTACCGTCCGCGGCGAAGCAGGAGGCCGCGGTCAGCGCCCAGCGCGGGTCGACGAGGACCGCGGTGCAGGTGCGGAGCTGGCCGATGCGCAGCTTGCCGACGAAGGCGTACGGGTTGGGCGCCATCGGCGGAGGCGTGAGGCTCGTGGCCGAACCGGTGACGCGCATCTCCAGCAGGACCGCCTGCTTGGGGTCGGCGGGGTTGGCCTCGCCGAAGCCCTTGGTGGTGTCCCGCGGAACGGTCAGGTCCTCGGTGGTGCCCTCGATCGACACGTTCGCCTTGATGTCCCGGTCATTGGTCTCGATGCGGTAGGCACGAGGGATGTTGACCCGGAGGTAGCCGGTGTTGGCGGCCGCGAAGCAGACCCTGGACTCGTCGGTGGGCAGGTTCCGCGCCCACACCATGATCTGGTACGGGCTGGAGCACGCGACGAGGGTGATGTTGCCGTCGCCCTCGATCAGGTCAGCGCCGGTCAGTGCGTGGATGTCGGCGCGATTGGGGTAGGAGCCGTCCTCGGCGGTATACGGCGCGGTGGGCGTCGGTTCACCGGCTGCGGTGGCCAGTGTGGTGGGCGTCCCCAGGGTTACGGCGATCGCCGCGGTAGTGATGGGTATCCATTTGCGCATGCGCACGAGAGTGTTCGCTTTCCGGATCGAACCCCTGCGCTGCGGCAGGGTGTTCACAGGGTGGAGGACCGCCGCCGAGGGACGGCGGACGCTCGGGAGTCGCCTGGGGGGGCCGCCGGTCAATATAGCCACAGGTTTATCAATCCGGTGACCGCGCCTTGATCTTGGTCTGTTAGCTAGCCGTTTCGGTCACGATCCGGTTACGGTCACCGCTTGGAGTGCAACCTTCCGTGCAGGTCGGAGATCAGGTATCACGTTCACAGCGACGCGCGGCCGGGTCAGGGGACTCGGCCTGTGGCGGCTGCCTTCGGCCTGGGGATGCCGAATCACAGAAGGCGGCGGGGCACACGTGCGTTGCGAACCGAGGAGACGAACCGCCCGCGTAATAACGCTGGTGGCGCTTCTCGGCATCCACCGACCAGCAGAAGGTTTCCATCAGTGCGTCAACATGCAGGCTCTGGGCCCTGGAGGAGGGGATTCCAGACGGCCGGCAGGTCCGCCCGCGGAGTCCTGCCCCTGGCCCTCGTGGCCACTCTCATCTCGGCGGCGCCAGCAGTCGCCGAGGATCCCCCCGGAACATCGCTCACCGACCGCGGCAGGGTGCTGGAAGTCTGGAAGTCCGCAGGTCCCGCGGCCCGGGCCGGCGCCGAACAGGCGCTCACCGGTACCAACCAGCAGGTGCGCGACTACCTGGCCGACGGTCAGAAGGTCGCGGAAGAACTGGACCTGCGCGAGGCCGCCCTCACCCTCGTCACCGAAGCCGGTCCCGGCGTCAGCGAGGCGGCAGCCAACGCCCTCAAGGGCACCCCGGACCAGCTCGCCGTGTTCATGAAGGACGGCTGGAAGCAGCCCCTGGCGGACGACCAGCGCGTCGCGGCGGCACTGGCCACCGAGGCGGGCAGCACCGGGGTCCGCGAGGCGGGCGACGCCGCAATGCGGGGGAGCATCGACGACATACGCGCCTTCCTCAACGAGGGCCAGTACAAGCAGCGTGACGACGACGCCCGGGTCCGGGTCGCGCAGATCGAATCCGCCGGCGGCCCGGCCACCAAGCGCGCCGCGGCCGCGGCCCTGGCCACCGGCATCGGCGAAGTGCGGGACTTCCTCGCCTACGGGCAGTACATCACCCGTGCCCAGGACCAGGAGCACGCCAGCGTCAGCGACCTGGCCAAGCAGACCGCCGACGCCGCGGTCGCCGCCAACAAGGCCAAGGTCAGTGCCGAGGGCCAGGCGAAGAAGGCCAAGACCGCCGCCGGTCTGGCGAAGCAGGAAGCCGCCGTCGCCGCGGCAGAGACCCTCGCCGCGAAGAACGACGCCGACAAGGCCGAGGACGCAGCCCGCCGTGCCGCGGAATCCTCCAGGCGCGCCGCCGAGGCCGCGAAGGCCGCCATCTCGGCTGCCCGAGCCGCCAACGCCGCGGCCCAGACCGCGATCACCGCGGCGGCCAACGCCTCCACCGCGGCCCAGCGCGCTTCCCATGCCGCAAGCCGGGCGTGGTCGGCCGCGGCGTCCGGCAAGGTCAACGAGCAGGCGGCCGCCGACGCGGCGAAGGCGGCCACGGACGCCGAGAAGATCGCCGACACCCTCGACGCGATGCTGCAGACGGCCAGGGCGGCGAAGGACGCGCTGACCGCCTCCCTCGGAGCCATCGAGGACATGAACGCCGCCGCGGCCAGCGCTGACGCCGCAGCCGGCTACGCGGCCCAGGCCGGGGCCAGCGCAGGCCAGGCCAAGGCGGCCGCAGCCGCTGCGGAGCGCCACGCGGCGGAAGCCCGCCGTGCCTCCCTGGCGGCGCAGGCCCACGCGGAGGACGCCATCAAGGCCGCGGAACAAGCCCGCGACGCCGCGCGATCCTCCGCCGATCACGCACGCAAGGCCGCGGAAGCGGCCCGAAAGGCGAACGAGCACGCCGCCGGCTCACAGGCCGCGGCCAACGCCGCCAAGGTGAACGCCGCCGAGGCGCTCAAGGCCGCCCAGGCCGCGACGGCCGCCGTCACCAAGGCACAGGAGATCCAGGCCAAGACCCGCAAGGGAGAGGCCGACGAGATCGCCGTACGCACCACCTTGCTGGTCAACGAGGCCCGCGACGCCAAGGCCGCTACCGACGCCACCAAAACCCAGATCACCAAGGTCAAGCAGGAAGCCCTCCAGCTCCAGACCGACTTCGACACGCTCGCCGCCCAGGCCGCCAACCCGAACGCCCCGCCCGCGGACGTCGCGGCCGCCGGCCGCCGTATGGCCATGACGGCCCTGCAGATCCGCGGCCCCTGGAGCCGCGCCGCCGCCGAGCAGGCCCTGGCCGGCGACGAAGCCACCGTCATCGCCTACGCACGGACCAGCTGGAAGTCGGCGGAGAACGAGGACGAGAAGGAAGCCGTAGACGTCCTCGCACGGCAGTCCCCCTACGCAGATGTCCGCACGGCGGCCGCTGCCGCGCTGGCGGGAACCCCGGAGCAGGTCCACACCTTCCTCGCCGTCGGCCAGTACCGGGCCGCAGCGCCCGACAACCGCATCGAAGTGGCCCGCCTCGCCGAGGCCGGCGGAGTGGGAGTCAAGGAAGCCGCCCAGGCAGCACTGGCCGACCCCGACCCCAAGACACTCGACACCTTCCTCCAGCAAGGGCAGCACCAGGCCCGCATCGAGGACTACCGGGTCGAAGCCGCCCGGCTCGCCGAGGGCGGCGGTGCGGAGGTCAAGGCCGCAGCCGAAGCCGCACTCGCCAGCCCCGACACCAACCTGATCACCTTCGTCACCTCGGGCCAGCACAAGGCCGCTCGACGCGACCAGCTCAACGCCGCGCACGTCGAGCAGATCAAGTCGATCATCGCCACGGCCAGCGAAACCGCCTCCCTGGCCTACAAGTCCGCCTACGACGCCGCCGAATGGGCCGAGAAGGCCCAGGACCACGCGGACCTCGCCAAGGAGCAGGCCGCCAAGGCCACCAAGTCCGCCGAGGAGGCCAAGGACCACGCCGCCCGGGCCTTGGCGGCCGCCGAGAAAGCCAGCGCATCGGCACGTTCCGCAGCCGCCTCCGCGACCTCGGCCCGCCAAGCCGAGGAGCGGGCCGCCACCAGTGCCCGCAAGGCCAGGAACGCCGCGATATCCGCCCAGGCCAGCTACGGCGCCGCCCAGGGATACGCCGCGAGCGCCTTCCAGGCGGCCGACCAGGCCCGCCAGTCGGCCCTCAACGCGGGCGAGAGCGCCGCACAGGCCCAACAGAAGTTCGAGTCCACCGTCGACCGGTACCAGAAGGAGCGCTACCTGGAGGCACAGCGCGCGCTGCTCGACAAGAAGGAAGCCGAACACGAGTCGAGGATGCAGCAGGAGTCGGAAGCCGGCGGCTCCTCCGAGACCCTCGCCCTGGTCCAAGGCCTCATCGGCAACGGCGTCCCGCCCGGCATGAGCCTCAAGGACTTCATCCACCTCCGGCTGGATGAACTCGGCCTGATCCCCGTCATCGGCGAACCCGCCGACGCCGTGAACTGCATCGCCTACGGAGTGGAGAGCGGACTCAACAAGTACGGTTTGGGGGAGAAGGACGCGTGGAAGGACGCCCTCCTCTCTTGCGCCTCCATGCTTCCCATCGGAGGCTGGCTGGCCGCGCCGTTGAAGGGCGCGCGCTGGGCGGAGAAGTTCGGCACTTCGGCCAGCGAGATCTTCGACTCGATCGGCAACCTCTTCAAGCGGAACCCCTGCGAGAACAGCTTTCCCGCCGGAACCCTGGTGCTCATGGGCGACGGATCGGCGGTCCCCATCGAGCGAGTCCAGGTCGGCGACCAGGTCCGCGCAACCGATCCCCTGACCGGTGAGTCGGGACCGCGGCAAGTCGACGCCACCATCTACACACCCGACGACCGGGACTTCGCGGCCATCACCCTCGACTCGTCCGTGGGCGGAGGCAGCCTGACATCGACCGGGAACCACCCGTTCTGGTCGGTCAAGTCCCGCCAGTGGACGCAAGCGGCGGAGCTCAACGCCGGCGACGAGCTGCTGCTGCCCAGCGGGGACCGGGCACCGATCGTCAGGGTGCACCGCTGGAAGGGTCTGCAGCCCGCGTACAACCTCACAGTCAATGACCTCAGTACCTACTATGTGCTGGCGGGCACCACCCCGGTCCTGGTCCACAACAACCGTTGCCTGACGGGCAATGTGACAGGCCCCAACGGGGAGACGTTCTGGCTTCCCAAGGGACGCAAGGCCATCGCCCAGGCCGAGAGTGGGAAGGGCTGGGTCTACGAGATTAAGAAGAGCGAGGCGATAGCCAACGGCCTGCACCCCAAGGTGCGCTACGCCCGTGTCATGGACCCGGTGACAACGGGCCCTCACCCGAAGCCCAAGGGATACGTGAACTACATGAACGAAATCGGCCAAACGATGAATCCGATCACGGGTAAGGCCGGTCTTTCCAACGCCGACCCCTACAACCACATCAAGTTCCAATGACTCTCATCGAAGATCTCTACACCGATGCCGCCGGGACATCGCGGAACTCCCTCGAATGGGATCCGCTACGTGAGGCCGACGCTCTGCAGGAAGCCGGCCTGATCGATTGCAGGGTGTGCCCTCTCACGGGTCGTACCGGGCTGCTCCTGGACATGAGGACCGCCCTGCACTACCGCACCGGCAATGCCGCCCTGCTCGTGGTCAGCGGACTCCATTCCTTCCAGTGGAGCGAGCAGCCGCTGGAGCGCGACCTTCTCCCCTTCACGGTCATGTCGAGCACTCCCATGACGGACAGCAGGACGTGGCGGATGGAGATCGGTCTGTTTCCGGATGGCAGGCTCGCCGTCGCCGGAGCGCGGGCAGAGTTCCATCTCTTCAAGGTTGAAGGAATCCCGGACGGACCACCCGACTACATGGGGCGTCGTCTCGACGAGGTCAGGCATGAGCTTCCCTGGTGGGATTCCGCCTGCGCCGTTCTCCAGGCGTCCACATCAGCGGGAGCCGACGCGAGCAAGTAACGCTCAGAGTGGCCAAGGCCAATGAAGGGTGAGTGCCCGCTCGACTGCGGGCACTCACCCACTGAGCGGCACTGTCACGTTGTCCGGGCGTCTGGGATGGGTGTCCCGCTTCCGCAGCAGGGTGTCGGCGGGGCGGCCGTGCTCGGTGAACGGAGAATCGGTCGCCCGGGTGATACGGGCAATAATGCGGTCCTTACCGTTGAGGTCGTTGACCTTGAGCGCGGTGCCGAAGGCGGCGTTGTACAGCTTGAGGTAGTCGCCGGGGGAAAACAGGTCCTCGATGTCGCTGTCCTTCACGCCGTCAGTGAAGGTGTCGGTGAGCAGGAGTCGTTTGGGGGCCAGCAGTCCCTTGTTGGCGAGGGATTTGATCTTGGCGAATCCAGCCGGGGTGCTGTCGATGAGGACGGTGGCCTGGAGGTTGGTGCCGATGAGGGCAACGAAGACGGGGATGTGCGTGGCGCCGCCAACGGTCAGCATTCGCCAGCGTTCGTCGAGGTGGGTGCGTCCTGATTCCTTCAGGAGATCGCTGATGAGCGTGAGGTAGGTGTAGTCGCTCGCGCCTTCGACCAGGAGGTTGTCGGGGCCGACGAAGAGGCTTTGGGCGATGTCGTAGCCGAGAGCCGCCTGCAGGGGGAAGAGCGAGTCGCCGGTGACGGCAAGGACCTCGTCGGTGACGACGGCGCCTGCGGCCGGGCCGCGGTCTTCGACGATCCGTACACGGTCGAGGCGGGCGGTCTCGACCATAAACGGTGAGTGGGTGGTGTAAATGACCTGGGCGACCGGGGCGAGGCGCTCGTTGATGAAGCGCAGGAAATCCGCCTGAGCGCGGCCGTGGAGGCTCCGTCCAGGTTCGTCGAGCAGAACGACAACGCCATGGGGGTAGTCCTCGAACGCGGTGAATGCAGCGAGGAAGCTGAAGAACCACTGGAAGCCGGTGGATCGGGCACAGAAGTTGTTGGTGAACGGGTGCCGACGGTCCTTGACCCGGATGTCGAGGTGGCTGGCGACAGCCGTTGGGGTGGTGGACCGTCTGCTTGTCCAGGTCGATCTCTACGGACAGGTCCGGATTCTGCTTCCAGTACTCGAAGACCTGCTGTGTGAGGTCGTTGCCGACCGCTTCGAGCTCCGCCTTGCGCTCTTCAAAGTCCTCAGACGACAGAGCCCCCGCCGTCGTGCTGACGAGCGCCAGCAGCGCCCGGGCCGTCTGGATGCCGGAGGTGCCGGACTCCTCCTCCCGGCCGACCAACTCCGCGAGGGCGATCCGGCCGGGAAGGTTCTGGTACTCGCCGAAGTAGAAGAACTTCGGCTCACGGTCCCGCAAGATGTGTAGCGCCCGGTGCCGCGCGCTCTTCTTCTCGTCCAGCCGCTGACGTGCACCCCGGCAATCTCCATGACAGGCCGGCGCCCCGCGGTGACGGTGCGCGGCTCGGTCGCCAGCCCCAGCGCCTCACAGACCTCGGCGGCCACGATCTCGTTGTAGAGCGAGGGTGCGGCGATGGTGTTCTCGAACAAGACCTCCGGGTGGATCGACCCCCATTTCCCGTCCAGGCGCTGCCCCTTCACCGACAGCAGCAGGTGGTCCTGGAGGAGAGGCAATCCCGAGCCTGCTTCGTAGTGGCGGAAGCGGGCCACGACCAGGCCGCCGGGCGGCCGGACGTTGTAGATGCCGTCCTTGCCGTACCGGATCACCGCGACCTCGTCCTCGATCCACTCCAGCACCCGCTCGATCGCGCGCTCGTGCCCTCGTGCGCGGCCTCGATCGGCAGCCGGGTCGCGTCATCGCCAAGCGCCCAAAGGAAGTAGATCGTCAGCCGCGGCCGGAATACGAGATCGAACCCTGTGACGTCCACCCGCCGCCCGAGAGCGCCGGCTCGCACCGCCACCTTCGGGGACTTCCCCCCGGCCAGTTCCTCGGCCTCGATCCGGTCCGCAGACGGGTGCCGGCCCCGCTCCCCGCACAGGTTCCGCAGCTGGCTCTCGGTGACCTCCTCCCCCGCCGCCAGTCCGAGCACGGCAAGGCCGCGGCCCATCCATCGCCCGGCCGGGGCACCGGCCTCCTCCTGAGCCTTGCGAAGAGGTGTGCGGGGCGGGCGGAGGCCGTCGCCAACGACGACCTGGCGCAGGTCGTAGCGGTACATCTGACCGGCTCGAATGATCGCGACATCCATCGATACCCGAAGGAGACCACCGTCCCCACCTTCGAGCCTCTCCCCCGCTTCACCACCGATCTCCACCACCTCACCCCCGCCCAGCGTCGGCATTTCCGCCGCATCGTCCTGGACGCCTTCGTGCCCGACCTGCGCACTGGTCGGCCCTTCCGGCCCGGCTTGCGCGTGTTGGGCGTGCGGGCCGCCCTAAGGAACTACGAGCTGGCTGCGCCTCCTTTTTCGGGAGACGTCGTCGGCCGGGGGTGCTGTCACGGGTGGGTACCGAAACCCTCGGCTCTACCCGCGGATCGACGACGATGGGCATCCTCGACTTACCGGGACGGGGCGAGTGGTTCGGGGGGGTGCAGGCGTGGCGGGTGAGCGTGTGGATCGGGGCCGACGGGGTTGGGCTGCGATTCGGCTGTTGGGGGCGCCGGTGGGAGCCACAATTACGGGCGGGATCGCGTGGGGAGTCGCGCGGATCGGGCTGGAGACGGCGGATCAGCTCGCCAGCGTGATAGGCGGGAGCGTCGGCGTGCTCGCTCTCGTCGTCTCGCTGATCGCCCTGCGGTCTCCCGCTCCGACCGCTTCACCCGTTGGGAACAGGGGGGTGGGTGGGCGTTGGGTGCGGACGGCCGCCGCTCACCCCTCCCACCGTGCTCCGGCTGTCCAGGACACCATTCGCGGCCGCGACAGCTAGGCGGTCTCGTTTGGATCACCGGGCCGACCAGAGGAAGATGCCTGCGATGTGGAGTCCGGCGAGGTAGATGATTGCGGTCTTCTCGTAGCGTGTGGCAATGCCCCGCCATTGCTTGAGGCGGTTGATGCACCGTTCGACGGTGTTGCGCTGTTTGTAGGTCTCGCGGTCGAAGGCGGGCGGTCTGCCGCCCCGGCTGCCTCGTCGGAGCCGATGGCCCTGCTGGTCCGCCGGGACGGGGATCACCGCTCGGATATCGCGCCTGCGTAGGTGCTCGCGGATGGCGCGTGAGGAATAGGCCTTGTCGGCCAGGACTACGTCCGGTCGGGTGCGCGGTCGTCCGCGCCGTCGGGGTACGCGCAGACGGGCCATGACGTCCACGAAGGCTGGTGCGTCACCGGCCTGGCCAGCGGTGAGGAAGAAGACGAGGGGCCGGCAGCGGTCGTCGGCTGCGAGATGAATCTTGGTGGTCAGTCCGCCGCGGGAGCGGCCGATGGCGTGGTCTGCCGGTTCGTCGGCCGGGGCCCCCTTTTACGGGCCCCGGCCGCATGCTGGTGAGCTCGCACGATCGTGGAGTCCACCGACACGACCCAGGTCAGGTCCCTCTCGGCATCGGCCTTTGCCATCAGCGCGGTGAACACCCGCTCCCAGGTGCCGTCGAGGGCCCACATCCGTAGCCGGTTATAGACGCCTCGCCAGTTGCCGTACTCCTCTGGCAGGTGGACCCACTGGATGCCGGTCTGGAACTTGAAGGCGATCGCGTCGATCACCTGACGATGATCTCTCCACCGGCCACCCCGTTTCGGTGTCCGGTCCGGAAGCAGCGGTTCGATCCGTGCCCATTGCACATCGGTCAACGGCATGACCTGACAACGAGAACCAGCGTTACTGGACGCTGTCCTCATCAGCCACGTCCGGAACCTGGCGCCGTGCTTCTGACAACCACAGCCCGTCGCCACCGCGTGTCATGGACTCATCGGTTACCTCGGCGACTTCTTCCAGGTAGTCCAACCGGGCCTGCGCCAAGCTCAGCCGACCGTTGGGACCACCCCGGACGACGTGAGCGTCCACATCATCCTGCCCGTCGTCCTCCCAGCCGCACTCTGGACAGATCTCGAAGTTTGCCCGCTCCTCCAACGTTCGCTGGAAGCAGCATGGGCACGCGATGAGGTCGTTCGCGGCGTGATTCGCGGAATGGATGGGCGTTTCATCAGAGACCATGGCCGCCATCGTCCCGCTCCCCGGAGTGATCCACAATAAACGGCCTAGCTCGCCGAACTCCATAGCCTGGCGGCAGGCCGGGACGTCGGACTCGTCGTGGTCTGCGGGACCGGCGGCCTGGGCAAGACCACCCTCGCCGCGCAGGCCGCCAGACGGGCCGAGACGCAAGGGCGGGCGGTGTTCTGGGTTCGGTGGCAGGACGATGCCGCCCGCCTTGCCCACGACCTCACACGCATCGCCCAGGAACTAGGACTCCCCGTACCCCGGCTCAACGACGCCCAGAGCGGCCGTACCGCGCTGGTCGACGTGGTGTGGGAACAGCTAGCGGCGATACGGGGGTGGGTGATCGTGATCGACAACGTAGACACTCCCCGCAACCTCGGGCCCAGCAGCGACCCGGTGGGCTCCTACCGTGGTTGGGTGCGCCCCGACGGCGGCGGACTCCTCCTGGTCACCACCCGCGACACCTCGCGCGCCACCTGGGGGGCCCAGGCCCGCCTCCTCCCCCTCGAGCCCCTGGCCGCCGACGACGCGGGCGCGGTGCTGCGTGATGCCGCGCCCGCGGCCGGCACGGCGGCCGAGGCCGCCGCCCTCGGGGAACGGCTCGGCGGACTCCCCCTCGCCCTGCACACCGCGGGGCACTACCTCGCCAACCCCACCAGCCGCTACCGCACCTTCGCCGCCTACCACGATGCCCTCGCCGCCGAGTTCTCCGACCTCCTCGGAGCCGACCACCCACAGGCTGCCGACCCGGAGGTCGCCCGCAGCGTGGTTCGGCACACCTTCGATCTTTCCCTCACCCAGCTCCACACCGACGGCTACACGCTTGCGCGCCCCACCCTGTTCCTCCTCGCCCTCTTGGCCCCCGCCCCCGTCCCCCGTGCACTTCTCGCCCCCGCCCTCCTTACCGACGCCACCGGGCAGAGGGTCACCGCGGCCGAACTCGATGCCGCCCTCGCCGCCCTCCACCAGTACGGCTTGATCAACACTCCAGCCACACCGCGGGAAGGCAGTGCCGGCAGGCTCATGGTTGGACAAGTCGTGCTGCACCCCTTGGTCCACGAAGTCATCGCTCTCACCACACCCCGCGGCACGGATCGCGCCACTTGCTACGCCGCCATCGATATCCACCTCGCGGAAGCCGTTCGCGACACCATCAGCGCGGGTCGCGCCGGCTGGCCCAGCGCCCGTCTCCTCGCCCCACACCTCCCGTCTCTCCTCCACCGCACAACCTCAACCGACTTCACCACCATCCGCGACCTGCTTAACGACCTCGCCGGCACTCTCCAGAACTCGGGGGATGCTGCCGAACAGCACCGACTACGTCAGTGCGTCCTCGACGGCGAAGCCCGCCACCTCGGCCCGGACCACCGCGACACCCTCACCACCCGCAACTTCCTCGCCACGACGTTCAGCGATCTCGGCTGCCACCAAGAGGCCGCCGACCTCCACCAGCAAAACCTCACCGACTACGAACGCGTCCTCGGCGCCGACCACCCCGACACCCTGATCACCCGCAACAACCTCGCCACGGCAGTCCATTCGCTCGGTCAACCCCGGATGGCGGCCGACCTCCACGAGCAAGTCCTCGCCGACCGCGAACGCGTCCTCGGCCCAGACCACCCCAACACGCTCACCACCCGCAGCAACCTCGCGATAGCACGGGCCGCGGTAGCGCGCACGCAACGGCGATCGTGGCTGTGGCGACGCTCTCGACGTTGACCGGACCGGCGGGTTCCGCCACCGGGCCGCCCCCGTCCAGACATCCCCACGGCCTGGATACTGGAAATGCCCCTGGTCCGCCCCGCCGGGCGCGGCACGTCGGGGCGCGGATCGTACAGCGTGCAAGCAGGGCCACCACGTCAGCCCGGTAGAGAGGCGACCCCTCCGTCAACGTCATCCAGCTGGCCCATGGCGTCGGAGAGCAGTCCCTCAAGCAGCCGCCGACGAGGATGGCGTACGTCTGGTGCGGCCTCGTAGTCCTGAAAGCCTTCAGCCCCGACCTGCGCACCGGATGTCCCGGCCGGCCTGGCCTACACGTGAAGAATGTGCGTCGCTGCCGAGGTCTACAAGCTCACCTGGGCGCTGAACGGGCGCGCCAGCGGTCGTACGGGCCCGAGCTGCACCACGGTCGCTGGATCGTGGCGCGCAGCGTCGGCACCCACAGGATCCTCAGTGGACCGTGACTGCGAACGCGCCTTGGCCCGAGCATCTCAAATCCGGGGACACCGCGCCGCCGGTGCGGGTTGGATCGGGGCACACCCCCGACACCGAGAGGGCCCGTTGCTCAGGCGAGCAACGGGCCCTCTAGTCGTGCGAGCAGCGATCCTTCTGCCGTATTCCGTACCGGTGTGCGGGACGCGGCGCAGCCAGTGCAGGGTTTTGGGCTATGGGGCTGTGAGGATCCCTGCCGCCTGCATGAGTAGGACAACGACCGGTGTGGTGACGATGAAGGCCGCACCCCCGCGGGCCGCGACGTCCGCGTACGAGGTCTTTGCAAGCCTAGCCAGCATGCCTGCGGCCAGCCCCGCCACAAAGGCGACCAGAAGAGCGATGGAGATGAGTGGAGCTCGCCCGAGGGCACCGGCTACGCCGCCTCCCCTACGGACCGCCGCCATGGCCTCCTACGACGGCAAGCTGCACGCCGTCTACCCGGGCGAAAAGGACGACGCCCTGCTCCACGGCACCTGGACCGCGGACGGCGGCGGGACCCGGCCGGTCATCCTCGAGGGCCACTACTCCAACAACACGCCCGCCCTCGTCGCGTACAAAGGAGGGACCGGCCGGCGCGGAGCTCGAGGTGATATTGCTCGTGCACCACGGGGTCGACCGGTACGTGGCGCCCGTCCCAATGTGGGTGTATGCGAGCTGGTCCTTGCGGTCGGCCATGTACTGGCCGGCGTCGACGAAGGAGTGGACATCGTTGACGGCTGCGTTCAGCGCGATCTTCGCGGCAGCCTTGACCTCGGGACCGCCGTCGTTGAACAGCTTGGTGGCGGTGGCCCGCTCGTCGATGCTGCGCGCGCCGAACTGAGTGTTCTTGATGAAGGTGAGCAGCGCCTTGGTGGTGCCGTCCTCCAGCGCCTTCTTGGCGGCTTCCTTCACACTGGTGCTGCCCTCGTTGGAGAGCTTGGTGATTTCGACGCGGTAGTCGGTCTTGGCCGCCTCGTGCTGACCCGTGGTGTAGAAGTCGCGGATCGTCTTGCGGTCGTGCCCCAGGTGCCGGGCGATCGCCGAGATCGACCAGCCTGTCGACGCAGCGCGTGAGCATCCACGTCTTCCTCCCAGGTGAGCATCCAGGGCTGCTGAGGGACAGTCCCATGAAAGGTAGTTCGCGGATACCGAAGCCGCGGTTGCTGATTAGTGCGCCGAGCGCGGCAGCGAGCCTGGTCTCGGCGGGGCGGCGGCCCGGCAATGGCGGCTGCACGAAAGGTTCTGCATCGCAGTGGCTGACGCGGTATGCGAACTGCCTCGTGACCCTGGCGTCGCGCTCCGGGGGAAGGAGTTCCGCCGGCACAGCGTGGCCTGCGACGACGAGAAGGTCGGCAGCCGGTATGTCGAGTTCGGCGGAAAATGCGATAAGTCGCTGCGGGGCGGTGCCAGTTCCGCTCGCGGTCAGGCTCCGCAGGATGGCGGTTCCTTCCAAGTGAGGAAGGTAGCGGCTGGGCTGTCAAGACAGCCGAGAGCCGCCGTCGTACGGTGGCTGGCTGCAGCCGCAGTCGTCGCTACCAAGGACGGCGGGAGCCTGCGACTGGTCGAGATGCCAGTCACGTGCCTTCACCCGCGTCAGTTCGGCGGGCTGCCATCATGCTCGGATGGCCTACGACATAGTGTTCTTCCTCGCCCCCGACGACGAAGCCGCCGCTGAGACGCGCCTGCGGGGACCTGGTGAGACCTTTGAATCTGTGACCTGCCGATTTATCGAGCCGGACAGTGCCATCGCCGAGTGGGACATGTACTTCCAGGAGCCTTCAGCCGAGGCCCCGCCGTTGGAGCAGGTCTATGCGTGGCGGCCGTGGCCGGCGTGGGTCACTGAACCCTTGAACGATGGCGTTGAGGTGTTCGCTTTGCCGAAGCAGCTGACACGAGCGCTCGCCAAGGCGAGTTCCGCCGAACTCGAAGAGCTCACCAGCCGCTGGACCGCGCGGCTCTGGTCTGAGGACGGCGACGAGATGACCGACGATGATCTTCTGGCGGTCTTGCAGGGCGTTGCCCGGCTCGCGGAGTCTGCGGTGAACACGGGTGGCGGCCTCTACATCTGGAGCTTCTGACCCACCCCGCGCGAGGGACGCTCGTTCTTGACGCCGCCGCATGCCAGGAGCTCGGTCCCAGTGGCGTCGAAGTACAGGGTGAAGAACCAGGACCAGTCTGTTGTGACGATATTGCCGGTACGCAGTCGCTCGTCGTGTGGCCGAGCGCGGAGGACCTCAACGGTCTCGTCGAGGCCGAGGGTCACCAGGCCGATTTTCAACGACCGCCTCAGCCTTCTCGCAGCGATGCCGAGGACCATCCACTGTGGCGGCTGCCCGTCGTCGAGCACTACCTCGGCACCGGCGGCGATGGCGTCGCGTGCTGCCTTGCAGGCACTAGTCCGGCCTTTGAGCATCGGAGTAATGTCGGGCTGACTTGGGGTCTCGTCCTCGGTGACCATACGGCGGCTGTAGGGAGCCAACACGGGCGTTGCTACAGGATTCGGCGGGGCCTGCCGGGGTGCACAACCACTCTGCGTGTCCCCCGGCTCAGTCGAGCTGAACCAGCTGCCCCGCCTGGGGCGCTCCGAATGATGGGCTGCGGGAGCCGTCAGGACCGCCTACACGGCGGCGCGTCGGTCCGAGGGCCCGCGGGCTTTCGGACCGGCAGGCCGCCGAGGCGGTCCGCTGCCGCATCGACTTCAAGTACGCGATGGCCATGGAGCTGGACGACCCCGGGTTCCACCACAGCGTGCTGGCCGATTTCCGCGACCGCCTCGCCGAAGACGGCCGTGCTGACCGCCTCCTCGACCTCGCGCTGGCCCGCCTCAAGGAGGCCGGGCTGGTGCAGGAGCGCACCACCCAGCGCACCGACTCCACCCATGTGCTGGCCGTGGTGCGTGACCTGACCCGTCTGAAGCTGATCACCGAAGCGGTCCGCGCCGCCCTGCAAGAAGTCGCCGGCACCTCCCCTCGCCTGCTCGATGAGCTGGTCGATGAGGGCTGGGGGTGCCGCTGGGGCCAGCCGGTCCGCCTGGGCAAAACCCCACCACGCCCATGACCAGGATCCTCGCCACCGGAAACGACGCCCCGCGGCTCCTGGAACACCTCTACCGGAACGGAAGACACCGCACCTCAGGTCCTCGTATCCAGGCTCTGCGGAAGATCATGGTGCAGAACTACCACCGTGACGCCGCGGGACGCCTGCGCTGGCGCACCGCCGAGAAGGAAGGCGGGCCCGGGCTGCCGCCCTCGTCCCGGGCGGTCGTCCCGCCCTACGACACCTCGGCCCGCTACACACGGCACGGACAGGTCATCAGCTGGAAGGGGTTCGCCGCTGATCTGACCGAGACCTGTGCTCCCGACGGCCCCAACGTGATCACGGAAGTGGTCACCACCGCGGCCACCACCCACGACAGCCAGGTCCTGCCCGGCATTCACACCCGTCTGGCCCGCCGCGGGCTGCTGCCCGCCGAGCACCTGGTCGGCGCCGGCTACATCTCCCTGCCCCACCTGGAACAAGCCGCCCGTGAATACCAGGTCACCGTCACCGGACCGCTGCCGGCCAACCCCACCCGGCAGCATCGCCAGGCCAAGAATTTCGCCCGGGACGACTTCCACATCGGCTACGACCGCCGGCAGGTTACCTGCCCCCAGGGCCAGGTCAGCGCGGGCTGGCACGGGCCCTACCCGACCTCCTCGCCCACCGCGGCCCCGCTGATCGTGGCCAGGTTCACCAAGAGCCAGTGCCGCCCCTGCACGGCCCGCACCCAGTGCACCACCACCGCCGACAACGCCCGCACCGTGGGCTTCCCTCCGCGAGAGCTCCGCGACCTGCAACTCCGCGTCCGCACCGAGCAACAGACACCCGAGTGGAAGAGCCGCTACGCGGTCCGCTCCGGAGTGGAGGGCACGGTCAACGAGTTCGCCCACGGACACGGCACGCGCCGCTGCCGCTACCGAGGACAGGGAAAGGCCCGCATCCAGCACGTCCTGACCAGCCATCGCCGTCAACATCGAGCGCCTCAGCGGACTGCCACCAACCGAGTAATCACCCACACCCGACGACCGACTGCCTCCCAGAACCACCTCGACCAGCGCCAGATGCCCCGGCCGAAGTCATGGCGAACCCTGACCACCTGACCTCGACAGCCCCAAGATCACCGACAGAGTCAAGCTCAGGGCCTGATGCGGTACCTCGACAGTGCAGGTCGGGGAACTAGGTGTGGCGGCTGGGGTGGAAGTCGCCTTTCCGGGTCAGTGATGCCGACGTCTTTGGGCTGCCGGGCTGACGGGAGCAGCGCTGACGCGTGTTTGTCCCATCTGGTTCCGTGATGAGCGCCACTGTGTTTTCTCGCGCCCGGTGTCGACCGGATGTGCCGGGCCGGGCGTATGCCCAGTGAAGCGAGAGATCCGGGAGTGGCTGTTGACCGTCGAGGAGTTCGAAGAGTTCTATGCCCAGACGGCCGCGCGGCTCACAGGACAGCTGTACGTGATGCTCGGCGACCTGCACGAGGCGCAGGACGTTGTGCAGGAGGCGTTCGTCAAGGGCTGGAGCCGGCACAGGCAGCTGGACCGTGACGGGCGGCCCGAGGCGTGGATCCGTACGGTCGCCTGGCGGCTGGCGGTGAGCCGGTGGCGGTTTCGGCGGCGCAGTACGGAGGCATGGCGGCGCAGCGGTGCGCCGCCCGACGTCGAGGGTCCCGGGCCGGATCACGTGGCGCTGGTGGAGGCGTTGCGTGAGCTTGCTCCGCAGCAGCGCCGCACGCTGGCCTTGCACTATTTGTGCGATCTCACCGTCGAGCAGATCGCCGGGGAGACACGCCTGTCCGCCAGCACCGTCAAGACGCATCTGTCGCGCGGGCGCGGTGCGCTCGCCCTTCGCCTGCAGGACCCGTGCCGTGAGGAGGCTTCCGGTGACTGAGCACCACGATCCATTGCGGTCTCTGTTCCAGCAGGCCGCCGATTTCGGGCAGGCCCGCGCCGACGCGGCACCCGCCGCGCACATCGCCGAGCGGGGAAAGCGGTCCCACCGGCGCCGCGTGGCCCTCGCGGCCGCGGGGACGTGCCTGGTACTGGCCGGGGGCGGGACGGCTGCAGCCGTTCTCCTGCCGCAGGGCCCAGCTCCCGTCGTCCCGGCCACCAGCCCCTCACCGAGCGCGCCTTCGCCCCGGCCGCCGGCCAGCGGTGTGCCCACTCCTGGCCCCACGGCCACCTCGCTTCCCACGGGCGCGACGGCGACGCATCTCCCGACACCGACGTCAACGTCAACGTCGACGCAGCCTCCGGCCCGCGGGGACAGCACCTCGCCGCCCTGATCTCGATCCCACCCATCCCGTGACCCGGCGGGCCGCCGCCGGGCAGTCCCGCACACCCCCAGAACGCCCGGAAGATTCACATATGCCCCTTATATCGCCCGATCTGTGCCAGCATCGTCCCCTGCCCGGACACCGTCTCCCGGGGCACGAACCGGCCTCGCAGCACTCCCGCACACAAGCCGAACCCCCTCCCGAGTCCCTGGGCCGGCGAGTGCTGCGGCTGCCGCATGACGACCGTGAGGTGCTGTGGCTGTACCTGCTGACCCGGGCAGGTCTGTGGGTCACCGCCTACTGCACGCGCTGGCTGTTCCCCGCAGACCCGGACACCCACAAGGCCGGCCCGGTCCTCGCGCCGTTCCAGCAGTGGGACTGGTACCACTACCTGCACATAGCCCGCGACGGCTACTTCCCCGACGGCGCGGGCCCCTGGCTTGACCACCAGGACAACCGGGAGGCCTTCTTCCCCGGCTTCCCGCTCCTGTTGCGCGCCGTGCACGTCATCGTCCCCAACTGGGCAGCGGCCGGACTGCTCATATCCTTCGCCGCGGGGGGCGTCGCCGTCGTGGCACTGGCCCGAATCGCCCGACTGCACCTGCCCGGCGCGGAAACGGGCCGGCGCGCGGTGCTATTCCTCCTTCTCTCCCCGTGCGCGGTCTTCCTGGCCGTCGGCTACACCGAGGCGCTCTTCCTCGCCCTCGCCCTGCCCGCCTGGCTCGCCGCGCAGCGCCGCAACTGGCCCCTCGCCGCCACCCTCACGGCCCTGGCCACCGCCGTTCGCGTCAGCGGCCTCTTCCTCGCCGCCGCCATCGCCGTGCACTTCCTCCTCGTCGCGCGCCGGCACTGGCGCGCACTGCCCTGGCTGGCCCTGCCCGCCCTCCCCGCAGCCCTCTACGCCGGATACCTGTACGCGCACACCGGCGACTGGCTGGCATGGAAACACGCCCAGGAACGTGGCTGGTACCGGGACTTCCACGCCCCCTGGGACACCTGGTCCCATACCTGGACCGGCGCCTTCGGCCACACCCAGAGCACCGGATACGCCTTCATGTTCCAGGCCGAACTACTCGCCCTGCTCGCCGGGCTGCTCCTGCTCGCCCTGCTGCTCAAGCAACGCCGCTGGCCCGAAGCCACGTACACCGTCCTCACCCTGTGGGCGCTGGGAACCTCCTACTGGTACATGTCCATCCCCCGCGCCACCCTCCTGGCATGGCCCCTGTGGATCACCCTCGCGGCCTGGAGCCTGCGCAACCCACGGATCAAAACCATCTACCTCTGCCTTGCCGCTCCGCTGGGCACGGTCTTCGCCCTCGCCTTCCTCACCGGGCGATGGGCCGGCTGACACACCCTTCGCCCCAGAGAACAGAGCCGGCTGACGCACGGGTGCCGGCGTGGCCAATCCCCCGGTGATTGGGTGAAGCTGCCGTCGTGGACGCTCCACTGCACGACGCCCCTCCGCCGCCGGTCTTGCGCCGATTACTCGGTCCGCCGGACGAGCCGGCGCGGTTCCACTGCATCGCCCCCGCGTCTGCCGCCCGCCGTGCCTGCTCCAGCAGCTCGCCGGGGGTGAACTCCTCACCCGGGAGGAAGTAGCCGAACGCCGTCATGGTGCGCTCCGTTCATCAGGGTGCTGGGAGGGGGATCCCGGTCAGAGCTCGCCGCTGCTGCCCGGGTGCGCCCAGGCCGGCGGGTCGGGGTTGGCCTTGAGCCGGCGGGCGAGGTGGGCGGTGTTGGCGGCCAGGGTCTTGGTGGTGGCGGTCTCCTCAGGGGTCTTGTCGAGGCCCTGGTAGTCCGTGTGCTGCATGGCTTGGCCGACCCAGTAGGTGACGGCGTTGGGGACGAGGGAGAATCCGGCGTCGTTCAGGCCCTGGTAGAGGTCGGCGCTGACCTTGTGCGCGCCGTCCTCGTTGCCGACGACACACACCGCGGCGACCTTGCCGTAGGTGAGCATGCGGCCTTCGTCGTCGGTTTCGGAGATCTCCGTGTTGAGTCGCTCCATGACCTTCTGGGCGATGCTGGAGAGGTGTCCGAGCCGGATGGGCGTGGACAGGACGAGGATGTCGGCGACCAGGATCGTGTCGCGGATCCCGGGCCAGGCGTCGCTGTCGCCCAGATCGGTGCTGATTCCGGTTTTCACGTCGTGGTCGGCGATCCGGATGGGCTTGCCGGTGACTCCGTGGTCGGCGAGCGCGGCCATCGTCTGTTCGGCCGGCATCTGTCGGCGGTTCCTGTCGTGGTTCTCGCAAGGTCATCGACGATGTCGGTGAGTCGATGGTGCTGTCCGAAGGCGTGGCGTTGGCAGGCCGCACCCCCGCCCGTGTGCCGGAGGGACTCCAGGAGTGCGTCGACGCGGTCCAGGTCACCGTGCCGGTCCAAGGCGGGTGCGATCCGCTCCCGCAGGCGGTCCACGAGCGCCCAGGCGGGTCGGCGCACAGCGGAGCAGGGGTCGAGTCCTTCGCCCGCGAGGCCGTCGATCGCGGCCAGCCGGTGGGCGGCTCGCAGTCGCGCGGGCTGGGGGAAGGGCGCCGGCCGGTGGTCCGCCATGTCGGTGCGGACGGTGGCGGCGAGGCCGCGCACCAAGGCGGCGATGAGGATGACGGTGTCGAGGTCGGCGTTGGTGTCCGCCACGCGGATCTCGAGCGTGGGTACATGTTCAGACGGCCTGGCGTACCAATAGATCATCCTGCGGTCCAGCAGCAGCCCGTCACGGACCAGGCCCTCCGCGAGGCGTTCGTAGGCAGCCTCGTCCAGGACGGGCGCGGGGCCGACGGTGGGCCAGCGGGCGTGTTCGACCGCGCGCCAGCTAGCGTGCGCGGAGTCGCGGCCGCGGTCGTAGGGGGAGTTCGCGGCAATGGCCTGGAGGACCGGAAGCCACGGACCCAACCGGTTGGCGATCCCCAGCGCCTCGGCCCTACTTTTCACCCCGACATGGACGTGGCAGCCGCTGACCACCTGGTCGCGTGCGCCTAGGACGTGGGCATACTGCGTGGCCATAGCCTGGTAGCGGCGGCCCGCGGTCACCGTCAGCGGATGCTCGGGAGGAATGGGCGGCGTCCCGGTCGCGACGAGCAGGCAGTCGTGGGCGGCCGCGGCTCGCGCGAGCTCGCGGCGCAGCCATGTCAGCTGACGGCGGAGGTCCACCAGATCGTCGACGGGATCCGTGTGGATCTCGATCTGCGCCGTGTAGAACTCCGGCTCCACCCGGGGTCCCAGTGCGGGAGTTGCGGAGGCGATGACCTGCGGGGCGCGTCCGGCCGGAGCCCGGGTGACCCGGTCGACCAGCAGGAATTCCTCCTCCACGCCGAGGGTCATCCGCTGCGCCCGCAGAGCCGCGACCGCGGCCCGGGCCGCCTTGTCCGTGTCCGCTTGCGCGGGTCCGCTCGCTCCCCCGCGTGCGCACCTGACCGGGGGAACGGTTTTCGTGGCACTCATTTCGCTTCCATCAGTTCGAGGTCCACAGCACGTCAGTACCGGTGATGCCACTGTTCACGGAGCCTGCGCCGGATCACGTCCAGGTCTGCGATCGACGCCGCGGCCAGCACCAGACAGCCGGCGGACAGCACCGCGCACAGCGCCGTAGACGGGACGCCGTCCTGGGTCCCGCGCAGGCCCTCGAGGGCGAACAGCACGCCGCTGGCGGTGAAGGCGGGCGCGAGGAACATCGACAACAGGCGACGCACCCGGAAGTAGCCGTGGGCCCGACCGACGCCGGCGCCGTGGTAGTGCCACCGGGCCGTCGTACGCGAGTGCCACCGCTTGTCCACCGTCGGAGCCGCGAGGGGATGTGGATGGTTTCTGCGGGCGTACGACATGACGCGGCCTCCCGCTCGTTCAGTCTTCGACGTATTGGAGGGCTTCGATTACGGCGGCCGGCGGGCAGGGCTGCCCCATGAGGATGCACAGGGTGAACAGGGTGTCCTCGAACTCCCTGCGGGCCTCTGTGTCGGTGGGAGCGGCGGCTAGACGAAGTCGGGCTTCGAAGAAGCGGCCAAGGTCCCGGCCGACCTCGGCGGGCAGCGGCGCGAGGCGGGAAGGCCATGGCACGGCGGCGGGGTCCGGAGTGCGTGCCGCCTTGACAGCCCGGTGCAGGGCGCGCCGGGCGCGGGCGGGGATGGGCAGGCCTCGCGATCGGGCGAGCAGTACCTGGGCCAGGGCGGTTTCGGACAGTGCAGCGCGCTTGGCCGCGGCGGCCAGGATGTCCCCGGCGATGTGGGCCGGGGCAGGCGTGGTCACCATCAAGGTGCCCACCGCCCATCCGAGGATCTGCTTGGAGGGCGCCGACATGGTCCGGTGGCGGGACTGCTCGGTGCCGCGGGCGGGGTGAAGAAGGGGTGCAGTCATGGCGATCTGGCCTTCGACGTACAGGGTCAGGTGAGGAAGTAGCCGCAGCCGGTGAGCTGGAGGAGCCGCCACACGCAGGGGCTGGCGGCTGTGATGCGCAGGCTTCTGCCCGCCCGCAGCGCCGCGGCTCGGCAGGTGAGCAGGGCGTTGAGACCCGCGCAGTCGCAGAAGGAGATCTGTTCCAGGTCCAGGAGGAGGGTGCGGCGGTGCGCGGAGAGGGCGGTGAGGAGGATGTCACGGAGCAGGGACGCGTTGTCGAAATCGATTTCGCCGCGCACGCGGATCCGCATGGTTCCGGGAGGCCCCGCTTCCACACCGATCGCCAGGTCTTCGACGGTGGTGGTGCCGAGGTCGGTTTCGTACATGATCCCGGTCATGGCCGCCTCCCCGATCGCTCTGGGGTTGCCTTCAACAGCATGGTCGACACCGAGAGAACATACGTCAATATTTACCTGAAAATATGGACATAAATACAACGCTGGGGCAGGTTGGGTGTTATGGGCGATGAAGCTGCTCCCCCGGCGCCGTGGACGTTCCTCACGAGCCATGCACGCGTTCTCCTGACCCTTGCCCGGGATCCCAGCGTCCGTCTGCGGGACGCCGCCGCGACCTGCATGCTGACCGAGCGGACCGTCCAGTCGATCGTCACCGACCTCGAGGGGGCCGGATACCTCACCCGGGTACGCGAGGGGCGCCGCAACCACTACGGGATCACCCCCGGAGGCAAGTTCCGCCACCCCGCCGAAGCCGATCGCGACATCGCCGAACTCCTCGCCCTCTTCGCACGGGAACCTGGCGAATCCGGGACCCCGCGCGGCGCACCGCAGCGGTTCTGATCCGGGTCGCCCGCGGGCAGTCCCTGCCCGCGCAAGTTCCGCAGCTCTGGCGCGTGCCCGGCGAGGCCGTGCCAACCACACAGTCCGAGACACTGCTCGGCTCCGCCGCGGTGCGCGTCTGCTGAGCGGCTGGGGACGCGTCGGCTGAAACCTGGCTCGTCTTCCAGAGAGCACCTGCAGATGTGCCCGATGATGGGGCCGCCGGAGCAACGGAGCGACCACATAACGAGCAGACGCATGACGGTGGAGGCCGGTACGCAGGAGGACCGAGTCACGGGGAAGGTGTGGGTGGTCCGTCTGGATCCCTTCGGGCGCCCTTCCGCCGGCACGGTCCGCCTCACCTGTTCCCGTCCGGCTTACTGACCGTTTTCGCAGACCGCGCGGGGCGACTGTGGCGGATCGCGGAGACGTGCGCGCGCTGCGCGGCCGCCACCCCCGACTGCCGCGTCCTGGACACTGCCGCACCGCCGTCTGTCTCCGGCCCGGACACTGCCGACCGGCGCCACAAAGCTGCAGGAGAACCGGCGGCCGGCGTCTCCGCGGGCGCCGCACAGGCCACCCGGGCCATGAACGCCAACCGCCTCGGCCTCCTTACCGGAGCCACCGACGGGCCGGTGGTGGAGCGGCTGCTGACCCGCAACCACGCCGCACACGCCCGAACCGTCCTCAACTACGTCCAGGCCCAGGCCCCGTACCCCGAGCCGGACGTCCACCTCCTGGTCCACCTACTCACCCTGCGCGCCGCCCGGGACGGCACCGGGCACATCACCGGCCAGGACATCACCAGTTGGCTCCCCCACGGCGGCGAGCAGGTCTTGGAGCAGCTGGTCGCCGCTGGCTGGCTGCTACCCCCCGGCAGCCCGGCCGAAGCCCTGGCATCAAGGCCCGAAGCCTGCGCTACGTTCACCGTCCCCGGCCTGCTGCCGGAGCAGACCCGCCCGTTCTCCTTCGGCAAGACCACCCCGGCCAAGTCTCCGGCTGCGCTCAGAAAGCGGTCGGCGACCGGAAGCTGCGCAAGAAGAGGCTGGGCGCCGCAACCCGGCTCCTGGCCCTGTACACCGCCGCCCACACCCAAGGCGACGGCCACCTCGGGCACCCCGCGAAGGCGGGCTCGCCCTGGATGAAGTCGGCGCGTTCTGCGCCCTGACACCCGACGAAGTGGCCGAGCACGCCGCGCTGCTGGTCGACGTTGTCCGCCATGCCCATTGAGCAGCTACTGCCTGTGCCGCAGTAGTATCCCGTTCGCCCACGACGCCCACACGGGTTGGACACGGAGTGGCCGCTCCGGGTGTGTCCGGGCAGCAGTCAACGCGGAACGGGGCGCAGCAGAAACGTCCACCCCCGCTGACGGGGGCGTGTCGCTCTTGTGGGAGAGCCGTTGACATGGTGTGAGCGAATGCGACGACCTCGACGACGGGGAATGGGCCGTGATCCGTGCGCTGTTGCCGCGCTGCGGGCCCGGTGGGCCGGATTACCGGGCCATCGTCAGCGGCATCCTGTGGCAGCAGCACGGCGGACGGCGCTGGCACGACCTGCCCACCCGTTACGGACCCTGGCACCGCTGCGCGGAACGCCTGCGCCTGTGGGAGGCAGACGGAACCTGGCGCAATATCCTCACCTGCCTGGCCGCCACCCGGGCACTGCCCCGCCACACGGACCGCACCCGCGACAGGCCCGCGCCACGCCGGTCCCTCGAGGCAGTCGAGGACTGGAACAGCCCCTGGCTCCCATGACCGCCGTCACCAGCAGGCCGCCGGCGGCCCGAGATTCATGGCGGTGTCGAGGAGCAGCACCCGGGACACGTCGTTGTGGCCCCTTGGGCGTGCCCGGTGTGCCGGTCAGGCGGCGGCGTGTTGGGGGCGGCGCAGCTCCGCCTGGCCGAAGAGGAGGGCGTAGCCGTCGGGGAGCTGGTGGAGGATCCGGGCGAGGAGGTCGGGTCCGGTGAGGCGGGTGACGGTGGCGAGGACGGCGCCGGTGTCCCAGCGGGCGACAGCTGGGCTCACGCCGGTTCGGGCGGCCAAGTCCTTGACGAAGTCCCAGCCGGTGAGCTGTTCGCTGTCGGGGATCTGGGCGGTCAGGGTCAGGGCGGCCTCGACGGGCAGGCGCTGGGCGAGGCCGACGCGTTCGTCACCGATGACCTGTCGGCCGAGCGCGGCAAGGACGGCACGGACGGCTTCCTCCGCGCGCTCGCGGGTGGGGTAGGCGCCTTCGTAACGGACGTCGTCCAGCATCTGCTCAAACGTCATCGCGTGGCGGGCGAGGTTCGGTCGAGGCTGGTCGTACATGGCTGCGGTTGCCTTTCTGTGCGGCAGCCGGGTAGGGCTGGTGGGCCGGCGGCTGCGGTCAGAGGGGTTGGGGGTGTCCGAAGAGGAGGTCGTAGCCGGGCGGGAGTTGGAGGAGGATCTGTCGTACGAGGACGTCTCCTGCTGCCGCTGTCACGGCGCTGAGGACCGCGCCGATGTCCCACAGGGCCGTCTTCTCGGTGGCTCCTTCGATCCAGGCGGCGGTCGCGCGGATGAAGCGTTCGGGTGAGAGGGGTTCGGTCGCCTGCAGTGGGTTGAGGAGGATCAGGGCATAGGTCTCGGGGAGCCGGGCGGCCAGTTCGGCCCGCACGCTGCCCACCAGGTGTGCGCCCAGCAGAGCCAGGACCACACGGGCAGCCCGGTCCGCTTCTTCTACGGTCTCGTACTCGCCGCGTTCCTGGACGTGCGTCAGGAACGCTTCCCTGCGCATCGTCATCACGTCACCTCCAGTGGGAGGGGTGGGTCAAGGAGGTACGGAGGGCGGGTGTCGGAGAGGAATCGGCTCTCCTCCCGCCCTCCGTGACCGGCTGATGCTGGAGGATTCAGCCGGAGATCTGCTTGCGGCCGGACTCGCCGCCGATGCTGACCTTGCGGGGCTTGGCACGCTCCGCGATCGGGATCCGCAGGGTCAGCACACCCGCTTCGTAGTCGGCTTCGATGCGCTCGGTGTCGAGGGTGTCGGCCAGCACGATCTGGCGGGAGAAGACACCCAGGGGCCGCTCGGAGAGCTCCATCTGCACGGTGTCGCCCTTCGCGACGGGCCGGCGCTCCGCCTTCACCGTCAGCATGTTCCGCTCGACGTCGATATCGATCGCCTCGGTGCTCACGCCGGGCAGGTCGAAGGCGATCACGTACGCGTCGCCCTCACGGTAGGCGTCCATCGGCATCACGGACGGCTTCGACCAGGTACCGGACGTACCCGACAGCTGCTGGACGATCCGGTCCATCTCGCGGAACGGGTCAGTGCGCATCAACATCGCGAAACACCTCCAGTTGGTTCAGGCAGAAACTGCCAATGCGCTTCAACGTGCTCCCGTTGTAACATGTCATCGAAACGATGACAAGCATGGAGTCACCTGAAGGGTGACGCTCGGGATGTCGCTGGGAAGGTGACATGGAAAGGGAGCGTGCCATGGCAGAAGCCACCCCACCCCCACGGATCGACTTTCTCGCTGCCGCGGCAGCCCTGGACGCCATCAGCCGAGCCGTACACGACGCCCGGCGCGCCCCGGCGGCCCCCGGCCCGGACGGGGGCCCGCACCCGGCTCTGGCCGCGCTGGTGACGCTGCGCGAGATCCGGGAAGAGCTCGCCGGCTGGGAGAGCGGGCTCGTCGAGACCGCCCGCGACGCCGGTGCCAGCTGGGCCGACCTGGCCGGCCCCCTCGGTGTCGCCAGCCGGCAGGCCGCCGAACGCCGCTACCTGCGCCTGCGCCCCGGCACCGCCGGAACCACCGGCGACGAACGTGTCCAAACCATCCGCGATACCCGCGCCGCCGACCGGACCGTGACCGCCTGGGCCCGCGACAACGCCGCCGACCTGCGCCGGCTCGCCGGGCAGATCACCTCCCTCACCGGCCTCCCGGCCGGCGCCGAGAGCGCGGTCGGCGACCTGAACCTGGCCCTCGGCGACAACGACGCCGCCCGCCTCGTACGCCCCCTCACCGACACCCGACCCCACCTGCGGGCCGAGGACACCGAACTCGCCGAACGCATCGACGCCCTCACCCGACACACCGACCAGCTCCGCCAGGACACCCACAACCGGCGCAACACCTGACCCTCCGGGAGGCCGAAGCCGATCAAGACCGGCTTCCCGGCACCCGAGCTCGCGTGGCCTTCGTGCAGGAGCAGTGCGTGGTGATCAGTAGCAGGGGTGCGGGAGCGAAAGGGTGGCGGCCATGCGTGTCCACGTCCCCCTGACCCTCCGGTTGCTGAGCAGAGAGCGGGGCTGCGCGGCATGGTGACCGTGCGGGTGCACACCCCCACGGTGGAGGAGACCGGCACGAGCTATCCCGCCGGGACCGCGGCATCCACGTCGTCATCCACCCGCAGTTGGCCGTGCGCCGCGACGTCATCAGCGCGATAGCTAGTGCGGCGCGTCCAGCGCGCTAGCAAGGAGGGACACCGAAGCCACCTTCCCCCCTGGCTCGTCTCGCTGGTCACGGCCGCTGGCGGAGTGGTGGCCGCGTGGTGGGCTCATCAATGAGCGCGGTGAACAGATTCGACCCCCAGACCGGCCACGTACCCAGTGTCCAGGTGGATCTCCTCGTGGACGGCGGGGCAGCAGTCACCGGGGGGCGTCAGGCCACAGCGGCCCGTGCACTCGCAGCGGCCGCCCGTCGCCGTCCTGCTCGAGGTGTCCGCCTCGAAGGCCGGCTTTGGGTAAAGCGGCGCGCACGGCATCCATGAGCACTGCCGCGTGATCATCCACGAGGGTGCGTATAGAGCCGTCTCTGGACGGTGGCCAGTGGCGGGGCCCGGCCGGGGTGGCTTCTACCGGCCGGGCCCCGCCTGCGTGGACGCCTCGATCGCCCCTCCACGCTGCCACGCCGGCCTCGGGACCGCACGGCGGGATGCGCGGGTGGTCCACCGGGTGGGTGACACACTCACGCCCGCGGCGGCGCCCCGCGGGCGCGCCGAGGAGAGGCGGCCGATGATGTGGTCCATCCCCCTTGTTCCTCTCCGGATGGAGCCTGTTTCGATGCTTGAGCGCACACTGCGTAGAGGCCGCACCGAGGTCACCTTCACCCTCCCCGCAGACACCCCGCCCGGGCCCATCAGCGTGGTCGGTGACTTCAACGACTGGCAGCCCGGCATCCACACCCTCAAACCCCGCAAGGACGGCAAACGCGCCGTCACCGTCGAACTGCCCGCCGACACCACCCAGTCCTTCCGGTACCTCGCCGCCGGCGACTACTGGTTCAACGACGACACCGCCGGCGACCAGCAAGGCCCCAACAGCCGCCTCCACACCTGAACCCCGCCGCGCGAGCTGACGGGGAACGGCCGAGCGCGGCATTGTTCCACCGCGGGGCCACCCGCCGTGTGAGGGCCTGCCCCTCGCGGCGCGAACCCGATCCAGCGCGCGGCCGGCGCTTCAGCGCGCCTCACACCGGTCCCGTGCAGCGCCGCGCCAGGATGGGGGTCTCGTGGGCCGGGAGCCTTCGGGTGACGGGAGCAGGGCATTGATCAACGTGACCATCCAGCACCATGGCAGCTCCGTACGGTTCAGCGCCGCAGGGGAGCTCGACGAGACGGCCGGAGAAATGCTCCAGCGGGCGCTGGAGTACGTGGCCATGGACGAGCGCGACCTCTTGGTGGATCTGCACGGTGTCACGGCCATGGACACCGATGGCCTCCTCCATCTCCTGGATCTCCACCAGCGCGCAGAACACATGCACCTGAGGGTCCAGGTCACCGGCTGGCAACCCCAGCCCCAGCAGCACCTGGCCACCGTGGCCGGCATCCCCGGGCCCAGAGCAGCCGCTGGCGACCGCTACGCCCAGCCGAGCTTCCGGCGGCTTCTCGAATCTCGGGCGCAACGCGAACGCGACAACGCGGATCTCGCCGCCGACTGGCTGCCCCCCTCATAGGACGGCCCACGATGAGGCCGGCCCGTGCTCCCTCAAATCGCGGCGACCCAACCGGCGATCAGCGGTAGGGGCTCCAGTGCCCGAGAGGCAATCGTCGGCCTGGTCCTCGCCTCCGTCGTCCAGGTCTTGGTTCTGGTCGGCGATCGCCTCCCAGTCCAGACGATGTACAGGGCCGGCACACCCACATGAACACACCGCGCGCAGTGCGGCGGCGCGCGGTGCGTGGGTGAAGTGGCCGTCGTAGACACTCCACTGGGAGACGGCTTCCCTCCCCCACCGGAGGCGCTGCCGAAGTACACCGGGTCCGGGGACGATCCCGCGGTATTCACCGCGGCCCGGCGTAGCTGAGCTCGCCGACCGGTCGGTCCCGATCGGTCGATCTGCCGAGCCCACCCGAAGCGGCGTACATGAGCGACGGCTACTTTGTTGCTTATAGGTTGCAATTACTCATCAGATGCGAAAGAGGTCGTGGTGGGCTCTCCTGTGGTGCTGGGCATCGAGTCGTCGTGTGACGAGACGGGGGCAGGGATCGTGTCCGGCGAGCGGCTGCTCGCGCACGTGGTGGCGTCGAGCATGGACGAGCACGCGCGGTTCGGCGGGGTCGTGCCCGAGATCGCCGCCCGCGCCCACCTGCACGCCTTCAACCCGGTCGTACGGGAGGCCCTTGACCAGGCCGGGCTGCGGATCAAGGACATCGACGCGGTCGCGGTGACAACCGGGCCGGGCCTGTCGGGTGCGCTGCAGGTGGGCCTGGCCGGGGCGAAGACCCTGGCCTACGCGGCCGGCGTCCCGCTGTACGGGGTCCACCATCTGGCCGGGCACGTCGCCGCCGACACCCTGGAGCACGGGCCGCTTCCCAACCCGTGCATGGTGCTGATCGTGTCGGGCGGGCACACCTCGCTTCTGTTCGTACGCGATCTCGTGCGCGATCCGATCCTCCACCTCGGCGACACCATCGACGACGCGGCCGGGGAGTGCTTCGACAAGGTGGCCCGGGTCTTCGGCCTGCCCTACCCCGGCGGACCCGCGATCGACAGCGCCGCCCGCGGGGGCAACGGCCGAGCGGTGGCGTTCCCGCGGCCGCTGACCCGTCCGGGCGATGCCCCGTACGCGTTCTCCTTCTCCGGGCTGAAGACGGCCGCGGCTCGCTGGGCGGAGCAGCTGCGAATCCGGGGCGAGGAGATCCCCCTCGCGGACGGGGCCGCCTCGCTCCAGGAGGCGGTGGCGGACGTGCTGACGCGCAAGGCGCTGGCCGCGTGCAAGGAGTACGAGGTACGGACCCTAGTCGTGGTGGGCGGGGTGGCCGCGAACTCGCGGGTGCGGGCGCTGGCCGAGGAGCGGTGCGCGGCATCGGGTGTGGAGCTGCGGGTGCCGCCGATGACCCTGTGCACCGACAACGGGGCGATGATCGCCGCCGTCGGCGACCTCTTGGTGCGGGCCGGCTCGGCTCCGGCTCAGCTGGACATGTCGATCGATCCGTCGGCGCCGCTGGAGTACGCGGCCCTGCACCCCGTCGCCCGCGCCGCGGCGAGAGTCGCGTGAGCGGCGTCCGGCGGGTGTCCGTGACGGAGCTGCTGCGCCGGGCCGAGGGCGTCCTCCACGTGGACGCGGACGCGTTCGGTACGGGGCGCCGGGCGCACGACGAGGCTGCCGGGTTGCGGTACCTGGAGCGGCTGGCAGGCGATGTGGGGCGTCCGGGGTCCGTGGCTGCCGTGGCCTTGGACGGGGACACCGTCCTGGGTTTCGCGACCGGCTGGACCACATCCGATGCCTTCCCCTCCGACCGGGGCCACCCCCAGGTGGCGGCCGGCCTCGGTCCCGCGCACACGGCGGCGTGACTGTGCGGCGGCCCGGAGGTCGACGAGCTCGCCGTCCACAGCGCCGCCCGCGGGCGCGGGCTGGGCGCTGCCCTCCTCGACGCGGTGACCCACCCCACGTACCGGTAGAAGGCCAGGCCGCCGGGGCGCCGGACGGGCGGTGCTGGCCCGCAGGACGCCCTGGGGAGAATCCGCAGCCCGTCCATGCCGGGCGCTCCCCCGCACCTTGGGGCCAACCCTCCCGCACCTACGTTGCCCGTGGGGCGTTGATGTCCGACTCCCTGTCTAGCCTGTCTCCGTGAAGCCCACCGGTGGCCGCCAGTTCCCCGCCACGCTCGCCGCCGCGATGGCCGTTCGATTCGACTACGCCGACGGGGAGACCGGGGTCGGCTTCGAACCCTTCCCGGCCTTCCTGTCCGCTGCCGAGGCCACCGACTGGTTCCAGGCATGGACCGGGAACAGCGAACTGGACGGCAACGACTTCCGCGTGTTCGTACAAGACGGCACGGGCGGGTAGGTGGCAATCTGACTCATCCGCCCGAGCCGGCCTCTGGCAGGGCAGCCCATCGCCTTCCTCGGCGCGGAGGGCGAGACCGGTGTCGTGGCACGCGACCGGGGCGACTTCCTGTGGCTACTGGAGGCACAAGCCAGTCCCGCCCAATCCACCTGTCAGCCATTCTTAGGGTGCGCCACGGTCTTCCCGACCACCACCCGCCAGCTGGCCCACCATCATCACGATGAGGCCGACGACCATCATCGCGCCGCCGGTCAGGGTGCCCCAGTGTCGGGTACCGGCGTCGTCGATCACCAGCCCGAACAACACCTGCCAGCCCAGCGCAAGGGCCGCCACCAACTGGCCCAGGCCGTAGAGGCGGGGGCTGCGGACGTGGCGCCGGTTCATGGGGAGCACCCAGCCACGGGTGACCGCCGCCATCCCGGAGGTGGCGATGAGCAGAGCGACCAGAACGATGGGTGTGGCGAGGTAAAGCTTCATGTTCTCTCTCCTGTGCGCCGGACCTGCGCCGCACGCGAGCGTGATCATCACACTCACCGCGCCCTGCGTCCATGGGCACCAACACGGGCCTGTTGTCGGCTGGTGGCGTGCCCGGACAATCACACAGCCCACTTGAGCCGCCGGCCCCGGAATCCCCACTCCGGGAGCCGGACGGCTCATGTGTTGTGCGGCCGGTGAGCAGCACGCGGTGCGTCGGCCCGGCCCCCCACGGCCCGGACCTTGCATCCTTCGGCGGAGTTCAGGTCAGACGCCTCCAGCCGCGTGCCACGAACCGTCATCCCGGTCCGTCGCCGCATCAGTCTCACCCGTAGACGCGGCCCGGTCAGCGCTCCTTGACCCGCCGGGGCGACAGGTAGGTCGGCCATGCCCGTTTCCAGGAATCCGACATGCCTTCGTCCTTGTCCGGACGCACCGTTCTCGTCACCGGCGCAACCTCCGGAATCGGATACGAGACCGCCCGCCAGCTCGCCGAGCGTGGCGCAACCGTCCTCCTGCACGGCCGCACCCCCGATGAGGCGCAGGCCGCGGCCGACCGGCTGATCACCACCGCCGGCATCGGCGCCACGTCCCTGCGGCAGTTCGCCGCCGACTTCGCCCACCTCGACGAGGTCGAGAGCCTGGCCTACGCGGTCGTACGCGAGCACCCTCGGCTTGACGTACTCGTCAACAACGCCGCCATCGCGGCGCCCGAGCGGCACACCGTCACGGCCGACGGCAACGAGATCGCCTTCCAGGTCAACTTCCTCGCCCACTACCTGCTGACGAACCTGCTCGATGCCGCGCTCACCACCGACCCGGGCGGCCGCGTCATCAACGTCTCCTCCTCGCTCCACCGCACCGGCACGATCATGTGGAACGACCCGCAGCGGCCGCGCCGTTATGCCCGCCTCGCCGCGTACGCCCAGTCTCAGCTGGCCCTGACCGACTTCGCCGCCGGGCCGCTTCCGGCCGCTGGTCGCGGCCGCGTTCGACCGCGTCGTGCGCTGGCAGCGCACCGTGTACATCAAGCGCACCACGGCGCCGGCCGCCCGACGGGACGGCCCGCCTCCTCGTCCGGCGCGAGACGCTGGAGGACTTCCGCAGCCGGGACATCGACGGCTAGCGCTCGGGCCGGTAGACAAGCTCGATCACCATCGCCGCGATGAGCCCCCAGACGCCGATGCCCAGCAGCCACATGACGTCGAGGGCAGCGCCGGTGGTGACGAGCACCAGGCCCCCGGCCCCGAGGGCGAGCACGGTCCTGTGGATGCCGCGGTCAGGACTCCAGTCGATGGTCACAGCAGTGAGAATCCCGCCGGATCCCCCTCGCGTCGAGGAGCCGGCGGGATTCCTGTCGGGTTCTTGACGCACCGTCGCCTGACGTCAGCCGGCGTGGACGTGGGGGCGGCGGGCCCGGTCGGGTTCGGCTTCGCGGATGACCTCGCGGGTGACGGGGGCGACTTCGCCCTGGCCGAAGAGGAAGAAGCGCAGGAAGTTGGCCATCGGGTTGCCCTCGGTCCACTCGAAGTAGATGTGGGGGCGCTGGCCGGTCTCGTCCCGGACGTGGAGCAGGAAGGCCGCCAGGGCGTTGGGAATGCTGGAGCTCTCCAGGGTCAGGACGCGGTAGCGGCCGTGCAGCACTTCGCCGCGTACCCGCATGCCGGATTCGAACTCGGAGGCGTCCAGGACGGTGACCTCGACGAACATGACGTCGTCACCGGGCGGGATGTCGTTGTCCGCGCGGATCTGTTCCTTCTTCTGGCGGTACTCGTCGAGGTCCCGGTTGTCGGGTTCGTTGGCGATGAAGCGGATCGTGCGGTTGGACGTGTCGCGGATGAAGCGCTGCGCCATGTCGTCCAGTTCCACGTCCGTGACGCGCAGCTCGAAGACGCGCGCGAGGCGGGAGAGGAGGGAGAGGGCCATGATGCCGGCGATGAAGCAGGCGCCGATCTTCACGCCGTCGGGGCGCTCCACGACGTTCACGGCCGTGGTGTAGATGAAGACGGCGGAGATGACGCCGAAGCCGATCGTCCAGCCGCGCTCGCCCGCGCGGCGGGCGGCGATGGTGACGGCGACGGCCGCCGAGGTGATCAGGACGAGGACGCCGGTGGCGTACGCGCCGCCCTGTGCGTCGACGTCGGCGTTGAAGATCCAGGTGACGAGGAACGCGACCAGGGTGAACACGATGACCATGGGACGCAGGGCGCGGGCCCAGTGCGGGGCCATGCCGTAGCGGGGCAGGTAGCGCGGCATCAGGTTCAGCAGGCCGGCCATCGCCGAGGAGCCCGCGAACCACAGGATCAGGATCGTGGAGATGTCGTAGACCGTGCCGAAGGCCGAGCCGATGTGCTCGTGCGCCAGGTAGGCCAGGGCTCGGCCGTTGGCCTCGCCGCCCGGCTTGAACTGGTCGGCCGGGATGAGGAGCGTGGTGATGAAGCTGGAGCAGATCAGGAAGACGCTCATGATGATGGCCGCGGTCGTCAGCAGCTTCTTGGCGCCACGGATCCGGCCGGCCGGCTTCGCCTCGGTGTCCTCGGGGTCACCCTTGACGTGCGGCATGACCGCGACACCGGTCTCGAACCCGGAGAGGCCGAGCGCGAGCTTCGGGAACACGATGAGGGCGATGGCAATCATCATGAACGGGTTGCCGTGCTCGGTGGTCAGCGCGGTCGTCCAGTCGGTGATGACGTGCGGTTCGGTCATCACGTTCCACAGCCCGACGGCCACGACCACGACGTTCAGGCCGAGATAGGTCGCCACCAGGACCACGGCCACGCCGATGGCCTCGCTGAACCCCTTGAGGAAGACGGCTCCGAGCAGCGCGATCATGATCAGCGTGATCAGCACTTCGTGACCGTGGAGCGTGCTGGTGAGGTGCGGGTTCTCCACCAGGTGCGCGGTCGCGTCCGCGGCGGAGAGGGTGATGGTGATGAGGAAGTCGGTCGCCGCGAACCCCAGCAGGGTCAGGACGAACAGCTTCCCCTTCCAGAACGACAGCAGCTTCTCCAGCATGGCGATCGAGCCCTCGCCGTGCGGGCTCTCCTCCGCGACCCGCCGGTACACGGGCAGCGCGCCGAAGAGAGTGAGCAGGACCAGCACGATCGTCGCAAGCGGCGACAGCAGTCCGGCCGCCAGCGCCGCGATACCGGGCTGGTAGCCGAGGGTGGAGAAGTAGTCGAGACCCGTCAGGCACATGACCCGCCACCACGGACGGCCGTGCGGCTGGGCCGCCGCCTCCTTGGCGGCGGGCGAACTGTTCTCGGCGGTCAAGCCTTCCAGCATCCACGCCCGCAGGCGCGACGTGCGGGCAGGGGTGGCCATCGTGGTGGGCTCCTGTCGTACGGCAAAGAATCAGCCATCGACATCGACAGCGGAGCCAGCGTACGCAGCCTGATCACTTATGCACGCAAGTGAACCAATCCTGACGCGTCCTTAACACGGACAGACCCACCGGCGGCGTAGCGACCGGCATCGCCCCCGCCTCTCAAGCAGCAGCCGTACGAGGAGTGGGGGCGGCCCGGACGGGGGCCGCCCCCGTGGGGAACCAGCGGAGTGTGGATCAACGCAGGCCGGCCTGTCGCGGCCATGGTCTGTGGTGAAGGAAGCCCTTGACGGGCTTCAGCCGAGGCCGGGGATGGTGGAGACCAGCAGGTCGATGAGCTTGATGCCGACGAAGGGCAGGATCAGGCCGCCGAGGCCGTAGACCCCGAGGTTGCGGCGCAGCAGGTCGTGTGCGGAGGCCGGCCTGTAGCGGACCCCGCGCAGGGCGAGCGGGATGAGGGCGACGATGATCAGGGCGTTGAAGATGATCGCCGAGGTGATCGCGGAGGTCGGGCTGCTCAGCCCCATGATGTTGAGTGCACCGAGGCCGGGGTAGGCCGCGGCGAACATGGCGGGGATGATCGCGAAGTACTTCGCCACGTCGTTCGTGATCGAAAACGTCGTCAGCGCGCCGCGCGTGATGAGCAGCTGCTTGCCGATCTCCACGATCTCGATGAGCTTGGTGGGATTGGAGTCCAGGTCCACCATGTTCCCGGCCTCCTTGGCGGCCGAGGTACCGGTGTTCATGGCCACGCCAACATCGGCCTGAGCCAGCGCCGGGGCGTCGTTGGTGCCGTCGCCGGTCATGGCGACGAGCTTGCCGCCCTCCTGCTCCCGCTTGATCAGCGCGAGCTTGTCCTCGGGGGTGGCTTCCGCGAGGTACTCGTCGACACCTGCCTCGGCGGCGATGGCGCGGGCCGTCAGCTCGTTGTCGCCGGTCACCATGACCGTACGGATCCCCATGGCGCGCAGCTCCGCGAACCGCTCCCGGATCCCCTCCTTGACCACGTCCTTGAGGTGGATGATCCCGAGCACCCGCGGGCCGTCCCAGTCGTGGACCGCCACCAGCAGGGGCGTGCCCCCGGACTCGGACACGGAGGCCGACCAGGTGGCCGCTTCCGCCGGTACGGACCCGCCGCGCGCCACCACCCAGTCGCACACCTGCGTCACCGCGCCCTTGCGGATCGCGCAGCCGGCGCCGCCCGCCCAGCTCAGGTTGATGCCGCTCATCCGGGTGCGGGCGCTGAACTCGGTGAACCGCGGGTTGCTCAGGTCCTCCACAGCCACCAGATCGAGTCCGTGCTGCCGGGCGAGGGCGACGACCGATCGGCCTTCCGGGGTCTCGTCGGCGAGGGAGGACAGCTGGGCGGCATCGGCGAGTTTGACGTGGTCCACGCCGGGGAGCGGGATGAAGGCCGCGGCCTCGCGGTTTCCGAGGGTGATGGTGCCGGTCTTGTCGAGGAGGAGGGTGTTGATGTCGCCGGCCGCCTCGACCGCTCGGCCGCTCATCGCGATGACGTTGCGCTGGACGAGCCGGTCCATTCCCGCGATGCCGATCGCTGAGAGCAGAGCGCCGATCGTGGTGGGGATGAGGGTGACGAGCAGGGCGACCAGGACGGTCGTGGATTGGGCGGCGCCCGCGTACGCGGCCATCGGCTGGATGGTGACGACGATCAGGATGAAGATGACGGTCAGCGCGGCCAGCAGGATGTTCAGGGCGATCTCGTTCGGGGTCTTCTGTCGGGTGGCGCCCTCGACCAGGGCGATCATGCGGTCGATGAAGCTGTTCCCGGGGCGCGAGGTGACCCGTACGACGATCGCGTCCGACAGGACGGTCGTACCGCCCGTGACACCGGTCCGGTCGCCGCCCGACTCCCTTAGTACGGGGGCCGATTCCCCGGTGACGGCCGACTCGTCCACCATCGCCGCCCCGTCGACGACGTCCCCGTCGGCAGGCACCAGCTCCCCCGCTTCGACGAGGACGAAGTCGAAGGGCTGGAGCTCGGCCGGCGCGACCGCCTCGGTCTCGGCGTGCCGCAGGTTCGCCCCGTACGTCCAGTGGTTGAGCCGCAGCGCGACCGTGTCCGTACGCGCCTTGCGCAGCGACTCGGCCTGAGCTCGGCCGCGGCCTTCGGCGACGGCCTCGGCGAGGTTGGCGAACAGGACCGTGAGCCATAGCCAGACGCTGATCACCCAGGTGAAGACGGACGGGTGGAAGAGCGCCGACAGCGTGGTCAGGACCGATCCGACCGCGACGACGAACAGCACCGGCTTCTTGACAAGTTCGCGCGGGTGGAGCTTGGCGAAGGCCTCGCGGGCCGAGGCGGCGAGGAGCTCGGGCTCCAGCATGTTCGCCTGCCCGGGCCGTTTCCGGGACGGCCGGTTGACCGGAGTCCTGGGAGGGGTGCCGAGACCCGGAGGAATGTGCTGCGCGGAGGCGGCGGGAGGCATGAAAAGACCTTCTGGTGAGTTCGGCTTCGGCAAGACACCCCTGCCGGCAAGCCGGGCAGGGGTGGCGTGAGAGAGGGGTGCCGCCGCCGGGGACTACCCCATGGACCCCCTCGGCCGTCATGTGAGTGATCGAGGCCCCCGGCGGCGCAACAAGCAGGAAACTACCGCCCGATGTCCTGCTGTCCCCCATGTACGCAGAGGAATTGGCGCCGTCTTGACGGCGGCGCACGAGCTGCGTCAAGCATCCGTCAGGGGTGCGTCAACGCAGGTCAGCGCGTTCAGGTCACGTCGTCGGTGATGCGGAAGCGCAGTCGGCAGATCACCGCATCCGTGTCGCGGCGTACCGCATGGGCGACGACGGAACCGCGCTGGTTCTGCAGCATCCGCTGCCACAGGTGGGCGGGTTCCGTCTCCGGAATGACCACGGTCACCTGGGTTCCCGGATGTGTCTGCGCCAGCTCTCGGATGTACCCCGACACCGGACGGCCGAGCGAGCGGGTGTCCGAGGAGAGCTCGATCAGCTCGACGCCGGGCTTCCACAACTCCCAGTCCCGCCGCAGCGCTTCGGCTGCCTCTCGGTCCTCGGGAGCCGGGTGGGTCACCGTCACGGCGAGGACCTCGTCGCCGAGCGAGCGTGCGGCGGTCAGGGCCTGGCAGGTCAACTGGGACAGCCCGGAAACGGGTACGACAACCAGGGAGCGGGAGCGCCGGGGAGCCTGCGGGATACGGCCGAGCTCCAGGCGTTCCCCGATCTGAGCGTAGGCACGGTGGATCTTCTCGAACGCGAGGACGATGAGCGGCAGGGCGAGGACGATCAGCCAGGCGCCCTCAGTGAACTTGGTCGCGGTCACGACGATCGCCGAGACCCCGGTGAGCAGCGCCCCGAAGCCGTTGAGGGCCGCCTTGGCCCGCCAGCCCTTGGGGCGTTCGCCGTACCAGTGCAGGACCATGCCGACCTGGCAGATGGTGAAGCCGACGAAGACGCCGATGGCGAAGAGCGGGACGAGGGTGTTGGTGTCACCGCCCGAGAAGACCAGCAGCACGGCGGAGACGAGAGCCAGCCACACCACACCGTGGCGGTGCACTTGGCGGTCGGCCTTGAGGGCGAAGAAGTGCGGCAGGAAGTTGTCGCGGGCCAGCAGGCTCATCAGCACGGGCAGGCCGCCGAAGGAGGTGTTCGCAGCGAGCGCGAGGAGCACCATGGTGGCGAACTGGACCACGTAGAAGGCCGCGTTGTGACCGAAGGACGCGTCCGCGAGCTGCGCGAGGACCGTGACCCCCTCGACCGGCTGGAGGTGGAAGCGGCCGATCAGGACCGACAGCCCGATCAGCATCACACCCAGCAGGGCTCCGAGCGCCACCTCGGTGCGCTGCGCACGGCGGGCCGCCGGGGCCCGGAAGGACGGCACCGCGTTGGCCACGGCTTCGACTCCGGTCAGGGCCGAGCAGCCGGCCGCGAAGGCCTTCAGCAGCAGGAGCGCACCGACCGTGGTGGCTCCTTCGCCCAGAGCGGAGGCGTGCCCGGCGGCCGAGGCGGTGCTGACCGGACCGTCGCGGAACAGGCCGACCACGACCATGGCCAGGATCGACCCGACGAACACGGCGGTGGGTACGAGGAAGGCCTTGGCCGAGTCCACGACCCCCCGCAGGTTCACCGCCGTGACCAGGACGAGGATCCCGAGGCAGATCCATACCCGCTCCGGGTACAGCTCCGGGAAGGCCGAGGTCAGCGCGGCCACACCGGCGGTGACGGATACGGCCACGTTCAGCACGTAGTCGAGGATCAGCGAGGCCGCGGCCACCAGGCTCGTACGCCGGCCCAGGTGCCTCTTGGCCACGGCGTACGAGCCGCCGCCGTCCGGGAACGCGGCGATCACCTGCCGGTACGAGGCCACCAGCACGGCCAGCAGCGCCGCGATCGCCAGGGTGACGGGGAGGGTGAAGCCCATCCCGTACGCGCCGGCCGCGGCGAGGACCAGCACGATCGACTCGGGTCCGTACGCGACGGAGGCCATCGCGTCGAGCGACAGGGCGGCCAGGCCCTGGAGGGCGGTCAGCCGGTGCGGGTCCTTCGCCCCCTGCGTCCGTGCGCCGGGATCAGGAGGCTCCTCCGTGCCCGGCGTCTTTCCTGCCGTCGTCGACTTTTCCATGTGTATGGACATCTCGCTTGTTCCTCCGTTGGACAAAGTGAGGACAGCGTCCGGACCGCGCGGCCGGATGACCAGGGCTCTTGGCGCATTCCATACGGCCGCCGACCCACTCTTCACGCACTCCTTACGCCGGGGCCCGAGATTCGTATGAGGTGCGTCAAGACCGCGCCTACGTGAGTGACTCCCGCCTCGGCGGGGGCACGCTTGTTGTGGGCGGCCGTGTCAGGTCGCCCTGACCGGACCCGATCGGTCCTGGTCAGGACCTGCGTCTCCGGTCAGGAGGCATCACATGTCCGGGTACCGACTCCACGACCGTGCCGTGCTGCTCACGGCGCTCGTGGCCCCCTTCCTCGTTGGGCTCGCGCTCGTGCCCTTCCGCACGGGGCTCTCCGCGACCAACGAGGCTCTGATCATGGTCGTCGCGGTGGTCGCGGTCGCCGCTCTCGGCACCCGGGCGGCCGGCGCCCTGGCCGCGCTGTCGGCGGCCGCCTGGTTCGACTTCTTCCTCACCCGGCCCTACCAGCGGTTCACGATCGCCGACGGTGACGAGATCCAGACGGCCGTCTTGCTGCTCTGCGTCGGCCTGATCGTCTCGCAGCTCGCCGTGCGCACACGCCGGCTCCAGGCCGCCGTGGTCACCGACACCGCGCACCTGTCGAGCCTCCAGGGGACCGCCCGGCTCGCCGAGGCCGGCGGGTCGCCCGAGGGCGTGGTCGAGTACGTGCGCCGCGAGCTCGTCGGCCTGCTGGGGCTGCGCGGCTGCCGCTTCGAGTACGGGACCCTGATGGGGAACCTGCCGCGCCTGGAGCACGGCGGCGGTCTGTGGCTCCGGCGCGGCGACCTGATCACCGAGTACGCCGACTGGCCGGACGAGGAGACCGAACTGCGGGTGACCGGCGGCGGCCACTACTACGGCCGCTTCCTCCTCGACCCGCTCCCCGGACGCCCCCTGCCCTCCGAAGAGGCGCGTCTGGTGGCGGTCGCCCTGGCCGCGCAGGCGGGCGCCGCCCTGGACACGGCCGGCCTCTCCCACCAGGGCTGACCAGCCGTTGACGGACGGTTGACCGGCAGTTCACGGCCCTTGGCGTAAGTGCGGCGTTAAGAGTTCCCTTACGGGCGTATGGACACCGTCAAGGCGTCTTAACGCCGGGGTGAAGACACGGTTATCTCGTCATCGGCCGTCTGGCCGATTCTTTTCTTCCCTCTTCATCCAGGAGCTCACGGTGGCCGATCTGGCCTTCGTCGTCACCACGGTCGCGGTCTTCGCGCTGGTGGCCCTTATCGCCCGGGGGGTGACCAAGCTGTGAACGCCGAAAACATCATCGGCCTCCTCGTGGCCGTCTCCCTGCTCGGATACCTCATCCTCGCCCTCGTGTACCCGGAGAGGTTCTAGCCACCGATGAGTCCCGTTCTCGCTGGTGTGCTCCAGCTCCTCGCACTGATCGCCGCACTCGCGCTGGCCTACCGCCCGCTGGGCGACTACATGGCCAAGGTCTACTCCTCCGAAAAGCACTACACACCGGAAAAGTGGATCTACAAGGCCGTCGGCGCCAACCCGTCGGCCGAGATGCGCTGGCCCGCGTATCTGCGCGCCGTCCTCGCCTTCTCGGCCGTGAGCGTCCTCTTCCTCTACGGCCTCCAGCGGGCCCAGGGCATCCTGCCCGGCTCGCTCGGATTCTCCGCGATCGACCCGGACCAGGCCTTCAACACGGCCGCCTCCTTCGTCGCGAACACCAACTGGCAGTCGTACTACGGCGAGCAGGCCATGGGCCACGTCGTCCAGACCGGCGGTCTGGCGGTGCAGAACTTCGTCTCGGCGGCGGTCGGCATGGCCGTGGCGGTGGCCCTCGTACGGGGCTTCGCGCGCTCCCGCACCGGTGAACTCGGCAACTTCTGGGCCGATATGGTCCGCGGTGTCGTCCGGATTCTGCTGCCCATCTCCGTTGTCGGCGCGATCGTCCTCGTCGCCTGCGGCGCGATCCAGAACTTCTCCGGCATCCACGAGGTCGGCCAGTTCACGGGCGGCACGCAGCAGTGGAACGGCGGCGCCGTCGCCTCCCAGGAAGTCATCAAGGAGCTGGGTACCAACGGCGGCGGTTACTTCAACGCCAACTCCGCGCACCCCTTCGAGAACCCCAACCCGTTCTCGAACCTCTTCGAGATCTTCCTGATCCTGGTCATCCCCTTCTCCCTGACCCGCACCTTCGGCCGGATGGTCGGGAACCTGCGCCAGGGCTACGCGATCCTCGCGACGATGGCCACCATCTGGATCGGCTTCACCGCGCTGATGATGTGGACCGAGTTCGCCCACCACGGCCCGGCGTTCGACGTGGCGGGCGGCGCGATGGAGGGCAAGGAGACCCGGTACGGCATCGGCGCCTCCGCGATCTTCTCGGTCGCGACCACGCTCACTTCGACCGGTGCGGTCAACTCCTTCCACTCCTCGTACACCGGGCTCGGTGGCGGCATCCAGCTGCTGGGCATGCAGCTCGGCGAGATCGCGCCCGGCGGCGTCGGCTCCGGCCTCTACGGCATGCTGGTCATGGCGATCATCGCGGTGTTCATCGCCGGCCTGATGGTCGGCCGCACCCCGGAGTACCTGGGCAAGAAGATCGGTACCCGCGAGATCAAGTTCGCGGCGCTCTACATCCTCATCACCCCGGCCCTGGTGCTGTGCTTCACCGCGGCGGCCATGGCGCTGGACACCCCGGGCAACTCCATGACCAACAGCGGGGCGCACGGCTTCTCCGAGATCCTTTACGCCTACACCTCGGGCGCCAACAACAACGGCTCGGCCTTCGCCGGCCTGAACGCCGACACGCAGTGGTTCAACAGCACCATCGGCATCGCCATGCTGCTGGGCCGCTTCCTGCCCATGGTGTTCGTCCTGGCCCTGGCCGGCTCACTGGCCGAGCAGAAGCCCGTCCCCGAGACGGCAGGCACGCTCCGCACCGACAAGCCGCTCTACACCGGCCTGCTCGTCGGCACGATCCTCATCGTCACCGGTCTGACCTACTTCCCGGCCCTGGCGCTGGGTCCGCTCGCCGAAGGGCTCGCATCATGAGCACCGCCACACCTACCAGGGCTCCGCACCAGGACGTGCCCACCGGCCACAAGCCGTCGGCCGGACGCGTGGGCGGCGGCCTCTTCGACCCCAAGCAGCTGCTGAAGTCCTTCCCCGACGCGGTGAAGAAACTCGACCCCCGCGTCATGATCAAGTCCCCGGTCATGTTCGTCGTCCTGATCGGCTCGGTGGTCACCACCGTCCTGGCGATCAAGGACCCGACGGACTGGTTCGGCTGGGCGATCACGACTTGGCTGTGGCTGACCACGATCTTCGCGAACCTTGCCGAGGCAGTGGCCGAGGGCCGCGGGAAGGCCCAGGCCGACACCCTGCGCAAGGCCAAGACCGACTCCGTCGCCCGCCGCCTGACCAAGGACGGCAAGGGCGAGGAACAGGTCCCCGGCACGGAGCTGCGTATCGGCGACCTGGTCGTGTGCGAGGCCGGCGACATCATCCCCGGTGACGGTGACGTCGTCGAAGGCGTCGCCTCGGTCGACGAATCCGCCATCACCGGCGAGTCCGCCCCGGTCATCCGCGAGTCGGGCGGCGACCGCAGCGCCGTCACCGGTGGCACCAAGGTGCTGTCCGACCGGATCGTCATCAAGATCACGACGAAGCCCGGCGAGACCTTCATCGACCGGATGATCGCCCTGGTCGAGGGCGCGTCCCGGCAGAAGACGCCGAACGAGATCGCCCTGAACATCCTCCTGGCGTCCCTCACCATCGTCTTCCTGCTCGCGGTGGTCACCCTCCAGCCCTTCGCGATCTACGCGGGCGCCAAGCAGTCGATGATCGTGCTGACCGCGCTGCTGGTCTGTCTGATCCCGACCACCATCGGCGCCCTGCTCTCCGCCATCGGCATCGCGGGCATGGACCGCCTGGTCCAGCGCAACGTCCTGGCCATGTCGGGGCGTGCGGTCGAGGCCGCCGGCGACGTCTCGACCCTGCTCCTCGACAAGACCGGCACCATCACCCTCGGCAACCGACAGGCCTCCGAATTCGTTCCGGTCAAGGGCACGACGGAAGCCGAGCTGGCGGACGCCGCGCAGCTCTCTTCCCTCGCGGACGAGACCCCCGAGGGCCGCTCGATCGTGGTCCTGGCGAAGGAGAAGTACGGCCTGCGCGAACGCCACCAGGGCGAACTGGCGCACGCCGACTGGATCGCCTTCACGGCCCAGACCCGTATGTCGGGTGTGGACGTGGACGGCAAGAAGACCCGTAAGGGTGCGACCGGCTCGGTTGTCGCCTGGGTCAAGGAGCAGGGCGGCCAGGTCGCCGAGGACGCTCAAGCCCTCACGGACCGGATCTCCCAGGCCGGCGGCACCCCGCTGCTGGTGGCGGTCGAGGACGACAAGGGTGCTCGCGTCCTCGGCGTCATCCACCTCAAGGACGTGGTCAAGGAGGGCATGCGCGAACGCTTCGACGAGCTGCGGCGCATGGGCATCAAGACCATCATGATCACCGGCGACAACCCGCTGACCGCCAAGGCCATCGCCGAAGAGGCGGGTGTCGACGACTTCCTCGCCGAGGCCACCCCCGAGGACAAGATGGCCCTCATCAAGCGGGAGCAGGCGGGCGGCAAGCTCGTCGCCATGACGGGCGACGGTACGAACGACGCCCCGGCTCTGGCTCAGGCCGACGTCGGCGTCGCGATGAACACGGGCACTTCGGCCGCCAAGGAGGCCGGGAACATGGTGGACCTGGACTCCAACCCCACCAAGCTCATCGAAATCGTGGAGATCGGCAAGCAGCTGCTCATCACCCGGGGCGCACTGACGACCTTCTCCATCGCCAACGACGTCGCGAAGTACTTCGCGATCATCCCCGCCATGTTCGCCGTGGTCTACCCGGGCCTCGACAAGCTCAACATCATGGGCCTGGCGTCCCCGGAGTCGGCCATCCTGTCGGCCGTCATCTTCAACGCGCTGATCATCATCGCGCTCGTCCCGCTCGCCCTCAAGGGCGTCCAGTACCGGCCCACCAGCGCCGACAAGATGCTCCGCCGCAACATCGGGGTCTACGGACTCGGCGGCCTCATCGCCCCGTTCATCGGCATCAAGATCATCGACATGCTCATCACCCTCATCCCCGGAATCGGCTAAGGCTATGAACAACTCTGTAGGCAACACCGCACGGTTGATCGGCGCCGGCCTGCGAGCCCTGCTCGTTCTGACCGTGATCTGCGGGGTCCTCTACCCGCTCGCGGTCACGGGGATCGCCCAGGCCGTCTTCAACGACAAGGCCAACGGCTCCGAGATCAAGGACAGGAGCGGCCAGGTCGTCGGCTCCTCCCTCATCGGCCAGACCTACAACCTGCCGCAAAAGGACCCGAACGACGCCGAGGAAGCGGTCAAGCCGGACCTCAAGTGGTTCCAGCCGCGCCCCTCCAACGGCCTCGGCAGCAACAGCGTCAACACCCAGTACTCGCTGATCCTCTCCGGCGCCACCAACCGCTCCGCCGACGACGGCGCCATCAACGGCAAGTGCACCGACCAGGCCGAAGAGGGCACCCTCTGCGCCCAGGTCATCGCCGCCAAGAACGCCGTCATCGCGGACAACTCCACCGCCGGCCACACGGTCAAGCCCGAGGACGTACCGGCCGACGCCGTCACCTCCTCCGGCTCCGGCCTCGACCCCGAGATCTCCCCCGAGTACGCCAAGCTCCAGGTCCACCGGGTCGCCGAGCGGAACAAGCTCGATGTCAACCAGGTCGAGAAGCTCGTCGCCGACCACACCACCGGCCGCACCCTCGGCTTCATGGGTGAGCCCCGCGTCAACGTCCTCGAACTCAACATCGCCCTGAAGGCGCTGTCCAAGAGCTGATGTTCCACAACGCTCGGTCAACGAAGCCGGCGGGGCGCAGAGCTCCCCCAGCTACCGCTGGGAGGGTCCGTGCGCTCCGCCGGCTTCTTGCCGTGCCCGCAACGAAGGAAGGCTGCACACCGATGACCCGGGTGCTGGTGGTGGAGGACGACCCGCAGCTCGTCCGCGCACTGAAGATCAACCTTCAGGCGCGCAAGTTCGAGGTCGAGGAAGCCGCCGACGGCGGTACGGCCCTGCGGCTCGCAGCCGCCCGCAAGCCAGACGTGATAGTGCTCGACCTCGGGCTCCCCGACATGGACGGCATCGAAGTCATCAAGGGTGTCCGTGGCTGGAGCAAGGTTCCCATCCTGGTCCTCTCCGCCCGGCACACCTCGGAGGACAAGATCCGGGCCCTGGATGCCGGCGCGGACGACTACGTCACGAAGCCGTTCAGCATGGACGAGTTGCTCGCCCGCCTGCGGGCGGCCACCCGCAGACAGGAGGCACCCGGGGCCTCCCAGGCGGCCGAGGTCTCCGTCGTCACAACCGACGAGTTCAGCATCGATCTGATCGCGAAGAAGGTGCACCGGGGTGAGCGCACCGTACGGCTCACCCCGACGGAATGGCACCTGCTGGAGATCCTCATCACCCACCCCGGCCGCCTGATCACGCAGAGTCAGCTGCTGCTGGAGGTCTGGGGACCGACGTACGGGGAGAACACGAACTACCTGCGGGTATACATGGCCCAGCTGCGGCGCAAACTGGAAGCGGACCCCTCGCACCCGCGCTACCTGATCACCGAACCGGGGATGGGATACCGCTTCGAACCCTGATCACCTGCCCCCCCTCCTCAGCACACAGAAGAAGAGACGGAACATGGGACGCGGCAAGCTCCGCATCTACCTCGGCGCGGCGCCGGGCGTCGGCAAGACGTACGCGATGCTCTCCGAGGCACACCGCCGGATCGAGCGGGGCACCGACTGCGTCGTCGGCTTCGTCGAGCACCACCACCGCCCGCGCACCGAGGTCATGCTCCACGGCCTCGAACTCATCGAGCGGCGCGAGATCTCGTACCGCGGCTCCACCTTCACCGAGATGGACGTGGACGCGATTCTGGCGCGGCGCCCCGCCGTCGCGCTCGTGGACGAGCTCGCCCACACCAATGTGCCGGGCTCGCGCAACACCAAGCGGTGGCAGGACGTGGAGGAACTCCTCCAGGCCGGCATCGACGTCGTCTCCACCGTCAACATCCAGCACCTCGAATCGCTGGGTGACGTGGTCGAGACGATCACCGGGGTCCGTCAGCGCGAGACGGTCCCCGATGAAGTCGCCCGGCGGGCCGACCAGATCGAACTCGTCGACATGTCCCCCCAGGCCCTGCGCCGCCGGATGGCCCACGGCAACGTCTACAAGGCCGACAAGGTCGACGCGGCCCTGTCCAACTACTTCCGCCCCGGAAACCTGACCGCCCTGCGCGAGCTCGCCCTGCTGTGGGTCGCCGACCGCGTCGACGAGTACCTCCAGGAGTACCGGGGCGAGCACAACATCCGCTCCACCTGGCAGGCCCGCGAACGCATCGTCGTCGGCCTCACCGGCGGACCGGAGGGCCGTACGCTCATCCGCCGAGCCGCCCGCCTCGCCGAGAAGGGCTCCGGCGGCGAGGTCCTTGCCGTCTACGTCGCCGCAAGCGACGGGCTGACCTCGGCCTCGCCCAAGGAACTCGCCGTCCAGCGGACCCTGGTCGAGGACCTCGGCGGCACCTTCCACCACGTCATCGGCGACAACGTCCCCGACGCGCTGCTGGAGTTCGCCCGCGGCTGCAACGCCACCCAGATCGTCCTCGGCGTCAGCCGCCGCCGCTCCTGGCAGTCCGTCTTCCGCCCCGGCGTCAGCGCCACCGTCGCCCGCGAGTCCGGACCCGACCTCGACGTGCACATCGTCACCCACGACGAAGCCGCCAAGGGGCGCGGTCTGCCCGTCGCGCGCGGCGCACGGCTCGGGCGTTCGCGCATCATCTGGGGCTGGATCGCCGGCGTGGCCGGCCCGGCGCTGCTCGCGTTGCTGCTGAATCAGGTCGTCCCCGACCTCGGGCTCGCCAACGACATGCTGCTCTTCCTCACCTTCACCGTGGCGGCAGCCCTGCTCGGCGGACTCCTCCCCGCCCTGGCCTCGGCGGCCTTCGGCTCCCTGCTGCTGAACTACTTCTTCACACCGCCGTTGCACGAGTTCACCATCTCCGACCCCAAGAACATCGTCGCCATCGCGATCTTCGTGGGCGTGGCCGTGTCGGTGGCTTCCGTCGTCGACCTGGCCGCCCGCCGCACCCATCAAGCCGCCCGGCTGCGCGCCGAGTCCGAGATCCTCTCCTTCCTCGCCGGCAGTGTCCTGCGCGGCGAGAACTCCCTCGACGCCCTCCTGCAACGGCTGCGCGAGACCTTCGCCATGCAGTCGGTCGTCCTCCTGGAACGCACCAGCGAAGTCGACCCCTGGACCACCGCCGCGTCCGTCGGCACCGGCGCCGTCAGCCGGCCCGAGGACGCGGACGTCGACCTGCCCATAAGCGACAACATGGCCCTCGCCCTGACCGGTCGGGTGCTCCCGGCCGCGGACCGCCGCGTACTCGGCGCCTTCGCCGCCCAGGCGGCCGTCGTACTCGACCGCCAGCGCCTCGTCGACGAGGCCGAGAAGTCCCGCGCACTGGGCGAAGCCAACCGCATCCGCACCGCGCTGCTCGCCGCCGTCAGCCACGACCTGCGGACCCCGCTCGCCGGAATCAAGGCCTCCGTCAGCTCGCTGCGCTCCGACGACGTCGAATGGTCCGAGGAGGACAAGGCCGAGCTCCTCGAAGGCATCGAGGACGGCGCCGACCGCCTCGCCGCGCTGATCGGGAACCTCCTCGACATGTCCCGCCTCAACACGGGCACCGTCGTCCCGCTGATCCGCGAGACCGACCTCGACGAGGTCGTCCCCATGGCTCTGGGCGGCGTACCCGAGGACAGCGTCGTCCTGGACATCCCCGAAACCCTGCCGATGATCGCCGTCGACCGCGGTCTGCTGGAACGGGCCGTGGCCAACATCGTCGAGAACGCCGTGAAGTACAGCCCCGTCGGCCAACCGGTCAACGTCTCGGCCAGTGCCCTCGCCAGCCGCGTCGAACTGCGCGTCGTCGACCGCGGCCCCGGAGTCCCCGACGAGGCCAAGGACCGCATCTTCGAACCGTTCCAGCGCCACGGCGACGCCCCGCGCGGCGCCGGAGTGGGTCTCGGCCTCGCCGTCGCCCGGGGCTTCACGGAGGCCATCGGCGGCACCCTGACAGCCGAGGACACCCCCGGCGGCGGCCTCACCATGGTCATCACCCTCCCCATAGCGGGTGGCACCCCGCCGGTCAGCGCCGAACTCCCCACCTCCGCGGTCACCTGAGAGCGCGGCGGCCGCCGCCCAGGGTCACGCCCGGCGGCCGCCGGTCACCTCGTGTGGCCGACGTCCGTCCCCCGCATCAGCTCAGCGGGCCCGCGATCGCCGTGAGCGCGGCGAGGTGGCGCCGGTAGGTGGCCAGTCCCTCCCCGGTCAGACATCGCCAAGTCCGGGGCCGGCGTCCGACCTGCCCCTTCTCGACCGTCATCCTTCGAGGCTTCGGGCGTCATACGACGCGTGCCTCCCGCCAGGCTGCCGCGGCCGCCGGCAGCGCGCACGCGATGGCGGCCACGACCGCGCAAGCGATGCTGTCCAGGAAGGCGGTGAGGCCGAGCACGAGGGCCAGTACGCAGGCAAAGCCCAGACGCCGATCACTCTGAGGTGGCGGCCGCCATAGCCGCGGGGGTCCACGGGCTGCCGGGTGGCGAACGAGGAATAGCTGCAGGCGCCCGTGACCGATACACGCGAGCCGTCCGGTTCCGGTATCCCCCACCGGAAGCCGGACGGCTCATGTGTTGCGCGACGGTTGACCTGCGCGCGGTCGCACTGACCCCTACCCCCGTGGTTCGGATCGTGTGCCCCTGTGGCGGTGTTCAGGTCACCGGCCTCCAGCCGCGCGCCGCCGGACCGTCACCCGGCTCCGTCGCTCCGCCAGTCTGCTTCCGGCCGAGGGCCGCGACAACACCCCTTGACGCGTTCCTTCCGCACGACCGGCGATCTTTGACGCGCCCCTGATGACCTCCGTGAGGGCCGGACCGCCCCCTCACCCGACGGCCATCAGAAGGCCGTCAAAGTCACGTTCAGGAGCTTGCCGCCGCCGACCCCGTGCGCTGGGATGGAGTCATGAACAGCGGTCCGCGCTACAACGATCGGCCACCGTCACGGCGGAGTAGTGCCGATGTCGCGTCGGTGCTGCCGACCGCGCCCGCTGTCCGCCCGGCCGTCTGATATCGGCCGCGCGTCCTCCGCGTATCTGCCGACCGCCCCCGATGGGGCCGGTCGAAGCTTCGTACGCATCCACACCTTCACCGCATGACCTGAGCCCACGCCCCCTGCTCCAAGCCGGGGCTCCGTGGTATCAGCCATGCCGGCTTCCAGGAATCGACATGCCCTCGCCCCTGTCCCCGTCCCTGTCCGGACGTACCGCCCTCGTCACCGGCGCCACCTCCGGCATCGGCTACGAGACCGCCCGCCGGCTCGCCGAGCTCGGCGCGACCGTCCTCGTCCACGGCCGCACCCCCGAGGAGGCCCAGGCCGCCACCGACCGGCTGATCGCCTCCGCGGGCATCTCCGACACTCTCCTGCGGCCGCTCGCCGCCGACTTCATCCGGCTGGAGGAGGTCGAGAACCTCGCGCACGCCGTCGTACGGGAGCACCCGCGTCTGGACGTGCTCGTCAACAACGCGGCCATCGCCGCGCCGGAACGGCACACGCTCACCGCCGACGGCAACGAGATCTCCTTCCAGGTCAACTTCCTTGCCCACTATCTGCTGACGAACCTGCTGGAGCCCGCCCTCACCAGCGACCCCGGGGGACGCGTCGTCAACGTCTCGTCCGCGCTGCACCGTTCGGGCGCCATCCAGTGGAACGACCCACAGAGGGTGCGGCGTTACTCCCGCCTCGCCGCGTACGCCCAGTCACAGCTGGCCCTGACCGTCTTCGCCGCCGACCCGCGCGTCACCGCCGTCTCCGTCAACCCCGGCGTGTGCGATACCGGCCTCCTCCCCCTCTACGGGCACGAGGGCGCACCGGCCGCCGAGGGCGCCGAGCACGTCGTACGGCTCTGCGACCCGGCCACCGAAATCGTCAACGGCGCCTACTACGAACGCTCCGAGCGCGTCGCCCCGGCCGCCGCCGCCACCGAGGACCGAACCATCAAGCGCCTCAACAAACTCGCCGACCTCCTCGTCGGCCACACCGCCTGAAGGGATCCACGCACATGTCCAAGCGCGCCCGCAAGAAGAGGTCCCGCCGCAAGAAGGGCTCCAACCACGGCAGCAAACCCTGCCGCTAGCCGCCAGTCCGTCCCGCGGGGCGGCCCTCCGAACAGGGCCGCCCCGCCACCGTGTCCCGACAAGGAGCCCCATGATCAACCTGCCGTCCCACCGACTCCCGACCTCGAACGCTGGTACCACACAGGGGCCCCGGGCTCGGCGGCCCTGACCGAGCACATCCTGACCACCGAGGCCGGCCGCTCGTGGGTGGACCGCGTCATCCAGCCGCGCGTGATCGCCGCCGAGTGCGAGGACCACGTACTCCTGCGCGGAGACCCGCAGGCTCTGACGGTGAAGGACCTCGCGGTCTTCGCAGAGCGCGCCATCGAGGCTCCGGGCCGCTTCCTTCCCCTCATCGGGGCCGCGTTCGACCGGGTCGTGCCGTGGCAGCGCATGGTGTACGTCAGGCGCTCCCCGGTACCGGCCACCCGGGCGCCGCGGGGCGTGATCGTACGCAGGCTGAACGCCCGGGACGCACGCACGCTCGCCACCCTGCCGTCCGCGACGAGCTGGATCCACCGCACCTGGGGCGGACCGGAAGCACTCGCCCGCTCGGGCTACGCCTGGGCCGCCTTCCAGAACGACCGCATCGTGGCACTGGCCTGCACCTACTTCCTCGGCACCGCCTACGAGGTCGGAGCACCGTCGGCCCGGCGGTAGGCCAGTAGCGCCCGCCGGCTTCGCCGCGCTCATGCGTCGAAGCGGTACCCCATGCCGGGGGCGGTGATCAGGTGGCGGGGGTGCGACGGGTCCGCCTCCAGTTTCCGCCTGAGGTGGGCCATGTACACCCGCAGGTAGTTGGTCTGCGTTCCGTACGAGGACCCCCACACCTCCTGGAGCAGCCGCCGCTGGGTGACGAGCTTGCCCCGGTTGCGGATCAGGACCTCCAGCAGGTGCCATTCCGTCGGCGTAAGCCTGATGGTCACCCCGCCGCGTCTGGCCTTCCTCGCGAGCAGGTCGACGGTGAACTCCTCGGTCTCCACGACCGCTTCGCTCGCGACGGCCACGACGTCTGCCGGCGTACGGCGTACGACGGCTCCCAGCCTGGCCATCAGCTCGTCCATGCTGAAGGGCTTGGTGATGTAGTCGTCGGCGCCCGCGTCCAGGGCCTGGATCTTCTCCCCGGAGTCGTGGCGGGCGGAGACCACCAGGACGGGCACCTGGGACCAGACCCGCAGCCGCTTGATCACCTCGATCCCGTCCATGTCGGGCAGACCGAGGTCGAGCAGGATCACGTCCGGGCGGCGGGCCGCCACGGCGTCCAGTGCCGCGCGCCCGTCGTGGACGCAGTCCACCTCATAGGTGCGCGCCTTCAGATTGATGACCAGCAAACGCGCAAGCTGCGGTTCGTCGTCCACCACCAGCACCCGGGTCATCGGCGTGCCGCCTCCCTGTCGTTACGTCCCCCATGGACATGCGACCACCAGAAAACAGCGGATTCCGTCCGCCACGGCAGGCGTTGACGACGTCCATACGCCGGCAGCCGTGACCTTGACGCCCTTCTGACGCACCACTGATGCCCGGCGGAGCATGCATGGCCCGGCACTCCCGGACCCTCTGCGACCACCCGTATCAGAGTCGTGTCAAGGACGGGCCGACCTCCTTGAGTCCGGACTCGCAAGGCAGTTGGATGGGCGACGTGAACAGCGGTCTGCGCCACGACGACCGGCCACCGCATACGGTGCTCCCGGCCCCGCGCGCTGCTCACCCGCCGGTGCCCTGACGCACCACCTCGTCCGCGGCCGTCCTTCCCTCCGCCCGTAAGGCGGGTGGCCGCTCGCGCCCGTGCCCGCTCCCATACCTGACGGGCACGGGGCCGCCCCTTTTCACGCGCTCCGGTTCCGTCCGCCCGTCGGTGGCCGGACGCCGCCCCTCGCCCGCGTTCCCGCGTAGCACTGGAGACAGTTCATGATCGAAATCTCCCCGCAGGAGTTGCCCACCCTGAGCCGCTGGTTCCCGACGGGCTCACCCGGTCCCGGGACCCTCGCCGAGCACGTGCTGACCACGGGTTCCGGCGTCTGGTGGGCCGACCGTCCCGACCGTCCCCGCGTCCTCGCCGTCACCTGTGCGGACCACGTGCTGCTGCGCGGCGACCCGAGCGTGCTCACCCCGAATGCCCTGAGCCGGTTCGCCAACCAGTACGTCGAGACGCCCGCACGGTTCTGGCCCTCCCTCGGCGCCACCTTCGAGCGAGTCGACCCCTGGGAACGGATGGTGTACGTCCACCAGGCCAAGTCGCTCCTCCCCCGGCCCATGCGTGGCGTCACCGTGCGGCGGCTGACGCCGGAGGACGCTCCGGCGCTCTGCGAGCTGCACTCCGAGAACATCTGGATCCATGCCAGTTGGGGCGGCCTCGTCGGCCTCGCCGCCTCCGGCCACGGCTGGGCGGCGTTCAGAGAGGACCGGATCCTCTCCGTCGCCTGCACCTACTTCCTCGGCAGCACCTACGAGGAGATCGCGGTGGTCACCGTGCCCGACCGCCGCCGCGAGCACCTCGCACTCGCCTGTATCGCCGGCCTGACGGGCGACGTACAGGCACGCGGACGCACCGCGAGCTGGTGCTGCTCCCGCGACAACCGGCCCAGCCGGCGCCTGGCCTGGTCGGCCGGTTTCCGGCTGAGCCGCGAGTACGTCCACCACGTCACGGGACGCGCCAGGGTGCGTACGGTCCGCGCCACTGCGGTGCCGGCGTAGGCCGTCTCTTTCGCATCTTGCCGGGCCCGCCCCCGCGCATCTCAGGTCGCCAGGTCCAGCCGTTCCTCCTCCAGGTCCAGGGAGCGCTGGAGCCGGCGGCGGGTGGTGTCGCTGATGTGGTGTTCGTCGTAGAGGCGCTGCAGTTCTACGCCCTCCACCCGGACCAGGTCGCGGCGCAGCAGCCGGTAGACGTGGTCCGCGGACTCGGCCAGGTCGGCTTCCTCCAGGCGGTCGCGGGCGTGATCCAGGCGGGCTCGCGGGCCGCCGGCCTCTTGATCCCGCAACCTGGGCTCCACCGGCCTTCCCCGTCAAAATGCCGTAACCGGAACATCAGCGGTGTGTCAGGGCCCGCCGCCCAGACTCGTACCGGCCCTAACGTCACCCGCATGGAACGACGTTTCACGCAGCCCGCGACCGGCGCACACTCCGCGGCGGAGCCTCCGGTACCTCTCGCATGCGACATCCACTGGGCCGTCGAGAGGCGCGCGGCAATCGGTGTCGCCTCGCTCCTGTACGCGGCCCTCCTGGCCATGGACGCGAGTGGCGGCAGGCTCGACGCGGCCCGCGGCGCCCTCTGGGCCGGGCTGGCCGCCCTCGTGTTCGTGATCCTGCTGCCTTCCAGGGTCTGCGTAGGTCCCGGTCTGCTGAGCGCCCGAGGACTGCTGGTGGAGCACACCGTCCGCACGGACTCCCTCGTCTCGGTCAGGTGGACCGACAGGGTGGCTCAGCGGATGATCCTCCGTGACACGGAGGGAAACCGGGCCGAGATCGATCCGACCGTCCTGGTCCGTAACCCGGCGATGTGGCACCGCTTCGACGTGGACGCCCGCACGTCCATCCGGCAGGGCACTCTGCGGCACGGGGTGATCGCCCTGTGTGAGTTGACGGAGCGCATCAACCGCGAGACGGCCTTCACTGTCTTCAGGGCCTCCGGCCTGCGGTGACCGGCCGCCGGGGAAGGGTGAGCGTCACGGCGGACCCGCGGCCGGCGGCCGCCGTTCCCAGCGTCCCCAGAGTGCTCTCCGTGCCCTGCGTGCTCTCCGTGCTCTCCGTGCTCTCCGTGCTCTCCGTGAGGTCGACGCGCCGGTTCGATCCTCAGAGCCGATGCCCGTCGGTCGGCGCCTTCAAGAGCCGGTCCAATTCGTTTCCGGCCTCCTCGTACCCGGCGTCGGAGACCCGCTGCAACGCACGCAGGTCGCCGGCCGCGACCGCCCGTCGGGTGAGCAGAAGCCCGGCATGCATGGATCCCTCGTCCAGGAGTTCGCTCAGCTGCTCCAGGTCGCCGGCCGTGTCGGCAAGGTCGGCCAGCCGGTCCAGTGCGGTCTCGTTGCCCTCGTCGGCCAACGCGCGCAGCGTCTCCCGATCAAAACTCATGTTCGTCATGACCCCATGCTGCAACCCTGCCCCGGGGGAAAGGTCAAGTGGGAGGATCGCCGGGTGATCACCATCGGGCAGCTGGCCAGGTACGCCGGAGTATCGGTCAAGACCATCCGCGTCTACCACGACAAGGGACTGCTCCCCGAGCCCGACCGCGACGCGTCCGGCTACCGCCGGTACGGAGCGAAGGACGCCATCGACCTGATCAAGATCCGGACGCTCGCCGAAGCGGGAGTCCCCCTGGCCCGCATCCGCGACCTGAGGTCCGCGACCGACGAAGAGCTCCAGCAGGCGCTGTGCGAGATCGAGGACGAGCTCACCGTCCGGATCCGGGACTTGCGGACAACACGGGGACGCCTGCGCCGGCTCGCCGCCGGGCAGCTGTCACCCTTGCCCACCGAGGTCGATACTCATCTGGAGCACCTGGCCGACTGGGGATTCACCCCGACCTCCCGCGCTGCCGCAACGTGCGCCGTACCGCTGAGCACATCGCAGGCCGTGTAGGACATCGGCCTGTTGGTAGAGGGATGGACTCGCTCACCGAGCAGCCCACGCGCAATCACAAGCAACCCGGTCTCCTCCCGTGTCTCCCGGACGGCCGCAGCCTCATACGACTCCCCCGGCTCCACCTTGCCGGCCGGGAGCTGCCAGGACAGGTGGCCCTCCGCGATGCGGCGCCGTACCAACAGCACCCGCCCCTGTACACCACCACAGCGGCGGCAACAGGTCGCTCAGACTCATCGGCCACAGACATCAAGGCCGCGGCCTCCCTGTTCAACCTGGACTCGGAGATGCGCATGGACGTCCGCGATCGACAGGTCGTACCGTTCCCATTCCCTACGTCGCGTAGCCATCCCTGCCGCCGGAATCACAGTCCCCGGGCGCATCGTTACGGCTGCCCGGGCGGACGCAATTCGCGTTCGAGGGCGGACAGAGCGAACTCGTGCGCGGAGGTGTCCTGCCAGCGCGACCGTCCGAACATCACGTCCTCGGAGAGACCGCTCAACATGGCCACGGCCCGGATGGTGAACTCGGGGAGATCCACTTCGGCGAAGTGTCCCAGGTCCTGGCCCTCACGAAGGATGGCCTCCAGGCGCTCGTCCCAGCCGTCCAGCAGGGCGGTGAGGGTCCGCCGACCCGCCTCGTCGTGGTGCTGAGCCAGTACCTGTGTCCACAGCGCGTAGCGTTCGTCGCCCTGGTGGCGGGGCAGGTAGGCGCGGACGAACAGGTCCAGCTTCTCGGCGGGGGACGCGGCCTGGTCGGCGGCCTGCTGGAACCTGGTCCACAGGTCCGCCTGGCTCCATGCGAGGACTTCGAGCAGGAGGCGGTCCTTCTTTCCGAAGTGGTACAGGATGTGCCCGGTGCTCATGCCTGCCCGCTCGGCGATGTCCGACATCCGCAGCGCCGCGGTGCCCTTCTCGGCGATGACGCTGATGGCGGCCCGCATCGCCCGTCCCCGCGCTTCGTCCCCGCTGGGCTGACGCTTCCTGTCCACCGGGGCCCGGGCCGGGACCGCGGGCCGGGAGGCGGCGCCGACGTCAGCGTCCGCGGCCCCGCTCACCGGCTCCTGCTCGCTGCGGCCAGGCTGCGTTGGCGCGGCCTCTGACATCGACATGAGGTCTTGCCTCCCTTCCGTGAGTTTAGATTCTTACTCTAGACTGAAAATCTAGTCAGTGCGGCAGGGCGCGCGAAATCCGTCGGTCGGCCCGCCGCACCACGCCTTCACCTGCCCGACCCAGCCACCCAGGAGACACCCGTATGACGCGCGGATTCGATGTTGTGGAGACCCCTATCGCCGACCTGCGCGCAGCGCTGGAGAAGGGTGAGACCACCTCGGTCGCCCTGCTCGACGCCTACCTCGCGCGGATCGAGGCGTACGACCGGCCCGGTACGGCCACCGCCCTCAACGCGATGGTCGTGATGAACCCGGACGCCCGCGCCGAGGCGGAGGCTTCCGACGCGCGCCGCGCGCGGGGCGAGACGCTCGGCCCGCTGGACGGCATTCCCTACACCGCCAAGGACAGCTACCTCGCGAAGGGCCTGACCGCCGCGTCCGGCTCCCCCGCCTTCGAGCACCTCGTCGCTCAGCGGGACGCCTTCGCCATCGAGCGGCTGCGCGCGGGTGGGGCCGTCCTCATCGGACTGACCAACATGCCGCCGATGGCCAACGGCGGCATGCAGCGCGGCGTGTACGGCCGCGCGGAGAGCCCGTACAGCGCCGACTGGCTCACCAGCGCCTACGGCTCCGGCTCCTCCAACGGCTCCGGCACCGCGACGGCCGCGTCCTTCGGCGCGTTCGGCCTCGGCGAGGAGACCTGGTCCTCGGGCCGCGCCCCCGCCTCCAACAACGCACTGTGCGCCTACACGCCCAGCCGCGGCGTGATCTCGGTCCGCGGCAACTGGCCGCTCGTACCGACCATGGACGTCGTCGTACCGCACACCCGCACCATGGCCGACCTGCTCGAACTGCTCGACGTCCTCGTGGCCGACGACCCGCAGACACGCGGTGACCTGTGGCGCGCACAGCCGTGGGTGGCGCTGCCCCCGGCGTCGCAGGTACGCCCCGACTCATACCCGGCCCTCGCACCCGCCGGCGCCGAGGCCGCGTCCGACGCGCTCTCCGGCAAGCGCGTCGGGGTTCCCCGGATGTACATCAACGCCGATCCCGACGCCGGCACGAACCCCGACGGAGGCATCGGCGGCCAGACCGGGCAGCGCATCGACACGCGTCCCTCGGTCATCGCGCTGTGGGAAGCCGCCCGCCGCGACCTGGAGGCCGCCGGGGCCGAGGTGGTCGAGGTCGACTTCCCCGTCGTGACGAACTACGAGTCCGACCGCCCCGGCGCACCCTCGCTGCTCACCCGCGGACTGGTCGGCCGCGAGTTCCTGACCTTCGAGATCGAGGACCTGTCCGCCTGGGCGTGGGACGACTTCCTGAGCGCGAACGGCGACCCGAAGCTGTCCACCCTGGCCGGGGTCGACGGCGCGCGCATCTGGCCGAAGCAGGAAGGCGAACTGCCCGACCGCTACGAGGGCTTCGACGACACGATCGGCGACTATCCGCGCTTCGTGCGCGAGCGCCCGTACGCCTCCCTCACCGACATGACGCTCCTCGAAGGGGGCCTGCGCGGGCTCGAGGAAACGCGCCGGGTCGACCTGGAGCTGTGGATGGACGGCCTGGGCCTGGACGCGGTCGTGTTCCCCGCGGTCGCGGACGTGGGCCCCGCGGACATGGACGTCTCCGTGGAGTCCGCCGACCTCGGCTGGCGCAACGGCGTCTGGGTCGCGAACGGCAACTTGGTTCCCCGCCACCTCGGCATCCCGACCGTGACCGTGCCCATGGGCACGATGAGGGACACCGGCATGCCCGTGGGCCTGACCTTCGCAGGCCGCGCCTACGACGACAACGCCCTGCTGACCCTCGCCGCGGCCTTCGAACAGACCGGCATCCGACGCACCTTGCCGCCGCGCACACCGCCGCTCCCCGCACAGTGACGGCCCGCGGGCCGGGCGAGAACCCATACCGTCACAGCCTTGCGAAGTGCCGCCGGGCCCGGCCGGAGCCGGGCCGTTCCGGGCCAAGCAGCGCATAGCAGCGCATACGACCACCGGGCCAACGCAGGCGGAGGCAGCCGGGCCACAATCCGAGCTCGCTTCCGCAAAAGCGCCGTTCAGGCGCCGACCGGGCCGGGCGCTCCTGTCTCCGTGGCGGCGTGAGGCAGCAGCACCCGGCCCCCGCCCTCGCCTGCGCCCGACGCGCCTTCGCCCCGTGCACAGACGCGCCCCCTCCACCGCCTGCACCAGCACGAGCGGTGCGGGGGTGCTCTCAAACGCGCGCCGCAGCACGCCAAGCGGCCCGCGCCTGTCCGGCCGCAAGAAGCCGAATCGGCTGGTTCTCCCCGCGGCCGGCCAACCGGACCGGCCCGAGGCTGCATTGCACCACGCCATGCCCGGACCACCCTCGACGGCCAGGACAGCTCCAGCCAGCACCCGGCCGCCGGCAAGCAGCGCCCGTTCTGAGACCTGGACGTTGCCGATCGCCGCGCGGGGTGCGGACCCCGGCACGGCTGTGCGCTGCATGGTCGGGCCCGTAGGCGCCCTCCCCCGGCTCGGCCAGCGTCTCGGCATCGGTTTCCAGCAACCGTTCGGACAGGCGGTCCGTACTTTCGGCGTCGTGTGAAGCCCCCGTCCCCCGAGGAGTCCTGAAAGCGGCAGTGCCGGCCGCCACCCCGTCAAGGGTGGGGGCGGCCGGGCCGGTACCTAGCTCCGGCTGTCGGCACCGTAGCCGAGCCCCGCTACCGGTGGATAACCGCACACGGCTCCCCCTGTACGACGTTGGGCTCGACGCGGTGGGGCACCTGCCCGTCTTTTCAGTTGAACGGGCGATACCGGACGGCGCGAGGCTGACGGACGGCGGGGTAGGGATGGCCCGCGGCTGGTGCCGGGGCACGAGGAGATGGTGGCGCGGGGTATCGGGCGGCTTGGTCCTGTGCAGCGGGCGGACGGCGGGTTCCCGTTCATCCCCGGTGAGCCGATTTTTGTCACGGCGATGGCGGGGGTCGGTCTGGCCGGGACGTGCGGGTATCCGCGGCCGGAGCTGCTCGCCATGGGTGACCGGCTGGCCGGGCTGCAGCGGCCGGATGGGGGCTGGGCCTACGCGGTGGGTGTCGAGCAGACCGAGCGACCCGCACGGGGCCCAGATCCTGCGGGAGGCGATCGGGTTCCTGGCCGAACGCCAGCAGAGCGACGGTACGTTCGAAGCCGGCTGGAGCCGCAGCCGGGCCAACGCGATCTGCCGCGCCGTCCTGGCGATGCGCTCCGCCCCGCACCTCGGCGAGCCCAAGACGATGGAGGTGGCCGAGCGGTTCAACAAGCGGTGCGCACGCTTCCTGCTCGAGGTGCAGAACAACGACGGCGGCTGGGGCCAGCAGCCGGGCGAGCCAAGTGACCCCATCAGCACGGCCTTCTCACTGACCGCACTCGCCCACACCACCCCCGGTACTCCCCGTGCGTCCGGGACTGCCGATGGTTCCGGTGCGGCGGCGCTCGCCGAGGGCACCGCCTACCTGCTGCGCGAGCAACACGGCGACGGCGGCTACACCTGCCGCCCCGAGTCGCTGGGACCGCGCCCGATCCTCTTCGACGTGCCCGCGCTCGCCGACGCGTACGTACTCCTGGGACTCGGCCACCTGGAGACCGCGCACCCCGCGCCCGCCACAGCCGGCCGACCGGCCTCCCGCACGAAAGACGACCTTGTGCCGCCCGAGATGTACCTGCCCTTCCCCGTGCGCCGCAGCCCCCTGCTCAACGACGTACGCACCAGGACCCGGAATTGGGCCCACGCGCAAGGACTTCTCGAAGAAGACGGGGTACATGAGCGGGGGCGGTGGAGCGCACGGAAGTTCGACGGCCAGGACCTGGCGCTGTCCGCAGCCCTGTTCGCACCCGACGCTTCGGCCGCAGAGCTGGAACGGATCGCCTGCTGGTGCTTCCTGCTCACCTTCTACGACGACTACTTCCTCACCCGCTACAAAAGCACCGGGGACCAGGCCGGGGCGCGGCAGTTCACCGACCGGCTCCCCGCGTTCCTCCCCCTGCACGACGAGCCGGCACCCCAGCCCGAGAACCCGGTGGAACGGGGCCTGGCCTCGCTATGGCCTGGGACCCGGCCGGGACGCTCGGCCGGCTGGCAGGAACGGTTCCGTACCAACCTGCTGAAGAACACCGGCCGGGCCATGCAGGAAATCTCGAACAACGGTGTGCGGCGCACCCCGGATTTGATGGAGTACATGGAGATGCGGCGCGGGACCGCCGGGGCGCCGTGGGTCGCCGGCCTCGTCGAACGCGCCCATCACCTGGACCTGGATGCCGAGCTGTATGCCAGTGAGCCGGTCCAGGCGATGGTGGCCGCCGTCGCCGACCACGTCACCCTGGCCAACGACCTCTACTCCCACCACAAGGAAACCGAACTCGAGGAAGACCCGCACAACGCCGTCGTCATCGTCCAGGAGCTGCTTCGCTGCGCCGCCGGGCCCGCGATGGACGTGGTCAACGACGACGCCGCCTCCCGGATCGGGACCTTCCAGCACCAGGCCACATCCAGGGAAGCGGCCGACCTGGCCCGATGGCAGCCACAGCTGGAGGAGTACGTGCAGGGGCTGCGGGACGTGATGGCCGGCAACCTCGAATGGACCCGCAACACCAGCCGCTACATCCTCCCCCGCCAAAACCCCCGGCCCGCAAACGTCCCCACCGGACCCACCGGACTCGGCACCTCCGCCAACCGGATCCCCTACACCGCCCCCTCCTGAAACAGGCAGACGGGCACCTACGAGACGGGCACTTCCGCGCGCTGCCGGGCAGCGCGCCCCTGTCCGGGTCCGGCCCGCTACCGCTGAGCGGGAACCGCAGCGCCGGGAGCGGAGCCGGCTACCCTCAAGCCGCGGGCGCGGAAGGACGGCGGGTCGGGCCAGCCGACCTCTCCTTCGGCGAACATCTGCCGCCCCATGATGTCGGCGCCGGCACGGGTGAAATTCTCCTGGACGATGTCGTCGTCCTGGTTGGTCTCCCCGCCCTTGATGCTCTGGCGCTCCCGCCAGCCCTCGACGCCGAAGACCATGCGTGGATGCGCATTCCGCCGTCACCGAGCGGGTTGTCGGGGCGGGAGTTGGGCCCGGCGATGAAGCCGTCCAGAGACATGCCCAGACTGGCGAAGACCTTGCTCACGCCTGCTCGCCGGTGGTGAAGAAGCCGGTCAGGACGGGGGCGAGGACCTCCGGAGCGATGCCGTGCTCCTGGCCGGGGAAGACCTGCAGCGTGAAATTGTCGGCCAGTGCGGCGAGTTCCCGCGCCCCGCTCAGCATGTGCGGTGCGCCCGCGTCCCCGCTGCCCACGAGGACAGGCACCGTCACGGACTGCCAGCGGTCGCCGGACAGCGGCCGGCCGGACATGGTGTCGCCCATAACCTGGCCGTCGTAGGGCAGGGTGCGGGCGTTGGCCTCCATGCCGGACCAGAAGGGGGCCTGGCGCATTCCGGCGACGGCCTCGGCGGGCATGCCCACGGCCGCGGTCATGAAGTAGGCGGCCGCATCGCCGTACGCCCCCTGCCCCACGAGCTCCGTCAGGTGGGCGACGTAGTCGACGGGAAGCGGCGGGCGGCTGGCGTCGGTGATGAAGGGCGGCTCGTACACGGCCAGGCGGGTCACGGCGCTGCCTCGGGCCACGGCTTCCAGGGCCAGCACGGCGCCCGAGGACATGCCGAAGAGCATCGCCTCGCCGCCCACGCGCTCGATCAGCGCGTCCAGGTCCTCGACCTCGCGCTGGACGTCGTACGCCGCGCTGTCACCGCTGTCGCCGCGGCCCCGGCGGTCGTAGGTGATCACGGTGCAGTGCTCGGCCAGCAGGCCGGCGAGGGCGGCGGAATCGCCGCGCGTCATGAAGGCGCCGCCGACGAGCAGTACGGCAGGCCCTGCGCCTTGCTGCTCGTAGGCGATGGCCGTGCCGTCTGCGGAGAACACCTTGTCCATGAGAAGCCACTCCAAATGTCTGCGCGGTACGCAGGGCCGGAAACCCTGCGGTTCGGAACTGGACGGTACAGTACCCACATGAGTACTGGTCAGTCCAGTACTCTTCTCTGGGGGCGAGACGGATGGAGAAGGAGTCGATGATGGACAGCCGTTCAGCGCGCAAGCACGAGGCGATCCTGGAGGCCGCGACCAGCGTCTTCCTCGACAAGGGGTACTCGGGGACGAGCATGGACGACATCGCGAAGCGGGCCGCGGTGTCCAAGCAGACCGTCTACAAGCACTTCGCGGACAAGGAGAAACTGTTCGCCGAGATCGTCCTGGCCACCACCGGCCGGCTCGACACCACCATCGACCTGCTGGCCGACATCCCGACCGACGCCGCCAACCTGGAAGAGAGCCTCACCCGGCTCGCCCGCCAGTTCCTGACGACCCTGACCCACCCCCAGGTCATCCAGCTGCGGCGGCTGATCATCGCCAACGCCGACGTCTTCCCCGACCTGGGAACCGAATGGTACGAGCGGGGCTTCCAACGAGGGCTCGCCACTCTCGCGGCCACCTTCCAGCGACTGGCCGACCAGGGACTGCTCCGTATCGAGGACGCCCTCCTGGCCGCTAACCACTTCTCCGGTCTCCTGCTGTGGATCCCGGTGAACAAGGCCATGTTCACCGGCAGCACCCAGCAATCCGATGCCGACCTCGACCACTACGCCGCAGCCGGCGTACGCGTCTTCCTCGCCGCCTACCGCTGACCCGGCAAAGCCCCCATCCGACCACCTCTTGAGAGAAGGCCATATGACCTGGTCCGAACGCACCGTCATCCGCGACGGCGTCCGCATCTCCTGCCGTGACTGGGGCGGAGACGGGCACCCCCTGGTCCTCCTGCACGGACTGGCCGGCCACGCCGGCGAATGGGACGACATCTCCCGAGGCCTGAGCCACCAATACCGGGTCGTCGCCATGGACCAGCGCGGCCACGGCGCCAGCGAACGCCGCCCACGAGATCTCTCCCGCGCCGCCTACGTCGCCGACGTCGTCGCCGCAGCAGAACAACTCGACCTGCGGCGACCCGTCCTGATAGGCCAGTCGATGGGTGGGAACACAGCCATGCTCACCGCTGCCGCGCACCCCGAACTCATCCGCGCCCTCGTACTCGTCGAAGCCGGCCCCGGCGGCCCGAACCCGGACACACCCGCGGAGATCGGCGGATGGCTCGACTCCTGGCCGATGCCCTTCCCCTCGCGGGAAACCGCCGTCCAGTTCCTCGGCGGCGGCCGGGTCGGCGAAGGCTGGGCCGCCGGGCTGGAGGAACGCGACGGCGGGTGGTGGCCCCGCTTCGACCGCGACGTTCTGGTCGCCTCGCTGGCCGAGAACGCCCAACGGGCCTTCTCGGACGAATGGGCAAAGATCTCCTGCCCGACGCTTGCCGTCCTGGGCCAGAACGGCATCATCCCCCCGCAAGAGTCACAGGCCATGCTGCAGCAGCAGCCGGACACAACGGCCGTGAGCGTCCCCGGGACCGGGCACGACGTGCACCTGGAACAACCCGACGTCCTGCACCGCCTGCTCCAGGATTTCCTCGACAACGTCACCGTTCGTCAAACGATCGAATGACGACAACGACCGAGCGACCCGAGTACCCCCAGACACTTTCCCAACCAACCCACAACAACCCCAGGTCAAGCCGCTTCTGACGCCGCAGAATCGTTCTCACGCAGACCTGCAACATCCCAGCTCACCGACCCGCCGATACCCCCCCTCAACGACAGCCGAGCCGCTGCCTGCCGACCTGTCTGGCCTTGCGCGGCACGGTCGGAACGCGCCCGCGCAGGGGTTCGCTTTTGTTCAAGAAAGGCAGAGCGGGCCGTCCCAGGATGGGTTCCGCCCGGCAGCCGTCGGGCAGCTCCTCGCGAAGGGACGCATTCCGTGTTCAACACGCGCAAGGCGACGCTCGGCTTCGTCGCGGCAGGAACGCTCGCCACCTCCACGCTGCTGGGCGCCGCACCCGCCGGGGCGGCCGCCACGCCCGCCGCGGACGCGAAGGCCCGGTTCGCCTCCTTCGAGGGCCGGAAGCTGGACATGTCCGGCGACTGGGGCGCCGCGAAGGTCTGCATGGTGTGGCGGACCCGCGGAGTCGTGGAGTGCTTCCGTACGGCCGCGCAGCAGGAAGCGAAGGCGGCCGAGCTCCGCGGAACCGCCACCACCCTGCAGGCCCTCGCCGCCTGTGCCACCGCCCTGGACCTGTACCAGTTCGCGGACAAGCAGGGCCGCAATCTCAAGTTCTACGACCGCGGGTACTGGCAGAACCTTGCCGACTACAACTTCAACAACTCCACGTCCTCCTACTGGACCGGGGCCTGCACGGCACACCTCGCGGAGAACAACGGCGGGGGCGGGTACTGGTACCCGGGCAACACCGGACCGAACCACATCGAGAACAGCATGAGGAGCGGCTGGGACAACCGGGTCAGCTCCATCAAGATCGACTGATCCGGCCGGGCAGGACCACGCTGGTCACCTGCCCGGTCACCCGGTCGATCCCGGCCGGACCGGGCGGGGCGGCGCCCCGCTCCGACAGGAACTGCCGGGGCGGGCGCCCGGTCATCGCCTTGAACTCGCGGTTCATGTGCGCTTGGTCGCTGAACCCGCAGGTGATTGCCACGTCGGCGAGCGGTCGGCCGCCGTGGTTCACCAGCCGCAGAGCCCGCTGGAAGCGGAGCACGCGCGCCGCGGTCTTCGGAGTCAGCCCGATCTGCTCGCGGAAGAGGTACTCGAGGCGGCGCCTGCCGCGACCGGTGCGCCGGGCCAGTTCGGCCACGGGCAGGACACCGCCGCTGCCTGTCAGCTCGCCCCACGCGCGGCGCAGCGGCTCGGCCGTGCGAGCCCGGCTCGACTCGACCCAGCTGCGCAAGGTGGTGTCCAGGAGGGCGAAGCGCGGACCCCAGCCGTCCGTCTCGTACAGGCCCTCGGCAAGCCAACCCGCTTCCGCCCCGAGGAATTCACCCGGGTCGGCCATCCGGTCGGCCAGGTCGCCCATCGGGTGGGCGAGGATCGCGAAGGCCGCCCACGGGGCGAGGAGTACCTCCACGCCCTCGACCCGGCCCGCGTGTTCGCCGAAGGTGGGCCGCGTCTGGAGGCCCGAGACCAGCAGCGTGTACGGACGCGCGGGGGCGTCGGGCTGCGTGCCAAGCGTGACCCAGACCGGTGCGTCGAGATTGAAGACCAGGGACACGCAGGCGTCGGGGAGTTCCAGCCTCCGGCGCCCGTGTGCGAGGTCCATACGGTAGCCGCGGTACCCGCGCACACCGGGCCGCAGCCAAGGGTGAGGCAGTGCGCGCACCACCTCCCACGACCCGTGGGGGCAGGCGTCCCGGGTGAAGGGGCGGGGTAAGAGCGGCGGGATGGTGGCCATGTCTGCCTCCTTTGGCCCCGAGCCCGGCGCGGCGGTACACGGTCACGGCGGCGGGCAGCGGATCGTGGTGAAGCAGGTCCGCCCTCACTGGGCCGTGTTGAGCGCGGCGGGGCGCGCTCGGGGGTCGCCCGTGCCGCGTGGAGCCGTGTAGCCCGTGACGAGACACTCGGAGCCTACGTGGCGGACGGCCTTCCAAGAGAAGGCCGTTCCGGCCAAGGTGGGTCTCGAAACGGCCGCGGTTCCCGGCGTGGGCCGACGTCCGACTCGTGCTCCCACCCGGCGACCTACTCACCGCCTGGATCCAGTGGCCGGCTGATCCCCCAACGAGCAGCCCCGACAGCCACATCAACGGCCGGTCATAGAACCTGCGCAGTCACACCACGGCGTCGACAGCCTCCCGCCGTATCGTGCGCTTCGGCCCGTCCGGCCGTCTCCGCGCTGTCGGCCGAGCCGTCTGCGCCCTACCGTGCGTTCAGCACGGACGCGACGACGTCGCCCGCCGGCCCGCTGCCGTAGCCGCCGGACTGGACGACCGAGCCGGCGGCCAGGTCGTCCGCGTAGCCGGTGAACCAGCTGTTGGAGTCGCTCTGGCCGTCGACCTCGGCCGACCCGGTCTTGGCTCCCTTGTCGCCGCTGACCGCGGACATCGCCTTGGCGGCGGTGCCGTCGGTCGCGGCGGCGCCCATCAGGCTGCGCAAGGTGGCGGCCATTTTCCCGGGCAGCGGCTGGGCGGTGGTCAGCTCGCCCTTGATCATGTTCCTGGGCACGATCACCGGCTGGCGGAACGCGCCGTTTTTCACGGTCGCCGAGAGGGAGGCGATGCTGAGGGCGTTCATGGTGACCTTGCCCTGGCCGATGTAGGAGGCGGCCGTCTCGGGCCCCTTCGAGACCGGGATGCGGGCGTCGGTGGAGACGATCCCGATGGACCACACCCCGCCCAGGCCGAAGTACTTGCGAGCCGTCTGGCTCAGGGCGGTGTCCGCCACGCCCTTGGCGCTCAGCGGGCCCAGCGCCTTCATGAAGAAGGTGTTGCAGGAGCGGCGGAAGCTGTCTCGGAAGGTGCCGTTCTCGATGAAGAAGTTCTTGTTGTTGTGGAAGGTCCGGCCCGACCAGGTCACCTCCTTCGGACACTCGACCGGGGAGGTCGGTCCGCCGACCAGGCCGTGCTCCAGCAGCATCGCCGCGGTCACGACCTTCATCGTGGAGCCGGGGGCCTGCGCCCCCTCCATCGCCACGTTGAACCCGCCGACCGGGCTGTTGGCGACCGCGCTGATCTCGCCGGTGCTGGGCCGGACGGCGACCACCGAGGCCCGGTCGTACTTCTTCACCGCCCGCTCGGCGGCGGCCTGTACGTCGGCGTCCAGCGTCGTCTGGACCTTCTTCGTCTTTCCCTTGGCGAGGGTGAGCAGCGTCTGGTTCGGCGTGTCGGCGTCGGCCGGCTCGATCCAGGTCTCGACGCTGGGCGCGCCTGCGGCCCCGTCCGCGTACCGGGTCCGCAGGGTGTCCAGTACGGGGGCCAGCGACGGGTACTGCTCGGCGGTCAGCTCCCGGCCCTTGCGGTCCAGCGCCTCGATCGAGTCCCTCTTCGCCTTACCGGTCCGCAGGGTCGCGCCCTTGATCAGCTTCGGGTGCAGCACCGCCGGCCGCCAGTCCACCAGCGCCCGCCCACTGCTCTTGCCCCGCACCACGGTCAGCTCCGAGGCGTACGCCAGCTCCTTCTCGTGCCCCTCAAAACTGATGGTCGCCTTCACCGTGTACGGCACCGTGGCGCCGCTCGCCGCGCCCGGCGCGACCACGGCGTTCTGCACATGCCCGGTCTCCCGGAAGCCGCGCAGCGCCTCCGTGGCCGCCGCCGGGTCGTCGGTCAGCGTCCCCGCCGCGTCCGCGTCCCCGCGGGCCCACGCCGCCAGGAAGTCCCGCGATGTCCGCTCGACCTCCTCGGCGGTAACCCCGGACGCCTTCAGCGGAGCACCGTGCGAGTCCTCGCCCAGCATCTCGTAGCCCGCGAACCCCACCCCGCCCGCCACCAGGACGAACACGCCGCCGACGAAGGCGGTCTTCACTTTGCCGCGCATGGTGCAGTCCCTCCCCTGACGTCCAGGTAGACCGGGTGGCTGGTGGAAGCGAAGTGCTGGGCGTCGGTGTCGACGTGGCGTACGCGCCAGGTCCCGTCGCTCACGGCCTTGAACTTCGCGCCGAACGTTCCGTCGGCCCGGGTGAGAGAGCTGCCCATTTCTTTCCAGACCGTCCCACCGGTGGGCTTGAAGTAGTAGCGGACCTTTCGCCCCGGATAGTTGTGGGAATAGCCGCTGGGTCCATAGGCCTTCAGGGTCCCTGCGACGAACATGGTCTCCCCCATGCACACCGGCTTGGGACCCACCCGTACGAGCTCGAAGCGGGTTTGCAGGCGTCCGGGCTGGAGATCGGCGCCGGTGCTCGGACCGATGTTCTGCGTCCCGGGGCTGTAGATCCGCCACGGGCTGGAGGGAAACTCCGCGAATACCTCCACGGTGGTGGTGAAGGTCTTGTTGTATTCAACGGTCAGAGTCTTCTGAGTGACCCACTGGCCGCCCCCGACCTTGGCCTGGATCTCGACGGGCGCCTTCTGCGTGGTCACGCCGTCAACGACGATCTTCCCCGCGATGGTCATCTTCCGGTACCGGTCGGTGGAGAGGACCTTCTCCTCGACGACATCGGTGGTGTGGGTGATCTTGACGACGGTCGCGGTCTGCGCGGGAGTCTTCACCAGCCACGGGTCCTGACCGGACACCTTCCAGGACCCGGCGGCGGTGATCCTGGGGCCGACGGCGAACGTACCGTCGGCTCGGGATACGGCACTCGCCGACAGCCCACCGGGCTTCAGGGGTTCGGCGATCACGGTTCGGCCTGCCGCCGCCACGGTCCGGCCGTCGTCCGTCACGCGGGTGATGGCTCCGCGGAAGGAGTCCTCGGCCCCGTACCGCACGATCAGTCCCTTCGACGGCGCGCTCAGTGTCAACGCCGCTTGCTGGGGCCGGATCCGCACGGGCTGTGCGGCCGAGGGAGTCTCGACGCCCTCTTTCAGGCGTGCGCTGAGGCTCAGCGAGGACTCCTTGCCCTGCGCGGCGACCAGCGTCGTGAACTTGCCTTCGCTGTCGGAGACCACGTCCGATCGGCCCCACCCGAGCTGGACGCTGACGAGGGCGCCGGCCAGCGGACCGCGTTCTCCGGTCCGCGGGTGCACGGCGGTCACCGATCCGGTGGCGGTCGCGTCGAGGTCGTCGAGGGAGAACTGCTGCTGATCGGAAGCCACGTCGAGCTTCGGATCGAGGGCGTAGGTGAACCGGCCCGCACCCTTGCGGCCGGCAACGCCGCCGCCGTCCGAGGGCACGTACACGTCCAGCTCGTAGTCGCCCATCCCGTCGAGCCGAAGCTCGTCGTGGGCCTCGTACCAGCCGATGTCCGGCTCCTCGGAGCCGACCGTGTCGGATTCGTGCCAGAACTTGTCCAGCGTGGCGACGACCACGTCACTGCCCACGGGCCGCACGTCCACCCGCGTCGGCGCGACGTCGTGGTCGCCCACCATCACCCGGAAATGGGTGCCGTTGGACACCTCCACCCAGGCATCCGGCACCGCGCCCGCGACGACAGCCGCCCGCGCGGCCGGCGCGGCGATGGCCGCGACCGGAGCCACGGCGGTCCCCACGATCCCGAGTGCAACCGCCGCACCGATGACGGTCATGGCCGTTCTGAACCCCTTCACACATCCCCCTGTACAACCTGCTCGACTACCGCCTGCTGGAACTTTCGGGGACTCTGACCTGCGAGGCATGCCGAAGGTTGTACGCCGGATTCACAACGAGGCCGGCATCCACCTCGTCAGCGGCAGCAGCCGCCATCGGCGGCACCCTCGTGATCTACGCCAGCACCCGGCTGTCACTCCGCTGACGCAATAGACCGGGGCGATGATCACGGCCGAACCTCGCTCCGGCCGAGCAGGCATGGACCGGCGACCGGCCAACCTCTCCACCGCATCTCGGCATCCCGTAGCGGATAGACGGGGATGCCGGGCGTCTGGCTCTCCGGCACGTGAGAGCCCTGCTGCAACGACTCGGTCGGCGGACGGAGGGCCAGGTTGATCAGGGCGGAGCCGGAGAAGCTGCCGTACACACGGCCGGTACAGACACCCTTGAGAGGCAGCTCGCTGCGCTGCTCAAGTGGGCGAAGGGCTCCGAGCTCTGACGGCGGGCGCAATGCACCACCGCATCACGTTCTCCGCCCGCCGTGACCGTGATCGGCAAGCGCTCACCGACTCCCCTTCGCCGAGGGAAGCCCCCGACGTCACGCCGCCGGCCGCGGGCTCCCGTGAGACAGGCCCGAGCGCCCCAGGGCGCGCAGCATGGCCGGCAGGTCAGCGGGCTGACCGCCCGAACCGCGGACGAGGGTCTCCAGCAGCTCCGGCGTCAGCTCGTACCGCTCGGCGCGGCGCACCAGCTCGGCGCGGCCCTCCCCGAGGACCGCGCCGCCGTCGAGTTCCCGTAGCAGCTCGTCCTCGTTGACAAAACGGCTCAACCCGCAGTCGAGACCGTCGTCATCGAGGTCTGCCGGATACGGAGCCCGTGCCCAGGACCCGTTCTCGGACCAGTACACGCACCCCAGCTCGTTCCCCGCGATCAGCTCACGGAGCTCGTCGTGGGGGAGCCAGTGCGGAGCCCCGGCCAGCATGTCGACCGGCGGCTCGTGCCACTTGACCCCGCTGGACTCGTCCTCACCGAAGAGCACGAACCGGTCCCCGCCCAGCGGCTTCAGCGTCCACCAGGTGCAGCCGCAGTCGTCGAGGTGCAGCCCACGGTCGTCGATCCAGCAGCCCGTGCGGTGGCCCGGCGGCTTCTGCTCCGCCTCGGTCGTCGCCTCCAGCACGGCGACCGCGCTCCACCTGGCCCACAGGACCCCCGGCGCGGGCAGGTCCTGCGGCAGTCCGGGCCGGTGCACTGTCATTCCATCCCCCACGGGTGCGCGATCACGTTCCCGACGCACCCTAACCGTTCCCGGTGGCACCCCGGGCGCGGTGCGGTGGCGTCCGCGGGGAACGCGGCGGGCGCTCGGCGTCGACCTCTGACGAGACGAGTCACCAGCTCAGCGCACATCCCCACAGGGCCCGCCCGCCCCAGAACCCCGACCGCCCAGACGATTACCCCCCACCCGCACATACGCCGAAAGCCACGGACAGCCAGCTCGCCGCCCAGGCCTGCGCCCCCCGCAGACCCAGCCACCCACTCCCGAACAACCCTCACACCCACACAAGAAGGTCCGGACACTCACCAGCCGGAAAACAGGCCCTCAGCAGGCAACATGCACACCCCTCGCCCGTACACCTTCCCCCATGTTTCCGGTCAACGGACGGTGCCGTGCAGGGCCCGGCGGTCTCCGGTGAGGGCGTAGCAGCGAGCAGCTCCGCGGGTCCCGAGTCCGCCGGCGAAGAATCCGCCGGTTCCGGTGGAGTCGCGGACGGCCCGGTGGACCACGGAGCGCACCGTCGAGGACCTGGGCGCCATCGACCAGCTGCACCGGACCCTGCTCGCCGAACTGAACGCGGCCGGCCGCCTGGACTGGTCCAGAGCCTGCGTGGACGGCTCTCACATCCGCGCGAAAAAAGGGGGAGCCGACACCGGTCCGTCGCCGCTCGACCGGCGGCAGACCGGCGGCAAACACCGCCTGATCTGCGACGGACGCGGCACCCCGCTAAAAGTCATCATGACCGCGGCCAACGTCAACGACGTCACCCAGACCCTCGCCCTCGTCGACGGCATCCCACCGGTGGCAGGCCGCCCCGGACGACCTCGCCGCCGCCCCGAGGCCCTGCGCGGCGATGAGGGCTACGACTCCAACCGCGATGAACTGCGAAAACGCTGGATCCTGCCCATCATCTCCCGCAGACGAACCCCGGACATCAAAGGCCTGGGCAAGCTCCGCTACGTCGTCGAGAAAACCTTTGCCCTACTCCACCAGTTCAAACGACTCGCCGTGCGCTGAGAACGCCGCACCGAACTCCACGACGCAGGCGTCTCCCTCGCCTGCAGCCTCATCTGCTGGCGACGCCTCAACAAACCCGCCTCATGATCCTGTTACGAGCTCTACGAGACGGTCCCGCGCTGGTGTCTGAAGTTCGACCAGGCCCACGCCAACGCACCGCACCGCACCGCACCGCACCGCACCAGCCAACCCGGTAGCGGGAACACGGGATGAAAGGATTCCGCAGCGTCGGCGGGGCTCAGCGGTTCCTGCTCCGCGTTCACCGGGATCTCGCCTCACTTCCGCCCCCACCGCCACCTCATGGCCGCCGGCCGCCACCGCTTTGAGATGACGGTCAGGTTCACGATCTGGAACCGGATCACCGGCGCGTCGGCGTGCCCGTCACCGCCTGAACCACGCCCCCTGCCGGGCCCCGACACACCCTGCCGCGCCATCCAACGATCGCACCACCGGCAACGTGACAGCCCCGGTTCAAGTCCCGCCCACCCCAACCCAACCCACCCCAGCAGCCGGTTGAGCGCTACCTCCGAGCCCGGCCGTCCACGCGGTGGTCCCGGAGCCCGGCTGGAGTCAGGTCAGCAGAGAGCTCGCGGCCGATCCAGCCGTGGCTGAACCGGTCGCACCACGCGTTGGTGACGAAGCGTTCGTCGTCGGTGATCGTGAACGTCTGCCAATCCGGTTCGGCGCAGGCAACTACACCACCGGGGCCGACCACCCGGCCCATATCCTGTACGACCTGCCCCGGCCGTGGGCCTGGCGATGTCGAGTTCGCAGCGGGCCTGGTAGGTCGCGGGGGCTGAATCCGTACCGGCCATAGATGCTGCCTTCCGCGGCACTCAGCGGGGCCAACACCTCACCTCACTCATTGCAGTCGTCGACCAATAGTGCCGGTGGCCGGCGGCCCCGCGGGGGTGGCCGTCTCCCTGTGCGGGATCAGTCGCAGGCACTGAGGCCCAGGGCTTCGATGGCCAGGCTGCGACCGGTGGTGCCGAGGTGGATCTCGGTGCCGCGCGTCCTGGGCTGCCAGTCGATACCCTGGACGTGGGCGCGGCCAGCCACGGTTCCCCGTTCGATGCGGACGTCCAGCGCCTCAAGGCGCAGCCCGCGGCCGGTGGTGCCGACCTCGGCCGTGCCACCGTCCGGGATCCGGACCCAGGGCTGCCAGCCGAGGCCTTGAACGTGGGCGCGCACCCACAGGCCGCCGGTACCGGTCGGGGAGATCCGCAGCGCCTCGGTGGGGCGGCTCTGGCCCGTGGTCCCGACTCCCGAACCGTCCGCGCCGGTCGTGGGCAGCCAGCCGATGTCCCGCAGGTGCGCCTGGTAGCGGATCGTGCGGCCCCGCTGGACCGGGGTGCCCTCAGGGTCACCGCAGGCGTTCTGCCGGGCGACGTCGTTGAGTGCCACGACCATGCGCTGCAGGGTGCCTGCGGCGACCCCGGATCCGTTCTGGTTCACGTCGTCGGTCATCACCGCGTTGAACTGGTCCACGGCTGGGTGGCGCTGCCAGGATCCGGCCAGCATGGCCACGAGCCGGGCGTTGAACCCGTGGGCGATGTTGAGCATGTATGCGTCGGCCACCTCGCGGGGTACCGCGCCGACCTCCGCGCCCCATTGCGCCAGAACGGCGCCCGGCACGGTGATGTCCGGAGTGACGATGCCGCTGAGTGAAAACAGTCCCGGCGGGCGCGTCCCCTGCGGCCAGTTCAGGGCCAAGTCGTCCAGGGTGAGTGCAGAGGCGTACATGCTCTCCGCTGCCCCCGCGCTGTTGAACAGTGCGCCCAGGTAGTCGTACCAGGACAGCGAGGCGAACGCATAGCTGCCGCGGGCGTCAGAGTCGGAGGGCGGCCACACCACGTTGCGCTGGTCCTCCCGGGCGTCGCCCATCACGATGGCGTTGCGCCCGCTCTCGATGAACCGGCCGTACGGGGTCTGAGGTGTGAACGCGGACCGGGGGGCGATGCGTTCGCGCCCGATCGCCTCCAGGAGCAGGTCCGTCGCGGCGCCCTGGGCGGCAGGCAGTTCGGCCGGGGGCGCGGTGACAGAGAGCCGGACGAGGACAAGCTCCGCCGGGTGTGTCCGAATCCAGCCCGCGAGGGCGTGGACCTCTCCGCTGCGGCCGTCGGCGTCGAAGAACAGGTTGCCCAGGGGGGATCCGTGGTAGGTGTACCAGCGGCCTCCCTCCTTGCACAGACGCAGGTCCAGTACCCGGCTGCCGCCGTCGAGCTGGGCGGGAAGGCTGCCGCTCTGGGTCCGCGCCATGCTCGCGGCGACAGCCGGGTAGGCGCGGGACACGTCGTAGGAGTCCCCGGACGTGCACAGTCCGCTGCCGGGGCGGATGCTCCAGCTGCCCGCGTCGTGGCTGCCCGGAATCGCGATGGCGTTCAGGGGGCGGTCGCGGAGCTGCGCGCCCCGCTGGCCCATCCAGTGCCCCAGATCGATCGCTTCAGCAGACGTCGAGTGCACCGCCGCGCGTGGAACGGCGGGCATGGTGGCCCCCGCGGCGGGCCCGCCGACCAGCAGCAAGGAGAAGAGGGCGAACAGACAGCACGTGAGGAGGGCCGAGGATCTCGATAAGAAGTGAGTGGACGGCATCTGCGCTCCAGGCAGTCGACGAGGGAACGGTGCGGACAGAGCGACCATGCACCCATGCCATGTCCACGTCAAGAAAGCCTAGGGCCTGGCACCCTCCGGAGGTCAGCGGCGGTTTGGTGGACGAACCGGGAGAGTCCGCGAGCGCAGCCAAGCCCTCCACCCGCGACTCCGAAGCCTGATTTGGCCCCCCCCTTTCCTCCCCGACACGCCATGAAACGATCACGCCGCCGACAACGTGACAGCACTGGTAGGGGGTGTGCTTGGGGCCAAAGGGCCTACAGCGGGAGTGTCGCCCGGGAGGGTCTGGACGAGGGTGACGGGTGAGGAAGTTCCCCGCCGTCACCGAGGGAGACCCGGTTCGTGGTCACATACAGATCTTTTCGCGTCCTGGCCGGCGTGAATGCCGGTGTCGCGATCCTGCTGGCCGGTGCGTCCGGCAGCGCGCAGGCGGCGCCCGGCGAGGTGGCGGATTTCCAGCGGGTCGTGGCGGATGCCGCCCTCGAGTTCCAGGTACCGGAGGAAGTGCTGCTCGGCGTCAGCTACCAGGCTTCCTGGTGGGAGGGGAACGGGGGCCGGCCCAGCACGCTGGGCGGCTACGGGCCGATGCACCTGACCGACACGACGGCGGGCAAGGCCTACGCCAACCGCGCCGGTGAGGGGCCCGTCGACTCGACGGGCACCGAGGACCCCTCCGAGCACACGCTGAATACTGCGGCAGAGCTGATCCACGTCCGCCCCGACAGAGTCCGGACGGACGAGAAGGAGAACATCCGGGCCGGCGCGGCCCTCCTGGCCTCCTACCAGAAGGACGTATCGGGCACACGTTCCAAAGAGCCCGGCCGGTGGTACACGGCCGTCGCTCGTTACAGCCAGGCCGGCGACCAGGCAAACGCGACCGCCTACGCCGACGCCGTCTACACCTCCATCCGCACTGGGCTGGGGCACACCCGCAAGGACGGCCAGCACATCGTGCTGACGGCCGACCCCGCGGTCACGCCCGACAAGGGCCAGCTACCGAAGCTACGCCTGCGCCGCGGGGTCCCGCTGCCCGCGCAGGCCGAATGCCCGCAGTCCCTGAACTGCCGGTTCGTCCCGGCAGCCGCGAACAACTACCAGGTCGCCTCGCGGCCCGGAAACAAAATCAAGATCAACACCATCGTCATCCATGACATCGAGGGCAGCTACCAGGCCGGCATCAGCACGTTCCAGAACCCCTCCAGCGGGGTGTCCGCCCACTACGTCATGAAGTCAGACGGCAGCGAGACCACCCAGATGGTTGCGAACAAGGACATCGCCTTCCACGCGGGCAACTACTGGGTCAACATGCACGCCGTCGGCATCGAGCACGAAGGCTTCGCCGCGCAGGGTGCCGCCTGGTTCACCCCCGCCACCTACGAATCCACAGCCAAGCTCGTACGCTACCTGGCGGCGGAGTTCGACGTGCCGCTGGACCGGCAGCACATCATCGGCCACGACAACGTCCTCACCGCAAAGGCGGCGGGTATCCCAGGAGCCCACTGGGACCCCGGCCCCTACTGGGACTGGAAGAAGTTCATGATCCTTCTCGCCTCACGCGGCAAGGAGGGCGGGCATGAGGGTGAGCACCGCCACGGCATGGTTCGCACCGGCCAGGCAGTGACCATCGCCCCGGGATTCCGTCACAACATCCAGACCGTCGAGGTGTGCAGCACCATGCCCGCGGCCGGCGGCGCAGGCCGCTCAACGGCTGGCGGCGGCGCGGGAACCGGATGCACCGCGCAGACCGAGCCATCGAACTTCCTCTTCATGCGCACCGCACCACGCCACGATGCGCCCTTGTTCGCCGATCCCGCGATCCACTCCGACGGCTCACCGGGCAGCGACAGGATCGACGACTGGGGCAACACCGTCGTCGCAGGCCAGCAGTTCGTCGTCGCAGACCAGAAGGGAGAGTGGACGGCGATCTGGTACACCGGAAAGAAGGCCTGGTTCCACAACCCCCACGGTCACAACACCAAGCCGGCACTGCACGCACGCATCATCCGCCCCAGAACAGGACCGGCAACCGTACCTCTGTACTCAACTGCCTACCCCCAGCCTGATGAGTACCCCAGCGGCCTGTCCCCCTCCGCCCAGACGCCCCTCGGCATCTACACCTTCCCGCAGGGCCAGGCCTACGTCGCCACCGCGCCTCCGCAGCACACCGACGACTTCTTCAAAGCCACCCCCACCCGCCCCGAAACCGTCGTCACCGGCCGCGACACCTATGACGTGATCCAGTACAACCACCGCCTCGCCCTCGTCAACCACAAAGACACCTTGCCCCTGCACGGGCAAGGCGGCGAAGAAGGGGCAAGGCTCCTGGCACCGAAGGCCTGGGGGATGTCGGACTTCCGGTTCTCACCTGCCGCTTCCCTGTGCTCCAGCGTCAGCGCGACGGCGCACTTCAGCGGATGCGGGGGATGGTGATGACCGGGCTCCTCGAAGGGGGCCGACAGTAATCAGGAGCAGGTGCCTGCTTGCCTGCGTTCGCTGGTGACCGCACGGTTCCCGGGCCCATCGACCCAGCAGTGCGGGATTTCCGACGCCGGCCTCGCCCCCGGGAGCGGCCGCCTGCGGCCCGGGCTCAGCGAGGCTTGGGCGCACGCGCGAACCAGACCCTGTGTCCCGCCGCGGCCTGCGACTGACACTCACCCCCATCGGGATTGAGCTCCTGTCCGCGGCGGCGCGTTCGGCGTGGACGGCGGTGTCACCGAAGACGAGGATTCCCGAGACGAACGCGGCGCCCAGAAGACGAAAGGGCCGTCAGGGCAAGGAGGGCCTTATCGGCAAGTACGGTGCGAAGGGCGGTGCAGAACATGCGGAATGCTCTGCATCGGCGCGTACGGGCTGGGCGCGTCAGACGGCCTGGTCGGTCGACGTCACACGCGGCGACCAGATCGTGCGTGACCATGACCACCGTCTGAGCCAGCTCCCGTACCGAGGCCGCGAGGGAAGACAGGACCTCGCTGCTGGAGCCAGGCCGACAGACCGGCGGATAACCTCGTCGTCCTCCTCCAACAGCACGTGCACCGGCTCGGCGCCCCCGGCCTCTCGGCCGGCTGCCCCGGGCGTGCGGCAGGGGCGGGGTCGTGCTCTGGCACGGTGTCACCTGAAGGTCGTTCCCTACGGGGCTGCTGCGCCGCAGGTGTGCGTCCCACTGGCACCGACGGTGGCTGTTTGGTGCGGCTAGCACGAAGCAGCCGGGTCAGCCAGGCTCTCCGGAGCAGCTGCCGCTCACAGCCGCACCGACGCCGCGACCGGCAGGTGGTCGCTGCCGGTGCGCGGCAGGGTCCAGGCCGAGATGGGGATGACGCCCTTGACGTTGAGGTCGCCGACGACCATGACCCGTGGCAGCTGCTCGTCCCGCACTGCCTCCGCGAGCTTTCGTGCCCCGTCGTTGCGCCGTTCGGTGCCGAAGCCGGACACGGGTTGGACGCGGACCGAGGCGAGGTGCGCGGTGTAGAGGGCCAGGGGGCCTTGGGGGGTATCGACGGTGGCCCGCATGGCCCGGACCCACGGCATGATCATGACCGGCCGCGCACCACGCAGCGGGTAGCTGCTCCACACCCCGACGGTGCCCTGCACGGAGTGGTACGGGTAGGAAGCGGCCCGGGCGGACGAGATGGACGCTGACACCGCCAACCGGGAGCTGTCCATCGCCCGCAAGGTGATCGGCTGGTGACAACGCCAGGGGTGGATCGAAGGCGATCCGGCGCACGGGCCGCGAGGTGCTGTGCCCGAACGCCGAAGACCGGTACCCGCAGGACAAGCGCGGGAAGATCGCTGCCAGGGGCGGGGCGACAGAGGCGAGTCCGTCCAGGGCGGCCGCAGCAAGGAACAGGGCCAGCTGCCTTGCGGTCGATGTCGTGCTGGAGGGATGCGGCGAAGACGGCCATGCCGCTGACGTTGGTGATGCTGAAGCTGACGGCAGGGACGGTGGCTCCGGCGCGCCGTAGGTTCTGTGCGGCATTGCCGCAGGCCAGCGATCCGGTCACCGGACGGATACCGGCCAGCGGCTTGCCGGCGAGGGCGATGATCGGGTGGGAAAGCAACGGTGTCAGACCGATCGCCCCGAGCGGGGTGAAGACAGCTCCGGCCATGATGATCCACCGCTTGAGCATGAATGCCGATGCCGTCGGGCGGTCACAGGTCCAGGTCTTCGGCGAGTTTTCCTGAGTACCAGATGCTGTACTTCGTCTTGCCGAGTTGTTTCAGGACTTCGATGGCTTGGGTGCCGGTGACGCCGTTCTCGGGGTCGAGGAAGGACTTGGGGGCGATGGCAACGATCACGTGGCCGCTGTCGTCGTCCCCGCCGCGGAGCTCGTAGACGGAGCCCATCGGGGCGTGGCGGACCAGGAGCAGGACTTCCTTGAGGGAGACGTCTTTCAGCAGCGGGTCCCCGAGACGTTTGGTGCGGGACTCGGGGCCGAACTCCTTGACCGGAGTCTCCTTGCCGAAGGAGGGCCGCGTCGGTCGGCCGTTCAGAGTCTCCACAAGTGCGTAGGTGGAGGCGTAGCAGCCGCCCCGGTATCCCTTGGGGAGGTCGAGCGTGGTGCGGTGGGCCTTGAGTGCGTCGAAAACCGTTGCCACGTTCCCGGGAACCTTCTCGGTTCGTTCAGCCCATCCGCCCAGGTCGCTCGTTACCCGTGCCGGATCCACGTCCTGCATCCGGGCCTCGTACTGCGCCTCCTGGCTGCGGATCTTGGCGTTGTACGAGGTTTCGAGGGAGAGGACATCGGAGAAGAGGTCCCGGACCTCCCCGAAGCGGGTGGTGAGGTCTCTGCCGCCGTCAGGGTCGTGGAAGAGACGGTTGTTCTGCTCGTCTTCCATGATCTTGGCGAACTCTCTCTCCGCCTGCTCGGCTGTGATGAAGCCCGCACGCTGCCGCTCGTCGAGCCTGGTCACGCGTTCACGCATGCTGGTGCCCGAACCGCTCTGGTTGTTGCCCATCAGTGCTTGCCTATCGTGTGGAGATTGCTCTTGAGGAAAGCAATGCGGGTGCTCAGCGTCTTCTTGAGGGATTCGATCGCGTCGGTCACTTCGGCGTGCGTGTCAGGCTCGGAGAGGTATCGGGCGTCGTGGCCGCAGACCAGGTCCTCCCGGAGCGCCGTGAACGCGGCGTCGGACCAGCCGAGGCCGTCCTTCGGGACGCCGTCGCCGGCCTCCCGGGCGAGGAGGGCGCGATCGGCCGTGCCGAGGGGCGGGCCGGTTTCCTCGATCTCCGCGACCGCGGCGAGAAAGACCGCTTGTACCGCTGCCTGGTACTGGCTCTTGCCCCAGGTAGAGGCCGGCTCATGCAGGCCCTCTCCCCCGCTCAGGGCCAGGTGCGGGGGCAGAGGCGTCCACGTCCCGGACGGCCTCAGGCGGTCCGGAGAGACGAAACAGTTCTCGCCCTGCGTCACTTCAAAACCGGCCTGGCAGGGTCGGGCTTGCACGATCCACCACAGTTCCTGCAGGGCGGCCTCACCGTAGTCGGCAGCGAGGTCCGTGCACAGCCTCGCAAACTGGACGTGTAGGGACGGTGCGAGGGAGGTCAGCTGCGAGACCTCCGCCTCATTGGGCACCCCGCGCATGGTGACCAGCTCGGCCATCAGCGCGGGGCGGAGGACCGGATCCTCGTCCAGCTGCTGGAAGAGGTCGCCATAGGAAGATCCTTGGATGCTCATGCGTAAACGGGTCCATCTCTCGTCGGTTGCATCGTCTCCCCCTCGGCCAGTCTCCCCGCAGCGGGCGGGCTTGTGTCCGTCCGCCCGGCCAGTCTTGCGGACACGGCGACGCCGCCCGCCGCGGTACGGGCGGGGCGCGGCTAGCCTCGCGCTTTCCTGAAGGGTCAGGTCTGTGTGGCTGTACTTCCGCTTCCCCTGGGCTTCCGTGAGGTGGAGGAGCTGATGCTGGAGCAGGGGATGTGGCTGTCTCCTACGAGACGGTCCGGTGTTGGTGTCTGAAGTTCGGTCAGACATACGCGAACGCGCTGCACCGGCGGCGTCCGCAGCCCGGCGACAAGCAGCACTTGGACGAGGCATACCTCGCGATCAACAGGGCGCGGAGGAACTTGTGGTGGGCTGCCGACGTCGACGGAGAACTCCCACATGCCTCCCGGCGGCGCGAACGCGCGGTCAAAGGATTCCGCAGCGTCGGCGGGGCGCCGCGGTTCCTGACCGCGTTCAACGCCACATAGATGGGCCGGTTGGCGGAGGCTCCTTCCCGGTCCCGCGGCACGTCGACCTCGCCCCGTCCGACGTCCGTGCCGACGGTCCCGGAACCTTGCCGTTCCTCGAGCTACCGCCGCTGCTGCATCCGGTGCCGGTGCCGTTGACTGTCGTGGGGTCATCGGCCACGACGGTGAACGGCGGCTGCCCGGGCGTTGTCCCGGACACGCGCACCGTGTTGGTGACGCGCGAGCACGGGATGTCATTCGTGATGCCCACTGGAACAGTGATCGTCGCCGATTCGCCGGGCCGCAACCGCCAGCGTTGTCGCAGGTGACCGAAGCCTGATCACCCGCCACCGTGCAGGTGAAGGGGCCCTGTACCTGCGCGCTGGCGGAGGCCGTGATCCTTGTTGGGAGGTTGTCCGTCATGTGCAGGGGCGGAGTTGCGTTCGTGCCGTTGTTGCTGGTGGAGACCTGGAACGACCCGGTTCCGCCCGGCGCGGACTGCGTCGGTGTGTGCGTCTTCGCGACTGTCGGCAGGCCTGTGTCGGTCCGGCAGCCGATGATGTTCGTGGGGTCTTCTGCTACGACGTCGAGGTTGGGGTTCCCCTGTCCTGGAAGTGTGTCCTGCACCGCGACCCGGTTGTTGACGGTCCCGCAAGGAGCGTTGGCATCGATGACCACGTCGATGACGAGCAGTTCCGTCTGGCCGGGGGCCAGAACGACTCCGTTCAGACAGCCCACCTGGGCTCCGGGCTCGAAGATCTGACACTCGAACGGACCGTTTTCTACGATGCTCGTAGCACGGACGTTCGCCGGCGACACATCCCCGAGACAGAAGGTCGGCTTGTTCTCCAACGGATCAGGGTTGCTGACCTCGATGCGGTACGAGCCTGTCCCTCCGGCCGTCAAGTCGCCCTCGTGGCTCTTCGGTCGAAGAGGTGCTGCACTCTCCAGGTGGTCAACGCGCTTACAGGACTAGAACATCGAATTCACGATGGTTTCACTCGATTGCCTGCCCATCCTTCGAGGCAAGGGCAACTCGAGGACGTCGCCGCCGGCTCAGCGCGTTCGCGCAGGTCTGACCGAACTTCAGACACCAATACCGGCCCGTCTCGCAGGAGGCGATCACGCGGTGCGAAATGATCTCGACCGGGTGGCGGCGATTCGCGTACGACGGCACGACGGGCTGCCTCCCCAGACAGACAACCCGAAGACCACTCACCCCCACCGGACAACGTGACAGCACCGCCGTCGGCGGTCCGACCGTACGGGGCGCTCAACCGCCCGCCAAGGTGCGTACGGGAACACGGACTTGGATGATCGTGCCGGTCGGAACATTCCCCTGGATCGTCAGGGAGCCGCCCGCCTCCTCCAATCGCAGGCGCTGCGCCGCCAGGCCGATGTGCCCCTGCGACAATCGCTCGTGCAAGACTTCGGCGGGGAGCCCTGCACCGTTGTCGGCTACGCTGAGAGCCGCTTCTTTTCCCACGATTCCGAAATATACGGTGACATGCGACGCCCCGGCGTGTTTGACGATGTTCGTCAGGAGTTCCCGGGAACAGCTGTAGAGCAGTCGGTCGGCGTCATGGCCGGCCGAATCCGTTTCGCATGTGACATCGACGGTGAACTTCCCCCGTTGCGCGCAATTTTGGGCAAGATCCCGCAGTGCCTGCTGAAGCCCGGCCGTCTCCAATACCGACGGATGTAGCTCGGTGACTGAGGAACGGAGCTGTCGCGCAGCATCCTGTAGCGCCACGTCGGCCCGCTCGAGCGCGTTGTGCTGCCGGTACTGAGCGACTTCGTCAATATCCAGGCGAGCCGACAGCACGCTCTGCAGAGGACCGTCGTGTAGAGCTTCGGCGAGGTCCCTGCGGTCGCGGTCAACAAGGGACATGGTGGTCGCGAGCATTGAAGCGCGCCGATGGGCGAGCCGGGAGATGCTCCGTGCACGGGACTGTTGGATGTGGGAGATAAGCACTGAACTCACGCTGACGAGGGCGATGGTGATCGTATTTCCAACGGTCAACCCGAGGTTCGGTGCGGCGTGAAGGTGCCCTACAAGGGAGGCGGAGAAATAGAATACGACAGCGATGCACGCCGTGGTGGCGGTGACGATGGGCCGCAGCTGAAAGGCCGAGATGATGACGATCATCAATAGCCAGCCGGAGGTGAACGGGTTCGACCATTCGGGGTCACTGTATGCACCTGAAATGCTCAGCAAGAGGGCTCGGACGGGGAGATCCACGAAAGGGACCGACCATTCCACAGCCCGGAGAGGCACGTCACGCCAGATGAGAACGAGAAGTACGGCGGAGTATGCCACATACAAGCAAATAATCAGAAGGGTCAAGATATCATTTAGCTCGTGCGGGTAGAAGTAGACTTCGATAGCTGCCGCAAGTGACAGCACTAGGCGCAGGATGGCCTGAAGGCGCAAAGCCTTCCCCTGGTAGACGGCAAAGACATGGGTGAGCGCATCCTGTCCGTCGGGGGGCATTTCATCGAAATCTTCGTACCGGTCCGAGGCTAGCCGCCTCAATGCCGACCGGAGATCCCCGCCTAGCCGCGTAATGGTTTCCATCGGCCGCTCCCGTGTGTCCCGCTGCCGGCGCCTGCACCGAATGCAGTATTCCCGAGAGATCGCCGACGGACAGGGCTCGTGCCCGTGTCATACGCGGGTTTCTTTCGAACCTGCCTGGATCCGTGAGGGGATGACGGCCCGTGCACGAGTGGTGGGTTCACCCCGCTTCGTCCCGCCGCTGACTGATGGCTGGGATCTTCGTCGGTGTCGGGGTTCTGCGCGTGGGCGTTGACGCTCCTACAGCCAACGGGCCGTGCGGGGTGTCCGTGGGGCGGGTCGGAGCAGACAGTCTTGTCGGACCGATCGAGGGGCCGCGGACATGAGGGCCCTGCCTGGGTAGGGCAGGGCCCGTTCACGCGACGGCCGAACGCTCTTGCGGGAGGCGTCACATGGAGGAGCGTTGCACTTCCAGAGCCCCGCGACTATGATGGTCATTTTATTCTTGACGGTACCTCAAGTCGGGGGGACGGTCCTTGAGCCCCTCCGTACCCTGCCCTAGCCCTGCGTCGGCAAGGTCGAGGACGGGGACGATAGGTTGGGTTCGTGATCGATTTCCTCCTCGGCGCCCCGGTACCCGGCAGCCTGGACGCCGTGTGGCACGCGGGCTGGCCCTCCCCCAAGCACGATCCTGCCCCTGAGATCCAGGTCCACGCGTACACCGAGAACACGGTGATCCTGCGCCAGAACAAGTCGGTTCACTACGAGGCGCCGTTCGTCTTCCTCCTCTTCGGGAACGAGCGGGCACTCCTGATCGACACCGGTGCCACCGCCGACTCCGCCCACTTCCCGCTGCGTGCGACCGTCGACGGACTGATCGAGGACTGGCTGGGCCGCAACCCCCGCGCACGGTACGGGCTGATGGTCGCTCACACCCATGGGCACGGCGATCACATCGCGGGCGACGGGCAGTTCGTCGACAGGCCGCAAACCACGATCGTCGGCCCGGGGCTGAACGAGGTCACGGCCCAATTCGGACTCGCCGACTGGCCGCACCGGACCGCCGAGGTCGACCTGGGCGGACGTGTCGTCGACCTCATCCCCGGACCCGGCCATCAGGCCGCTGCTCTGGTCTTCCACGACCGGCACACGGGCCTGCTGCTGACCGGCGACTCGCTCTACCCCGGGCGGCTCTACGTGGAGGACCGGGCGGCGTACGCCGCCACGGTGGACCGGCTCGTGGACTTCTGCGCGACCCGCCCGATCACCCATGTCCTCGGCTGCCACATCGAGATGACCACGCAGCCGGACACCGACTACCCGCGGGGTACCACCCACCAGCCGGACGAGCCTCCGCTCCAGCTGGCCACCACCCACCTGCACGCCCTGCGCCGCGCCCTCGCGGAGACGGCGGGACAGCCTGGTTCCCATCCCCGCGGGGCCTTCATCATCGTGTACCGGGACTGAGGCTGAGCTGCGGCTTCAGACACCAGTGCCGGACCGTCTCGTAGCAGACAACGACGCCCCGCTCGAGCATGAGCCTTCCCCACACCGACAACCCGAAGACCATCCCACCCCGCCCCGGACCACGGCACCGCCCCCGTCTGTGGCCCTGGATGGGTCTAGGCCGATCGGGCACACTCTCGCCTTGCCCTCGCCCCCGCCGTGCAAGCCCGGATAGCGTGGCGGAAAAGGGCGCGTTGGCCAGGGGTGGGTGCGGCTGACCACAGAGTTCGTTCCTGTCCGGCCCGAAGCGATCACTGGCGTCACGTCAGAGCCGCCGCGGGATGCCCCGTTCTCTACCCTGCTCGCGGCCGACAGGACCGTCACCCACCCCGCGCGGGGCGTATCGGCAGTCGACTCGGAGCAATGACGTGCAGTTCGACACCTGTCAGCAAGAGCGCTTTCCCGATTTCTATTTCGCTCCGGGGTGCCACCCCGCCGTGAGGAGCCGGGGACTCTCCGCCTTGCTGCGGTACTTGAAGGACGAGCCGGCCACGGAGATGGTCAATGCCTGCCATGCCGGGTACCCCGTCGACTTCTGGGCCCTGAGCACCGGTACGCGGCGCGCGATCGAGAGCGCTCATTCGACTCGTCTGCTCTGTGCTTGTTACCCCTACCCGGACCTGCACCGGTTGGCCGTATGGATGTGCAATGTCCTCCTCCACACCGAGCGGGACTCGATTGTCGCGGCGGTCGCCTCCTGCTCCGAGGAACCGTTGTCGCCCACCGAACTCGCCGCCCTGCACGGGATGGCAGGCTTCGCGGTGCCGACCGACATTGCCTGCGAGGCGCGCCTGGAGGTCTTGGACCGCCTGTGCGAGCTCTTCTTCTCGAAGCAGTCCGATGGGCAAGCCCCGGCGCCGGCATTCACAACCAGGGTGACGCAACGCTCAACGACTTCCGTGTCACAGGCAATGTCGCGGCCTACACCCCCGCTGACGTCCACAAAGAAGGCGGAAACGTCACCCTCGACCACACCCCCTCACAAAGAACAGGGGGCACGCGGTCGCGGAGGATGTCAGAAGAGCAGTTCGCCGGTCGGGTAGCCGGCATCGACCCTCGTCCGGGGTCGGTACGAGCCGGACCCTTCGCCCCGGTAGAGCCACAGCACCCCGGATCCGTCGCGGGCCAGCAGCTCGGGCACACCATCCCCATTGACATCGCCGGGTGCCACGAGGGCATCGTAGATGTTCCAGCCGTTGCCGATCCGAGCACGCGGGGCGAACCCGCCCCTGCCGTCCCCCCGGAATAGCCACAGCACGCCGTTGCGGTCCCTGGCCAGGAGGTCGGGCCGACCGTCACCTGAAAAGTCGCCGGGCGCGACCAACGCGCTGTAGGTCTGCCATCCGGTGCCGATGCGAACCGGCGCCGGGTAGGTTCCGTCCTCTCTGCCGGCCGCGAGCCACAGACTGCCCGCGGTGTCACGTGCAAGCAGGTCGGACCGGCCGTCTCCAGTGGTGTCACCGGGTGCCAGCACCGCGTCGTACGCCTGCCAGCCGGTGCCTGCGCGCGTGCGAGTGGCGCCTGAGTACGCGCCCGTGGCATCCGGCGCGTAGCGCCACAGGCCACCGTCGGTATCGATGGCCAGAAGTGCATTTGTAGTCGGCTGGCGGACCACGTGCCGCATGATCATCCAGCCCGTACCCACCTTGCACGCGCCGGTGAACGCACCATTGCCGCTGCCCGTGATCCGGAAGAGTGCCCCGGCTGCATCGCGTCGGAAGTACGCGGCCCGGCGCGGATCGTAAGGTCCGCAGTCGGTCCAGGCGGCGGCGGAGCGCAGCATGCGGTGGTCGGAGACCAGGGGATCCAGGGGCCGTACGTCGGCGGCGGGGGAGGTGAAGTCGCCGGCGCTGAGGAAGACGTAGTCGAGCTTCTTGCCCAGCAGGGGCACCGTGGCCTCCCCTGAGCGGCACGCACGGGTGACCCCGGGGGTGCAGGCCGTCGGGTCGAAGAATTCCGCGTCGGACTGATCAGCCTCGATGAATTCCCCCATCGCGCCGTCTGCCATGGCGCGGTCGTAGAACCTGGTGAGTGTGGAGCTGCGTGGGGAGTGGTTGAAGTCGCCTGCCAGGACCACCGGGATGCCCTGCTCCTCCCAGCTTCGCGCACGCGCCGCCAGGCGGTCTGCCTCGGGGACGGCCAGCGTGCCGTCGTCCCAGTACAGATGAACCGAGCAGGCCCAGCTGGTCCGGTACTGGATGGTGCTCTTTACACAGGGGACCCGGATCGGCTCCTTCTCCCCGCCGACCGTCAGATCCAGGTCCAGGCTCTCCTGCACCGTTCCCTTGACGAAGACGGCGTTGCCGTAATCGGCGTTGCCGCAGATGCCGGGCCGGCCCAGGACCGTCCGGCTGTACAGCCCGCGATAGCCGAGTGTGCGGAGCCTGGCGAGGACGGCGTCGTACTGAGGCCGGCACACTTCCTGAAGGAAGATCTGATCGGCATTCCACGTGGTGACACCGGCCTGGGCCACGATCGAGTTGATGCGGCGCTGGTTGTCGTAGGAGGCCGAGCCACAGCTGTTGCCGCAGATGTTGTAACTGACGAAGCGCAGGGGCGGTGCCGTGCCGGGGAGCACGGTGTCGGCGGCCCGGCCGGGCGTTGCCCGGCCTTCCGCCGCGGGGGACGGAGGGCCGTCCGCCACGGCGGAAGGTGCCGCCGGGGCACCGACGGCCACCAGCAGGGACAGAGCGACTGCGATCAGCCTGGACCTGGTCCGACGTTGCATCAGTTCCTCGTACGGCGAGGGCGGCCCCCTGACCGCATGCCGTCGCCCAGCACTGAGGTCGGAACGGGACAGAACAGAACAAGGAGGCGGCAGGCGGGAAGAGAGCTCCCATCGGAACACCCGTGTGGTCCGGGGCCGTGCGCCGGACTCCGTGGCGCCGCCCCGTTCACCCGCCCAGCTGAGCGGGACAGGTTTCCCGGTCGGACCGAAGCATTCAGGACGCTCCGGGTCCGACCGCTCCACCAACAGGATCGGCTCCTGCCGGCCCGCCGCGCTCCCGCCGGGGGCCCGTCAGACCGCGCCGCAGGTGTGGCGATGGGGTCGCCCTCCTTACGACGCGGTCCACGCCGTTCGGCCTGTTCGGGCCGGCCGGGTCAGAGCGACCGGGTGACGCCGCCCGAGAACGGACACAGGGCCGGGTCTGCGAGCTGGGCCGCCGTGAGGGGGATCTCGTCCCACGTCAGACCGTCGGATCCGTCGGCGACGGCCTGCTTGACGCTCCACGGCAGGTTCACGACCGCCCCACCGTCGTTCATCTGCGCCGTGGCCGTGCCCGAAAGCACTTCGAAGACCGGGGTCTTGTAAAGGATGCTCCGGGTCTTCGGGGGGATGTTCACCGTGTCCTGCTGCTTGAAGGTCGTGGTGTTCGTGGTGGAGTGCCCGTACCTCTGCGCGAAGGACGCCTCGATGCCGGTCTTGAGGTCTCCGAACTCAAGACCGATGGTGAGCTTCTGCCCGTACTCGGTCTCCATCGACTCCTCGTTGGCCACGCTCGTCTCCCACCACAGGGCCCTGTTCTGGACCACGGTCGTGCAGTTGGTGCTGAAGGCCACGGCCTTGCTCTCACCGGGGACGATCGCGGAACTCGTCGTACCGTTGAGGGTGCACTTCGCGGCTCCTTCCTTGCACGCCTTCGCGGCCTCGGCCACCGTGGGGGTCGGGTAGTAGGAGATCGAGGTGATCTGGTTGTACAGAGCGGTGCCGGGGTTGTGCCAGCCGATCGGCCGGGCGTGACCGATGTACCCGGTGCGGTCGGGGTGCTCCGCCGGGCTGACCTGGCAGCCGTTCATGCCGATCTCGGAGTTGACGCGGTTGTCGAAACTGGCGTCGATGCGGTTGATGTTCATGATGGCCGGCCGCGTCATGCCGCCCTTGCAGCCGTTCGCGGCTATCGAAAGCACGCTCCCCGACCAGTCGGGGTTGGAGAAGTGCATGGACGAGAGGTACGGATTGGCCTGCTCCATGCGCTTGCGCAGGGTGTCAAGTGCGGCCTGTCCGCTGGGCGGCGTCAGCGGCGCGTCCTGCACCGTTCCGAACGTTGCGATCTTCACGAGTTCGCGGAAATTCGCGGCACACGCGAGGGCGCCGTTGTAGTGGCAAAAGCGGGGCGGGGCGGAGTCAGCAGCTTGTGCGACTGCGGAGGTCGAGACGACGGCCAGCGCGGCCAGTGCCGAGACAGCGATCTTGCGGTTCAACGATGCTCCAGGATGATCAGAGGGGCCTGCTTCGTTTCTCATTCCTGGGCGTTTTCACATGCCGGACCCTTGGCTTCAGGTGGCTGTGGATCCACCGGAATCGAAATCTGTGCCAAGGGCGGCTGCGACGACCCAGATTGAGAATGCAGGCCCCGATCCGGGCCTTGAATAGGCCGGAAGCCCCGCCTTGAGTACTAGTACCCCGCCGAAATCCGCTTCAGCCGGCTCTGTCCGCCACATCGGCGCCGTGGGAGCGGACCATGTCCAGGTAGTCCGCCGCCAGGCGGTGGCAGTCCCCCGGCCACCGCGCGGAGACGTAGTTGCCGTCCCGCACCGTGAACCCGCGGCCCGGCCGCCGGGCGTTGTCGCGCACCGGCAGGCGGGGACCGGCGAGGAAGTGCCCCGGTTCGGCGAGGGCCGCGGTGACCTCTTCCTGGACCGTGGTCGAATAGGTGCGGTAGTACCGCCCCAGCCACAGGCGGGTGAGGTTCCAGCCGGTCAGTTCCAGCAGCGTGGTGAGGGCCGTGGTACGGCGGCCGTAGAGCACCGAGCGTCCGGTGGCGGCGTCCTTCGCGCGCGCCGCCAGGAGCACGCCGTGGCACACCGCACCCACCGGCAGGCCCCGGGTGAACACGTTCGCGAACAACCCCTGTGCGACGGGGTCCTCCAGCATGGTGCGCATGCCGTGGGCATGGCCACCGGGAACGAAGAGCCCGGCCACCACGGTCGTGTCGACCTCGGCGTACGGCACGGGAGAACGGAAGTGGGGATCCTCGGTGAGGCGCCGGTACGCGGCCAGCTCGGCGCGCCGGGTCATCAGCCACGGAGAGAGCCACGAAAACCCTTTGTCCGTGAGCCTCGGGTCTGCCAGGGCTACCCGCCCCTCCGGAGTGGCGAACCGCACGTCGTAGCCCGCCTGCCGCAGCGCAGCCCAGGGGACCGCCGCTTCCGTGGGGTCGTAGTCGGACGCGGGCAGCAGGAAGAGGATCACACGTGCTCCTGGAGGTGGACGGACACGGCGGGAGGCCAAGTGACGGGCGGGGCGGGCCAAGACCCGGGCCGGTCGACCCCGGGCACCGGAGGAGCGACGGGAGGCGGCTCTGTGCCCGGGGCCGGTGAGCCGACCCTACGGGGCTCCTGCCGCGCCGGCATTGACCGGGGAGGCCAACTCCTTGACTCCAGGGACAGGGCGGGACGTTGATGGGCGAGGATGCTTGGCCGACGACGGCACCTCGTGGCGCGAGCTCCTCGACGCGGCGCGTCGCGGACGGGCCAGGGCCCTGTTGGAGACGACGTCCCTGCCTCTGGATCGGGTGGCCGCCGCGGTGGGACCGGGCAGTGCGACCCCCTCGTCCGCGCCTTCGCACGGTGGGAGGGCATGCCATCGGGCGGGTACCGCACCCGGCACGCGGGCGGGGCGGCGGGAGCCGGCGGTCGGCACCCCGCAGCCGGCGGTACGCCTGCTTCACGAGGACCGCGGCGAGCCCCCGGCCTGTGTGGACCTCGGTGTGGAAGAAGACCCGTTGGTCGTCGCGATCTCGGTACGAGGCCGGGCCGGCCCGCTCCCCGTCGACGAGGATCTCGTAGCGCCGGCGGTCCTCGACGCGACGGACGACGAAGGCCGTGGTCGTCTGCTCGCTCATGGCCGGCCTCTCGGTGGGAGGTCAGCGGGGGGCTGGGTTCCGGCGGGGGGAGAGGACGGCGTTGGGCAGGTTCGGGGCAGGCAGCCGATCGCCGGGGTAGCCCTCGACACGGCCGAAGCGCTCGGATGCCTGCGCCCACGCCTGCCGCGCCTCGACGATGTCCTGGTGGCTGCGGCCGATGAAGTTCCACCACATCACGATCGCCTCCTCGAAGGGCGGGCCGCCCAGGAGGACCGCGCGTGCCGGGCGGTCGGACTCGTTGGCGAGGGTGACGCCGGCGCGTCCGGCGGCGGCGTAGCCGAGTTCGGCGGGGCGCAGGAGGGTGCCCTCGAGCCGGACGTCGCCTTCGTCGACGAGCAGGCCGTGCTCGAAGGCCGGGTCGGTGTCAAGGGTGACGGTGGCTCGGGCGTCGAGCAGGATCTCGGCACCCAGGAGTGGAGTGAAGGTGTGCACGGGGGAGGTCGCCCCGGCGAGGGTGCCCAGGAAGACCCGCAGTTCGGCCCCCTCTATACGGCGGGGCTCGGGGGCGTGGTGCTGGAAGGCTCGGGGGGCGTGGCGGTGTGCGGAAGGGAGGGCCACCCAGAGCTGGACGCCGTGCAGCACGGTCGTGGCATCAGTGGAGACCTCCGAATGGCAGATCCCGTGGCCGCCGGTCATGAGGTTGAGCTCGCCGGGCCGCACGAGGGCATGGGTGCCCAGGCTGTCGCGGTGCTCGATCTCGCCGCTGAACAGCCAGCTGACGGTCTGCAATCCGGTGTGCGGGTGGGGGGCGACGTCCATGCCGCCGGTGTCGGCGACGAGGTCGGGGCCGTAGTGGTCGGCGAAGCACCAGGCCCCGATGAGCGCGCGCGCCCGCTGCGGCAGCGTGCGCCGCACCCTCATGCCACGCAGTCCGCCCAGCGGGACGTCCCGGGCGCTGAGGACGTCGACCTCGGCGTCACCCATTTCCGGTCCTTCCCTCCACCGTGTGGATCCGTTCCCGACCACGGTGGGGTGATCGTCATGCCGGTGCACGGCCGCCCGTCCGCACTTTCCGGCTCATCGCGTGGCGGCCCATGGCGCACCCGGTGTCGAGAGCCGCCACAGCACCACCGCACCGACGGCCAGTAGGGCCAACGCCACTCCCAGGACGAGGGAGAGCCCGATCTTCAGGAGCAGGGCTCCGGCGAGTGCGCCCAGGAGCATCGCAAGTACGGACAGGATCCGTCGGCCGGGCCTCGGCGCCGTGCCGCCGGCGGGGCCGGAGTCGGCGGCGAGCCCGGTCAGGGTGAGGGTGAGCACGGTCGTCGTGAGGTCGGGGACGCCGAGCCGTCGGGCGACCGCGTTCTGGAGTCCCATGGCGAGGCCGAGGAGCACGATCAAGGTGTACTGGACGGCGGTGCTCACCTCGTCGTGGCCCGCCAGGGTGGTGACGAGGGCGCCGGCGAACAGCGCGGCCTGTACGGTCATGGCCGAGGCCAGCAGCTGCCCCCGGTGCGGGGCGAACCGCACGCTGAAGCGTCCGCCGGCCAGTGCACCGGTGAGGAAGGCGGCCACCGAGACGACGGAGGCGAGTGCCGACAAATCCTGGGCGTCCGCCAGGGCGAAGCCGAGGAACACCACGTTGCCCGTCATGTTGGCGACGAAGACGTGCCCAAGTCCCAGATAGCTCACCGCGTCCACCAGGCCCGTGACGACGGTGAGTGCGAGCATCACGGGCGGCAGCGGGCCGTGCTGGTCCCCCTTCGGGGGGACCAGCGTGCGGACCGCGTCACGCAGCAGAGCGCGCACCGCCGGATGCTCCTTCCGCGAAGGAGTTGCGGTGCAGCAGGACCCTCACGAGCAGGCCGCTGACGGGACCGACGACGAAGGCGGTGGCCGAGACCCAGGTGGGCCACGGATCCAGTCCGAGCACCTGGTCCGCGGATGCGCTGCCGGGGCCGGTGAACGCGAGCGCTCCCGCCACGACGACCAGGAACAGCGGGTACTCGTACCCGTCGTTCTGCACCCACAGCCCGTGGCGCCACTTGACGGTGGTGGCCACCGTCATCACCCCCGCGGCGGCCATCGCCGCCAGGGGGGTGAGCAGCCCGGCCACCAGGAACAGGCCGGAGCCGATCTGGCCGATGCCCGCGGCGAGCGCGGTCAGCCGGCCGCCGCGGAACCCGTCCCGCCGGAACTCCTCGGTGCCCCCGGCCAGGCCGGCGCCTCCGAGCCGGAAGCTGACCTTCTGCACTCCGTGCCCGGCGATGAGAAGTCCCGTCACGAGCCGGAGGATGAATAGCCCGGTGTCCATGGTGTTCCTGCCGTTCCTGTTGCTTCTGCTTCTTCGTCGTCTGCCGGGTCAGCCGGCGGCGTGGGCGCCGATGACGGCCTGGGCGTACACGACGCCGAGGCCGTAGGCGCCGGCGTGCTCCTTGACCAGGTCGGTGGTGGCGACGTACGTCTCGCCACGCGCCCAGTCGCGCTGGAGTTCCAGGAGCACCTGGACCCAGGTCATCGGGACCGCGCCGGCCTGGACCATGCGCTGCATGGCGTGCTCGTGCGCCTCCGGGGTGACGCCGGCGGACGCGTCCGCCACCACGTAGACCTCGTAGCCCTGGGCGATGGCGGAGAGGGTGGGCAGGGCCACGCAGATCTCGGTCCACAGGCCGGCGATGACGAGCTTGGTGCGGCCGGTCGCCTTCACCGCCTCGACGAAGCTCTCGTCCTCCCAGGCGTTCATCGTGGTGCGGTCGATGATCTTGAGGTCGGGGTAGACGTCGGCGAGCTGCGGCATGATCGGGCCGGAGAAGGACTCGGCGGCCACGGTGCTGAGGACGACCGGTACGTCGAAGACGCGGGCGGCCTTGGCCAGGCCCACGGTGGCATTCATGGTCGCCGTGCGGTCGCCGCTGCCGGCACCGAAGAACATCTGCGGCTGGTGGTCCACGAAGAGGACCACGCAGTTGTCGGGGGTGAGCAGGTCGGCGCTGGGGGTCGCGGTGACCTGGGTGGTGTCGAACATGGGGAGTACTGCCTTTCGTGGTGGATCAACGGTGGATCGGTGATGGTGGTTCGGTGGCCGACGGACCGGCGGACCGGCGGACCGGCGCATCGGTAAAGGTTCAGAAGGAGACGCAGGGATCGACGACGGTGTCCCCGCGCTGCGGCGCGAGGCCTCGGCGGACCCGCCATTGGAGGTGTTCGCCGGACTCGCCGGCTGCCTCGCCGATCAGTTGGGCCTGGCGTACGCCCCGGCCGGGCCCGGAGGCCTGGTAGCCGCCGAAGCGCGCGACCGGGCTCCAGGACGGACTCACCGGCGGGAGTTCCTCGTCGAGACCCTCGTACTCGCCGGCGGCGTAGACGATGCGACCGCCCACGACCGTCAGGAGGGACTCGATGTGCGGGATCACGGGTTCGGGAACGGTGAAGAAGTCCTCGGACAGGACGGCGAAGTCGCCGAGGTAGCCGGGGGCCAGGACGCCCTTCACGTCCTGCTCGCCGGTGAGTTCCGCACCCGCCGCGGTGAACATGGCGAGGGCGGTGCACCGGTCGACCCGGTTGGCCGGCGAGCGGACGATGAGGTCGCCGACGGTACGGCCGGAGACCAGCCAGTGCAGGGCGACCCAGGGGTTGTAGCTGGAGACGCGGGTGGCGTCGGTCCCGGCGCCGACGGTCAAGCCGCGTTCGAGCATGGCCCTCAGCGGGGGTGCGTCGGCGGCGGCGCCGATGCCGTAGCGGCGCACGAAGGCCCCGCCCTGGAAGGACAGCCGGTTCTGCACCGACAGGGCGCCGCCGAGCGCTGCGATCCGGTCCAGGCTGTCCTCGGTGACGGTTTCGGCGTGGTCGAACAGCCAGCGGTTGCCGGCCGGGAACAGTCCCTCGGCGGCGAGCCGTTCGAAAACGGTGAGGTCTCGGCGGATGGTCTCGTCGTAGGTGGCGTGCAGCCGGAAGCCCCAGCCGTTCTCCATGAGGAGGCGGACGGCCTTCTCGAACTCGGCCTCGTAGTCCGCGGCGAGCTCGGGGCGGGGCTGGCTGAAGTTCTCGAAGTCCGCCGCGGCCCAGGTCAGATTCTCCCCGGCGCCGTTGAGCCGCAGCCACTCGTCGCCCTCCTCGGGACGGGCCGTGGCGATCCAGCGGGTGAGGTCGGCGAGCTCCTGCCCCGCGGTCTGCGGGAAGAGGTGGTAGGCGATGCGCAGCGACAGCCGGCCCGCCTTAGCGAGCTCGACGACGGTGGCGTAGTTCTCGGGGAAGTTCTGGAAACCGCCGGCCGCGTCGATGGCCGAGGTGAGCCCGAAGCGGTTGAGCTCCCGCAGGAAGTGGCGGGTGGAGGTCTTCTTGTCCTCGTCGCCGAGGACCGGGGCCTTGGCGAGTGTCGAGTACAGGATCAGGGCGCTGGGCGCCGCGAGGAGCATGCCGGTCGGCCCGCCGTCCCGGCCCCGGACGATCTGGCCGCCCCGTGGATCGGGGGTGTCCCGGGTGAAGCCGGCGGCCTTCAGGGCGGCCCGGTTGAGGATCGCCGACTGGTACAGGTGCAGGACGAAGACCGGCGTGTCCGGGGCGGCCGCGTTGAGCTCGGAGACGGTGGGCAGCCGGCGTTCGACGAACTGCTCGGCCGACCAGCCGCCCACCACGCGCACCCACTGGCCCTTGGGTGTCCGGGCGGCCTGCTCGCGCAGCATCGCCAGGCCCTCGTGCAGGCTGCGCACGCCGTCCCAGCGCAGCTCCAGCACATAGTTGAGGCCGCCGCGGATGACGTGCAGATGGGAGTCGTTGAGCCCGGGCACGATCCGGCGGCCGAGCGCGTCGACCACCCGCGTCGCGGGGCCGATGTGGGGGGCGGTGTCCTGGTCGTCGCCGACGGCCAGGACACGGCCGTCCCGGACGGCGATCGCCTGGGCGGCGGGGCGGGACCTGTCTCCCGTGTGGATCTTCGCGTTGCGGACGACGAGGTCCGCAGCGTCGGGGGTGGCGGTGGGCACCAGCCCCCCGACCGGCATCGTGGAGACCATCCGAAATCCTCCTGTGACATGGGCCCGAGCGCTCGGCCCGGCGCCACTGGGACGGCCGGACGAGCGACTCGGAAGCGGCAAGGACACGAAAGCAGCACCGTGCGCCCGCCCACATCCACTCGTTGAAGGATCAACTTGACGACAATGCGGCATCCTCTTGGCGTAGGTCCGCCTCGGAGCTCCACCGGCCGTCGATGAACCGGCCGATGATCCGCGGCACGCCGGGCAGGGGTTCCACAGAGCCGGGACCCTGCGGGGGTGGGGCCCCTGCCGGTCCACCGACCGGAGGATGCTCCTGCGGACCCGCGGCACGGGTGGGGGCGGACGACGTGGCGCGCGCCCCTCAGCGGGGCCCGCCAGGGCGGTCGGCGCCGGCCGGCCCTGGCCGCACGGGCCGGCCGACTGCTGCCACGCCTGCCACTGCCCGTTGGTCTGGCACGAGGTGGTCCAGAGGGTGTCGTCACTGTCGAGGGCGATCGCCTCGGCGGACCTGTCGGGCAGGCCTGTGAGGGACGCCTTGGGGTCGTTGTCGGGGCCGTTGAAAGCGGCCGCGCCACCGATGCCGGCCAAGGGTGCCACCTGGCTCCGACTGTTCGTGGATCGAATGGCCTGCGGGAAGGTCTGACCGCCCCGGCAGACGGCTTGGAGGTCGACGCGGGACCGAGCCACACCGAATTGGTGAGGGCCACCATCCGGTCGAGCGTGCTGCTGACGGGCTTCGGGCGCCGTAACTCGACACGGGCGAAAACCGAGGCGAACTCCCGGCCCCGCCGGCCGAGACGGCCTGTGCCGTCGGCCCCGATCCGGGTCGCCCAGCATCAGGGCCCCACTCGGTGTACAGGGTCCTGGAGGCCGGGTACGCAGCGAAGCGCCTTCAGCGCTCCTGCGCTCCTGCACTCCTGCTCGTGCTGATGCCGACCGCAGGGTGCTGTCACGGTGTCCGGGTGGGGATGGGTTGATCTTCGAGGGTGTCCGTCCGGGAGGAGGAGGCGTGTCGGACGTGGTGCCGCCGTACGGGAGTCACCGCTACACGGGCGTGATGGACGCTGTCGCCTGAGAGGCGCCCGTCGCGGAGGGTCTCCCGCGGCTGCCTCCCAACCGCGTGAGCCGTGGCGGTTTCCGGGCAGTGGCCGGCCGACCACCACGACGAGGTCGGTGTCGGCGTCGATGACGACCTGATGAGCAGTGGAGCAGCGGTAGTTCTCGGGCTACTCGGATCAGTGGATCCGAGGTCCTCCGGGTGATCCGACGGTCGGTCCTCACCCAGCCGCCCCACGGAGGAGAACCTGGTCGGGGCCCTGTGCGGGCCCGAACCATTCGCACATCTGCGCCGCTACCGGCTCGAACCGCATCCTCCGCGGCTTCGGACGGCTTCGGACGGCTTCGATCCCATCCTTTTCCGCCCGCCGTTCGGGTGCGCCTAGGGTTCGGCGCGGACTAGAGACGGAGACACAGTGAGAGCATTCATAGCGACGTGCCGCAGGTCCTTCACCCGCTGGCTGCACCAGGGGCCGGAGGACCAGAGCCTCCTCCTCCAGCGGGGCCATCTCACCGTTCGCCCGAACAGGCCGTGCCGCTGCGGTGACTGCCCGGAGAGGTGACTCCAGGTGTCCGGCTGCCGGTACTACGGGTCGGACACGCATCGCGCCGGGCCGGGAAGCCCGCTTCGGCGTAGGCGCGGGCCCGGCCGACGGGCCGCGCCGTGGTCCGGCCGGGGTCCCGTGTCAGATCCCCATGTTCGCCAACGCCACTCCGATGCTCTGCAGGGTCGCGGCCAGAGCGGGGTGGCCCAGATCGAACCTCTCTGCCGCCAGCGTCACGGCCTCTCCCACACGACCGTCCGGGGCGGCCGCATCGACCGTGCCCCGCCGTTCGACCTGCTCAAGAAACCCTTCAAGGTGTTCGCGGTCCTTCAGCGAGACGGAGGGATGACGCTCCAACTGCTCGCGCAGGGAGATCAACCGCCCTTCCAGTTCACGTGCCGACAATCTTGATCATCCTTCGTGCGCATGGCCGGTCCGGGCGGGCTGTGGTCGCATCGTGGCACCGGCCGCCCGACGCGGCACGAGGTGGACGCCCGCAGACACGAGGGTGCAGGGCAACGGCCGTCCCTTGACGTCACCCTGCACCCGGGTGCTGCTGCCCCGACGCAAACGAAGTCCGGCCGAAAGGGCAACTGAGGGGCCGCCACTCGCTGACCCGTCCGTCGAAGCTAGGGGAACCGGGGCGCACCGAGTATCCGCCCATCGGTCATCCGCCATGCCTAGACCGTCGGGGCCGGGGTCGGGGTCGGGCAGTCCGATGCCGACGCCGCCGACGCCTCCGCACAGCAGAAGCGAGGGCGTCAGCACTGCGAGCCCGGTGCCCCGGTCGAGCAGCAGGGCGAGGGATCCGGTGCCCGCGGTCAAGGAGGACGCACCCGAGTGCCGCGAGCGCGCGGGGGCCGACGGCGCCGGACCGCGTGCCGGCGAACCGTGCGCAGAGCGAGGTCAGGGCGAACATCGGGACCGTGGCGGCTCCTGCAGCCGGGGCGCTGTAGCCGAGGTCGTTCTGCACGTAGATCATCAGGGGCAGGAAGTAGCCGCGTAGGCCACGCCCATAGTCCGAAGGCGAGGATCGAAGGGATCGTGACCGGCCGGGTCACGCTGCCCCGGGCGTACGCCTCGCCGCTCTGCGCGCCGCAGACCAACGCGGTCAGGCCCAGGCCGCTGAGCACGACGCCCCACAGGTCCAGCCGGCGCCTCCGGGCGGGCTGTCCAGTCGGGCCGCAGCCGGGCCGCGGCGATCCACCCGACGACACCGACAGGCAGGTTGAGCAGGAAGATCCCCCGCCGGCAGGTCCAGGTGGCGAGCAGCCCGGCGGCCAACGCCGCACCACTGACCGCACCGAACGCGTCCAGCGCCCGGCCCCGCCCCTCGGCGGGGAACAGGTGGACGATCAGCGACATGATCTGCGGTGCGATCAGCGCCGCGGCCACGCTCTGGACGGCCCGGTTGGCGACCAGCACCGCAGTGCCGGAGCCAGCGCGCAGACCGTCGAGGCGGCGGTGAAGCCGGCCTGACCGGTCCGGAGTATCCGCTTGGGGCCGTACCGATCGCCGAGCGGGACCCGCGAGGACGAGGGGGACGGCCTCGCACAGGGCGTGCCACCGACGGCACGCGCCCGCACGACGCTTACCGGGACGGATCGCGCATTGATCAGTCGTCGTGCCCGTCTGACTGCCCTGTCAATTGGCCGGACGAGGGGTGGGGAAATGAGCCGCATGGTGTGTGATGGAGGCATCGGAATCGGCGGGCTCCGGGGATTCTTCATCCAAGGCCACGCTGATTCAACAATCACCAGAAGTGGGAAAGCAATGGCAGCAGGAACAGTCAAGTGGTTTAACGGCGAAAAGGGTTTCGGGTTCATCACCCCCGAGAATCGGAGCGCTGATGTTTTCGTCCACTACAGCGCCATCATCGGCAAAGGCTTCAAGTCGCTCAATGAGGCGGACCGGGTCACCTTCGACGTGGAGAAGGGCCCGAAGGGCCTTCAGGCCGTGAACGTGGTCGTCGCTCCCCTCCCCCTGGTCTGACGCCTCGACAAGCTCAGACCCGGCAGCCTGGCGACCTCAGGTGACCCCGCCGTCAGCGTGACGACTAGTTCGTCGCACCGACGGCGGGGTCAAGCTCGTGCGGCTGCGGGCGGCGACGCACCGCGACGCGATCTCCACCCGAGCCCGCATTTCTGCCGCCGACTCGATGGATCACCCATTTCCTCATACTGGAATTCCGGAAATGCCCTGTACGCGTGGCAAGAATGGCGCGACCCATTCAAGACACGATCCGCAGAGGGGAATCCTCCCCGCAGGAACCGCGGCGCCCGGTCTGTACCCCCGACGGATGGTGTCGATCGCCCGCCAGGAGACCTCACCCATGAGTCGGACCAGGACCGCAGCCATCGCGGCGGCGACCCCTCCTCGTCACCATCGCCACCGCGAAGTCTGCCGCGCTCGCCCGTCCGCAGGCCCTGGCTTTGGTGGCCGCCATCAGCGACGTGAACGCGGCCGGTGGCGGGACCTCTCGCTGACCAGGCGCTGCGTCTACGTCCTGTCCCCCAACAACGGCGGAGGGCCGGACGGCCTGCCCCCGATCACCACCGCCGTGACGATCCACGGCCAGGACGCCACGATCATGCACGCCGGCACCACGGCCTTCCACCTGCTCCACGCCGGTGCCACCGGAAGCCTCACGGGGACCATCTCACCCTCCGCAACGGCTCCTCCGCGACCAACCGCGGCGGGCTCCTCAACGACGGGAAGCTCAGCCCCCGGGCCGCGACCTTCTTCAGGAACACCTCGACCGCCGACGGCGGCGGGCTGCGCAGCAACGGAGAAGCCGCACTGATCGACAGCCTCTTCGCCGAAAACTTCACGGGCACCGTGGGTGCGGCCATCTTCAACGGCGGCGGGCCCCGCAGCCTCACTGTCACGCACAGCACCCTGCGCAACAACCGTGCCACGGGCCCGGGCGGTGCCATCGACAGCCGCAACGGGGCCACCACCAAGGTCACTCGAAGCACGTTCAAGGAGAACACCGCCCGGCTCGGCGGCGCGACCAACAACACCGTCGGCGACGTCGCCGTCGAAACGAGCAAGTTCGTCGACAATAGAGCCCCCTCGAAAGCCGGTATGCCGAGCGAAGTCACCACACCGACGATCAGGGGCCCACGTCACTTCCCGGCAAGGAACACCGGGAGAAGGCTTCGGGGGAAGCGTTCGGGAAGCCGGCCCCGGCCCCGGCTCGTGCCAGGGTCCGCCGACGTCCGGGCAGCCGTGCACCACCACGGCATCCCGTGTCGCACAGCTCCCCGTGGGGGTGGACGGCTGCGACCTGGCGTTCTCATAACGGTGGTGGAGGAGAAAGTGAGGACGAAAATCCGCCACATGTGATCACTCGGTTGAGACCGACCGGGATCTGGTAAGCGCTCGGCCCGCTCGTCCCCCATACCGGCGCGCGTTCGGTGAAGTGGAACACGAGCGCATTCCAGATCTCGTTGAACCGACTACCGGCAGGTAACGACAGTGTGAGTTCTCCGCGCCGTCAAGACCTCTGAGGGGGCCTGCCGGAGGACGGGGCGCTCCCCCCAGCATCCCGGCCGATTGGTCCATCCGGCCCGTCGGTGCACCCCGTAGGTTCGGAAGTGCACACCGGATGCACTGCTCAACAAGAAGACAAGCAGCTCGGTGCAGGACCGTTCGTGACATGAGGAGCATGCACGGCTGATGCGGCAACCGCTCTCCGGCGTGAAAGAGCCGGCAGTAACCAGTCTGTGAGTAGACCCGCTCAGCACAGTCCGCCGCACCTCAGCTCCCGGCAACAGCCGCACGCTATCGATAAATAGATATAGAGCCATTTATTGCGGTGCAATACCGGTGGCTACCGGGCCGCCGTCGGGTACGCCGAGTTCCCGACCCAGCCGCACCTGCTGCCCAGGCCTCACGCCTGGGGCCGTCCCCGTACGGCGGGTCGCCCACCCGCCCGGCTCCGGCACCGGGGCCGACCGGACCGGAGGGGAGCAGGGTTCTCGCCGGGCCGACCGACCCGTCTTCCGAGAGCATGGCGGCACGAGAATCGAGAGCCCGGCACTCCGTGGACGGCAGTGAGTCTCCCGTGCCACTGCTGTTCGACGACGTGCCCTCCGGGGCCGTCAGCCTGGCGAGGGTGGTACACGACCCGGACGTACCGCGGGACCGGCGCCCGGACGGCAACTTCGACCACCGGGTGCTGTGGAACATCCCGGCGGTGCAGCGCCGCCTGTTCCGGGAGGACGCCCACCTGGCGGTGGTGGGCCGGACGACCCGCGGCACCAACACCTGGATCGGACCGGCGCCGCCGCCCGGGGACGGCCCCCACCGCTACTTCTTCACGCTGTACGCCCTGGACACGGTGCTCGACCTCTCCGACACGGCCGGCAGGCGGGAATGGGAAGCCTCCATGACGGGTCACGTCCTGGGGCAGGCGGTACTGACGGGCCTCCTCCGGCGGGACTGACCGCGCGTCGGTCCGCTGCCCGGCGGCCCCCCTCAGAGACCGCGTATCCACCGGCCGGTCCCCCGATCGGACCACGACGGGACACCCCTACCCGGCGAAGAGTGGGCCTCGCGACATTGCAGGCGCCCCCATCGGGGATCCGGCCTGGAACGCGCTCAGAAGGAGACAGGGCATGAGGTCGATCATTGCAACGGGTATCGCGACAACCGCCATCGGAGCGGCCGCACTGATACTCCCCGGAGCCACGCAGGCATTCGCTGCGGCCCCCACGATCCACAACGTCACGGTTCTCGCGAACGGGCCGACCGCCGACGGCGGCGGCACGGGCAGCGGTACCACCGCGAACGGCTCCGGCACGGGCAGCGCGGACAGCGGCACCGCGGCGAACGGCTCCGGCACGGACACGGACGGCGGGGGCGCCGCCCTCGGCGGCGGGGGTACGCCGGACACCGGCAGCACCACCCCGGGGTCCCTCGTGATCGAGTCGACCGCCCTCGGCCGGCACCAGATCCTGACGTCGGACAGCCTCGACATCTCCGGTACGTGCCCCTCCGGCGCCATCGCCGTGGACTCGATCACCTCGAACGCATTCGTCGGCGGACAGGCAACGATCGCCACCTCGGACCCGTCCGGGTTCGAAGCCGCGGCACAGGTGCGGCCCGACGCCGTGAAGCCGACGACGTACCCGGTCACCGTCACCTGTACGGCCAAGAGCACGATCCCGGGGGCCCCTCCGGTCCACCCGCAGTTCTCCACCGACCTCTCCGTCGCTCCGCCGCCCACTCCGACTCCGACTCCGACTCCGACGCACACGGCTACGCCCGCGACGCCCGTGGCACCCACGACGCCCGTCGCGCCCACGACCCCGGACCGCATCCCCAGCGGTGCGCCCGACACCGGTGTGGTGGCCGACGGCGGGCAGCAGAGCCCGCTCCAGAAGACCGGTGAGGGCGTCGGCTTGGCAGCAGCGGCCGGCGCGGTCGGCTTCCTCGGCCGCCGCCGGCTGCGGGCGCACAAGCGGTGAGCGGCTTCCCTGCCCAGCCGACGCCCGATCCCGCCGGGGCAGCGCACCAAGAGCGCAACCGGCGGCGGAGCGTCTGGCTGTGGGTGTGCGCCGCCCTGGTCCTGGTGGCGGCCGCCCTCACCACCCTCGCCTTCCCACAGCACGGCGACATCCCAGCCGTCGGGGCCCCGGCCTCTGCGGGGCCCGCGCAGCCCGCCGCCATGGCCCGGTCCGCGCCAGAACGGATCGAGATCCCCTCGATCGGTGTGGACAGCAAGGTCGTCCCACTTGGGCTCGCCGCCAACGGCACGGTCAGGGTGCCTCCCATCGCGGCCGACTCCCCCGCCGGCTGGTACGACGGCTCCCCCACTCCCGGCGAGACCGGCGCCAGTGTGCTACTCGGCCACGTCACGGTGGGTTCGTACGGCAAGGGCGTCTTCTACCGCCTCCACGAGCTCCGGCCCGGCGCCCGGATCGAGGCGGTACGCGCGGACGGCAGCACGGCGGTCTTCAAGGTGACGAAATCGGAGATCTACCGGAAGTCCCGTTTCCCCTCCGAGGCCGTATACGGGGCCACGAACACGCCTCAGCTCCGGCTGGTGACCTGCGCCGTCCCGGCAGGCCCGACGGGCAGCGGCTACCTCGACAACCTCGTCGTCTACGCCACCCTCGCCTCCTCCACCCCCTGACCGGCGGCCGCACGGCGTCCGTCGGGACTACGCCGGTCGTCCCGTCTTCACAGGTCAGGCCTGACGAACCGGCACACGCCCACTACCGTTGACCCGGTCCGCAGACGGCGCCGCACCACGGCGGCAGCCGTCTGCGGGCGCGAGCGGCCCCCGCCGCACGGGGAATCGGGGCGGGGACCGCTCGGGGTGCCGTCAGGGTCGGAGCGCCGGCGACTCCCCCAAGACGACAGGCAGTCACGGGACGGTGGTGGGTATGGTGCCGAGACTGTCCACCACGGAATGCGCCGGGGCAACGGGCGCGCCGTACGGACCGATCCCCCGCCGGTTCTCGGGCTCGGCGGCGAACAGGCTTCCGCACAGGCCGACTTAGCGCGGCGTCGAGTGAGCGCTGACCAGGACGGCCCGTGCTACGTCCTGGAAGCGACACCGCGTGACCAGCTCTCTTACACCACCGGTAACCGGAGTCGCTCCGCACACCCGCGTCCCCGCGCGCAGGAGCGCACGCGTCGCCCGGCTGGGGCCGTGGCTCGCGGCGCGCCCCTCCGGTCCGGCGGCCCGCCTGATCGCGGATCCGCCACGACACTCCGTACGCCTCGCACACCTCGGGAGGCACGGAGGCCACACTGCCCCTACCGTTCTCCCCCACCGCACCGTGAAAGGGACGGATGAGCAGCGTGGGCACACCCGTCGCGGCATACTCGGACCGCATCCGCACGATCGTGGCCGCCGACGGACCCGCCGCGGCCCGGATCCTGGTCACCGCCGTCGTCGGATGGCAGGTGGCCCTGTGGCTCGGCGCCGACCAGCCGCCGGTCTACGCGGCCATCGTGCCGCTCGTGGCCCTGCGCGGGGACCCCATGAACGCGCTGGTCGTGTCGTTCCAACGCGTTCTCGGCGTCTTCGCGGGTGTGCTGCTGGGCATCGCGGTCCTGAACGTGGTCAGCCCCTCCACCACCGCCCTGGCTCTTGTGCTGGCCGCGGGACTGGCGCTGGGCATGGTCCTACGGGCCGGCGGGCTGAACCTCCAGGTGGCCGTATCTTCCCTGCTGGTCTTCGCCAACCCCTCCCCCGACGCCTACGGCTTCCACCGACTGTGGGAGACAGGGGCCGGAGCCGTGGTGACTATCGTGCTCGCGCCCCTGCTCTGGCCGCCCCACCCGCGCCGTGTCCTGACCCGCCTCGCCGACGACTGCCGGACCCGCCTCACTGCCGCCCTCGACGGCTGCGTGGCGGCCGTGGGAGCGGGCCCCGTACCAGCCCGCGAGAACCTCACCCTCACCACCGAGAGCTGCTCGGTGGTCCAAGCCCATGCCGCGCGGGCACACGAGGCAGAGCTCCTGCTGCGCTTCAACCCCCTGCGCCGTCACCACCGTCGGGAGGTGGCCGGACTGGCGCGGGCCGTCGAGACCGCCGGGCTGCTCGCCACCCACGTGTCGACGCTGGCCCAGGAGGTCGCGGCATTCGCCGACCGGCCCGACCTCGTCCCCGTGCTGGCGGACGCCGCGCCCCGACTCGTGCGGCTCGCCGCCCCCACGGCCGAGGCGATCCGCCGGTCACTGTCCGGTGCCGACCCGGGGTCAGCCGCGGCCACCGCCCGCACCGCACTCGCCGACTACGCGCGCACGGATTCCCGGCCCGCCGTGGTTGTCCTGCGCCGTCCCTTTCTGCGCATCCTCGATGCCCTGGACCCGAACCGCTGAGCCCTTTCCACGGGTACGGGCTACCTGCCTCCTCTCCTGCCCCAACAGCTGTCGCTCACCACGGACCTCATGCGAGTTCGCTACGGCCTGGCGGGAACCAAGGGCCTCGGATGCAGCGAGTTCCCACAGCGGTCCACGGCAGTTGATCACTTACCTACTTCTTCTGTTTCTTCTTCTTGTGGGCGAGCTCCGCATCGTCCCCGGGGTCTTCCGTCGAGCGCTTCCTCGTCTCATATTCATCGCTCTTGTAGGATGACTTCCCCACTTTGAGGACTCCACTGAATTCGCAGGATTCCCCCTCCTTGAGTATCAAATCCCCGACACGCACAGTTGGCAGTTCCTTGACACTGCTCCCAAAATTGACCCTGACCCAGAGCTTCCCACTTCCATCCACCTCGAAGGTGGTCGTCGCGTACCGTTCCCCTCCTGATTTTGCGACTATTTTCACCTCGTCCCACACCCACACTTGGTCCAGCTTCAGAGCATCAGCGCCAAGTTGCCTCGATTTCACGATCTTGAAACGGCGGAGGGACTTATCCTCGGTTTTCTGCTTGGGTACTTTGACCTTGAATTTCTCATTGTCTTTTGCGCCCTCGTTATCCTCCTGCATCCGCTCGTCATCGGACTGAGTGAAGGAGGGGGTTCTCCTTTCCAATGGGCTCGGTACGGCTCCGCGCTCATCCTTGCTCTTTTTAATGATCCGGGTTCCGTAATTCCTCTTCGGGAAGTTTTCGTTCAGCCACGTGTCGAATGTATCGACGAGTGCGGCGGTGACCATTTCCTTGGCTTCTTTTCGTACGTCGTCCGTGATGTCGTCTTCGCGATGCTCCCAACCTCTTTCATCCATGAACTCTGCTCCATTCTCCATGAGCTGCTTCATGCTGTCGCGAGACGACTCGGACCAATATCCGCCAGGCGGGCTGTCACCCAGTGGGTACGTCAGAGTGAGCAAGGAGTGATCGACTGAAAATTTGAGGAGAAGCCAACACGTGGTGCAGTTCCTTTTAGTGCCCGCGATGGTGACCGGGGTTTTCATGCCGCTCGCGAGGAGCGCTGCCACGAGGGCCTGCTCTGCGTGGCATTTTCCCTCGGTACTGAGCCAGAATATTCCATGGTTCCGATTGGGGTCCGTCACCCATGACTGGAATTCGGCAACGCCTCCACCGTGCTTTACGAGGCTGCGCTTGGCGATCGTTTCGAGGGACTTGAGGAAGATGACACGGTGCTGCTCGTTTGCGGCCTCCCGAGACTTCTCGGTGCGATACTTTTCGCTTTTTATCAGTTTGTCCACCTGCCGCACTTGATCTGCCTCGTGGGCCATGGCGGCCTGATCTTCCCGCTCTATATTCCATTTCTCGCCGTCAAGTTCCTGAGCGTAGGCCGAGATGATCCCCTTGACATCGACCTTTCTGATGTGGTCGTTGGCGTCAGATTTGTTCGCGGCAAGGACGATGTCCCCGTCCTCGAACATCATCGCCTGTATTTCGGCACCCAGGTTGAGCTTGGCGAGCAGTGCGGTACAGACGCGGGTCGCGAGCGTCTTCGATATTTCGTGCCGATCCTGAGGCTTTCGAAGACCATACTTCTCGACGAAAGTCCCGCTCTGGTTCCCCTGCTTCCTAACCTTCTTCCAACTATTTCCGACGGGTGCTCTCTTTTCGACATTGACACGCTTCTTGATGAGTTCGACCATAATGTCTCCACGGTCGACCCAGTTGGTTCGGTACAGCTTGATGAGCTGTTTTTCGGTGTACTCTATTCCATGTGTATCGAGCAGCCTCCTCGCCTCGGTTGCGCACAGAATTTGAAATTCCCGTTCTTCCTTCTTCTCGATTTCCATGTCACTTGACTCCCGTGTCGGTCATCTTCTGTGTAATTTGCCCGATGAGGGCTTGGGCAAGAATCTGGGCTGCGATACCGCGGTCCATCGCTTCCGGTATCTGCCCCTTCATGGCTTCCACGTAGGAATCCAAAAGGTTTTCGACGGCTTCGACTTCTTTTTTATGGCCGATCTGAGGGCCGCCCACCTCCAGCACGGCATTTCGAGAATCCGTCGACCCACTTTCGCCCCTGGCGGGTTCCGTTACGTGATGCTCGTCTGCTCTTGCCAGAAGGTTTTCGAGGACATTCAGGTTCATGGTGAGAGCCAGCTCGCTGAATCCATGGGGGTGTGACGTGAGTGCGGGCACGCAGTCCTTCAGCTGGCTCTTGTGCAGTTCGAGAGAATGGACCACGTAAGCGGCGCGGGCCTCGTCGTCACAGTCGGAGATGTACGCGAAGAACTCGGCTGACTTGCTGTAGTGCGCCAGGCGGAGGAAAGCGGCACGCCACACCCAGGCGGCCAGGATCGACTCCGCCGGAACTTCCGATGTCTGTGTGCAGAGAGCTGCAACCCCCGCCCAATTTTCGGGGTGGTCGGGAGCCCACACGGAATGGCCGTTCAGCCACGACCTGAACGAAACCAGGTCACCCCGATGAGACAGCCACATGTCCCGGTGCCATGCGATGACCGAATCGTCGAGTGCCCCGGATGCGAGATGGGTGACCCAGAGTTCATTCGGCTGGACAATGTTTTCCATGAGTGTCATGTTTCCTTTGCGGGCGCTGCGGGAGTCGCGGCGGCGGGCGGATTCTTGATTTCCCGTTGTGACGAACTGGGCATGTGTCGGAGCCTAGGGCGCGAAGGCCTCTGGCCCGGGTCTGTTGGGGTAGACGGAGAGGCACATGAATATGGGTACGGTCGAGCCGATGTGTGCATGTCCGGACCACGCACGGAATCGGATCGGGCACGTCGCACGGGCGGGACGGATCCTCGAGGTGCTCCACGACGGCGCCCTGCAGAGCGTGCTGCCTGCGAAGCTCCATGTGGAGGAGATGGGCCGGGGGCGGGACGGGCCGAGGAGACACCACAGGCCACCTGACCCGCCTGGAGTCCGCCCTCGCCGATGGCCCGGGCAGCTCCGTTCGCCGGTGAAGGAGCTGCACCGGACCAGGTCGAACTGGCCGGCCTGAAGCGACCCTGCGGTCCCTGTTCGAGGAGGGGCGCGGCGGGGCGGCTTCGAGGTGGAGTTCTCCTTCCGGAGTGCCGGCCCCACTGCCGTGGACGAGCTGGTCTTCCGCGCCGCTGGTGAGTCGCGAAGGCCCAGGAGGGCCACCTCGGGATGTCGTCGCAGCGGGTCCGGGCGGAGGGCATGGGCGGGCGGGCGGGCGAGTCATCCTGAAGGGCGTAGTGCCCCACGGGCCCTCGGTGGCCGTAGAACTGCCGGTGCGACCGGTGGTCGGCGGGCGTTGAGCCGCGTCGGATCCTGTGCCGTCCCGCTGTCGTGCCCTCCCGCCGACCAAAGGACGTAGGTCGACGGGCTGCGCCGAGCCATCCTCCGAGGGCGCCGATCGGGGCAGTTCAGGGCCCCGGCGGCGACCTAGCCTGGCCTGGTCAACCGCGTCTCCCGACCAGGCGGTGCCCGGCCGTCGGGCACCCGGCGGACGGACGCGGACGGATGCGTGCGTCGACGCCGGTCGGGGACCTCACGGCCTCAGGAGTACTTTCCCATGATCCAGTCCCCCCAGGAGGCCCCGTTCACTGTTCCCGGACTCAGCAAGGAACAGTCCACCCCGCTGATCGGCGCACTGCAGATGCGCCTGCATGCGCTCAACGACCTGGCGCTCACCCTCAAGCACGCACACTGGAACGTCATGGGGCCGCACTGACCGACGCGGACGTCCTCGACCCCGTCACCCACGACATGCTCATCGGCCAGCTGGCGCGGCTGGAGCTCTTCCAGTGGTTCGTCCGCGCCCACCTGGAGAGCAGCGGGGGTCTGAGCACGACCGGGGCCCGCACTCCGGCCGAGGCGGCCGTGCAGGCCGCCGCGGGGCCGGGCCCGGTCCGCGGGCTGAGGCCGTGCCGCCCGCGGGGCAGGCCGGTCCCGCGGGCGGCACATGACGTTCGTCAGGAGGACGGCACCCCTCCTCTTGTCCGTTGGAGCAGGCCCCGGTGGTCATGGCGGAATATCGCTTGAGGGACAGGCAAAGTCCAACATGAAGGAACGTCATGTCCATTCGACCGACCGCCCCTCCGGTTCCGCACGCCCCGGTCGCAGCACCCTGCGCACCGCTGCGTGTGCCGCACTGCTCCTGGCGGTACCCATCGTCTCGATCGGCGGCGCAGCCCTGGCGCATGCGGCCGACGCCCCGCCCGCGGCCGCCTCCAACGCCGCCGCTGACCAGGACTTCACCCAGCAGATCGCCAAGGACGGCACCAACGCCACTTGGTCCTTCAGCCTCAAGGTTGGCTGACGTGCGTCCCGCGCTCCACCGGTCATCGTCCGGCCCCGCCGCCGACCCCCGACGCAGCACTAGGCACATCGTCGCTGCGATGCGTCGATGCAGCAGCCCGGTGCCGGCCTTACGGTCTGCTGGCGGGCGGACTCGACCCCACCCGGTCGCAGCGCCCAAGCCCCCTCGGGAATGCTTTGGCCAGACCTCCCGTTTATCGATATAGTTGAATAGTCAACAACATTGAACGGGAGCCAGCCATGCAGTTCGGGATCTTCACCGTCGGTGACGTCACCACCGATCCGACGACCGGACGGACGCCCAGCGAGCACGAGCGGATCAAGGCGATGCTCGCCATCGCACAGAAAGCCGAGGAGGTCGGCCTCGACGTCTTCGCCACCGGCGAGCACCACAACCGGCCGTTCGTCCCGTCCTCTCCCACGACGATGCTCGGCTACCTCGCCGCCCGAACCGAGAAGCTCGTCCTGTCGACGTCGACCACGCTGATCACCACGAACGACCCGGTGAAGATCGCCGAGGACTTCGCGATGCTCCAGCACGTCGCGGACGGCCGCATGGACGTGATGATGGGCCGGGGCAACACCGGACCGGTCTACCCCTGGTTCGGCAAGGACATCCGCGACGGCATCGATCTGGCCATCGAGAACTATGCGCTGCTGCGCCGCCTGTGGGACGAGGACGTCGTCACTTGGAAGGGCAAGTTCCGCACTCCGCTGCAGTCCTTCACCTCGACCCCGCGCCCCCTGGACGGCGTCGCGCCCTTCGTGTGGCACGGCTCCATCCGCTCGCCCGAGATCGCCGAGCAGGCCGCCTACTACGGCGACGGCTTCTTCCACAACAACATCTTCTGGCCGGCCTCCCACACCGAGCAGATGGTGAAGCTGTACCGCGAGCGCTACGCCCACTACGGTCACGGCACCCCCGAACAGGCCATCGTCGGACTCGGCGGCCAGGTGTTCATGCGCAAGAACTCGCAGGACGCTGTCCGCGAGTTCCGCCCGTACTTCGACAACGCGCCGGTGTACGGCCACGGCCCGTCGCTGGAGGAATTCACCGCCGAGACGCCCCTGACCGTCGGCTCCCCGCAGCAGGTCATCGAGCGGACCCTCTCCTTCCGCGAGTACGCCGGCGACTACCAGCGCCAACTCTTCCTGATGGACCACGCGGGCCTGCCCCTGAAGACCGTTCTCGAACAGCTCGACCTGCTCGGCGAGGAAGTCGTACCCGTGCTCCGCAAGGAATTCGCGAGCCTGCGCCCGGCCGGCGTCCCGGACGCCCCCACCCACGCCGCCCGCGTCGCCGCGGCCCGCACCACCGAGGAAGCGGTCCAGGCATGAAGCTCGTCGTCATATCCGCAGGGCTCAGCACCCCCTCCTCCACCCGGCTGCTCGCCGACCGCCTGACGGCCGCGACCCTCCGACGGACGGAGGCGGGCGAGGTCGAGGTCGAGGTCGAGGTCGAGGTGATCGAACTCCGCGACCTCGCGACCGACATCGCCCGGCACTTCGTCACCGGCTTCCCGTCCGCCACGCTGGCCGCCGCCCTCGACGCGGTGGCCGCCGCGGACGGCCTGATCGCCGTCACACCCGTCTTCGCCGGCTCCTACAGCGGCCTGTTCAAATCCTTCTTCGACCTCATCGACAAGGACGCCCTCACCGGCAAGCCCGTACTGCTCGGCGCCACCGGCGGTACCGCGCGCCACTCCCTCGTCACCGAGCACGCCCTGCGCCCGCTGTTCACCTACCTGCGCGCGCTCGTCCTGCCAACCGCCGTGTACGCGGCCTCGGAGGACTGGGGCGAAGAGGGCCTGGACCGCCGGATCACCCGCGCCGGCACCGAACTGGCCCGCTTCACGGCCCGCGCCGCCCCGGAACCGGCCCCGGCCACAGGCGCCGCAGCCGTCCCGGACGTGGACACCACCGCCGCGATCGCCCCGCGATCGCTGACGGGCGCCATCACCTCCGTGGACCCGGCCGACGGCTTCCGGGTCATCCCCTTCGAACAACGGCTCGCCGCACTACGCGCCGAATGACGTCCGCCTTCACCCCTGCTCCTGGCTGTCCGCAAGGCCGTCGTACCCTCCGGTGCCCCCGAGACCGCCCGGTACACAGGTGAACAGGGGGTCGGCATCGGAGGGTCCCGGGGCTTGCCGGTCCTCAGGCGCTCGTGGAGCGCGGCGACGGTGAGCAGGTGGACCGTACGGACGTCGCGCTCGGGAACGACCCGGCCGCCGATGCCGGCCAGGGCCCCTCCTCGCCCCCCTGCGCGGTGGGCTCGCCGGCGGTTCGCTAGCCCGCCGTCCCCCTGCCCCTCCCCTGCCGTTCCCACGGCCTGGCGCGTGAGAACACCCTGGACGAGCAGACCGTCGTGGTCCCGGGAGCCGGCGTCAGGACCGCAGCCGTTCTCCTGGTCAGCGTCGGCGACTGCACCTCCTTCCCCAGCGCCGCCCACCTCGCCGCCCGGGCCGGTGGGGGAAGCGACGTCCCCCGCGGCAGGGGGCCGATCGGCGGATTCGGCGGAATGCGGCCCGGCCGACAGTGGGGGCAGATCCATTCCGTCTGCCGCCCCGCGAGAGGTTCACTGGTGAATCGGGACGCACTGGCCGATCGCAGATCCGATCCGGCCGCACACGAATCCGCAGGAATAGCGCTGCGGCAGAACCCCGAGGTGTCGTGGTGGGTGCGCGCGTACCGGCGCGGCCTGCCGCGGCGCGTACGCCGGACCCTCGCGGACTGCATCGGCCCGCAGACCCGCAGACAGGTCAAGGCACGACTGGCCGCCGCGCCGTCCGCCCGGGGAGCCGTGGCGGGCCTCCGGGCGACCTGGGAGGCGCGCCGCTTCCCCGAGGTGTCCTCCGGACGGGGGCGCGTGCTGTGCCCGGTGGAAGGCGTACCGAGAGCGGTGGCCGTCGTACCGGACCTGTCTCCCCTCCAGGCGCGCGGGCGCAATCTCGCCGCCGTCTGCTCGGCCCTGGAACGGGCGGGAGTCGACTACTTCGCCGTCCGGGGCCTGAGCGACAGCGCGGCGGCGTTGGGAGTGTCGGCCGACGACCGCCCCGCGGTGTTCGAGGCGCTGGCCGAGCTGTGCAAGGACCGGCCCACGTACGTCTCGTCGGCGGGCGGGCGGGGGCGTAAGGCCCGCGCAGGATGCCGCGGCTGGCTGCCGTCCACCTGGCGCGATCTGGCGCACGCCGACGTGATCCGTCTGACCCGGTACTACGGCAACCCGCAGTTGCAGCTCGTGCTGGGCCCGGAGTACGGCTGCGACATCGAGTTCTGGACCTGCAAGGACGGGCAGCTGATCGCCCCCCGCCCGAACCGGACCACGGCACAGGTCCCGCTGGACACCGCACCCGTCGAGGTCTCCGACGCCCTGTTCACCAGCCTGGCGTCCCCCTTCGCCGGCCCCGCCGGCACCGCGCCGCTCCAGGTGCGCACCCGCGCCGAATTCGCCGACCCGCTCCCCGAGGAGGTCCGCTTCCCCATCGACGCCGTATACACCTGGGTGGACGGCGGGGATCCGGACTGGCTGCGCCGCCGGGCCGCGGCCGGCGGCACGGGCTACCACGCCGAAGCCGCCAACGCCGCGCGCTACATCAGCCGGGACGAGCTGCGCTACTCCCTGCGGTCCCTGCACCAGTACGCCCCGTGGATCCGCACCGTCTACCTCGTCACCGACGGCCAGACACCCGACTGGCTCGACACGTCCGGCCCAGGCCTCCAGGTGATCAGCCACCGGGACATCTTCAGCGACCCGGGGCTCCTGCCCACGTTCAACTCGCACGCCATCGAGAGCCAGCTCCACCACATCGAGGGCCTGTCGGAGCACTTCCTCTACTTCAACGACGACGTCTTCCTCGGGCGCCCCACCGTTCCCCAGGACTTCTTCCACGCCAACGGGATCGGCAAGTTCTTCCCTTCATCGGCACTCGTCCCGCTCGGCGTGCCCCACACGGACGACCCTCCCGTCGCGGCGGCCGGCAAGAACAACCGGACCTTGCTCCAGAGCCAATTCGGTACCACGTTCACCCAGAAGATGAAGCACACCCCGCACGCCCTGCGCCGCAGCATCCTGACGGAGATCGAGGAGAAGTTCCGCACGCCGCACGCCGTCACCGCCGCCAACCGCTTCCGCAGCATCGACGACCTGTCCATCACGTCGAGCCTGCACCACTATTACGCCTACCAGAGCGCACGCGCAGTCCCAGGCGACCTCCGGTACGACTACCTCGACCTCTCCCAGCCCAACACCCCCACCCGCCTGGACCGACTCCTCGCACACCGGGACCGCCACGTCTTCTGCATCAACGACACCGTCTCCACGGGGCAGGACACCGAAGAACAGCAGGCGCTGATGCACCCGTTCCTGGAGGACTACTTCCCGGTGCCCGGCCCGTACGAGCGCGGGAACGACACGAACGCCGCCCGACCGGGAGGTACCGGTGAGTAGGCCCCTGCGCCACGCCGTGGGCGCAGCCAGACGCGTCCACCGGGCCGCGGTACGTCTCCGTCGCCGGACGCGGCAGTCGCACACGGTCCCCGCCTTCTCCGGAGGCATCCGTCCCCGGCCGTGGCTGCGCCCCCTGCACTTGTCGGTCGCCGGCGGCCGGACCCTCAACTTCGCGGTGGCCGTACCCGGCGACAGCGTGAGCACGGCCCACCTCGTCCTCGAATGCGGCGCCGACCGCGTGCAGACTCCCCTCGAACCGGAACCCCGGACCGATGGCACCGTGCTGCTCACCGTGACCGCCCCCCTGCGCCACGCGGACCACCCGGAGTCCGGCGCCCGCGGGCCCGTGCTGGGCGACGGCCTGTGGCGGGCGGCCCTCATCGTCACGGATCCCGCCGGCCGGTCCCGGCGTACGGAGGTCAGGGCTGCCGCCGCCGTCCAGGGACCTCCCGACGACCCCACGCTGGACCACTGCCCGTCGCCGGCCGACGGGGCGACGTTCCGGGTGGTCCGGTCCCTCGACGACTTCGCGCTGCTGAAGGTCCGCGGTCCCCGCCCGCACGCCGAACTGGTATCCCTGGACACCCTCTGGGACCGCGTGACCGTCCACGGCCGCCTCGTCGGAGCAACCCCCACCGCCGACACGACGGCGCAGGCCGTGCCGCGCGGCGGCCCCCGCCACCCCGTCACGGTCCGCCCCGACTGGCAGGGCGACCGCTTCGCATTCGACCTCCCCCTCGCCGCGATGCGCGCAGCACCCGGGCACGCACCGACCTGGGACCTGTATCTCCGGGCCGGACGCACCCGGTTGAAGATCGCCCGGAAGCTGACGGACGTCCGGCATCTCCGGCGGGTCCACCGCTCCGCCTTCCGCATCGTGGCCCTCGCCGACGGCTCCGTGGTGCGTGTCCACCCTCGCGTCACCGCTGCCGGCGCCTTCGTCGTCGACTGCGCCGACCACCTGTCAGCAGCCCGCAGCCCGGAGGAACTCCAGTGAAGGTCACCTACCTGCTCACCTGGGCGGACGAAATGGGCGGCACCGAGATGGCGGTGTACACCCAGGCGAACCAGCTCGCCGACCGCCACGACGTGGAGGTCCTCAGCATCTTCAAAACGCGGCCGGAGCCGTTCTTCGAAGCGGGCCGGAAGGTGAAGCGGCGCTACCTCGTCGACCAGACCGGCCCCGCCGCTCGTCCCACCCGCAGTTCCACCCTTGACGAGGCGGCCTGCCACACCCTGGTCTCGCTTCCCAGCGAGATCGTCAAGCCGTCCTGGGAGGGCGCCTTCAACCGGCTCTCCGACATCGAGATGACCGCAGCGCTCGGCTCCCTCGAATCGGACGTGCTGGTCACGACCACCCCTGCCCTGATGGCCGCCGCAGTGGAGCTCGCGCCCGCGCGAGTCGTCACCGTCCACCAAGAGCACCGCGCCTCCCAGCTCCGCGGCACCTCCGGCGAACCCCTCCTCGTCTACGCCCCCCGGGTCGACGCCCTCGTCTCCCTCACCGAGCGCACCCGCGACTGGTTCGCGGAATCGCTCCGGGACGCGGCGCCCGAACTCACCGTCATCCCCAACGCCCTGCCCGACGGCTACCGACCCCGCTCGGACCTCGAGAGCAAGACGATCGTGATGGCGGCGAGGCTGACGCCGGAGAAGCAGGTGGACCATGCGATCCGTGCCTTCCACCTCGTCTGCGGCGACTTCCCCGACTGGACGCTGCGCATCTTCGGGGACGGCCCGCAGCAGGTGCGGCTCCGCCAACTCGTGGAAGGACTGGGACTCCAGTCCAGGGTCGAACTGATGGGCCGCACGGACCGCATGGACGAGGAGTGGGCCAAAGCGGCCCTGTGCCTGCTGCCGTCGCGCAACGAAGCGTTCGGGCTCGTCCTGGTGGAAGCGTTCGCCGCGGGCGTCCCCGCCATCGCCTACGACGTCGTCACCGGCCCCGCCGAGATCATCCGGCACGGTGTGGACGGATTCCTCGTACCGGCGGGCGACGTCGAATCGCTGGCCGAGGCCACGGCTCGTCTGATGGGCGACGACGACGGCCGCCGGGCCTTCGGAAGGGCCGCCCGCACCGGCGTCGGAGAGCGCTTCTCGGGCGAGAAGATCACTGCCCGGTGGGAAGGGCTCTTCGAGGGCCTCCTCACCGGCCGCGACACCGCCGCACGCCTGGCGGCGCGGGCGGACCGTGCCGCCAGGCGGATCACGGAGGGTGGGACCGGCAGCTTCGGCCTCGCCGCGCCGGTCAGCCTGCTCCCCGACTCAACGGCCGAGCAAAAGGCCCGCGAGCTGGTGATCCAGGCCCGAAGCCGCACCCTCATCCGCTCCGCGGGTCGGCTGGCGGAGGAGCGGGACGACATCGACGCCCCCACGATGGCCCGCCTCAACCTGGAGATCGCCTCCCACGCCCTCACGACGGCCGGCGTCCCCTTCGTGCTCGTCCGCGACGGCGGAACCGCGCACTACTCGCTGGCCGTTCCCGTCGAGCACCGCGGACGCGCCCTCGGCTCCCTCGCCGCCCTGCTGCACGGCAAGCCCGTCTACGGGGAACTGATCACCCCCCGCGGCGCGGCACCGGGCGCGGTCCTGGCCGAGTGCCTGGACACCGTCGGTGACGTGGCCGGCGTGCGGATCTTCCAGCCCGTCACGACTTCGAGCCGGACCCTGCGGTACGGGCCGGCCTACGGCTGCAGGGTGGAGTTCTGGGAGGAGGACGAGGACGGGTGGCACAGCAGCCCGCGCCTGCCGACGCTCGTCGGCCGCCGCCTCCCCTCGCTGGCACCCACCGCCACGCTCACGATCGGTGACCGGGCCTACCCGACGACGGCCGCGTTCACCCGCAGACTGATGTCCGACGTCGACTTCCCGATCGACGTGGTCTACACGTGGGTCGACGACACCGATCCGGCTTGGCGGCAGCGGCGCGACCGCGTCCGGCGCCGCATGGGCATGCCCTTCGACGGCGCCGACAGCGGGGACGTCCGCTTCCGCAACCGGGACGAACTGCGCTACTCGCTCAGGTCCCTCCAGATGTTCGCGCCGTGGGTGCGCACGATCCACCTCGTCACGGACGATCAGATCCCCGAGTGGCTGGACACCCGGCAGCCGGGCCTCGAGGTCGTCTCCCACCGGGACCTCTTCCCGGAGCCGTCCTGGCTGCCGACGTTCAACTCCCATGCGATCGAGAGCCAGCTGCACCGCGTCGAGGGGCTGTCGGAGCACTTCCTCTACGTCAACGACGACGTCTTCCTCGGCCGTCCGCTCGCCCCGGGCGCGTTCTTCCTGAGCAACGGCACGGCGAAGATGTTCTTTTCGCCGACCGCCGTCCCGCCGGGTCCGAGGACCCCGGACGACGAGGGCTACTTCGCCGCGGCGAAGAACAACCGCGCGCTGCTGGAGCAGGCCTTCGGCCGCGTCGCCACCCACGGTTTCCTCCACGCACCCCACCCGCTGCGCCGCAGCGTGCTGGCCGAGATCGGCGACAGGTTCCCCGACCAGGTGTCCGCGACCGCGAGCGCCCCGTTCCGGTCCGCAACGGACCTCTCGATCACCTCGTCCCTGCACCACCACTACGGATACCTCACCGGGACGTCGGTCCCCTCCGCGCTCGCCTGCGGCTACGTGGACGCCGGTGACCGCGAGCACCACTCCGTGCTCGGTCGGCTGCTCGCCCAACGGAATCGCGACGTCTTCTGCATCGGCGAATCGGCGGACGCCGAAGTGCCCGAGGATGAACAGCACCGCGTGGTACGAGCCTTCCTGAACGCCTACTTCCCGGTACCGTCACGGTTCGAGAAGGGCTGAGGCTCGGCTCTCCGGGCGCCGCCGGCATCGGCTCGGCCGCGGCACTCCGGTGGCGTCGCGCGCCGGCACTGCCGAGGGGAGCCTAAGACGGACGCCCCGCACGGGCGGCGAGACCCTCGTCCCGAGTCGGTCGAGCAGGCGCTCGCCGACCACCCCGCAGTGGCGGACGTCGCCGTCATCGGGCCGCCCGATCCCTCGTGGGACGACCGACGTCCTGCCCGCACCGCGGCCACCGGCCGGTGAGCGGTTCGACCGGTGCCGCTGCGCACCGGTCGGGCCGCTCAGCCGATGCTGACCCCGTGCTGCGGGACGGGCGGCATGATCCGCCCGTTGGGCGCGGGCGCCGGGAAGCTGCACGTCTGCACGGTGTCGCCGACGCGTGCCGCGGGCTTGCCGCCGATGCGGACGCTCGCGCTGCCCTTCATGACGGTGCCCGTGTTCGTGGGGGGTGGGACCTGGGGCGCGAACGCCATCGGGCCGGGAGGAACGTGCGGGGGGCTGATCGTCGCCGTGGTGGACAGGGTCGCCGCAGGTTTGCCGCCGATGCGCACGGTGGGGCAGCAGCCTCCCGTGAGGGTGGCCTGGTACGGGAACGGCATGGGCTGGGGGGTGGGAGGGCTGGGCGGAGGGGGGATCACCATGTGGATGTCGGTGCCGGTGACCTTGTCACCGAGCCGGGCCGCCGGAAGTCGGGGCATGTCGTACCAGCCTTTCGGGAGCGGGGGATCAGAGGGAGCGGGCCGGGAGGGCAGTTGCGCTGTGCAGGAGGGGCGTACGCGTGGCTCAGCCCTTGGTTACCTTGGCGGAGGGGAAGAGCGCACCGGGCGTGCACGTGCCGCTCTCGGACTCGCACTGGACGGCCACCACCATCTTCTCGCCGGACTTGAAGGTGATGGGGGTGGGGAAGTGCTTGCGGTAGCTGCTCGGCGTGGTGGCCAGATCGAGTTCGAGCAGGACGGTGTTGTCCTTGCGGATTTCCATGGTGCCGGCGGAACCGACCTGGTTGCTGACGACGACCTCGCCGACCGTGATGGTCTGACCGGGGCCCACCACACGGCTGCTCGTCAGGAAGCCGGAGCTGTCCGTGTTGCCCCGGCCCGGGATGCGGATGTTCTCCGAGACCGTCTGCGTTCCTCCGCCGGCCGGTGGCTTGGCGGCGCCTCCGGAACCGTCAGACCGGTCACCGGTGGACGCGCCTTGGGAACCACCGGAACCACCCGAGCCGCCGGCGCCACCTTCTCCACCCCCGCCGGTGGAGCCGGCCGGCGGTGCCTGGCCCCCGTTCTGTCCCTGCCCCTGGGCCGCCCCGCCGGTCTGCTGCGGCGTAGGCGACGGGGGGGTTCCGGGCGTTTGCGACGGGCCCTGAGAAGGTGATGCCTGGGCACCGGCTCCGGTGCCTGTACCAGGGCCGCCGGCAGCATCCGCCCGGCCCCCGCTGATGGCCTTGGAGGTCGGCCTGGCGTCGAAGAGGACGGGCCCCATTACGGTCAGTAGGATCACTCCGGCCACTGCGAAGGTCAACGCCTTGGGGAACCAGCGGGGCAACAGCGCGGGCTGGACCACCACACCGGTGGTCTCCAGCTTGGCGCCGTCCGAGGCGGTCAGGCCGATCTCGACGGGTACGGTCTTGGGCTGCCCGGTTAGGAAGCGCTGCTTCATCTTCATCCGGACAGGGATCAGCTGGGTGGTCCCTCCCTCGACGACCGTCTGGGCCGGCTTGAAGGAGAAGGCGACGGCCCCGCTCTCGTCCTTGCCCGTGAACTGGACCGTGACCGGCCCGTTGCCGAAATTGTCGACGGCCAGCTTGGTACGCGCCGTCCGGGCGCCGCGGGCGGTGCGCGGTACCAGTTCGGCCGCCACCTCCGAGTAGCCCAGCACCTCGACGGTGCCTTCCTCGATCACCGACCCGTCGGTGTCCTCCTGCGCCATGACGCGCAGGGCGAAGGCCTTCGTCCCACAGGGCACTTCGGCCGAGCGGGGAGGGGCGAAGGTGACCACGGCCACCGCGTCATCACCGGGGAAGACGTTGACGCTCTCCGGCTCGATGGACGTCCAGGCGGCGACTTCTCCCAGCACGTCCAGCGTGAACGTGTCGACGGTGCGACCGTCGTTGTGCAGGCGGACGGCGCACGTCGCGCTCTCGCCGGCCTCTACGGCGATTTCCCGATCGTCCAGCGACGCGATGACTCCCATGGAGCCACTCTCGGGCCGCGCGTCCTGGCCGGGCACCGACACCCGGTCAGGACGACGGGCAGACCCCTTTCGCGTTCGTGCAGACGACCGGCCGACACCCTTCGAGACGGTCCGGCGGGCTGGAGAATGCATTCATGGATGTGAAAGTGACAACAGAGCCTTACTCCGTGCCGGACCTGTGGGGCGACTCCGAGTTGCTCGAATTCGACATCGGGTGCAATGAGATCCGCGACGGCATGGTCTTCATCCGGGCGGATACCGTGTCGTTCCGCTTCATGCCCCGCCCGGGTACCGGGCACCTGGAGTGCACAGTGGCGCTGCGCGACCACGTGGGGGTCGAAGCGACCGCCACCATCGGGCCGGACCAGACCTCCCCGGTGTGGTTGTGTTTCAGCGGGTTCGGATGGCATGACATGGCGATGAGGCGGCCGATCTCCTTGTGCCGCTACCGGGTGTCACTCGACGGCACCGACACGGTCCGGGTCGGCATCAGCGGCACGGAAGTCGTCTGAGCCCGGCCCGCGGCCATTTCCCTTGTGCCTCGGGAAGAAAGGAAACAAAGACATCCTGAACGGACAGTCCTTCGCACCGATTCCTCTAGCCCTCCTCTAACCTCCACGGGCAGACACTGAATCCACGAACCCCGCAGGGACGGCCTTTC
>NZ_JBIAHN010000023.1:0-114803 GCF_042870555.1 Streptomyces sp. NPDC006487
GACCTCACCGGCATCTACGACCTCAAGCTCCTCAACAAGGTCCTCAAGACCGCCGGCCAGCCCGAAGTCTCCGACGCCGGCCTCGGCGCCAAGTAGCACACGCTCTGCCGATGCGACGGCGGTCCTCCCGGACCGCCGTCGCATCGGCGTCGGCCCCCGCCTCACTTGGCCGCCGAACCCGCGCTCACCTCGTCCTCGGCGAGCAGCCGCAGCGCCTCCAGGGCCACGGCGCTGCCCCTCGCGACCCCGTCCGCGACCACCTCACGGTGCGGGTCGTATCCGCCGGTCGCCTCCTCGTCGACGAGGTCGTCGGCGTTCGCCCCGTCCACCACCAGCACTCCGCCCGCGGTCAGTCCGCGGAGCGAAGCCGTCACCAGCAGCGCGGAGAGCTCCATCTCGATCGCGGCGATACCGGCCTTCTCGTACGCCGGGAGGGGAACGAGCCCCGGCTGGAAGGCCGCGCGCGTCCAGATGATGCCCCGGTGGTGGGGCGCTCCCGCCTCGCGGGCCGCCCGCTGCAGCGCCAGTACCGCCTCGGGCGCGGACACCGCGGGATACTCCGGCGGCAGCAGCAGCCCGGTCACCCCGTCATCGCGTACCGCCGCCTCGGCGATCACCAGGTCCCCGTCGGCGATCCCGGGACGGATCGCCCCCGCCGTGCCGAATCTGATCAGGGTGCGCACGCCCGCGTCGGCCAGCTCCTGGAAGAGCAGGATCGCGCCGGGTCCGCCGACCCCGTGGGAGGCCACCGTCACCGGGAGCCCTCGCCAACCACCGCTGAACACACGGTACTCGCGATGGTGGGAGACCTCCTTCGGGTCCTCGAGCAGTCCCGCGACGGCTTGGGCCCGCGCGGGGTCGCCGACGACCAGCGCGGAGGCCGGCAGGCCGGTGCGGGGGATGCGGGTGAGGGGCAGCAGGTCCTGGGTCATGCGACAGCTCCGGTTCTCGTACGGGTGGCACGGCGGCGGGCCGCCGTCGTCAGGAAGAGGGCCGCGAGCGTGACGGCGTACGGCGCCGCGTCCGTGGCCTGCTGCGGGAGGCCGAGGCCTTGCAGGCGGAAGCCGACCGCTTCGGCGACGGCGAACAGCAGGGCCGACAGCAGTACGCCGACGGGTGCGGCGCGGCCGAGCATGACCGCCACGACCGCGATCCAGCCGCGGCCCGCGGTCATGTTCTCGGAGAACAAGGTGACGTTGCCGAGGGCCAGTTGGGCACCGGCCAGACCGCACAGCGTCCCGGCGGCCAGGACCGCGCCGTAGCGGTACTTCGCGGGACTCACCCCCAGGGCCGCCGCGGCCTCGGGCGCTTCGCCGACCCCGCGCAGCCTCAGCCCCCACACGTGGCGGGACAGCGCGAAGGCGGTGAGCGCGACAGCGGCCCAGGAGAGGTAGGCGAGCGGTGACTGCCCGCCGATCAGGGGGAGTCCGGACAGGGCGGGGTCATCGAAGGTGCCCCGCACCCCGAAAACCGTACGCAGCAGAAAGCCGGTGAGTCCGAGGGCGAGGAGGTTCATGGCCACGCCCAGCACCACGGCGTCACCGCGCAGGGTCACCGCGCCCACGGCCAGGATCAGGGAGTACGCGGCGGCGGCGAGCGCTGCGGCGAGCACTCCGAGCCACGGACTGCCGGTGAACCAGCTCGTGGTGACCGCGCTGAAGCAGCCGATCAGCATCATGCCCTCAAGGCCGATGTTGAAGACGCCGGCCCGCTCGCAGATCGCCCCGCCGAGCGCGGCGAGCAGGATCGGGGTGAGCGCGCGCAGCACCGAGAGGAAGAGGTCGGTTTCGAGGGACATCAGGCGGCCTTCACGTTCTCGTTCTCGTTCTCGTTCGCGTTCACGTCGTTGCTCTCGTCATACGTCTCGGTCTCGCCCTTGCGTCGCCCGGCGCGCCGGGTCATCCCCGACCTGGAGGCGAGCAGGACGATGACCAGGGCCTGGAGCACCTGCGTCAGCTCGCGCGGCACCTCGGTGGCCCGCTCCATGCTCAGGCCTCCGACCTGCAGGACCGTGAAGAAGAGGGCCGCGAGCGCGGTGCCGACCGGTGCCGCGGCGGCGAGCAGGGCCGCCGTGAGTCCGGTCCACGTGTAGCCGGGGGCGGTGAGCGCGCCGTCGATGAACCGGTGCGGGAAGCTCAACACCCCGATCGCCCCCACCAGACCGGAGACGGCCCCGGAAGCGCCCATCAGCCGCCGTGTCAGCCGCCCCCGGTCGACTCCCGCGTACGCCGCGAAGCGCGGACCCAGGCCGGTCATCCGGACTTCGTACCCGGCGCTGGTGCGCGAGTCCACGAAGAAGTGGACGCCGGCCGCGGCGACGACGAGGAGCAGGCCGACGGTCACCGTGGTCGACCCGAGCGCGGGCAGTTCCACACCTTCGGGCAGCCGCCGTGTCTGCGGCAGGCCGGAGCCGGGCTCCTTCAGCGGATACCGCGCCATGTAGGAGGCGAAGGAGACGGCCGGATAGGACAGGAGCAGGCTGCTCACCAGGAGCGGAACCCCGAGGCGGATCTCGCACACGGCGGCGAGCACGGCGTACGCCGCTCCGGCCGCCATCCCGGCGAGGAGGGACACCGCGACGGTGAGCGGCGCGGGCAGGGGCGTGTAGAGGGCCGTGACGGTGGCCGCGAGGCCGCCGAGCACCAACTGCCCGTCGCCGCCCAGGTTGATCAGTCCGGCACGGAGCGGGACGGCCAGCGCGAGGGCCATGCCCAGGACGCTGGTGCCGGTGGTCAGCGTGGCTCCGATCCCGTCGGGGCCGAGGGAGCCGCTCAGCACGGCCCCGTACGCGGTGAACGGGTCGGCCCCCGTGCCGGCGAGGAGGAGCACCCCGGCCAAGAGGGTGGCGGCCACGGAGAACAGGACGGGTGAGCGCAGAGCGGACGCGAGGACGGAGCGGATGGAGCGGACGGAGCCGGTGGAACCGGTGGGCAAAGTTCTCATGTCAGGCCTCCGCTCCGGCCAGGGCCAGGCCCAGCGTGTGTTCGTCCGCGTCGTCCCGGGTGTAGGAAGCCGAGATCCGGCCCTCGTACATCACCAGGATCCGGTCCGACAGACCCCGGATCTCGCTGAGTTCGGCCGACACCAGGAGTACGGCGTGACCCGCGTCCCGGTAGGCGACGAGCTGTTCGTGGATCTGCTGGATCGCACCGATGTCCACGCCGCGTGTGGGTTGTTCCACCAGCAACAGCGGTGCTTCGTGAGCCAGTTCACGGCCGACGAGGAGTTTTTGGAGGTTGCCGCCGGACAGGGCGCCCGCCGGGGTACCGGGTGAGGGCGCCTTGATGCCGAAGCGTTCGACCAGGGACCGGGCATGGGCGCGCAGGGCCGCGGGACGCAGCAGTCCGTGCCTGGTGGCGAGCGATTTCCGGTGGTGCCCCATCGCCAGGTTCTCCGCGACGGAGGCGGCGGGTGCGGTGCCCACCGCCGCACGGTCCTCCGGCACGTAGGCCAGGCCCGCAGTCCGGCGTCCGGCCGGTGACGCGTGGGTGATGTCGCGCCCCGCCAGCTCGACCCGGCCGGCGGTCACGGGGCGCAGCCCGGCCAGCGCTTCGATCAGCTCGCTCTGCCCGTTGCCCGCGACGCCGGCGATGCCGACGATCTCCCCGGCCCGGACCGTGAGGTCCACTCCGCGCACGCCCGAAACGGACAGCACCACCTCTCCGGGGCTCCCCGGCGGGTGGATCCGGTCCAGCTCCACCCGGCGGCCGGTCATCGCCTCGGCGATCTCCGCCGCCGTGGTGTCGGCGGTACGCAGCCGGGCCGTGACCCGTCCGTCGCGCAGCACCGTGACGTTGTCACTCACCGAAAGCACCTCGTTCAGCTTGTGGGTGACGAGGACCACTGAATGCCCTTGCTTGGCAAGGGACTTGAGGACGGCAAACAACCGGCCGGCCTCGTCGGGCGTGAGCACGGCCGTCGGCTCGTCGAGGATCAGGACGCGGGCCCCGCGGTGCAGCAGCTTGAGGATCTCCACCCGCTGCCGCACACCGACGGGAAGGGTGCCGACCCGGGCGTCGGGGTCGACCGGCAGCCCGTGATCCTCGGCGAGTTCACGGACCCGGCGGCGTGCGGCCGCACGGTCGAGGAGGCCGAACCGGCGCGGCTCGGCCCGGAAGACGACGTTCTCGGCGACGGTCAGCGAGTCGAAGAGCCGGAAGCTCTGGTGGACCATGCCGAGCCCGGCGGCGATCGCGTCGGCCGGGTCGGAGAAGTTCACCTCGCGGCCGTGGACGCGGATCGTGCCGGCGTCCGGTCGCAGCATTCCGTACAGGATCGACATCAGGGTGGACTTTCCGGCGCCGTTCTCCCCCATGAGGGCATGGATCTCGCCGCGCCGGACCCGGAGGCCGACGGCGTCGTTCGCGAGCGTTCCGGTGAACCGCTTGGTGATTCCCGCGAGTTCGACGACCGGCTCGGCTGATCTACTTGGCTGCGGGGTCATCGACCTTCAGCTCTCCGGAGACGATCTGGTCACGCAGCCGCTTCACCTGGTCGAGGACCGGGGCGTGCCGGGCTATGACGCACTGGGACTCGGCGACGCCCTGCTCCAGGCCGGTCAGGCTGATGCCGCCCTCCTTGAGTCCGTACGAGACGGTCTGGCCGCCCTTGCCGCCGAGCACCTGCTCGATGCCCTTCTCCACGGCGACGTCGGTCTTCTTGATCACGTTGTCCACGACGGTGCCGGGAGCCGTGACGCACTGGTTGACGTCCACGCCGTAGGCGAAGACGCCCTTGGCCTTGGCCGCCTCGAAGACTCCGTAGTTGCCCGCGGCGGCGGCCGCCATCAACTGGTCGGTGCCGGCCGCGATCAGCGAACCGGCCTGTTCCTTGGCGCGGGCCGAGTCGTTGAAGGGCGACTGGCCGCCGACGAAGCGGGTGGTCGCCTCACTCGCGGGCGCTGTCGCCTCGGCCCCGGCGGCGAACGGATCGCTGTAGCGCCGGAACTGGGGCGTGTCGAGCACGTCCACCGCCCCGACCTTGCCGCTCTTGGTGAGCAGGCCGGCCTCGGCTCCGGCCAGGAAGACCCCTTCGTGCTCCCGGAACACGGCGCAACTGACGTTGGGATAGGTCTGCTTGGTGCAGGCATCGACCACGAGAAACTGCTGGTCCGGATGGGCCTCGGCCTGCTGGGCGACCAAGTCGGCGAACTCGAAGCCGACCAGGACGATCACCTTCGGCTTGGCGTCCACGGCGGCCTGGACGTTCTGCTGCCGGGAGGCCACGTCGGTGGACTCGTAGACCTTGGAGCTGCCCGAGCGCGCCGTGGCCGCCGCCTTCACGCCGTCGACGGAGAGCTTGAGGAACTCGTTCTGTCCCACGGCGTCCGGGGTGACGAGTGTGAACTGCGGGCCGGCGCTCTTGCCGCCCTCCTCCTTCTTCGCCGCGGCGGCGTTGCAGCCGGTGGCGAGCAGGACCCCGCCCGCCACGGTGGCGGCGAGTCGAAGGGCATGGGTACGGGATCTCCGGGACATGGAGGTGACCTTCCAGGACGGTACGGGGTGGACCGGTGCACGGACAGACGGGCACGGGGTGCACCAGGCAGGCGACCGCTCGTATGTGAACGGCGCGCGAGATCTATGAAATCAATGTGAAATCAGACGAGTTCGGAAAAGGGCTCGTCAGGTGGCGGGCGGAGGAGCGCTCAGCCGCGACAGGCGTCGCTGGCGCACCGGCCGTAGTCGAGGTAGCGCCGCAGCGTCAACAGCATGTGCGCTCTCCCCTCGGACTACCGTGCAACAGATCGTTGAGGCCAGGAGAGTAGCACCGGGGTGCGTGTGACCGGTCCTCCGTCTCGAACTCTGGTTCCCGCAGCTCCTGTACGGTGACGCGCACCCCTCCCCCCCTTCCTCCCCCGAGCTTTTGGAGAGCACTGTCATGACCAGGGAACTGCGCGCCGTCGAGTGGGCCGGAGACGGTCTCGCTCTGATCGACCAGACCGCTCTGCCGCACCGCAAGGAGGTGCTGCGCGTCACCGACGTGGACGCTCTGGTGGACGCGATCCGCCGCCTCGTGGTGCGCGGGGCCCCGGCGATCGGCGCGGCCGGGGCGTACGGGGTGGCCATCGCGCTGTTGCAGGGCGAGCGCGATGGCTGGGACCGTACGCGGATACGGGAGGAGGTCGCCCGGATCCGGGCGGCCCGGCCGACCGCGGTCAACCTGGCCGTGTCCGTGGACCGGGTGCTGGTGAAGCTGGACGAGGGCGTGCCGGCCGTCCTGGCCGAAGCCGCCGCCGTACAGCGCGAGGACGTGGAGGCCAATCACGCTTTGGGCGCGCACGGCGCGGACTGGCTGCTGAAGCGGCTCGACAAGGACCGTCCCCTGCGCGTCCTGACGCACTGCAACACCGGGGCGCTCGCCACGGCCGGCTGGGGCACCGCGCTCGGTGTGATCCGTGAACTGCACGCCCGTGGGCTGCTCGAGACGGTGTACGCCGACGAGACCCGGCCGCTCTTGCAGGGAGCCCGGCTGACCGCCTGGGAGCTGGCCGAGGAGGGCATAGCGCACTACGTCCAGGCCGACGGTGCGGCCGCGGGGACCATCCTGCGGGGAGAGGTGGACTTCGCGGTGGTGGGCGCGGACCGGATCGCCGCGAACGGCGACACCGCGAACAAGGTCGGCACGGTCGGGATCGCCCTGGCGTGCGCGCACGCGGGCATCCCGTTCGTCGTCGCGGCGCCCACCACGACGGTGGACCTGGCGACCGTGAGCGGCGAGGACATCACCATAGAACTCCGAGGTGAGGAGGAGGTGTTGGAATGGGGAGGCGTCCGCACCGCACCGGCAGGCTCCCGCGGACACAACCCTGCCTTCGACGTGACCCCGGGCACCCTGGTGACGGCGCTGGTCACCGAGCGCGGGGTCCTGGAGGTGTCGGCGGGCGAGCTCCCCTCGGACCACCTGGGCTGAGGGGCACGACCTCGAGGGCGCTCCCCTGACCGGGAGCGCCCTCGCCGCGGCGGACCACGCGACGCATCAGCCCGTCGCCAGCTCCAGTTCCAGGAGCCATTCCACTATCTCGGTGTGATGGCGGGCCTGGCGGGGCGAGTCGCCCCACGCGTACAGCCCGTGCCCCGCCACGACCACCGCCGGCATCCGCGGGTCGCGGGCGGCCTCCAGCCTGTCTCCGAGCACCCGCATGTCCTGGCTGTTGGCGATCACGGGCAGGGTGATCTCCTCCCCCTCCGCCGGATGGCCGACGCCCTTGAGCATCTCCAGGTCCTTCAGCACGATGCCGCCCGGCTGCTTGCGCCCCATGAGGACGGAGGCCACCGTGTGCACGTGTACGACCGCGTTCGCACCCGTCAGGCGGGCCACGCGCGCGTGCAGCTCCGCTTCGGCGGACGGTTTGCCGCCGCTCACCGCGGCTCCCTGTTCGTCCACCAACACCACGTCTTCGTGGGCGAGTTCCCCCTTGTCGTGACCGCTCGCCGTGACGGCAAGCCGGAACGGGTCGCGGGAGAGGAGCACCGAGAGGTTGCCGGAGGTGCCGCGCATCCAGCCGAAGGAGGCGAAGCGTGCCGCCTCCGCGGCCAGTACCGCCCCCGCCTGGTCCAGGTCGGTCACCGTGGTCACGCTCCGCTCCCCACTACGTCGATCTCTTCGAAGGTCCGGGCCTCCGCATGGCCCCGCAGGCCCTGCTCGTAGTACGGCTCCCCGGGCCGGCGCACGCCCACGGCCCGCCATCCCGCCACCCGGGCGGCGTCCAGTTCGCCCGGCCGGTCGGAGAGGAACAGCAGCCGGTCCGGGACGATCCCGGTGTCCGCCGCGATCGTGCGGTAGGACCCGGCCTCTTGCTTGGGGCCCGCGTTCTGCGTGTCGTACCAGTCGCTCACCAGCCCCCGCAGGTCCCCCTCGGGACTGTGCCCGAACCACGCCCGCTGCGCCGCGACCGATCCGGACGAGTACACGTACAGGCGTGTGCCCGCCGCGTGCCAGCGTCTCAGCGCGGGCACCACGTCCGCGTAGAAGTGCGAGACGAGCTCACCGCGCGCGAACCCCTCGGCCCACAGCACGCCTTGCAGGGTCTTCAGCGGTGTCAGCTTCCGGTCCTGGTCGAGCCAGGCGTTCAGCGCCTGCTCGATCCGTGCCGGTCCCGCATCCGGCTCGCCCAGCTCGGTCCGTACCGCGGAGAGGGCGCGGGCCACCTCCGGCTCCCCGGACCGCTCGGCGATCAGCGCGCCGAACCGCGCGCGGGCGTACGGATAGAGGACGTCGACGACGAAGCCGGTGGCGCTCGTGGTGCCCTCGATGTCCAGGACGACGGCGTCCACTGCCCGGGCCTGGCTCACGCCGCGTCCTGCGCCGTGATCGTGTCGAAGTCGGGGAAGCGCCGGGCGATCCCGCTGCCGGTGAAGGTGCCGATCCAGCCGTCCTCCTCGTGGAAGAAGCGGATCGCGGTGAAGGCCGGCCGGGTGCCCATGTCGAACCAGTGCGTGGTGCCCTTCGGCACGCCGAGGAGGTCTCCGCGCTCGCAGAGCACCGCGTGGACCTCACCGCCCGCGTGCAGGTAGAAGATGCCGGAACCCGCGACGAAGAAGCGCACCTCGTCGTCGTCATCGTGCGTGTGTTCCTCGAGGAACTTCTCCCGAGCGGCCTTCGCCTTCTCGGCGAATCCGGGGTCGTCGTCGGGGTGCAGGGCGACCACGTCGACGGTGGCGAATCCCTCCTCGGCGGTCAGCCGGTCTATCTCGGCCCGGTAGGCGGCGAGGACGGCTTCGCTGTCGGCGTCCGCCGGAACGTCGTCGCGTACCGGCCACTGCTCGTAGCGGACCCCGAGCGGTGCCAGTGCGGCGGCGATCTCGGCGGGCGCCGAGGTTCGGCGGACGACGGTCTCGGGGCCGCTCTGCGGCCAGGTCGTCAGTAGCGTCACGGAATGCTCCAGGGGTGGAAGGGCGGGGTGCGGGGGTGCGGCCCCCTGGCCCCGGGCCGATTCTCGCCTCCGGTTGTTGCCACAGCGTGGCGGCAGCATGGCACGTGCTTCGGGGGGCCGGACAGCCCGCGAAAGCGCGGCCGGTGCGGCGCGTCCCGGCCGACATCCACGACGATCCGCCACGAACGTCGGCGTTTGACCGAGCATCGGGTCTCTGACAATCTGCGCGCATGACCCCGACCGCACGGCTCGTTTCCCGCAGGCATGTCGACCTTTGTCGGCAGGCCGGCGCGATCTGTGCCGTTCCTTCGCCGGGCTGTCCTCGCTGATTTCGGCGTCAGCCTGACCCCGGACGCGGTCCCGGACGAAGCCTCGGACGCGGTGCCGAGCACGGCCCCGACCGACGGGTCCTCCCGGTGTGGCGCGGCCGCCACGCCCTCGCCCCGCGCTTCGCGCTCCTGACCGGACCCGCGAAGCCGCTCCCCCTGCCCCACCCGCTCCTGGAGCCGTGCGCAGGATCCGGCCGGGCCCGGACGCCGTGACGCACCGCGGGCGGGAGGCCGGGACCAACCCCGCCGACGGGGTCCGCACCCGTCCCGCACTCCCCCACACCCACACACCCGCGCCCTGCTCGTTTCCGTTCCCCCGCGCCCTCCGCAGCGAAGGAGCTCCACCGGTGACCACCCCGAACACCCCCGCCACCCCGAACCGTCGTGATCCCTACGGAGGCTTCGCCGGACGGGTCGGCCGTACCTTCGCCGAGTCATCGCCGTCCTGGCAGCCGCCTCGCCGGCCCGCGGGCGGCCGCGCCCCGAACGTCGTCGTGGTCCTCGTCGACGACATGGGCTACAGCGACATCGGCCCCTTCGGCTCGGAGGTGCCCACCCCCGTACTCGACGAACTGGCCGAGGGCGGCGTCCGCCTGGCCAACTACCACACCATGCCGCTCTGTTCTCCCGCCCGCGCCGCTCTGCTCACGGGTCTGAACCCGCACCGCGTCGGGTACTCGACGGTCGCCAACTTCGACCCCGGTTTCCCCGGTTACGGCATGGAGGTCGGGGAGGACGTCCCCACCCTGGCCGAGCTCCTGCACGACGCGGGCTACGCCACGTACGCCGTCGGCAAGTGGCACCTGACCCGCGACTCGGTCTCCAACGCCGCCGACGACCGGCGCAACTGGCCCCTGCAGAAGGGCTTCGACCAGTACTACGGCGTGCTGGAGGGACTGACCAGCCTCTTTCACCCGCACCAACTGGTCCGCGACAACAGCCCGCTGGACATCGACGAGCTGCCCGACGGCTATTACTACACCGACGACATCACCGACCAGGCCATCTCGATGGTGAAGTCGCTCCGCGCACACGACCCCGACAAGCCGTTCTTCCTCTATGTGGCACACAACGCCGTCCACGGCCCCCTCCAGGCCAAGCCCGCGGACATCGCACGTCAGCGCGGGCGCTACGACGGCGGCTGGGACGCCCTTCGCCGGACCCGCTTCGCCCGCCAGATCGCCGACGGGCTCTTCCCCGAGGGGACCGCCCTGCCGGACCGCAACTCCGAGGCGGGCTTCGACGTAGGTCCCTGGGACGAGCTGACGCCTACTCAACAACGCCGCTACGCACGCTACATGGAGGTGTACGCGGCGATGATCGACAACATCGACCAGAACCTCGGCCGGCTCACCGAGACCCTGCGCGCGCTCGGCGAACTCGACAACACCATCATCGTCTTCACCTCCGACAACGGCGGAACGGGAGAAGGCGGAGCCGAGGGCACGCGCAGCTACTTCAGCCGCTTCGTCCACCAGCCCGTCCCCGACGACTGGAACGGGGACGTGGACCGGGACACCGACCTCATCGGCGGCCCGCAGAGCCTCGTGCACTACCCGCGCGGATGGGGCATGGCCTCCAACACCCCCTTCCGGCTCTACAAGGGCCAGACCTACGCGGGCGGCGTGCGGGTGCCGTTCGTCATCTCCTGGCCCCAGGGCCTGCGCCGGACCGACGGCGATTCCGGGGTCCGGCAGCAGTACCAGTACGTCACCGACATCACCCCCACCCTCCTGGAACTCGCCGGCGTACGGCGCCCGGAGCTGTGGCGCTCGCGGCCCGCCCAGGAACCGGACGGCGTCAGCTTCGCCCCCGTGCTGCACGACGGGCGGGCCCCCAGCGCCCATACCGAGCAGTACTGCGAGATGTCGGGCAACCGCAGCTACTACCGCGACGGCTGGAAGCTGGTCACCCTGCACCGCCCCGGGGCACCGTACGACGACGGCGAGTGGGCGCTGTACGACCTGCGCGGCGACCCGACCGAAACCCTGGACGTCGCCCGGGACCACCCGGAGGTGGTGAAGGAGCTGGCGGCGGCCTGGGAGTCGGCGGCCTGGCGCAACGGCGTCTTCCCCCTCACCGACGGCAGCGGCGCACTCGCCCGGCGCAACCCCGCCGAGGAGCGCTTCCACCGGCCCCTGACCCTCCTGGCCGGCACGCCCGAGCTGGAGCGCTACCGCTCCTCCCGGCTCATCTCCTTCCGCTCCTTCGACGTCACCGTCGAACTCGACGAACACGCCGCCCCGGACCAGGGCGTGCTGGTCTCGCACGGCGACCAGGGCGGCGGCTACAGCCTGTACGTGGAGGACGGGCGGCTGTGGTTCGCCTACAACGAGTACGGAGAACTCCACGAAACCGACGCCGGCCCGCTGCCGGCGGGCCGCCGGACGATCACGCTCTCGGCCGAGGCGGTGGAGGGCCTGCGCTGGGAGTTCCGCATCCTGCTCGACGGCGTGGAGACCGGCCGGCAGGCCGGCGTGCACCAACTCATCGGCATGGCCCCGCTCCAGGGCATCAGTGTGGGCGTGGACCGCAAGTCCCCGGTCTCCTGGCCGGTCTACGAACGCCACCGCAGCTTCCGCTACACCGGCGGCCTGCGCTCGGTGACCTACACCCCCGGCACGCAGGCGCCCTACGACCCGGCGCTCGTGGCACGGGCGCTGCGGGAGGCGGCAGCGGCCTTCGAGTGACGAAGGCCCCCCGCGGGTCCGGGAAGCCCCGCCGAGGCGGCCCGGACCCCGGTGCTCAGGACGCGGACCGCACGGTCCGCATCCGCCCGTAGGCGTACACGCACCCCGCGAGCGCGAGGTCCGACAGCAGCATGAAGCCGATCGAGTACGAGTCCTTCGCGCTGTAGATCGCGCCCATCACGAGCGGGGGCACGAAGCCGCCGAGGCCGCCCATCGCTCCGACGATGCCCGTCACGCTGCCCACCTGCGGCTGCGGCGTCACCTGCGAGACCAGCGCGAAGACACTGCCGCTGGCCGTCCCGAGTCCGGCCGCCATCAGGAGCAGGGCGCACGTGCCGACGGGGTTCATCGCCGGGTCGAAGGCCTGCACGATCGCGAGGAGGGCCACCACGCCCAGAGCCCCGGCCGTGACCTGTGCCGGGTGGATCCGGTCCGACAGCCAGCCGCCGATCGGCCGGAACACCACCGTGACCAGGGCGAAGCCCGCCGCCTTGGTGCCGGCGTCGGTCGCCGACAGCCCGTACCAGGTCTTCAGGTACGTCGGCAGGTACACCCCGAACGCGACGATCCCCCCGAAGCCGATCGCGTAGAGCGCGGCCAGCTCCCACGTCACCCGCAGGCGCCCGGCGTCGCGCAGCCGCGAGGCGAGCGGGGCCGTCGGCACGGGTCGGCCGGGCCGGTCCCGGAGCAGCAGGGCAGCCAGGACGGCGTACGCGGCGAGCGCCAGGGCCACCACGAGGAAGGGCAGGTCTGGGTCGTGCTCGGCGATGCGCGGTGTGACGTACCCGGACAGCGCGACACCGCCCATGCCCATCCCGAAGACCCCCAGGGCGAAGCCCCGCCGGTCGGGCGGGAACCAGGAGTTGACCAGGGGGATGCCGATCGCGAACGTCGTGCCGCCCAGACCCAGCAGGAAGCCGGCCGCGAGCGTCAGGCCGTAGCTCTCGCGGGCCGGGATCAGCAGCAGTACGGGCACGATGGTGAGCGCGGACACCACCGGGAACATCAGCCTCGCGCCGTAGCGGTCGGTCAGCGCGCCCACCGGGATCCGCCCCAGTGATCCGACCAGCACCGGCACCGCGACGAGCAGCGACTGCTGGAACGAGGAGAGGTGGAGCCGGTCCTTGTAGTCGCCGGCCAGCGGCGCGATCAGGTCCCACGCCCAGAAGGTGAGCGTGAACCCGAGCGTCGCCAGGATCAGATTGCGGTACCCGGCGGACGAGGGCCGCGATGTCGGCGTGGAGTCCATCCCGTCAGTCAAGACTCCCTGGACGGTCCGGTCGCGCAGGACTGCGCCAAAAGGATCACGGACGCCGGCCCGGGTGGTCGCGCCTCGTCACCTCACCGTGAAGGACCCTCCGGACACCTCTTGCATGTTCTATGCCATACCCCATAGGTTACCGACAGGTAGCCCGCTCGGCGGGCCGCGTCGTCGTCGCGAAGGTGGTGGAGCGGGTGAGTCCGCGCAGGAGTGACAGCCGCGATCGGATGGTCCTCAGCACGGTTGCCCTTCTGCCCGAGTACGGTGCGAGCGGGACCAGCGTCGACCGGGTCCTCGCCCACAGCGGAGCCCCTCGGGGCTCGGTGTATCACCACTTCCCCGGCGGGCGGACGCAGCTCATCGACGAGGCCGTGGCGCTGGCCGGGGACTACATCTCGGGTCTGATCGACACCATGATGCGGACCGGCGATCCGGTGGACGCCATCGACGCGTTCTTCGTGCTGTGGCGCGACCGGCTCGTGGAGAGCGGCTTCCGGGCCGGCTGCCCGATCGTGGCGGTGGCCGTGGAGGCCAACGACGGGGCCCCTCAGCTCACCCGCTCCGCCGCCGCGGTCTTCGCCCGCTGGCAGGAGGCCTTCGCGGCCCTGTTCGAGCGGCACGGCCTGACCGAGGAGCGCAGCCGGAGGCTGGGGTCCTTCGTCATCGCCGCGGTCGAAGGTGCGGTGATCATGTGCCGGGCCGAACGGAGTGCCGCTCCGATCGAGGCGGCCGCCGCCGAGATCCACGACCTGCTCGTGTACGCCCTGCGCGAGCGCCGCGAGGCCTGACCCCGCTCGGGCCCGGCACGAGCACCTCACCCAAGGAGAACGAACGTGACCACCACCGACCTCACCGCCCTGTCCGGCCTGTCCGGCCTGGAACTGATGCGCTGGGTCCAGACCGAACGCCCGTCCGACATCCCCTCCATCGGCCGACTGCTCGGCATGCGCTTCGACGAGGTCGAGCACGGCCGCATCGTCGTCTCCCTCGACACCCGCCCCGACTTCGCCAACCCGCTCGGCACCGTCCACGGAGGCATCGCCGCCACTCTCCTCGACTCCGCCATGGGCTGCGCCGTCCACACCACCCTCCCCGCCGGCACCGGCTACACGACCCTCGAACTCAAGGTCAACTACATCCGGGCCGCCCGTACCGACGGTCAGGTGCTCACCGCCGAGGGCAAGGTCATCCACGCCGGACGCCGCACCGCCACCGCCGAGGGCAAGGTGATCGACGAACAGGGCAAACTGATCGCCCACGCCACCACCACGTGCATGATCTTTTGATGATGACGTTCGGTCCCGGGAAGGCACCGGACCGGGCCGGAGACCCTCCGGCGGGTGGCCGTCACTGACGCGGGATGCCGATGCCGGCCGCGCGCAGGTGCCCCTCGACCAGCGTGTTCAGCCGGGCGATGGACGACTCCCCGTCTTCCCGGTGGTGGTTGACCACTCCGTACCGGGCCGAGGTATCGGAAGGGCGCCGAGGCCCGGTCGGAATCTCCAGCAGCGAGCGGTCTGCCAGCAGTTTGGCGGCCAGCGCGGACGCCAGTTCCTCGATCCGCGGGTCGCCCGGATCCCAGGACATCACCTCCAGGCTGCGCTGTGTCAACGCGACGAACTCTGGGTCCTCAAGCCCGTGTTCAAGCCTGGCGAGGAAGGCCTCGAAGACCTCCGGGACCAATGCCCGGGCCAGGACCAGGGCCTCCCGTTGAGCGGCCACGTAATCGGGACCGAAGCCGAGAGCTGCGAGTCGGTCCAGGACCGCGCAGGCCCGGTCGGGCAGCAGGGCACGGTCGCCGTGGGCGAGCCGGTGCAGCGTGTCGCGTCGTGCGAGCAGGTCCTCGACCTGTTCGGTGAGCCGACGGTGGACATCGTCCAGGGCGGCGGCGAACCGCTCGGGATCGGCGTCGAGCAACTCGCCGATCTCGGCCAGTGGCACGCCGGCCCCGGCCAGGGTCCGGACCTGGACCAGTCGCAGGAGGTCGGCCGACGCGTAACGCCGATAGCCGGAGCCGTCTCGATCCGGCTCGGCGACCAGGCCGAGCCGGTGATAGTGCCGCACCGTCTTGATCGTGACGCCGACGAACGCCGCCGCCTGACCGATCGTCAGTCCTTCTGTCATCGGCTCGACGCACCTTCGGATCGTGGGCGCCCGCGGTGCACGATCCGCATCGGCGACCGGAACCGGGACGGAGACGGGGACGGGGACGGGGACGGGGACGAGTTGCGGATGATCACACGGGCGAGGGTAACGCGCGCCTGTTCCCGCTCCTCGCCCTGCCTGTGATCCGCGCCGGGGTCGACCCGTGGCCGCGATGGGAGTTGACCTTGACCTTGGGTCAGGGTGAAAGCTCATCGCATGACCGGCCCGAAGGGGGTCCGGTGGACAAGGAGACCCGTCATGGACAAGCACGACAACGACTTCTCGGAGGCCGGGCTTCGCCGACTGCACGAGGTGTTGGCACGGCACGTCGAGTCCAAGAAGATTCCCGGGCTGGTCGCCCTGGTCAGCCGCGGGGGCCGGACGCACGTCGAGACGATCGGGACGATGCGTCATGACGGTGGCGAGCCGATGCGCCGGGACACGATCTTCCGGATGGCGTCCGTGTCCAAGCCGGTCACCACGGCGGCGGTGATGGTCCTGCTCGACGAGTGCAGGCTGCGGCTGGACGAGCCGGTGGACCCGTGGCTGCCCGAACTCGCCGACCGCCGCGTGCTGAAGCGGCCCGACGGCCCGCTCGACGACACCGTGCCGGCCCGGCGCCCGATCACCGTACGGGACCTGTTGACCTCCACCTTCGGGCTCGGGCTGGACTTCGATCTGCCGGTCTCCCCGATCGGGGCGGCCACCTTCGAGCGCCTCGACTACAGCGTGGCCTCCGGTCCGGCGCCCGATCCGGACGAGTGGATGCGCCGCCTCGGCGAACTGCCCCTGTCGTACCAGCCCGGTGAACGGTGGCAGTACGACCTCGCCAACGAAGTGCTCGGCGTGCTCGTCTCCAGGGTCACGGGCCGGACGCTGGAGACGTTCCTGCGCGAACGCATCCTCGATCCGCTGGGGATGAGGGACACCGCCTTCCACGTACCCGCCGAAAAGATCGACCGGCTGCCGCCCCTCTACGGACCCGACCCGCAGACCGGCGAGTTCCTCGTATGGGACGAGGCGGAAGGCGGAAGGAGCAGCCGCCCTCCGGCGTTCCAGGGCGGTGGCGGCGGCCTGGTCTCCACCGCCGACGACTACCACGCCTACTTCCGGATGCTCCTGAACCACGGCATGCACGGCAGCGAACGGATCCTGTCCCGGCCCGCCGTCGAACTCATGACGACCAACCGCCTCGCGCCCGGGCAACAAGCCGCCCGGGACTCGATGTACAGGAACATCGCGCACCTCACGGTCGGCCAAGGCCAGCAGGGCGGCTGGGGCTTCGGAATGGCGGTGCGCACCCGTCGTGGCGACTACGCGCCCCTCGGCCAGTTCGGCTGGGACGGCGGTACCGGCACCACCGCCTACGCCGACCCGGACAACCGGCTCACGGGAATCCTGCTGACCCAGGTCGGCATGTCCACCCCGGACTCCGCCCGCCTGATCCACGACTTCTGGACCACGCTCTACCAGGCCGTCGACAGCTGACATCGAACGGCTGCGCAAGCCGACCGACAACACAGAAAACTGTCAGTTTCCGCGCCCCGAGGGGCAGGACGGGCCGGAAGGCACCCCAGACAACTGGGATGTCCGAGGGCCTGGGGCCTCGTACAGAATCGGTCCGCGGGCGCCGCTCAGCTGTTCGACAGCGGGACGGTCCGGCACGTTCGACGGTTCGGTATCGCGCCGTACGGGAGAGCCACGAGTGACCGGAAGGCTCCATTGACCACTACAGCGTTTCGTCGGGCAACGATCCGGTTCGCCCATATGAATGCCGGGGAACTCGTCGACCGGTCATCGGTCGCGGCCTCCACGGCGGTGGACCGGGAATGGGCCTGGGGCGGGTCGCGCGGTGCGGGAATCCGGGTCTGCGTCATCGACAGCGGAGTCACACCGGACCATCCCGAGATCGGGCCCCTGGAGGGGGCGTACGCGGTGGAACGCATCGAGCAGGATGCCGCGGGCGACGGCCTGCCGGGCTACCGGATCGTCCCGGACGAGGAGGGCGACGCCGCCGGTCACGGCACCGCGTGCGCTGCGATCATCCGGCGGATCGCACCGGACGTGAGCCTCACCAGCGTACGCATCCTGGGACCGCGACTCGCGGGCGACGGCAACATGCTGCTGGCTGCCCTGCGTTGGGCGGTGGCAGAGCGCTTCCATGTCGTCAACCTCAGCCTCTCCTCGCGCAAGGGCGACTTCAAGGCCTCACTGCACGACATCGCGGACGAGGCGTACTTCAACCGGGTGGCGATCGTGGCCTCGGCGCACAACAGCCCGGTCCGCAGCTATCCCTGGATCTTCCCCTCGGTGATTTCCGTCGGGTCGCACGAGGTTGCCGACGCGGAGCGCATCGAGGTCAGTCCGCAGCCTCCGGTCGAATTCTTCGCGGCCGGTGTCGGAATCGAGGTCCCCTGGACGGGCGGCGGCCGCTCGTTCCTCTCCGGGAACAGCTTCGCGACCCCGCACGTCACCGGCTTCGTGGCCCGCATCCTCGGAAAGCATCCGCATCTTCCGGTGAGCGAGGTCAAGCACGTTCTCGCCTCGCTCTCGGACAACTTCACCGACGCGTCCGACCCACCCCGCACCCCCACCCCTGTCACCGCTTCCGCCACACCTTCCTCATCCGCCGTACCTTCCTCATCCGCCGTACCCGTCTCATCCGCCGCATCCGCCGTATCCACCCCATCCGCCGAAGGAGCCGGCCATGACGAATCCCGCGCATGACGCCCCTCTCAGCGGCCCTCCGCTGTCCCGGCGCGACGAGGTGTTGCGCTCGACGGTCCGGCTGGCCCGGCTCGTCTTCGGCGCTCCCGCCTCGTCGGTCTTCCTGCACGACGCGGCGGGCGAGGCACTCGTTCTGGAGGCGATCTCCGACCCCCGGGAGGACAGTCTGGTGGGCTGGACCATCCCCGACTACAGCGGCATCGCCGGGTGGGTCTTCCAGAGCGGGGAGGCGGTGATCGCCGACAACCTCGACAACCACCCACAGTTCAACCGGGACTTCGCGGCCTCCACCGGCCGGGTACCGAAGGCCATCATCGCCGCGCCGCTGGACACCGACGGGTCCGTCTTCGGCGTTCTGGAGGTGCTCGACCCGGTGCTGGGCGCGCGCAGCGCGACCTCCGTCCTGGAGTTGGTCTCGGAGCTGGCGCGCCAGTGCGCGGCGGCCCTGGCACTGGCGGGCCCGCCGCCCGGCCCCGCCGGACGGCATGCGGCGGCCGCCGAACGGCTGACCACGCTGGTGGCCGACCTGGCCAGGACCGACGACCCGAATGCCGCGCGGACGCTCGCCTCGCTCGAGGAGATCGCCAGCGCCCTGTCATCGAGAAGGGGGTGATCCCGTGCACCTGCTGGAAATCGGCGCCATCCGCAACAAGCCCGCCGCCGGCCTCTACCTGGCCCTGACCCGCCGCTGCCCGCTGTCGTGCGCCCACTGCTCCACCGACTCCTCCAGTACCAGCGAACAGCATCCCGAGACGCCGTTCCGCCGGCTCGTGGAGTCCTTCGACCAGGAGACCCGACCGGACCTGCTGCTGATGTCCGGAGGCGAGGCGCTGCTGCGGGCCGCGCTCGTCGCCGACCTCGCGCGCACCGCCCGGTCCGTGGGCTCCCGTTCGTACGTGCTGTCGGGCATGTGGTTCGCCCGGGAGAGCCGGCGGCTGCCCGCCCCGGTGTCCGCGGCGATCCGCGAGGTGGACCACTTCGCCGCCAGCCTCGACGAGTTCCACGAACGCGAGGTGGGCCGGGCCGACGTCTTCCGGGCGATGCACCGGATCCGCGAACTGGTGCCGCAGGTGAGCTTCCAGCTCACCGGGCGGGGGGACGACGATCCCTACCTCCAGGGCCTGATCGACGATGTGCGGCGCGAGTTCGACGACCAAGTGCCCATCTTGGTCGGCACCTTGAGTCCGATCGGCCGGGGCCGCCAGCTCGGCGGGCTGACTCCCACGCCCTCCTCCGGCGTCCCGGTCGCGCCCGTCGACCCGTGCGACCGGATCACCTGGCCGCTGGTCACCTACGACGGCACCGTCTACGCCTGCTGCAACCAGGACCTGGTGGAGCGGAGCATGCCGGAGCACCTGATCCTCGGCCACGCGTCCCACCAGTCGTGGCCCGAGCTGCGCGAGAAGTTCCTGCGCCGCGAGCTGTACCGGGCGCTGCGCGTGCTCGGACCCAGCTTCGTGGCCGCCCGGTTCTCGGACGGACCGTGCGACAAGGGCATGTGCGGCAACTGCCTCACGCTGTCCGGCGACGCCGAGGCCGAGCGGAAGGTGACGGAGTACCTGCGCAGCGACTCCGGTCGGCAGGTGGAGGCCGCCGCCCGTCGCATGGTCGAGCAGGTGGACGGGACCGCCTTCTCGGACCGGCGCTCTGGCCGCTACGGCGGCCTGGTGTCCCTGGGATGGGAGGCGGACCGTGAACAGCCGTCCTACACGAGCTGACACCGAGGCGCTCCGCAGCCGCCCCACGCTGGCGGACACCGAGGCGATGCGCCACCGTCGCGGTGAGTCGGTCCTGCTGTACATCACCGACCAGTGCCCGGTCGGCTGTGCACACTGCTCGGTGGACGCCCGCGCGGACAGCGACAGGGTCGCCGACTGGGAGGTGTTCCACGACGTCGTCGCCGGCATCGTCGCGCTGCCCGGCCTGCGGTCGGTGGCGGTCTCCGGCGGCGAGCCCTTCGCCGAGCAGCGGGCGCTGCCGTACGCGATCGGGGCGTTCGCCGACGCCGGGCTGGAAACCATCGTCTTCACCAGCGGGTACTGGGCGCGCGAGAACGGTTCCGCGCCCGGCTGGGTACAGAGGCTGCTGCCGCGGATCTCCACGCTCTTCCTGAGCACGGACGGCTTCCACCAGGGCGGTGTGTCGAGCCGGCGGTTCGTCGGCGCGCTGCGCGCGGCCCACCGGGCGGGCTGCCGCATCGTCGTCCAGGAACTGGACACGGGCGACGGCGCGCGGGTGGCCGAGGAGCTGCTGTCGGAGGCCCTCGGCCCGCGGTGGGCCGACGCGGCGGAGACGAACGTGATCACCCCCCTGCGGTACGGGCGGGGCGAGGGGGTCTTCGCCCTCCAGAGCCGGCACGAGGTGGGGACGTTCGCGGCGTGCACCCTGCTCGGCTCGCCCACGGTTCGCTACGACGGGGTGGTGATCCCCTGCTGCAACGAGGGGTTGATCACCGGTCACGGCCCGTCCGCGCTGCGCGCCCGGACCCGGCGGCCCGAGGGCGTGGCACAGGCGCTGACCGGGTTCCGGAACGATCCGCTGCTGAAGGTGGTGGGGCGCCTCGGCCCGGGGGCGGCGGCCGACCTGCCCGGCTTCGAGGCCTTGCGCGAGGAACGCTTCGAGAACGTCTGCGGCGGTTGCTGGAAGGCGTACGACATCGCCGGCCGACCGGGGCCGGCCGCGGACTCCGTGACGGCGCTGGGCGTGGCCCTGAGGGAAGGCGGTTGACGGTGGAGGAGCAGACGAGGTCGCAAGCCCTGCGCCGCAAGATCGGGCTGCTGATGCCCGCGGTGGACGCCGCGTCCCGGCAGATGTGGACCCATCCGCGGGCCGACCAGGTGTACCTGGAGTGGCTCAAGACGCTGCACGGGACGATCCGGGCCACGGTGCCGCTGATGCTGGCGGCCGTCGAGCAGTGCACCGTCCGTCAGGACGACCCGGTGGCCGATCTGGTGGGCCGCTACCTGGCCAAGCACATCCGTGAGGAGTACGGGCACGACCAGTGGGTGGCCGAGGACTACGTGGTGGCCGGGGGCGATCCCGAGACCCTGCGCACGGCACTGCCGGGGGCGGCCATCGCCTCGCTGGTCGGCTCGCAGTACTACTGGCTGCGCCATGCGCATCCGGTGGCACTCGTGGGGCACATCGCGGTGCTGGAGGGCAACCCGCCCGGTCCCGGGCTGGCCGGTGACCTGGCGGCCCGGACCGGGCTGCCGGAGGCGGCGTTCCGCACCATCGCCCGGCACGCCCAGCTGGACGTGCAGCACCGCGACGACGTGCACCGGCTGATCGACCGGCTGCCGCTCGACCCGGCGCAGGAGGAACTGCTCGGTGTGAGCGCGCTGCACTCCATGAGGGGGCTGATCGAGGTGATGGAGGACGTGCTCGGCCGGGTCCACCGGCGCTCCCCGGTGGCCCTGGCCGGATGAGCCGCGCGCGGGTTCCGGGCCCGCTGGCGGGCCGCGACTTCCGGCTGCTGTACACCAGCACGGTGGTCTCCGGTCTGGGCGACTGGCTGGACCAGGTGGCACTGCTGGTGCTGGTCACCACGGTCTGGCACGGCGGCGCGGGCGAGCTGGCGCTGGTGGTGGCCGCGAGCATGCTGCCGCTGCTGGCGACCCCGTTCCTGGCGGTGCTGGTGGACCGTCGGCCGTCGCGCCGGGTACTGATCCTCACGGACCTCGTGCAGGCAGGGCTCACCCTGGGCCTGGTGGTCGCCCCCGGGGTGTACTGGGCGGCCGGGCTGGTGCTGGTCCGTTCGGCTCTGGGCTCGGTCGGCGGGCTCGCGGGCCAGATCCAGCTGCGGGTCTCGGTGCCGCCCGAGGGCGTCCAGGCCGCCACCGTGCTGCTCCAGACGGCGATGCAATCGGTCAAGATCCTCGGGCCGGCGCTCGGTGGCCTGCTGGTCGCCTTCATGTCGCCGCGGGCGGTGTTCGCTGCCAACGCGTGCACGTTTCTCGTCGGGGTGATCGCCGCCCGCGCCCTGCGCACCACGTCGTCACCTTCCCGGAGTACGGATCTGCACTATTTCAAAGAACTGGGGGAAGGATTCCAGCACGTTTTCGGATCACGCCTGCTGCGTTCCCTTCTGTTCGTCATGTGCAGCCTGATGTTCGTCGTCTTCCTTTATGACTCCATGGCCGCCCTGATCGTGCCGGCCCTGGGAATGGGCACGTCCTACATCGGCTACATGGTGTCCGCCGTCGGATTGGGCGGGGTCGCGGGTTCGCTGCTCATGGGCCGTTTCGCAGCACGCCTTCGGCCTTTCCTCACCATGGCGGGGTCGATCCTGGTGATCGGCTGCATCATCGTCGTCATCGGATTCGCCATTTTCCACGAACTACGCATTGACTCCACCATATGGCTGTGTGTTATTTTCCTTCTGGGAATAGCAAGCGCCGGAATCCTCGTCACTTTTCCCAGCGTCGTACATTCCGAGACGCCGGTGGAACTGACCGGCCGGGTATGGGCGCTCATGAATTCCGTGCCGGCCGTACTGAACGTGCTGGCCCCCATGCTGGCGGCGGCCCTGGTCGTGTGGATCGGGCTCGGAAGCCTGCTGCTGCTGGCGGGTGCCGCCCTGCTGCTCACCGCCGCCGTGGTCGCCGTCCGCCTCGGCCGCGTACCGCCCACCGCTCCACCGGCGACCGCTCCGCCGCCCACCGCTCCGACGTCCGGCGCTCAGAAGTCCGGCGCGGACGACGGCGCCGGCCGGGCCGATGGGCCGACGCCCCGCCCGGCCCCCCTGAACTCCGGTGCACCGCACCGGGAAACCAGAGCCCCGCACGTGAAACGCGCGGGTTCGCCAACCGAGGAGATCACCATGGCAGACAAGATCGACAAGCTGGCCGAAGCCGGATTCTCCATGACCGACGCCAACGACGCCCAGCAGGCGGTGCTCAAGTCCCTCACCGAGGACGAGATCGACGTCCTGCTGAGCGTCAAGTCCCGGGTCGAGGCCGCGGGTTCGGACGTCGAGGGCCACTCGGTCTCCGACCCCAGCGGTGGCTACCTCTGGTAGTGCCGACCCTCGTCAGGGGATCGGCCCCGGACCGGTGACGTCTGGGCCGTAGCACAGACCGGGTGGTTCACGACGAGGCAAGCGTCGTGAACCACCCGGTGGTCGCTCAGTGAACGGGGAGGACAGCATGACCAAGCCCACCGGTCCCATCGTATCCACCGCGAGCCAGTGCGCCGGCTGTGGTGTGGACAACCCGTCGGCGGCCCGTTTCTGCATGGCCTGCGGGACGGAGATCGGCCAGCCCGCCACTCCCGCCAGCGGCCTGCGCTTCGTCTCCGTCGTCTTCTGCGACGTGGTCGGCTCCACCGGGCTGGCCACCTCCCTCGAACCAGACCGGTGGGCGGCCGTCCTGGACGGCTACTTCTCCCTGGTCGGCTCGCTGGTGGAGGGTTACGGCGGCAAGGTGGAGAAGTTCATCGGCGACGCGGTCGTCGCCGTGTTCGGCGTCGAGGGGCACGGCGAGTCGGCCGCCGCCGCCGCCGTCTCCGCCGCCACCGCCATCGGGCACCGCACCGGCGAGTACGCACGGGGCCTGGGCGAGCTGCTGCTGGGCGACTTCCCGGTGCGGTCCGCGGTCGCTTCCGGCCATGTCGCGGTCAGCGGCCGGACGTCGAGCTTCGTCATCGGCTCGGTGCTCAACCGGGCCGCCCGACTCCAGCAGTACGCCCCCGACGACGGGGTGATCGTGGACCTGGCCACCCGGCTCCAACTGCAGGACCACTTCCCGCTGCGGGCGATCGAACCGGTGGCGGCCAAGGGCTTCGCCCGGTCCGTCCCGGCCTGGATCGTCGGTCCGGCCGACACCCAGGCCCCCGGCCCGGGCACCGTCGGAAGGACCGGCCTGGTCGGCGAGCTGGCCGCCCGCATCGACGCGGCCGCCACTGCCACCGGCCCGACCCTGATCCTGGTCGGGGGCCCTTCCGGGGTGGGCAAGTCCCGGCTGGTCACCGAGGCCCTCGACCACTGCACCGGCCTGGCCACAGCCGTCCTGCGCTGCCCGCCCGCCGGGACCGGACTCGGCCTGCTGGCCTGCTGCCTGTTCCTGGAGGAGATCGAGAACGCCGCCCGTCAGGGACACGACAGGGTGGACGTGACGGTGCAGCTGACCGGCGCCTCCACCCGCGCCGAGCAGGCCCCGGCCCAGGACCGCGGCGAGCTGGGCCGTGCGCTCACCGCGGCATTGGACCGCCTGCGGGGCGCGCGGCCCCTGCTTCTGGTGGTCGAGCACAGCGAGTGGACCCCCGGGGCACTGGCCGATCTGCTCGACGAGCTGACCTCCGCGCCGGGGCGGCCGGTCGTGGTGCTGCTGGTCGGAGTCTCGGCCCCCGAGGCGCTCGCCGGCCGGGAGGACCACCGGCTCACCGTGCCACCACTCGGACGGCCCGACGCGCGGCGCCTCGCCCACCGGCTGCTCACCGCGCAGCACGACCCGGCCGCCGCCGACCGCGCCCGGTCCACCGGCACCGGGGCCCCCGGACACGACCCGGCCGCCGCCGCCCTCCTCACCGCCGGCTCCGCCGCGGAGGAGATCGCCTCCCGGGCCGGCGGCATCCCCCGGTACATCGAACAGATGGTCGTCCTGAGCCGCTTCGCCCAGCCCGGCGACGACTGGGCGCCACCCAGCGCGCACGCCGCGCTCGGTGCCCTGCTGGACCAGCTGGACACCGACTCACGGGAACTCCTGGTGCTGCTCGCCGCCGCCGGCCGGGACCTGTCCCTGGAAGACCTGGGCGCCCTGATGGACCCCGACAGGGTCGCCGCGGCCGCCGCCTGCCTCCTCGAGGCCGGGCTGGTGGAGTCCGCCGACGCCCACAAGGGCCGTCTGGCCCCGGCCTTTCCGGTCGTCGCCGAGGTGGCACTGCGGCGACTGACGCTCTCCGAGACCGCCGACGTGCACGCCAGGCTCGCGAGCTCCCTGGAACCGTTGGCCGAACGGCGCCCCGCTGTCGCCGAGTTGCTGGCCCGGCACTGGGAGGCGGCGCACACCGCGCTGCGCGGGGTGGAGCCCGGCTCCGACCGGACGGCCCGGGCCGCGGAGTCCGCCGTGACCGCGTTCGGCGTCGCCGCCCGCTTCGCCCTCTCCCGTGGGCGCCCCGAACTGGTGCTGACGCTCACCGGACGCGCCCGCGCACTGGCAGAGGCGGACCGCGCGCAGGGCCACGACCTGGATGTCCTGGAGGCGTATGCCCTCGGCACCCAGGGAATGCCGCAGGCCGCCCTCGAACGCGTCGAGCGCGTGCTGTCGGACCCGGACCGGGCCGCACCGGCCGCCCGGATCCACGCCCGCCTCAACTCGCTGTACTCCCGCACCTACCTGACCGGCGACGCGCCCGCCGTACCGGACGATCCGCACTACCTCGCCGCGGTCGCCTCCCCGGAGCCGGAGGCCCGGGTCGGGGCACACCTGTACGCCGGGCTCCAGTCGCTGCGGGCAGGCGACCACCCCGCCGCCGAGCGGGCGCTGCGCTCCGCACTGCGTTCGGCCGACGGCGCCGGGACCTGCCTGGGCCTGACCGAGGTATACGCCAACCTGGCGATGGCCCTGGTCAACGGCGACACCCCGGTCCCCGCCGCACTCGCCGACTGCGAGCGACTGCATCAGGAGGTCGCCGGTTCCCGGCTGCTCAGCTCGGCCACCGGCGTCGCGCTGTCGCTGGTGCACCACATGTCCGGCGACCGTGCCGCGGCCGACTCCACGATGGACGAGGCCGAGGAGGTGCTGCGCGATCTGGGCCAGGGCACCGGGGCCGCGACCATCGCGGGCTGGCGTGCCGTCCTGGCGGCCCGGTCCGGCGACTGGGGTACCGCGGCCGGCTGGTGGACCGCACAGGGCGATCGCTGCGCCGCCCTCGGCATGGTCCGCCAGGCGTCGCTGTCCCGCCTCCAGGCCGAGCTGGCCCGGGAGGCCTCGGGTGAAGGGCGGTCCGGCAGTGCGCGGGGCGGGCCCGGGCTCGACGAGGTGACCGTTCCACCCCCCGAGGCCTGGGCCGAGTACACCGTCGCCCTGCAGGCCCGCGCCGTACGGGCGTTGCGGGCCGGCGACCCGGAGCCGGCCGCGACGCACCTGGACGCCGTGGTCCGCCACCTGGGCAAGGTGCGCGGCAGCGGCGCGGTGATCACACCGCTGCTCTTCAGCGCCGTCCTCGCCCGCCGTACCGGCCTCCCGGTGGCCGGGCGTGCGCTGACCGCGCTCCAGCGGGCCATCGACGCCAAACAGGACCTGGGCGTGCGCGCCCCGCAGGCATAGCGGTACGCACCGCCCCACCGCACGACCCGTCCCCTCCGGGGGAACTCCGAGAAAGCAGCCGCCCGTGCGCGTCCTCCTGCTCTACGCCAACCCCCACCAGGTCCTGCCGGTCGGCCCGTACGGACTGGAGATCCTGCGGGCCGCGATCACCGAAAGCGGACTGCCGGTCGAGGTGTCCGTGTGCAACCCGTTCCTCGAATCGCTCGACCACACCGGGCTGTTGACCGAGGTGCTCGACCGGGCCCGGCCCGACCTCGTCGCACTGTCCATCCGCAACATCGACAACGCCGTGGTCGCCTGCGACACGGCGGCCGGCCCGGACGGGCGGTGGATCGACGTGGTGGACTACCTGGCGCCCATCGCCGAGCTGACCGCGACGCTGCGCGCCTGGGACCCCGGACTGCCGGTGGTGGCGGGCGGCGCGGCGTTCACCTCCTGCCCGGTGGAGGTGATGGACCGGCTCGGACTGGACTTCGGTCTCACCGGTCCCGGTGAGACCGCGTTCACCGCCCTGCTGGCGCGCGTGGTCGCCGACGGCGCCACACGGGGCGTGCGGCAGGTGGTCGCCGAGACGCTGTCCACGCTCCCCGGCGGGCTGGTGCGCACCGCCGACGGAGCCCTGGGGCCCGGCCCGCGGTCGCGGCCCGACGTGGTGTCCCGGCCCACCACCGCGCTGCCTCGGATCGCACCGGAGTACGTGCTCTTCGCCAAGGCCCGGGGCATCCCCACCGCGCTGCGCAGCCACGCGGGCTGCCCGCTGCGCTGCTCGTACTGCGTCGATCCGCTGAACGTCGGCAGGGTGGACGCACGCCCCGCCCACGCCGTCGCCGCCGAGGCGGAGCACTACGTCGAGCAGTACGGGCTGACCCATTTCCATCTGGCCGCCCCCGAGGTCAATCTCCCCTACGAAGGTGCGCTGACCGAGGTGTGCGAGGCACTGGCCGGAAGCCGCCACGGCGAAGTGATCAGCTGGCACGGCTACTTCAACGTCAAGCCGTTCTCCGAGCGGCTGATGGACGCCTTGGTCCGGTCCCGCTGCGTGCGTCCGAGCTTCTCGGTGGACGCCTTCGACGACCGGATGCTGCGCGGGCACCACAAGAACTACCGGATGTCCGACGTCGAGGACACCTTCGGTCTGTTGCTGCGGCGTCGGCCGGAGTGGATGGACGTTCAGATCGGGGTGCTGTTCGGCCAGCCCGGCGAGACGGCCGCCACCCTGGAGAACGCGATCCGCCACATCCGCCGGCTGGCCGACCGGGGCGTGTCGGTGGGCTACTCCTGCGGGCTCCGGGTCTACCCGCACACCCCGCTGGCCCGCACCCCTCTCGACCCCCGGCACCTGTACCGGGCGCGGGGGCCGCTCTCCCCGACCGGTGGCGCCGGCCCCCGTACCGTCTCCGCGGCCGACCTGCTGACACCGCTGGTGTACTGCGAGCCGATGCCGCCCCGGGAGCTGGCGGCCCACCTGTCCGACCGGCTGTCCGACTGCCCCGGAGTGACCTTCATCGACGAGGGGCCGGTGAAGGAGGCCCGGCAGCCGGACTGGCTGCGCCCCCTCAACGTGGCCACCGTGCACCTCGCGCACGGGCGTTCGCGGCCCGCGGCCGAGATGCTGCGGCTGGTGCTGGGCTCGGGCGACGCGCGGGCGGCGGGCATGACGCAGCGACTGCTCCGGGAGGCGGCCGCACGGCCACCCGTCCCGGTGGGCGCCGGGGGCCTCCAGACCGCCGGCGCCTGACCGCGCCCGCCCCGCCTGCGCACACCTCCCCCTCCCCTGCCGTACCGCCTTCCCCGTCTACGGAGGACACCCATGGAACTGACCTGGAGCACGGATGACTTCGCCGTCTTCGACGACTTCCTCGCCCCAGAGGCCGCGGCCACGCTGTGGGAGCAACTGCGCACCGAGGACTACCACTTCGTACACGGACGCCGGGACGGGGCGTGGAACAAGGTCTACGGGCTGCTGGACGGCAGCCCCCTCAGCGGGCCAGGCACGCTGAACGACCCGGAAGGCCACTTCACGGGACTCTTCGCCGACCACGCTCCGCACCCGTCGGGCGGGGCGACCGACGCCGTGGTGAAGCAACTGGCCGAGGAGGCACCCCGCATCGAGCCGTGGACCGGGCGGTTCGGAACGGACTGGCACGCCTTCACCTGCCGCCCCTTCCTCTACCCGCAGGGCTCCGGACTGGCCTGGCACGACGACTCCGGCGACCGGGCCGCCTCGTTCGTGCTCTACGTGCACCCCGAGTGGCAGGCCTCCTGGGGCGCCGAACTGCTCGTCTCCAGCGGAACGCCCGGGGCGCGGTCCGCCGACCAGAACGCCCATCTCACCTCCCGGGTCGGACACTACGTCGCCCCGCACCCCAACCGCCTGGTCGTCCTGCGGTCGGGCGTACCGCACATGATCAAGAAGGTGGAGCCGCACGCCGGAGACCGGGTACGGGGCTCCGTGGCGGGCTTCTTCCTGCGCCGACCCGCCGATCGGCCGCAGTGACCGGGGCCGCCCCGGCACCCGCCCGCCGCCTGGACGGGCCTCTTCGCACGGTGCGGTCGGCCCTCAGACCCGGTCGTCGCCGGGTTCCGCCGCGGGCGGGGCCTCCCCCGCGCCCCGGGCACGCCGGCGGGCCGCCTCACGGACTGCGATCACGTCGATGAGGTCGCTGACGGTGCCGAGCGCCTCGGAGGAGAGCCCCACCGCGCGCAGTGCCACACTGCGCACCCCGGCGTCCCGCAGGGCGCCGAGGAGTTCGATCTCCGCGGCGATCTTCGCACCGTGCTCGTCGTCGAAGAAGTAGGCGACCGGGACCTCGAAGTGGTCGGCCAGGGCCTCCAGATGGCGCTTGGTGGGGTTGTTCCTGCGCCCGGTGCGCAACTGCCACAGGTACGTGGTCGAGAAGGACACCCCGGTGGCCTCCCGGCACGCGGTGGCGACCTCCTCATTGCTGAACGGCAGGCCGTCGGGCCTGCGGGCGAGCCGGAAAAGTCCGTCGATCTTCCGACTCAGTGACGAAGGCGTGGGTTCCGTTTCGGCCACTGCCTGCCCCCTTCTGCCGCGGCCTCCAGTACGCCTACCCGCTCAGGCGAATGCAACTACGTTGATTTTCACTGTAGTTGACACCCCCGAAGTCGGCAGCCATGCTGAAGTGGTATACGGATATGAAAACTGCGAAATGGTTGTTCATCTCAGATGAAACCGCCTGGCTGTCCCCGTCCGCCTGGGTCCACCTCCCGGAGCCGTCCTTGACGATCCCCGCGCCCTCATCTGTGAAGAACGCCCGCCCGGCCGCCGCATGCCCACCCACCGCGTTCCCCGCCGACATGGTCGGACGGGACGCCGAGATCTCCGCGCTGTCGGCGCTGCTGACGGATCCGTCGACCCCCGGAGTGCTCCTGACCGGTGTCCCGGGCGCGGGCAAGACGCGGCTCGCGGCCGAGGCGGCGGCCGCGTACCGCGCGTCGACCGGCGCCACCACCGTGTACGTGGAGACCGCGGCCGAGCCATCCACGGACGGCACGGACAGCGCGCTCGACCTTCTCGCCGGCCTCATCGCCGGCCGGGACCCGGGAGGGGCCCGGCCCCTCCTGCTCGTCGACGACCTCGACCGCTCGGACCACCACCGGCTGCTGCGGGCCTGCGCGGTCGCGTCCGTCGTGGTTCTCGGCACGGCCCGACAGCCCCCCGCGGCCCACGGCCTCGTCCCCTTCCCGGTGGACCCGCTGCCCGTGCCGCTCGACTGCTCGGCGCTGGATCTCGCCGCACTGGCGCGCGTTCCCTCCGTGCAGGTGTACCTCGCCTGCCTGCGCACGATCAACCCCGCGTTCTCCCTCCAACTGCACAATCAGCAGGTCATCGCCCGCACCTGCGTCGAGGTGGGCGGCAACCCCGGCGCGCTCTGCCGCACCGCGCGGGTCGCCGCACTGGAGAGCCCCGAGGTGGCGTGGGCCTCGCTCGGCGACCGGACCGTCCCGTACCCGTTCCACGCCGAGGGCCGCGACCCCGCCGCGGCGCCGGGCGGCGATCCGCGCGGCGCCGCTCCCCGGGCCTCCGGCGGGACGCCGGTCCGGCTGCTGGCCCACTGCCAGGTGTTCAGCGGCGGCTTCGGTCCCGAGGCGCTGCGCCACATCACGGCCGTCGCGCCGGAGGAGTTCTCCTCGGCGCTGGAGACCCTGCTGCGCGGCCATCTGCTCACCGCCTCCACCCTGCCGTCCGGCCGCCTGGACGGGACGGCCCGGTTCCGGCTGCGGCTGCCCCCGGACGGGCCCGCGCGCCGGCTCCCGCCGCCCGAGGACACCGCGGCCCGGCTGGCGCACGCCCGCTACTACGCGGCCCTGGCCCGCGCCGCCGCCGACCGGATCATCTCGGGGCAGCAACGCTCGGGCCTGATCGCCTTCTGGAGCGAGGAACGCAACCTCCGTACGGCACTGGAGACGCTGCTCCGCCACGGCCTGACCGGCGAGGCGCTCGACCTCGTCGACGGCATCCGCGTCCACTGGCGGGCGACGGGCGGCTGGAGCACCTGGGCCGAAGGCCGCCCCCGCCCCGACCAGTCGTGGACCGCGACCGGCCACCGTGACCGGATCCGCGTCGACCTGCTGCTCGGCGAGGCGGGCATCCTGGCGGGCCAGCCCGAGGCCGCCACTGACCTGCTGGACCGGATCACGGCGGACGCCGCCCACGCCGCGGGGCTGTCCGCGCGGGTGACACGACTGCGGGCCCTGTGCGTCCTGGACGCCGACCCGTACCGCGGCGCCGCCCTGCTCGGCGAGGCGGCCGACCGGCACCGGTCCGACGGCGACCGCCACGAGGCCCGCTACGTATCGCTGGAGGCCGCACTCGCGGGATTCCGTCTCGGCGACACGGCGGCCGCGGCGGCCACCGCACTGGAGGTGCTGGCCGCGGCCCAGCAGGGGCGCGACACGCTCGCCGCCGGTACCGCCCTGCTCCACCTGGCCGTCTTCGCTGCCGCGGAGGGACGCGCGCAGGCCACGGCGCACTACTGCGAGCGGGCCCTGTCGTCCTTGCGCGCCCTGGGGCCGCCGGCCGTCCTGGGCGCCATAGCCACCACCCTGGGCAGTCCCGCCCTGCCCGACGTCGTCGAGCGCGCCATCGGCACCGCCCGCGGCCTGGGCGCCTTCCACACCTGGCGCGGCGCCTTCCCGGAGGAGGCGGGCACGCCCGACTTCGCCATGGCCCGGCTGGAGGAGCCGGTGCGCGAGCTGTTGGGCGAGGCCGCCTTCTCCCGCGCGCTGGTCGAGGGTTCCAAGGTGTCGCTCCCGGACCTTCTGGCCTCCCTGGTCCCGGCCCCCGCCCCTCCCGCCGCCGCGCCCGCGGATCCCTTACCCCCGGACACCCGAACCCGGATCGAGCCACTGACGCCGCGCCAGACCGAGGTTTCGCGTCTGGTGGCGGCCGGTCTGAGCAACCGGCAGATCGCCCACCGGCTCGCCATCTCGGAGTGGACCGTGGTCAACCACATCCGGGACACGATGAAGAAGCTGGGCTGTTCCTCCCGAGTGGAGATAGCGAGCTGGATGCACCGCTCCGGCCTGCGCCCGTCACCGGAACCGCCCCTGTTCGTCCGCACGGCCTTTCCTCCGTCGGCCCCCGCCCTGTCCGGACCGACGCTCATCCCGTCCTAGTGCTCCGTCGGTGATCGCGGAGCGGTCGCCCGCCGAGCACCCCACCCGGTGGCGCATGTGCTCCACGAGCCCGGCCACGCTGAACGCCTCGGCCACCTGGACCAGCCACGCCGCCTCCTCCGCCACCGAACAATCGACCGGGTAGGCGAGCGCGACGCCGCGGTCCCCGCAGACGCCGGGGCCGATCCTGGCGGACTCCAGCGCCGCGGCGATGACCGCGGCCTCGGCCATCGCCGCGCGGCCCGCGGGGGGCACGGGGAACCGGGCCAGCGCCGAGTCCGCCAGTGCACGGGCGTCGGGGGGAACGAACGCACGCAGTTCCAGGTAGCCGTCCCGGATTTCGATCACCCGGCGGTAGAGGGCGAACTCGGACCGGCGCAGGGAGAACAGCCGCGCCGACGGCCAACCCAGCTCCAGGGCCGCCCCGGGCGAGACGGCCCGTAACGCCGACCACAGCGGCTCCAGGGCACGGTAGGTGCGGTAGGTCCGTACCCACCGCCGGACCGCGGTGGCGACGCGGATCCAGGCCCCGGCGGTGCCGCCCAGGACGCCCAGCACCAGACAGCACAGACCGAGCGTCCGGCCCACCGGGTCCAGCCCGGCGCTCTGCCGGTTGTCCACGGCCACGGTGACGATCGACGACACGCCCCACAGGGCCCAGACGAGGCCCACCGTGACACTGGCCGTGATCAGCCGCAGGCCCGTGCGCAGCGCGCCCGGACCCCGCCCCCGGGCGAACCGGTGCACCGGGACCAGGAACACGGCCAGGCACCACAGGCTGTAGCCGGTGAAGACCGCGTCGCTGGAGGCGAGGAGCACCGCTCCGGTCCCCTCCGCGAGAAGCGAGCCGTGCCGGGTGCGTACGCCGGAGCAGAGGAACAGCGCCGCGCACAGCACGACGGCCGAGAGGGTGACACCGATGTGCAGCCGTACGGTCGGCAGCCGGGACCGGGGCAGGCCGATCTCGATCACGGTCAGCGGGAGGAAAGCGAGGCCGGCCATCTCCATCTCGCGGCCCAGGAGGTGGGTCGACTGCGGGAGCCACGGCCACAGCCGCTCCAGGTACATCGTCGGAGCGGCCAGCAGGGCCATCGCCGCGGCCATGCAGAAGCCGAAGCGGCACAGGTGGCGGACCGCGAAGGGCGAGTCGCTTCCGCCCCGAAGCAGGCGCAGTTCGTAGCAGCCCAGCCACAGCGCGGCGACGGCCGGGAGGTACGCGAGCAGGTCAGACACGTGGCCGCTCGGGGCGGCGGGAGGGGGCCCCTACGAGGGTCCCGGCCCGACCGTGGTCCCCTTCCGGCACGGGACCTTCCCTGAGCACGCGGTGCAGGATGAGAGAGGCGAGCAGTTCCGCTTCCTGCTCGGCGGGCTCGGCGTACACGGTGCGGCCCAGGACCCTGCGCACCAGGTCGGGGGAGAGTCCGGGCAGCAGCGCGCGTAAGCCCGGTGTCTCGGGGGTGGGTAACCGATCGTGCCCGCAGAGCAGGTGGGCCGCCTCGTGTACGAGGATGTGCTGCCGGTGCAGTGCGCTGGTCCCCGGGGTGCACAGGATGTAGTCGGCGTGGTCGGTCGTCACCAGCAGACCGCACGGGACCGCCGCGTCCACCGCGACCGGCAGGACCTCGATCGGGCGGCCACGCCGTTCGGCCAGGAGACCCAGGAAGGTCTCGGCGTCGAAGGGGTCCGGCAGTTCCAGCCCTTCCGAGAGGGCGCGAACCCTCCGCCACAGGCGTCTGTGCGACCGACCGGTGAGCATCAGGGACCCCTCCCGCCGGAACGGCGCCACCGCTCCGCGCTGTTGTCGTCGAGCGACCCGACGTCCCTCCCCCGGGCCGCTCAGACATCTGCTCTGAAGGATCTGCCCGAAGCATATTTTTTGATTGTGTACCCGTCCAGTCGTGCGCCGACAGAGCGCCCATGCGGGGTACTTGTCCGCGGCGTCGTCCTGTCCTGAACCCGTGCAGACGCTAGTCATGGGGACATGAGCGATGAGAACGCACCCCCCGATGCCCTGAAGGCGAAGCACCGTGCGATGTGGGCGCTGGGTGATTACCCCGCCGTGGCGTCGAACGTCGTCAACGAGCTGGGCGGCGAGCTGGTGCGGGCGTGCGGCATCAGGCGGGGTGACCGCGTCCTCGATGTCGCGGCGGGCTCCGGGAACGCGTCCATCCCCGCGGCCCTCCTCGGCGCCGAGGTCATCGCCTCCGATCTCACGCCCGAGCTCCTCGAGGCCGGCCGTTTGCTCGCGCAGACGCACGGCGCACGGCTGGACTGGCGGGAAGCGGACGCGGAAGCCCTGCCCTTCGCGGACGGCGAGTTCGACACGGTGATGTCCTGCGTCGGCGTCATGTTCGCCCCGCACCACCAGGAGACGGCCGACGAACTGGTCCGGGTCTGCCGGCCGGGCGGCACCATCGGGCTGATCAACTGGACCCCGGAGGGATTCATCGGGCAGATGTTCGCCACGATGCGTCCCTACGCCCCACCGCCGCCGCCGGGTGTCCAGCCGCCGCCCCTGTGGGGCGACCCGGAGCACGTGCGCACCCTGCTCGGGGACCGGGTGACCGGCTTCGACGCCCGGCGGCAGCCGCTGCGCGTGGACCGGTTCGCGCGGCCCGAGGAGTTCCGGGAGTACTTCAAGGCCTGCTACGGGCCGACCATCGCCACGTACCGCTTCGTGTCCGAGGACCCCGAGCGGGTGTCCGCCCTCGACGCGGCCCTCGACGACCTGGTCGCGCGGCACCTCGTCGACGGAGCAATGGACTGGGAGTACCTCCTGGTCACGGCCCGACGGGCCGACTAGGTCGTCTCCTTGCGCCTCCGGCGGCCGCGGCACGGCGAGGTGGTGCCCGCACGCGGCGATCAGCGCGGGCACACCGGGACTCTTCCCCATGGCGCCGCGCCTGGTTGTGGGTGCTGTCACCATCGTGCGGCGCACGACGCGTTCCTAGGCTCGGGCGGGTGATGAGCCTCGGCTGCCGACCGGGCAGGCGAGGCGTACACCGGCGAAGGGATCGCGGATGGGATTGCGGACGGGGTTGCGGACGGGGTTGGACAAGGTGGTCGCCGACTCCTCGGAAGCGGTCGCGGATGTGGGCGAGGGAGCGTCCGTCGCGGTCGGCGGCTTCGGACTGTGCGGCATCCCCGGAGTGCTCATCGAGGCGTTGCGAGAACGTGGCGCGGGCGGCCTGCGGGTGGTGTCGAACAATTGCGGTGTCGACGACTGGGGGCTCGGGCTGCTGTTGCGCGAAGGCCTGATCGCCCGCATGACGAGCTCGTACGTCGGCGAGAACAAGGAGTTCGCCCGCCAGTACCTCAGTGGTGAACTGGAGGTGGAACTGGTGCCGCAGGGGACCCTGGCCGAACGGCTGCGGGCCGGCGGGGCCGGCATACCCGGTTTCTACACCCCTGCCGGCGTGGGCACGCAGATCGCCGACGGCGGTCTGCCGTGGCGCTACCGCCAGGACGGGACCGTCGCCGTGGCCTCGCCGCCGAAGGAGACGAAGACCTTCAAGGACCGCGAGTACCTTCTCGAAGAGGGCATCACCACCGACTTCGCCCTGGTCCGGGCAGCCGTCGGTGACCGGCACGGCAACCTCGTCTTCCACGCTTCCGCCCGCAACTTCAACCCGCTCGTGGCCATGGCCGGCCGTATCACCGTGGCCGAGGTGGAGGAGCTCGTCGAGCCGGGCGAGATTTCCCCGGACCAGGTCCATCTGCCCGGCATCTTCGTCCAGCGGGTGGTCGGCGTCGCGGCGGACGATCCTGCGGCGGCCAAGCGCATCGAGCGGCGCACGACGCGTCCGCGCCACGATCCGCGCCACGATCCGCGCCACGAGGAGAGTGCCTGATATGGCCCTGACACGCGAGCAGTTGGCGGCCAGAGCCGCCCGGGAACTGACGGACGGCTCGTACGTCAACCTGGGCATCGGGCTCCCCACGCTGATACCCAACCACCTGCCCGACGGCATCGAGGTGGTCCTCCACTCGGAGAACGGCATCCTCGGTGTCGGCCCCTACCCGTACGAGGAGGACGTCCACCCTGATCTGATCAACGCGGGAAAGGAGACGGTGAGCGCCGTTGCGGGCGCCTCCTCCTTCGATTCCGCGCTCTCCTTCGGGATGATCCGCGGCGGCCACATCGATGTCGCCGTGCTGGGGGCCATGCAGGTCTCCGCCTTCGGGGACCTGGCGAACTGGATGATCCCGGGGAAGATGGTCAAAGGCATGGGGGGAGCCATGGACCTGGTCCACGGAGCCCGGAGGGTGATCGTGCTCATGGAGCACACGGCCCGGGACGGCTCGCACAAGCTGGTCGAGGAGTGCACGCTGCCGCTGACCGGCCGGGGTGTGGTGAACAAAATCATCACCGACCTGGCGGTGATGGACGTTTCCGCTTCGGGTCTCCTGCTGCGCGAGGTCGCTTCCGGTGTGAGTGTGGACGATGTGCGCGCTGCCACCGGAGCGGAACTGGCCGTCTCGGGCGACCTCGTGGTCGGTCGGTGACCTGGATCCGCACGGGATAGCAGGGCGACGCCGATCGGGCAACGGGGTGCAGTCCACACGGTTTTCAGCCGGTTGTGGGGTGCGGAACCGTTCTGACCCGGCCGTCCCGGACCTTACGGTTGCCGGCACCTCAGTATCCGGCCATCCGGCCATCCGGCCATCCGGACGAGACGGCCGGACTGGGTCGCGTGATCGAGTCGATCGCGTGCCGCCCGGACAGGGAGCCGCCATGCCGTCGTGTGAAACACGTCCCACCCCACTGCTGTCCGCCCGTCCGCGCCGCCCTGGGGAGCGGAAGGGGCAATGGCGCCGTGCCCTCGGGCGGATGACCGCGGTGGTGGCCCTGGTGGTGGGGGCGGCGCTGCTCCCGCCCGCCCCCGTACAGGCCGCCGAGGCGGCGGTCCCGCTGCAGAAGATCAGCAGCTTCGGCGCGAACCCGGGCGCTCTGAACATGTACGTCCACCGGCCTGCCGGCCTACCCTCCGGCCCGGCCGTGGTCGTCGCCCTGCACGGCTGCACGCAGAGCGCCCAGATCTACGCCGACAACTCCGGCCTGACGAAATTCGCCGACCGGTACGGTTTCCTGGTGGTCTTCGCGGAAACGACGTCCGCGAACAACGCCAGCCAGTGCTTCAACTTCTTCGAGCCCGGCGACAACCGGCGCGGTCAGGGCGAAGCGGCCTCCATCCGCCAGATGGTCGCCTACGCAGCCTCCGCCTACGACACCGACTCCGAGCGCGTTCACGTCACGGGACTGTCGGCCGGCGGTGCGATGACATCCGTGATGCTGTCCACCTACCCGGAGGTGTTCCGGGCGGGTGCGGTCATCGCCGGGATCCCCTACGCCTGCGCGAACTCGGTGGTCACCGCCTACTCGTGCATGAGTCCCGGAGTGGACCGCACTCCGTCGGCCTGGGCACAGAGCGTCCGTGACGCCAACCCCGGCTACAGCGGCCCGTGGCCGCGGGTGGCCATCTGGCACGGGGACAGCGACACCAAGGTCGTGCCCAAGAACGCGGATGAGCTGCGGGACCAGTGGACGGCCGTCCACCGCCTGGACCAGAGCGCGGACCGCACCTCCACGATCGGGCCCGACAACACGCGCAGGGAGCAGTACCTGGCCGGTGACGGAAGTGTCGCGGTCGAGGTGGACCGGGTGCCTTCCCTCGCCCACGGAACCCCCGTGGACCCGGGCACCGGAGCCCAGCAGTGCGGTGCCACCGGGACGGGCAACTTCATCCGCTCGATCTGCTCCAGCTACTGGATCACCGCATTCTTCGGCCTGGACGGCTCCGCCCCGCAGCCCGGCGGGCTGCCCGCCCCGACAGGCCTGGCCGCGGGCAACGCGACCGACACCGCGATCACCCTGAACTGGAACGGCGTGAGCGGGGCCGCCTCCTACGCCGTGTACCGGGACGGCAGCCGGATCGCCACCCCGGCCGGACCCCCCTTCACGGACACGGGCCTGAGCCCGGGCAGCAGCCACACCTATGCCGTGGCCGCCCTGGACGGCGCCGGCGCCGAGGGCCTGCGCTCGGCGGACGTCGGCGCCACCACCACCGGTGCGGCACCGAAGTGCTGGACCGCGAACAACTACCAGCAGGTTCTTGCCGGGCGAGCCACCACCGACGGCAGCCACGCCTACGCCAAGGGCTCGAACCAGAACATGGGCCTCTACAACACCTTCGCCACCCACACCCTCAAGGAGGCCCCGGCCGGCTACTACGTGATCGCCGACGGTAACTGCCCCTGACCCCTTCGACGAGGATCCGGCCGCGGGGCGGGAGCGGCGGCTCTCCTCCCGCGGGCGTGGCGGACATCCCCACTCTTCCCGCCCGAGCTGTGGGGGCCGTGCCCCTGCCCCGGGCGCCGTGATGCGCCATAGCGTCCCGCTTGCCCGCAGAGGCCACTCACCGGAGGTAGCCGTGTTCCCCCTGCTCAGATCAGCATCACCGCCGCGAGGTCCGCGTTCGCGCGTCACCGTCCTGCGACGGGCGGTGGCGGTGGCAGCGGCGCTCGTGACCCTGGCCGCGGTCCCCGCGGCCGCCGACGACCGGGGGAAGAACGGCGAAGGGATCACCGCCCACTGCGCGGCGATGTCCAGGCTGAAGGTGCCGGGTGCCGAACGCCAGGACACCGCCTGCCTGGGCGAGCTCACCACCGCCGGGACGGTCGCCTCCGGCCACACCGACACGGCCGACTGGGCGGGCCTGACCCCGGCCGCCCTCGCCGTGCCGAGCGGCGTACCGGGCATCCAGATCGACGGATACTTCCCGGACACCTCGTCCACCAACACCAACCACGGCTGGAATCACGACGCCCAGTTCGTCATCCGCCTTCCTGACCGCTGGAACGGCGGGCTGGTCGTCGCGGGCTCGCCGGGAGTGCGCGAGCAGTACGCCAACGACCGGGCCATCGGAGACTGGGTACTGGCCCGCGGCTACGCCTTCGCCGCGACAGACAAGGGCAACACCGGGGCGGGCTTCCACCGTGGCGGACACGCCCCGGGCGACGCGATCGCCGAATGGAACACGCGCGTCACCCAACTCACCCGCGCCGCCCGCGCCGTCATCGTGCAACGCTACCTGCGACCCCCGGCCCGCACCCTGGCCACCGGCATGTCCAACGGCGGCTACCTCGTGCGCTGGCAACTGGAGAACCATCCGGAGCTCTACGACGGCGGAGTCGACTGGGAAGGCACCCTTTGGCGCGAGGAAGGTCCGAACCTGCTCACGTTCCTGCCTCCGGCACTCGCCGCGTACCCGGTCTACGCGAAGGGCGGCGAGGGCTCCGAGGAGGCCCACCGGCAGCTGACGGCCGCCGGCTTCCCGGCCGGATCCGAATTCCTGTGGGCGTTCCACCACCAGTACTACTGGGACCTCACCCAGCGCATCTACCGCGAGGAGCTCGACCCGGACTACGACGGCCCGCAGGAAGCGGGAACCCCGTTCTGTGCTCCGGGGACACCCTCGTGCGACAGCGACTACGAGTACGGCGCCCGGCCCCAGGGCGTCCGCGACGCGGTGTCGAAGATCGCCCTGACCGGCCGGATCGGCAAACCTCTGATCACGGTGCACGGAACCCTCGACGTGCTCCTTCCCATCAGCCGGGACTCCGACGTCTACGCCCGCATGGTGTCCGACGCCGGCCGAGGCCGCCTCTTCCGCTATTTCCGGGTCGAAGGAGGCACCCACGTCGACTCGCTGTTCGACGTGTTCCCCGACAGGCTCCGCCCGCTCCTCCCGTGCCACCGTGCGGCCTTCACGAGGCTGGAGGAATGGATCGGCCGCGGAGTACAGCCGCCGCCCGGCCACACCGTGCCCCGCCCGGCCGCCGCCACCCCCGAAGACCTGCTGACGAAGTGCCCCCTGACCACCTGAGGGCCTGGTGATGGTGGTCCCCACCACATCGCCGGTCACGACTATGGAGGGCAGCCCCATGGGAGCGGCACCCCGATGTCCCGCATGATTCCCGCCATGACAAGCGGAATCACACCCCAGTCCGACGGAACCGCCGGCATCGATCTGGCGGGCCGGACCGCCATGGTGACCGGCGCGGGCAGCGGCATCGGACGGGCCTGCGCCCAGGCACTCGCCTCCGCGGGCGCACAGGTCCACGTGGTCGACCTCGACGCCGAAGCCGCCAAATCCGTGGCCGAGGAGATCGGTGGTCACCCGCACGTCGTGGACCTGTCCCGGAGCGAACTCATCGAAGGCCTTCCGGCCGACATCGACATCCTCGTCAACAACGCCGGCCTCCAGCACGTGGCCCCCTTGACCGCGTTTCCCCCGGAGCGGTTCGAACTCCTCCAGAAGGTCATGGTCCACGCCCCGTTCCTCCTCCTGCGCCAAGTCCTGCCGCACATGTCCGCACGGGGCTGGGGCCGCATCGTCAACATTTCCAGCGTGCACGGCCTGCGCGCCAGCGCCTTCAAGGCCGGATACGTCACCGCCAAACACGCCCTCGAGGGCCTGAGCAAGGTCGCGGCTCTCGAAGGCGCCCCGCACGGCATCACCAGCAACTGCGTCAACCCCGGCTACGTGCGCACCCCGTTGGTCGAACAGCAGATCGCCGCGCAGGCCGCCGCCCACGGCATCGGCCCCGACCAGGTGATAGACGAGGTGCTGCTCAATCGCTCCGCCATCAAGCGACTGATCGAACCGCAGGAGGTCGCCGCCATCGCCGTATGGCTCTGCGGCCCGCACACCGGATACATCACCGGCGCCTCCCTTCCCGTCGACGGAGGCTGGAGCGCCGCCTGACCGTCATCTCACCGTTCGCACAGCCCCCGCAGACCGTCCCCAGCCGAAAAGTGGTACCCGCCCATGGCAACCCAGCAGTCCAGAGCCGGCATCGGCCGCATCATCAGCGCCAGCCTCATCGGCACCACCATCGAGTGGTACGACTTCTTCCTCTACGGCTCCGCCGCCGCCCTCGTCTTCAACAAGCTGTTCTTCCCCAGCAGCGAACCGCTGGTCGGCACCCTCCTCGCCTTCCTCACCTACGCCATCGGATTCGCCGCCCGGCCGCTGGGCGGCATGGTCTTCGGCCACTACGGCGACAGGATCGGCCGCAAGAAGCTCCTGGTCCTCAGCCTCCTGATGATGGGCGGCGCCACCTTCGCCATGGGCCTGCTGCCCACCCACGCCAGCATCGGCGTCGGAGCGCCCGTCCTGCTCACCGTGCTCCGCCTGATCCAGGGCTTCGCCCTCGGCGGCGAATGGGGCGGAGCGGTTCTGCTCGTCTCCGAACACGGCGACGACAAGAACCGCGGCTTCTGGGCCTCCTGGCCCCAGGCCGGCGCGCCCGGCGGCAACCTCCTGGCCACCGGCGTCCTCGCCCTCCTGGCCGCCGTCCAGTCCGATGAAGCCTTCCTTGCCTGGGGGTGGCGGATCCCGTTCCTGCTCTCCGGATTGCTGGTCGTCATCGGCCTGTGGATCCGGGTGTCCGTCTCGGAGTCCCCCGTCTTCCTCGAAGCCCAGGCCAAGGCCGCCGAGCGGGCCGACGCAGGCATCAAGGAAGAGCTCCCCGTCGCCGAAGTGTTCCGTACCAACTGGCGCGGAGTCCTCACCGCCATCGGCACCCGCCTCGGCGAGAACATCTCCTACTACATCCTCACCGCGTTCCTCCTCGTCTACGTCACCACCCACCTGGGCCTGTCCAAGAGCAACGGCCTCAACGCCGTCCTGATCGGCTCCGCGGTCCACTTCGTGACGATCCCGGCCTGGGGCGCTCTGTCCGACCGGATCGGCCGCCGCCCGGTCACCCTGATCGGCTCGCTCGGCATGACCGGCTGGGCGTTCGCCTTCTTCGCGATGCTCGACACCAAGTCCTTCCCCGCGATCGCCGGGGCCGTCACCATCGGACTCCTCTTCCACGGAGCGATGTACGGCCCCCAGGCCGCCTTCATCTCCGAGATGTTCGACACCAAGGTCCGCTACTCCGGCGCCTCCATGGGCTCACAGCTGGCCTCCATCGTCGGCGGCGCCCTCGCCCCGATCATCGCCGTCGAACTGCTCAAGGACTACGGGTCGTCCCTGCCGATTTCCCTGTACCTCGCCACCGCCGTGCTGATAACGACCCTGACCGTCCTGGTGGCCAAGGAAACCCGCGGGCGCAGCCTGGCCCACGACCGCACTGCCGCCACCGGCACGGTTCCCGCCCCCCGCGAGCCCGAGCACGCGGTCAACGCCGACGGCTGACCCCGCCGCCCGCCGCGGCCCGCACACCACAGCGGGACGCGGCGGGCGCCACGTGGCCCCGGCCCCACCCGAGGGGCTTCCGGTGCAATTCCACAGCCGCGCGCACAACCACGGAGACCGTCATGCCCGACCCAGTGAAGAACCCCGGCACCGGGCTGCCCGAGGCCGCCCAAAGGCACCTGCTGGATCTCCTGGCCGAGGGCGCGCCGCTCGAACACTTCACGCAGCCCGCGGAGGCGGCGAAGAAGGCGAACGCCCCCGAGTCCGAACTCGCGGCGATCACGGACGCCACCCGGGTGGCACTGCGCATCCGGGACACGCTCAGCCAGCACCGCCGCCGCGAGGCCGAACTCGCCGCCCTCTTCGACACCGCCGGAGACCTCGCCGCGCTCAGAGACCTCGACGCCGTCCTGCGAGCGATCACCCGCCGGGCCAAGCTCCTCCTCGGCACCGACGTCACCTACCTCTCCCTCAACGACGAAGAAGCCGGCGACACCTACATGCGGGTCACCGACGGCTGCGTCTCCGCCGCCTTCCAACAGGTGCGACTGGGCATGGGAGAGGGCCTGGGCGGACTGGTCGCCGAATCCGCTCGCCCCTACACCACCGGCGACTACCGCGACGACCCGCGCTTCAAGCACACCGCCACCATCGACGGCGCCGTCACCGAAGAGGGCCTGTGCGCCATCCTCGGTGTCCCGCTGCGCCTGGGTACCCGGGTGATCGGCGTCCTCTACGCCGCCGACCGCTCGGCCCGCGCCTTCAGCCCCGACGAAGTCGCACTCCTGTCGTCCCTCGCCGACCACGCCGCGATCGCCATCGACAGCGCCCGCCTCATGGACGAGACCCGCACGGCCCTCGTCGACCTCAACCAAGCCTCACAGACCATCGAGGCGCACAGCGACGCCGTGCGCCGGGCCGAGGAAGCACACGACAGACTCACCGATCTCGTGCTCCGCGGTGGTGACATCACCGACGTCGCCACCGCCATAGGCGCCATTCTCAACGGCGGCACCCTCATCCACGACGCGGACGGCGGCGAACTCGCACGCGTGGGGGCCGACGCCCAGCCCCCGGCCGCACAGGCCGTGACAGCCTCCCGGACAGGCGGCCGCGCCGTACCCGTCGACGGAACCTGGGTCTGCGCCGTCCTCGCCGGACACGAACTCCTCGGCAGCATCGCCCTCACCGGCCGCCCCGACCTCGGCGAAGCGGACCGCCGTCTCTTCGAGCGCGCCAGCGTCGTCACAGCCCTCCTGCTCCTGCTTCGCCGCTCCGTCGCGGAAACCGAAGACCGCATCCGCGGCGAACTGCTGGGCGATCTCCTCAGCCGGGCCGCCGACCTCGGCACCCTTGCCGCCAGGGCCCGCCGCCTCAAGGTGAACCTGAACGACCCCCACACCGTATTCGTCCTCCACGCCCGCGGCGCCACCCGGCAACGCCTGCTGGCAGCCGCCACCCGCAGCGCACGAACACGCCATGGACTGGCCGGACTGCACCGCGAAGAAGTCGTCCTGGTGTGCCCCTCCGGCACCCCCTCTTCCTGCGCCTCGGAAATCGCCGACGAGCTGAGCCACGCCGTCGCCTCGCCCGTCACCGTCGGAGCCGCAGGGCCCGCGACCGGCCCCGGGCGCTTCGCGGACGCCTACCTGGAAGCCCGGCGCTGCCTGGCCGCCCTCCGCGCACTCGGGCTCGACGGGAAGGGGGCGGCACTGGCCGACCTGGGGTTCGTCGGCGTGCTCCTCGGAGACCGGACGGACCTGCACGGATACGTACTCCGCACCCTGGGCCCCGTCCTCGAGTACGACGCCAAGCGCGGAACCGACCTCAGACACACCCTCCAGACCTACTTCGCCGCCGGCATGAACCAGACCAGGACCCGCGAAGCCCTCCACGTCCACGTCAACACCGTGGTGCAGCGCCTCGAACGCGTCGGACAACTCCTCGGCCGCGACTGGCAACGTCCCGACCGGGCCCTCGAACTCCAGCTGGCCCTGCGCATAGCCCAGGTCTCTTCCGTCAGGTCTACGGCGTGATGCCCAAGGACCGGATGAGCTGGGCGAGTTCTTCACGGAAGAGTTTTTCCGGACGAAGGGTCTGACTCTGCAAATGGCCGTAAGTCTCCAGTGACACCAGGCCGTGCAGGTGGCTCCAGATACGCAGGGCAAGGGCCACGCCGGCCGGGGGCAGGTCAGGGAAGGCCGGGCGGACTTTGTCCAGCAGACCGGGGTCGAAGTCGGACCACTCGAAGTCACTGTCCGGGTAAAGGAGCCCGGCGTGCGGCCAGGCCGCGGCGGCGAGTGCGGTGATGCCGGTGCAGACTCGGCGGGCGGCTTCCGGGGCGGCGCCCCCCTCGGGGGGCAGGTAGCCGGGGACGGGGTCGCCGTAGACGAGGCGGAAACCCTCGGGGTTGGCCAGCGCCCAGTTCCTGAAGGCGCAGGCCCATGCCTGGATCCGGGCGGCCGGGTCCTGGGCAGGGGCGGCGTCCCAGGCGGCGTCCACGGTATCGGCCAGTGAGGTGTAGACATTGCCGATCAGGGTGGTGACCAGGTCGTCGCGCGTGGCGAAGTAGCCGTAGATGGCATTGGCCGTCATGCCCATCTCGCGCGCGATGGCCCGCAGCGTGATCGCGTCCGGCCCCCCCGAGGCCATCAGCCCCAGTGCGACCTTCTTGATCTCGGCGGTCGTCTCGGCCCTCAGCCGCTCACGGCGCCCCTTGGTGTTTCCCACGGTTCCCATGGCCACCGACTCTACAGCGTCACAATACTGAGCCTCATATCCAAACTGCACGGCGTATAGTCTCCACATGCCGTGAAGAGCGGTGGCGGTGCACACGACTACCCAGGGAGAGGCATGCACATCGGAGTCATCGGGGCCACGGGCGGCATCGGCAGTCGCGTCGTCGCCGAAGCCATCGACCGGGGGCATCACGTCACGGCGTTCAGCCGCGATGCCGCACGGATCGACGAGAACCGGAAGAACGTCGCCTGGAAGAGCGTCGACGTCCTCGACGCCGAGGGCATCGCCGCCGTCATACCCGGCCTCGACGTACTGATCAGCGGATTCCAGCCCGGGAACGCCGCCAGGGACATCGCGGACACCGTGGCCCGCTCGATCGCCGACCCCACGGTGTACGCGACGGCCGCGCGGGCACTCCTGAAGGCGCTGGAGAGTCATCCGCGGATCCGGCTCATCGTCATCGGCGGCGCCGGCAGCCTGGAGATCGCGCCCGGAGTCACGCGGGCCGACTCCGACGAACTCCTGCACGAGACACTCGACGCGATCGGCCTGCCGAGGGAGTACTCCGCCGCGGTGCGCGGCCACCGCGACGCCCTGAACGTCCTGCGCACCTCCAACCGGCTCTGGACCTACTTCAGCCCCGCCGAGGACATCGCGCCCGGCGAACGTACGGGCCGGTTCCGGATCGGCGGCGACCAGCCGGTCCTCGACGCGGACGGGCGCAGCCACATCTCCATGGAGGACGCCGCCGTCGCCCTCGTCGACGAGGCGGAGCTGCCGCGCTTCGTCCAACGCCGCTTCACCATCGGCTACTGACCCATCCGCCGGAGGACCCGTACGTCACACAGGCTCAGGCGAACAGCTCGGCGAGCAGCTCGGGGCCGACGGCGATGGGAGCGGGGCGGTAGGCAGGGGGCTGAGTGCCCAGCAGCTCGCGGACCAGGAAGTCCCAGCAGCGTGTGCGGACATAGGCCAGGTGGTCGATGAACGTGTGCTCGGCGCCGGGCACGATGAGCAGCTCGAAGTCCTTGCCCGCGGCGATGAGCCGGTCGGCCAGGCGGAGCGTCTGGTCCGGGTGGACCTGGTCGTCCATCTCGCCGTGGATCAGGAGCAGCTTTCCCGCCAGGCGGTCGGCAAGGTCGATGTTGGAAGTGCGGCCCCAGGCCTCGGGGTTGTCCGCGCCGTCGTAGGCCTCCACGAAGCCGGCGTTGAAATGGCGGGCGTCGTGCGAGCCGGAGAGTGCGGCTCCCGCCTTGTACGTCTCGGGGAAGTCCAGCATCGCGCGGGCCGCGGCGAACCCGCCGCCGGAGTGGCCGTACACGCCCACCCGGTCCAGGTCCATCCACGGCCGGGTCTGCGCCAGTTGACGCAGGGCCGCGACGTGGTCGGCCAGGTTGCCCGCGTCGGCCAAGTGGCCGTAGGAGGCGTCGTGGAAGGACTTGTCCCGGCCCGGGGTGCCGCGTCCGTCCAGCGCCACCACCACGAAGCCCAGTGCTGCGAGGGGTTCCGCGTCGAGGCCCATGCCGCCGGGGTCGAAGCACGGGGTGACGCGGCTGACCTGCGGGCCGGGGTAGACGTTGTCGACCACCGGGTAGGAGCGGGCGGGGTCGAACTCCCGCGGCCTGTACAGCACTCCGTAGATGTCCGTAGCGCCGTCGGCCGCCTTGACCCGGAACCGTTCCGGCGCCGTCCAGCCGGTGGCGGCGAGCTTGCCGATGTCCGCGCGCTCCAGTTCCATCAGCACCCGCCCGGACCAGTCGCGGACCGTCGTCACCGGCGGGGTGTCGACCGTGGACGCGGAGTCTATGAAGTAGTCCGGGTGGTCGGGGGTGGTGACGGTGTGATCCTGGTCGTCGTCCGTGAGTCTCGCGAAGCCGGAGCCGTCCAGGCCGACCCGGCAGACCGAGCGGCGGTACGGGTCCTCGTCGACCAGCCCGGAGGCGGTGAAGTACACCACCCGCTCGGCCTCGTCGACGCGCAGGATCTGCCGCACCGCCCACGGTCCGGAGGTGACCTGCCCGAGCAGCTCGCCGGTGTGCAGGTCGTACCGGTACAGGTGGCCCCAGCCGTCCCGCTGGGAGTACCAGAGCACCTCGTCGGCCAGCACCCGCACGATCGGCGGCTCGTACGCGAACTGGTTGGGCTCCACGCGGGTGGCCCCGGTCTCGCCGAGGACGGCGGTGACCTCGCCGGTGGCCGCGTCCAGCCGGTACAGGGTGAGCGTGCGCAGGTCGCGGGGCCGGCCGAGGTAGTACACCGCCGAGCTGTCCGGGGCCCACCAGGCCCACTTGATCGTGATCGGCGACAGTGTCGGCATGAGCAGCGGCTCGGACCGCGCGCGGACCACCGCGCCCTCGGCGACGTCCAGTACGACCAGCTCGGCCATCGGTACGCGTTCGTCCCCGGGGTAGGCGAACCGCTGGGTGTGCAGCGCCGGGGCGCCGCCGTCGGCGGGCCCGGCCTCCAGCAGGTGGGTCCGCCGGACCTCGCGCTCGTCGGTCCGGTGTGCCAGCACCTTCGTCGAGTCGGGTGACCAGGCCACCGCGGGCGGCAGGTGCGGCAGGCCGATCTTGCGCAGCAGGGTGCTGTTCGCCGTGCACTCCGGGACGGTGCCGTACTGGTGGCCGGGCGCGCCGTCGGTGGTCAGCGCCCACTCGCGGCCGTCGGACAGCGAGCGCGCCCACAGGTCGTGCCCGCGCCGGGACACCACGGTCTTCCCGTCGGGTGACGGCACTTCGAGGGGATGACCCGGCGGCGTGAACTCGGCGCGCTCGCAGGTGTAGTCGTCCAGTCGGCAGCGCCAGTACTCCCCGAACGCATCGAACTCGACGGTGTTCGGGCCCAGGTCGATCGCAGAGGCAGGCAGGAACTCGGGGTCGACCTGTTGCCCGGAGACGGCGGCCAGCGCGGCGGCGAGCCGGGCGTGGTCGAAGGCCGGCTCACGGGTTCCGGCCGCCGGGTCGGCCAGTACGAACCGCCTGCCGGAACCGTTGCTCACCGCGTACCAGAAGCGGGCGCCCGCGTCGATCCACTGCGGCCTGACCTTGTCGCCGACGACGAGCTCGCCGGGGCGGGCGGGCCGGCGCAGGAGCTGCTCGGCGGCCTGGTAGTTCTGAGTGGTGCTCATTCTTCGTGTCCTTCTTCGGTGTCGGTCCGGGCATCGCGATGCCACGGCGGCGCCATGACGGCGGGGGTGATGTGGCCTGGGGGGGGTCCGAATCGAGAGCGCCCTCCCATGGGGGCCCGTTCGGAGCTGCGGACGTCAGAGGCTGCGGGCAGTGATGTCGCCGTAGGCGGTGGTCGCGTGGATGTTCAGGACGGCGGCGGCACCGTCGGCGTTGGTGAGCGAGTTGTGGATCCGGCCGTAACCGGTGCCGGCGTCCAGGGAGGCGAAGGCCCCGCGGGCGGCGCCGACGGAGATCGCGCCGTGCTCGGTGCTCAGGGTGACCGTGCCGGTCATGGCTTCGGTGATGCGGATGTCACCCTTCCGCGTGCTGATCCGGGCGGGGCCACCCAGGCGGCCGACCGAGACGTCGCCGGCCTGGAGGGTCAGGCGGGCGCTCGCGGCCTCGTCGAGCTCGACCGTGCCCTGCGCGCCCTCGAAGACGACATCCCCGAGCCGTCCGAGGCCCTGGAACTCGGCGGCGGCCGTCCTCGCCTCAATGCCGGACCCCGCAGGGAGCCGGACGGTCACCTCTACGGATCCGGAGTTGCCGAGGGTCTGGTTCTTCGCCTCCGGGGCCGCGATCCGCAGAACGCCGTCGCCGTACTCGACCGTGATCCCCTGCGCCGCCTGCACGTCGCGGCGCTTCGCGGCGTCCGCGGGCAGGACCTCGACGGTGGTGTCGGCGCGCTCGGCGGCGATGAACCGGATGCGTCCCGCGGGGATGTCGAGGACGGCGGCGATCGGCGCGGTGGTGTCGAACTTCTGCATGGTTCATTCCTCCGGGTCGTTGTTTCCGATGCGGGAAAAACTACGTTGCGTTCACATATCCATCAACACTGCCGCCGCCGCAAATCACCATCAGTGCAGGCCGTGGCCGAAAAATCATTGCAACGACCTTCAAAGTTAACGCAACGACAGATATCCCATCGTTGCAATGGGATGAAGGTGAACGGTCATGGCTCCGGCCAGTGGCGGCCGGGAGGCGCAGCGGTCAGTGGGCTCCGGCCGGCGGCACCCATTCGGTGAGTCGGACCACGACACCGTTCGGATCGGCGAGCTGGATCACCCGCTCACCCCACGGCTCTCGCCGGATCCCGCCGTTGACGACGACTCCCTCGCGGCGCAGCCGTTCGTACGCGGCCGCCACATCCGTGACGGTCAGGGTCACGGCCAGATCGGCCAGCCCCTGGCCCCGCCAGGCCCGCGGCGGAAGCTCGAGGTCGCGCTCGGACAGCGCGATCTCGGCGGCGGTGTCGTCCCGGCGGAGGCAGACGTAACCCTCGGCGGACTCGACCTCGCGAAAGTCCAGATGGGTGGTGAAGAAGCGGCTGGAGGCGCCCATGTCCTCCACCGTCAACGAGACCTTGACAGTGACGACGTTCATGCACTGAGCATCCGGTGTGGACAAGCTGATCATCAACGATTGATCATGCAACGTCGGTTAAGCCTGGAGTTAACGAACGTGCGGGGGCGTGGGGGCGCGTGGAGCTGCGTGACATCGAGATCTTCCTGACGTTGTCGGAAGAGCTGCACTTCGGCAGGACGGCCGAGCGGCTGCACGTGTCGGCGGCTCGGATCAGTCAGGCGATCAAGAAGCAGGAACGGTCGATCGGGGCGGAGCTCTTCGAGCGGACCAGCCGCCAGGTACGGCTCACGCCGGTGGGCGAGCAGCTCCGCGATGACCTGCGCCCCGTCTACCAGGGGTTGAAGGCGAGCATGGACCGGGCGCGACTCACGGCCCAGGGCAAGACGGACGTCCTGCGAATCAACCTGCTGGTCTCCAACGCGCACGAACTGCGGCCCTTCTGGGACGCCTTCCGCTCCCGGAATCCGACGTGCGGGCTCCGATTCCGCTACAACGGCTACGTCGATCCGTTCGGGCCGCTGCGCAGGGGCGAAGCGGACCTGCTGCTCGCCTGGCTCCCCGTCGAGGAACCGGATCTCACCGTGGGCCCGGTGCTGTTCGAGGAACCCCGGGTCGCAGCCGTGGCCTCCGACCACCGACTGGCGGTCCGGCCGTCGGTGTCGCTGGAGGTGTTCGCCGACCACGGCGTGATCGGCGGGGAGTCGCTGCAGCCCGACTACTGGGAGGACGCGTTCATGCCCTTCCACGCCCCCAGTGGCCGGGCGATCGAGCGGATCAGCTGCTTCGCCGCCGAGCTCGACTCGCTATTCATGATCATTTCCTCGGGTGAAGCCATTCACTCCTTCGCCGCCCAGGTCACCCGCTTCCACGTCCGCCCCGACATCACCTACCTGCACCTCCACGACGCCCCCATGATGCGCTGGGGCCTGGTCTGGCGCTCGGACAACGACAACCCGATGGTCCGGTCGTTCGTCGCCATCGCCCGCGAGCTGGGCACGATGTCCTTGTGAGGGGTCTTCCCCACCGGCCTCACGCCCAGCGCCCCCCCCTGACGTGGCGGCCGTCGTACCCAGTGAGCCGCGCGCGGGCGCCCTACGGGCATCGTGGTCCGATATGGGCTTAAATAGAACCTATGTGACGTTCCATCACGACATGTGGTCCTGTTCCTTTGGCGAAGGGATACTTCGTTGCCGGCCGACCGACGTTCCCGCACGGACAGGGTGGTCTTCGGGGTCACCGCGGCCCTGACGCTCGCCTTCGTTCTGTGGGGCGCAGTGGCGACGGACTCGCTGGAGAGCGTGTCGAGCAGCCTGCTCGAAGGGCTCATCCACAACGGCGGCTGGGCCTTCATGCTCGCGGCCAGCGCCTTCGTCGTCTTCGCCCTCTGGTTGGCGATCAGCCGCTACGGGCGTATCCCCCTGGGCCGCGCGGACGAGCCGCCGGAGTTCCGCACCGTCTCCTGGGTCGCCATGATGTTCAGTGCCGGCATGGGCATCGGGCTCATGTTCTACGGCGTGAGCGAACCCCTGGCGCACTACGAGAAGCCGCCGCCCGGCACCCACCCCGCCGACTCCGCCGAGCGCATGCAGACCTCGATGGCCACCACCCTGTTCCACTGGACGCTCCACCCCTGGGCGATCTACGCGGTCGTCGGCCTCGCCATCGCCTACAGCACGTTCCGTCGCGACCGCCGCCAGACGATCAGTGCGGTGTTCGAGCCGCTGATCGGCGCCCGGCACGCGCACGGCGGTATCGGCCGTGTCATCGACATCGTGGCGATCTTCGCCACCCTCTTCGGTTCCGCGGCCTCGCTGGGCCTCGGCGCCCTCCAGATCGGCAGCGGCTTCCGTGAGCTGGGCTGGATGGATTCGGTCAGCACCGCGCTCCTCGTCGCCGTCATCGCCGTCCTGACCGTCGCCTTCGTCGCCTCGGCGGTCTCGGGCGTGGAACGCGGCATTCAGTGGCTGTCGAACATCAACATGGTGCTCGCCCTCCTGCTCGTCGTGTTCGTGTTCATCGCCGGGCCCACCATCATCGTGCTCGACCTCCTGCCCACCTCCCTCGGCGCCTACCTCGGCGACCTCCCCCAGCTCATCGGTCGCACCGAGGCCACCGGCGCCGGCGAGGTGGCCGAATGGCTGGGCAGCTGGACGGTCTTCTACTGGGCCTGGTGGATCTCCTGGACCCCGTTCGTCGGCATGTTCATCGCCCGGATCAGCCGCGGACGCACCATCCGGCAGTTCATCGGCGGCGTCATCCTCGTCCCGAGCACGGTCAGCCTGCTCTGGTTCGCCGTCTTCGGCGGCACGGCCATGAAGCTCCGGGAGAGCGGCGCCCTCGGCAAGGAGAGCACCCCCGAAGGAGAGCTCTTCGGGCTGCTCCAGCAGTTCCCCATCGCCACCGCCATGAGCCTGCTGGTCATGGTCCTGGTGGCCATCTTCTTCGTCTCCGGCGCGGACGCCGCCTCCATCGTGATGGGCACGCTCTCGCAGAGGGGCGTCCTGGAACCGGCCCGGCTGGTGGTCGTCTTCTGGGGCGTGGTCACCGGCGCCGTCGCGGCCGTCATGCTGCTCATCGGCAACGGCAAGGGCGATGCGCTCGCCGGACTGCAGAACCTGACGATCCTCGTGGCGGCGCCGTTCACCCTGGTCATGATCGGGATGTGCGTGGCACTCGTACGGGACTTGCGCCAGGACCCGCTCATCATCCAGGGCGAACAGGGCGAGGAAGCCGTGGCCGTCGCCGTGGCCGCCGGCCACGAGGAGTACGGCGGCGACTTCGAAATCCGCATCGGCCCGTCCGGCGAACCGGAAGCGGACACCACCCGGCCGCCCGCGGCACCTCCGCCCCCGAACGGCTAGGCTCCGACGACCCGCGCACGGTGGACGCCGAGCCGAGACGCTGTGTCGATGGCTCGCGCCCTCGGCGAGGGGGCGGCTATCCCATGACGCCTCTCCTGCGAGTGTCCTGGTCACTTCCAGTACGGCACTGATCCACAGGGGTGGCAATCGGAACACTTGAAGCCATTTCTGACCTGCGGAAACGCACGAGCGGGCTGACCGCCGGCAGCTTGGCATCCGCACCGCCGCTCACGCGAGTCGAACGGGACATAGGCGTCGGAGGTAGTGACAATGGTGCACTGATCGGCCCCTGCCTGCGGTGTGCCCCGGGCGCTGGAGGCACCCCGGAAGGTGAGGCGGCCGCCGCGGTGGTGGAGTCATCGTCCGATGCCCATGTGATGCGGCATCCGTCGAGCCGGCGGCTACCGGCAGGAGCTGAAGCGGAGCCGAACGTGCAGTGAACAGGTCATCGGAGAAGGCGCTGTTGAGCAGTCGGAGAAGCGTCGAGGCAACTGCCCCGGCCGGCGGGCCCCAGGTATCAGGCCCTCTCCAGGAACTGCAGTAGGACCTCGGCGGTCGCCCCCGAGTGAGTCAGCACGCCGCCGTGCGCCGCCCCCTCGACGACCGCCAGTTCCCCGCGCGGCAGCAGCCGGACGGCTTCGGCGCCCGTCCAGGGCGGGAAGTACAGGTCGTGCTCGAACGCCACCGCCAGCGTGCGGGCTCGGATCCCCGTAAGGGCAGCCATGCGCTCCGCGTCGCGGAGCCAGGCGTGGGAAGCCGCGGCCTGCCCTGCTTCTCCGGCCGGCGACGTCCACACCGCTTCCTGCCCGCCCAGCAGCTCCCGCCAGGCGGCGACCTCCCCGGCGTCGTCGCGCAGCACCAGCGGCGGCAGCGTGCTCAGCAACGTCTGCAGCGTCGCGAACGCGGGCGGTAGGTGCCCCAACAGGCCGACCAGCTCCGCCTCCGCGTCGATCACCGCGTCCACCACGCCCGTCAGGGGGCCGGCCCCCGCCATCAGCACCAGTGCACCGACCAGGTCGGGACGCCTACGCGCGAGAAGCTCCGCCGTGAAGCTGCCGAGCGAATAGCCGACCACCGCCGCGCCCCGGATACCCAAGTGGTCCATCAGTCCTGCCAGATCACCCGCCAGGCCGGCCATCGTGTACGGGGCGGGCGGCGCGTCCGACGGCGCGACCCCACGTGCCGCATACGTCACCACCTGGTGCCCGCGGGTCACCAGCGCATCCCGCAGTCCGCACAGTTCCCAGGCCACCGGCGGCATCCCCGTGCCTCCGGAAAGAACCACCGGCCGTCCTGAGCCGACCTGCTCGTAGGCGATGCGTACGCCGCCCACCACAACGGATTCCATGAGCCGCCCCCGTCACTCGCGCTCTACCGAAGACCCATCATCAAGGCGTTCCGAAGGGCTGCCCAGTGCCATGACGTTCGTTTGTCCGGCGCTGCCGGAGCGCGCCCTTTGCGCCTTCGGCAGGGGTTCGCCGCCTGGCACCACGCACTCACCGACCGAGTGCGTGGCGGGGCCTTCCCGACGACCACCCGCCAGTTGGCCCAAGCCGCAGATGCGGGGCTTCGGACGTGGCGCCGGTCCATGGGGAGCACCCAGGCCGAGCGCGTCGGTCGCATGCCCGGAAGCCCGGTTCCCCCGTCAACGATCCGTAAGGAGTCGGCCGGGCGCCGTATGGGACCCGTTACGGGGTGATCACAGGTGCGCGGGTGCGGGGATACGTTCGATGACGCGTCCCCGGACTGCTTCCCCGCGACCGGGGCGCCACCTGCCACTCGTGGTTCCTCAGGGAGGGCCCCATGTGTTTGTTCCAGTACGCCGATGACGCCGAGCCTGAAGAACGGATCCCGGCCGGGCCCCTGTACGTGCCCGCCCGGCCGGGAGGAGCGCACCGGGTGGTGCGGCTGTTCCGCACCCCGCTGGGAGCGCGCACGGCTGTCGGCTTCACCAGCCGGGACCGGCTGGCCGCCACGCTGGGGGCGGAGCAGCCCTGGATCCGGCTCTCCGAGGCCGCGCTCCGCGCGATGGCCGAGCCCCTCGGAGTCTCCTTGCTGACCGTCGACCCGACCCTCACCGCACCCCCGGTGGCTGCGAAAGCCGCCACCTGCCCGGTCGGGCCACCGCTCCCGCAGGCGCCCGAGACCACCGCCCGGACCGTGTGAAGGGGAGCCCCGCATGACCATCACCGTTCTCCCCGCCATACCGGCCGGCACCGGCGAACTGTCCATCTGGCCCGCGTCCACGGTCCCCCTCCCGCACGGCGGCCTGGCCGTCGGCGGAGTGTCCCTCGCCGAGATCGCCGAGCGCTTCGAGACCCCGGCCTACGTCCTGGACGAGGGCGAGGTCCGCGGACGGTGCCGGACCTACCGGGACGCCTTCCCCGAGTCCGGTGTGCTGTACGCGGCCAAGGCCTTCCTGTCGCGTGCCATGGTGCGCTGGGTCGCCGAGGAGGGCCTCGGGCTCGACGTCTGCTCGGCGGGCGAGTTGGAGCTCGCCGTCACCGCCGGGTTCCCTCCCGAGCGCATCGTGCTGCACGGCAACGCCAAGTCGCCCCGGGACATCGAGGCCGCGCTGCGGCTCGGTGTGGGGCGGATCGTCATCGACAGCCCCTCCGAGATCGCCCGGATCGCGGCCGCCGTGGGGCTTGAAGGCCGCCAGAAGGTCATGGTGCGAGTGGTGCCGGGCGTCTCGGCCGGCGGCCACGACAAGATCCGCACCGGCACGGACGGCCAGAAGTTCGGCCTCTCCCTCACCGATGGGGGCGCGCAGCACGCCATTGCGCGGGTCCTGGGCCAGCCGCAGCTCGAACTGACCGGCCTGCACTGCCACATCGGCTCGCAGATCACCGAGGTGAAGCCCTACCTGGTGGCCCTGCGCCGCATGGTCGGGCTGATGGCCCGCGTCCGTGACGTGCACGGCACCGAACTGCCGGAGCTGGACATGGGCGGCGGCCACGGCATCGCCTACCGGCCCGGCGAAGCCGCCCTCGACCTCACGGCGCTGGCCAGGCGGCTGCGTGCGGAGCTCGCCGAAGGCTGCGCCGCCGCCAACCTGACGGTGCCCCGGCTGCTCATCGAGCCCGGGCGGGCCGTCGTCGGGCCGGCCGGGGTCGCCCTGTACCGGGTGCTCGCCGTGAAGCACACCGGCGAGAAGGTCTTCGTGGCCGTCGACGGAGGCATGAGCGACAACCCGCGCCCCGCCCTGTACGGGGTGCGCTACGCGCCCCGCCTCATCGGCCGGCACTCGACGGCCGACCCGCGGACGACGACCGTCGTCGGCCGGCACTGCGAGGCCGGGGACATCCTCGCGGAAGCCGTGGAACTGCCCGGCGACATCCACCCCGGCGATCTGCTCGCCGTACCGGTGGCAGGCGCCTACCAGCTGTCCATGGCCTCCGGCTACAACCTCGTCGGCCGCCCGGCGGTCGTCGCGGTCCACGAGGGGACGGCCCGCCTCCTCGTCCGCCGCGAGACGCTGGAGGACTTCCGCAGCCGGGACATCGGCGGCTAGCGCTCAGGCCGGTAGACCCGGCGTCGGAGATCCGCTGCAACGCACGCAGGTCGCCGGCCGTGTCGGCACGGTCGGCCTGCCTGGGCAACACGGAGACGCCACCCCCGGCTCGCCGCCGGGCGGCTGTCACCGCTGCCCGCCGAGGTCGGCATCCATCGGGAGCAGTTGGCCCACTGGGGATTCCCCCCTCGCTGGACGGACCTGCAACGCGACCTGTGAATGCTTGTGTTCGCCACCCACCCGGACAACGATCACCCGGCTGTGACGGCTGAGGTTCGGGGCCATCTCGCGTGTGCGGCATAGGGGTGGCCGTGCTGTGGCGGGCGGGTGATCTATCCGAGGGCAACGCATGTCGCGCGTCTGTACGACAGGGGCTCTAGTTTTCTGTGCAGCATGACCTCACTTCGCCGTCCTCGGCGTGCCCGTCTGCTGGCGGTGTGTGTCGCCGCTCTCACCGCCCTGCCGTTGGCTGCGGCCGCCGGTGTCTCCGCTGCCCCCCTGGCCGCCCGCGCCCCCTCCCCGTCCGGCGAGGACAGAGCGGTGGTGCGCGAGCGCACCTTCCCCCTCGACGCGGAACTGTTCCGCGCCTTGTGCACCCCGGGTCCGGTCGGCGTGCCGCGCGAGCACACCTTCGAGTTCTTCGAGGACGTGCGCGTCACCGCGGTCGAGGACGGGATCGACGACGACCACGGAACGGTCGTCTGGAGCGGGCACGTCAAGGACCAGCCCGACACCAGCGTCGTCGTCGCCCTGCGCGGCCTGTGCAAGACCGGGGCCGACCGCACGTCACAGGGCCCCGTCGTCGTTGAGGTCCACGCGGACCTCGGCGAGCGCGTCTACCACGCGCGAACCGTCACGGGCCGGCCGACCCAGCTGCACGTCACCGAGGAGGACCCCTTCCTCCGCCCGCTGAGGGCGCCCGACAGGCCGGGCATCGACCCGGCCGCCGCGTCGGCCATGCGAAGGTCCCTCCAGGGCGGGACCGAGGCCACGGCGGACAAGCCGGTGGTCATCGACGTCATCGCCGGCTACACCCCGAAGGCCGTCATCGCGGCAGGCGGCCAGCAGCAGGTCATCAACAGGATCTACTGGGCCGAGCGGAAGATGAACGAGGCCCTCGCCGACAGCAACGTCCCCGCCAGCGTCGACGTCCTGGGCACGTACAACACGAACTACCAGGGCGACAACAACGCGGAGTTGATGCGCGTAAAGCTGGAGAACCCCCTGGACCCGGATCTCGGATCCAGGGCGCACGAACTGCGCCGCCGCTTCGGGGCGGACCTGGTGACCGTCGTCAACGAGGTCGCGGCGATGCAGTCCACCGGCAACGCCAGCCTGCCCACGCGGGGGATCTTCAATTCCAAACTGGCCTTCTCCGCCATCGACTTCAACTCTCTGATCGACTTCTACAACCTCGGTCACGAGCTCGGCCACAACCTCGGGCTGTTCCACGACCGCTACGTCCTGGATGCCGCCGCGCTGAACGACCTCAACGCGCCCTACGGGACCGGGTGGGTCACGCCGAACAAGCGGCACCGCACCCTCATGGCATACCCCGACCTCTGCCGCCCCCAGCTGTGCACCCTGGTGAATCAGTACTCCAACACCGAGAACACCTTCAACGGCCAGCCCCTGGGCGACGCGAACAACAACAACGCCGCCCTCGCCCGCCTGTCCACTCCGATCGTGGCCGGCTACCAGACCCTCACCGACAGCAAGACCCGCCACACCCTCATCGTGTCCTCCACCGCGGGCGGCACCATCCGCCCCGCCGTCTACGGGCCCTACAAGCCCGGCACCGTCGTCGGAGTCACCGCACGCCCCGAGGCCGGATACCGGCTCGCCGCCTGGCTCTACGACGGCGTGCAGTACGACGCCGGCCCTCAGTTCAACGTCACCATGGACCACGCGCACAAGCTGCGCGGCATCTTCCTCCCCGTCAACCCTTGATTCCCGCAGCGCGCCCGGTCGCATCGTCCAGGTGCATCAGGGCGCGCTGCGAGCACGAGGCGTGCCAGTGCACGGAGGATGAGGCAGGTCACTCCGCCCGAACGCCTCCCCCGGATGCCCGCGCCTGCTGCGGCCCTCTCGGGTCACGTCGATCCTGAGGGCATGACGTCCAGCGGACCGCAGGCGGGGCGGTGTGCAACCGTGCTCGTCAGGCGTCGGCGAGGAGGGGGTCGTAGGGCGTGCCCGTGCGCCGGCCTGCCATGAAGGAGAGGAAGTCGCCGACGAAGGCGCTTTTGCCGTACGCGCCGTCAGCGGTGGTGAGGTCGCGGTGGAAGGCGGTGCGGAAGAGGGTTCGGTACTCATCGGCGTCGATACTCCCGTTGCCGTCCTTGTCGGTGGCGTCGAAGAGGACCTCGGCAACGCGGATGAGCGCGGGACCGGCGAGGGAGGGGACGGCGGCGGCGTACTCTTCGGCGCTGACGCGGCCGTCGCCGTCCGTGTCGAGGGCGGCCTGGAGTTCGCGCCACCAGGCGGCGAAGGCATCGTAGAGCCGGGTCTCCTCGGGTTCGTCCAGGTCGAGGCGGGTGGAGAGTTCGCGTGCCATGGCGGCGAGGTCGGGCCAGTCGAGGTGGCCGTCGCCCGTCTGGTCCAGCACCCGGCGGAAGAACTCCTCTGCCGGGCGTCGGCTCCCGTCCGTTCCCCTCGACGGTGCCGGCTCGAAGTCGGCGTCGCCGGTGAGCGGTGTGAGGAGGCGGAGCAGGGCCGATGCCCGCTTCATGCGGGCGCGCAGGGCGGTTACGGTGCGGGCGCGGGGGTCGTCGCTGTCGGGCGAGAGCGAGAGGGCTTCGATGATGCTCTCGGCGTTGATCCAGCTCGCGGGCAGGAATCGAGTGAGCCCGGCGGCGAGGTAGGCGCCCTGCATGAGGGTCGCGGTCCCCGGCATCTCGGGCAGACCGGCCCGGCGCCGGTAGGACTCGGGGAGCGAGGCGACGGTGATCGCGCCCAGCAGCGGACCGACCACGGCGCGGCCGGCCGCCCACAGCGTCGGCGCGCCGTCGAGCAGCGCGGGAGCGGGAAGGTGGTCGAAGAGGCGGTAGAGGATGACGCGGACCGCCTCGGTGTTCTCCAGGTCGTTCTCGACGACGCGGTCGAAGTACCGCCAGAAGTCGTTCAGTTCCTCGGGGAGTTCCGCGGCGTCGCCGTCGAGCGCGGCGAGGTACGCACGGTACTCGGCGTACATCCGCTCCATCGTGTCCTGGTCGAGCGGCTGGCCGCTCAGCCGGCACATGGTGACGGCGCTCTCGAAGAGGGTGGCGACCACCCAGGCGCGGGTCGCGCGGTCCATCGCGTCGTAGGCGCGGCCACGGGAGTCGGATCCGCTCATGCGGGCGTGCAGCCGGTTGAGCCGGGCGGCCTCCCGTTCGCGTTCCGCCGGGTCGGCGGCGAACATGCGCCGCATGCTGAGGAAGGTGTTGCGCAGTCGGCGCCAGGGATGGGTGACGAAGGTGGAGTTGTCTGCGAGGGCGGCACCGATCTGCGGGTGGGCGGCCTCCAGGACGGTGGCGCGGATGATGGCCAAGGCCCAGCGCGGGTCGTCGAAGAAGGCACTGAAATGCGAATCCGGCCCGAACAGGTTTGCCCTGTCGGCCGTTCCCGTGGTTCCGGTGGTCATGACGGGTCTCCGTTCGTCCGGGCCGGCACTCCGCCGAAGCGGCGGTCGCGGTGCCGGTAGGTGTGCAGGCAGGCCAGGAAGTCGGGGGCCCGGAAGTCCGGCCAGAGCGCCTCGGGGAAGACCCACTCGGCGTAGGCGACCTGCCAGAGCATGAAGTTGGAGATGCGCTGCTCACCGGAGGTGCGGATGACCAGATCCACATCGGGGGTGTCGGGGAAGGGCAAGTGGTCCGCGAAGAGCCGCTCGGTCACCTCCTCGGCGGGCGTCCCGCTGAGGATCAGCGACCTCGCGGCCTCGACGATGTCCCGGCGTCCGCCGTGGTCGAAGGCGACGGTCAGCGTCATCCCCCCGTTCTCGGCGGTCAGTACCGCCACGTCCTCGAAGTCCTGGGCCAGTTCACGGGGGATCCTCGGGTCGCTGACCCCGAGGAAACGGCAGCGGATACCGCGCGCGAGCAACAGCGGCGCGTGCTTGCGCACGACTCGCCGCACGAGACGCATCAGGAATTCGACCTCGGTGCCGGGGCGGTTCCAGTTCTCGGTGGAGAACGCGTACAGGCTGAGCCACTCCACGCCAGCGGCCCGGGCCGCCTCGATGACGTCGATGACTGCGGCCTCCGCCGCCCGGTGACCCGCCGTGCGGGGAAGCGAACGCCTTTGCGCCCAACGCCCGTTGCCGTCCATCACGCAGGCCACATGCCGCGGCCCCGCGCGCAAAGCCCGTTCCTCCCGGCGCTGTCCGCCGGATCCGCTCCTGGTCTGTGGCCCGCACGGCGGATCCTCCGTCACCGCACGTGCGCCCGGGACTCCGCGGTCCGTCACGCCCGGCCCTGCCCTGTCCGGAGCGGCGTGACCGGCCACACCATGCTCTTTCACGCCACTCCGCCTCGCCCAAGCCCCACCAGCTCATTCCCTCCCCTGAGTCTGGCAGTGCGAAAGGGCCATGATCGGCCGAACGAGTGGCCATCACCTTCGACTCGTACGTTCGATTCCATCCAAGGGGTGTCGACGGCCCGAACGGCTGCGCAACGATGGTGCCGCTGCCGCGAGGCTGGTAGTCGCCATGGCGAGTGGACCGGTGAGAGGGCCACCGATTCGTGCGGCGGCGCCCTGTCAGCACTCGCTCGCCCCGGGACCACACGCCCCACACGGGCGACGATGCTCGTTCGGCCCGGTGTTCCCGCAGGAGAAGCGCCACGGTGGACGCCATCGGCGGCAGCGCGCTCGGTACGGCACGGGGGAGGGCCTCTTGCGCGACCTCCACCCAACCGTTTTGGTGACTCCGTCACCCAGGGGGCGAACGGGAAGGCAGGCACAGATGGCGGACACCACGCGGACGGACACCGTGGGGAGCGAAAACCACGCTCCGCGCAAAGCGAGTTGGCGATCCATCGGCCCCGGAATCGTCGTGGCGGCGACCGGTGTCGGGGCCGGCGACCTCGTTGCCACGCTCCTCGCGGGCAGCAAGTTCGGCTACACACTGCTGTGGGCCGCGGTCATCGGCTGCCTCGTCAAGATCTCGCTCGCCGAGGCGGCCGGCCGCTGGCACCTCGCCACCGGCCGTACCCTCTTCGACGGCTGGCACAGCCTCGGCTCCTGGACCACCGTCTACTTCGCGGGGTACGTCGTCGTCTGGGGCTTCGTCTACGGCGCCGCCGCGATGTCCTCCAGCGCGCTCCCGCTGGCCGCGCTCTTCCCGGGCGCCATGGACCTGAAGCTCTGGGCCGCGCTGTGCGGTCTGGCCGGGCTGGTCTTCGTCTGGTTCAACCGGTACGCCGTCTTCGAGAAGGTCATGACCGTCCTGGTCGGCGTCATGTTCCTGGTCACCGTGTATCTCGCGATCCGCGTCACGCCCCGGCTCGACGCGGCCTTCGCCGGCCTCGCGCCCGTACTGCCGGACGGTTCCCTGGTCTACACGCTCGGGCTGATCGGCGGCGTGGGCGGCACGATCACCCTCGCCGCGTACGGCTACTGGGTGAACGCGAAGGGCTGGACGAACACGAGCTGGATGAAGGTGATGCGGCTCGACAACCGCGTCGCCTACTTCACCACCGGGATCTTCGTGGTGGCCATGCTCATCGTCGGGGCCGAGCTGCTGCACTCGTCCGGCGTGGCCCTGGCCAAGGGGGACAAGGGGCTGCTCGATCTGAGTGCCGTCCTGGAGGAGCACTACGGAAGGGCGACCGCCAAGCTGTTCCTGGTCGGGTTCTTCGCCACGTCCTTCACCTCGCTGATCGGCGTGTGGCACGGAGTGAGCCTGATGTTCGCCGACTTCGCCACGAAGTTCCGGCCTTCCCTCGCCCCGGCCGGGACGAACCCGGCCAAGTCCCTGCCCTTCCGGGCCTATCTGCTCTGGCTCACCTTCCCGCCCATCAGCCTGCTCTTCCTGGACCAGCCCTTCGGTCTCGTCGTCGTGTACGGAGTGATCGGCGCACTCTTCATGCCCTTCCTCGCCTTGACACTGCTGTGGCTGCTCAACTCCTCACGCACACCGGCCCAGTGGCGCAACGGCCTGCTGAGCAACGCGATGCTGGGGGCCGCCGGCCTGCTGTTCGTGGTGCTGTGCGTCCAGCAACTGTGGGAGCTGCTCAGGTAGCGCTCAGGTCGCGGGCGCAGCCCCGTCTTCGGTGTCGCGCCCCGGGCTGCCTCCCCGCATCCGGGCCTCGTCTGCCGCTCCTGATTCCTATGCGAGGCCCCATGTGTTCGGTTCCTTCCGGACTGGCCCGCCGACCTGCCTGCCTGAGGCACCGGGAACCGGAAGGGCTTCGCCCGCCCGCCCCGGGGGTAGGGGACCCGAACGCCGGTGCGACGGGGGCCGCGGTGCGGAAGACGGGGTGACGGGGTGCGGGAACGGACAGGGGTGCGGGCGCCGGCGGGGCCGCGGGGGGCGGAATGACGGCTCCAGGCCCGGGCCCGGCCACTCGCATGGTGACCCGGGTGCGCGCGGCCCTGGCCGCGGTCGGGGGCACGCTGGGGATCCTGATCGGGATCTACGCCGACGAGGCCCGCACCGTGCTCGCCTGGGTCGGGGCGCACGCCATCGCGCCGACCGGTGTCGCGCTCCTCGCCGCCGGCACGGGTTTCGGCCTCGGGTGGTGGGGCGGCGGCAGGTCGGGTTCGGGCGGCCGGGACGCGGGGCCGGTGGTGGTCGAGGGTTCCTTCGAGATCAGTGCCGACGACTTCGACGTGGACCTGCCGGCGGACCATATGGTCTTTGGCCGCCGGCTGCGCTACCTGGAGCGGGCCACCGCTTCGCGTGACCTGGTGGTCCTGCTGCACGGTCTGGGCACGGACGCCTCGGAGTTCCGCCCGTACATGGCCTCGGCCCTGCCGCACACCGTCGCGTTGACGGCGTTCGGTCACCATCCGGAGGAGGCACGGGACGCGCGCTACCGGCCGATCGGCCTGGCCACGCACACCGAGTTGATCGCGGGGGCCATCAGGGCGCTCGCCCGGCGCCACCCGGGCAAGCGGCTCGTGCTCGTGGGGTTCTCGTACGGGGCCGACACGGTGCTGCGCCTGGCCGAGCAGTGGGCGGAGCATCCGGAGCAGCGGCCCGCGCTCGCGGGGGTGTTGCTGTTGGATCCGAACATGAACCGGTCCACTCTCCCCGTCACCCGGGCCCTGGCCGGGTTGGACCTGTCCGATCCGGCGGCGGCGTTGCGCGGGATCGTGGCGGGGACCCGGGACCTGGACACCTTCGCGAACTTCTGCGATTACCTGCACCGGATCGTCGGGAAGGACCTGGCGCAGGTGTGCCGGCACGCGGGCGAGGTGTGGGAGGACGCGGAGGAGGTGGGGTCCTACGAGCGGTTCGTGCGCCGGTGCGAGCGGCTGCGGTCGGTGTGCGAGGGGCCGGTGCGGATCCATTTCTCCACGCGCTTCGAGACGCACTTCAACGATCTGGTCGCGCATGCGCGGCGGCGTGGCGTGCGGGGGGTGTTCGACCTGCGGCGGACCGATCACTTCGCATTGTGCGCGGAGCCCGCGCTGCGGCCACAGGTGGAGGCGCTGGTGGCGGGTTCTCCAGCCCCCGCTCCCGAGGGGTGAGCGAATCCGGTCACCCTTTCCCACATACCCTGCCCGCACACCTCCGCCGTTTGTACCGAGCGGCGGCACCTAACCCCTGTACTCCTCCAGCAGCCGCAGCCAGATCTCGCTGATCGTCGGGAAGGCCGGTACCGCGTGCCACAGCCGCTCGATCGGGACCTCGCCCGCGACCGCGATGGTCGCCGCGTGCAACAGCTCGGCCGCGCCCGGTCCGACGAAGGTGACGCCGAGCAGGACCTCGCGGTCCAGGTCCACCACCATGCGGGCCCTGCCCCGGTAGCCGTCGGCGTACAGGCCCGCTCCGGAGACTGTGCCGAGGTCGTAGTCCACGGCCCGGACACGGTGGCCGGCGCGCTCCGCCTCCGCGAGGGTCAGGCCCACCGATGCGGCCTCCGGGTCGGTGAACACGGCCTGCGGGAGGGCCTGCGTATCGGCGGTCGCCGCGTGTGCGCCCCAACGGCCCGTGTCGAGCGCCTGGTGGCCCGCCGCCCGGGCGGCGATGACGGCGCCCGCGATACGGGCCTGGTACTTCCCCTGATGGGTGAGCAGTGCCCGGTGGTTCACGTCGCCGACCGCGTACAGCCAGTCGATCCCCGGGACCCGGCAGCTGTCGTCGACCGCGATCCACCCGCCCGGAGTGAGCCCGACGGTGACGAGCCCGATGTCCTCGGTGCGCGGGGAACGTCCCGTCGCCACCAGCAGTTCGTCGCCCTCCAGCGTCTCGCCGCCTTCGAGCACCACGGTGACGGGCCCGGTCGAGCCGTCCCGTACGACGGACTCGACGGCCACTCCCGTACGGACCGTCGCGCCCGCCTCCCGGAGCGCGTCGGCGACCAGTTCCCCCGCGAAGGGTTCCATGCGCGGCAGCAGCCCGGAGCCCCGTACGAGCAGGGTCACCTCGGAGCCCAGGGCCTGCCAGGCCGTGGCCATCTCCGCGGCCACCACCGACCCGCCGACGATCAGCAGCCGTCCCGGCGCCACCTGCGCCGACGTGGCCTCGCGGCTGGTCCACGGGCGGGCGTCCTCGATGCCCGGCAGGTCCGGGATCACGGCCCGGGTGCCGGTCGCGACGACGACCGCGTGCCGGGCGGAGAGCACGTGGTGCTCCCCCTCCGGGCTGGTGACGGCGACCTTGCGGACTCCGTACAGCCTCCCGTGGCCCCGGTACACGTGCGCGCCGACCGACTCCAGCCAGTCGATCTGGCCGTCGTCCTTCCAGCTGCCGGTCCAGTAGTCCCGGTGCGCGAACACCGCGCCCGCGTCGAGTGGACCGGCCACGGACCCCGCGAGGCCGGGCACCCGGCGGGCGTCGGCCCGGGCCAGCGCCGGGCGCAGCAGCGCCTTGCTGGGGATGCAGGCCCAGTACGAGCACTCGCCGCCGACCAGCTCGCTCTCGACCAGCGCCGTGCTCAGCCCGGCGGCGCGGGTCCGGTCCACGACGTTCTCGCCGGCCGGCCCCCCGCCGAGGACCACTACGTCGTACTCCACCGCTTCGCTCATCGGGCCAGTCTCACCGCACGACGCGGGCCCGTCACGTAATCAGGCGCCCGGCGTGCCGGTCTCCTCGGCCGCGTCGCCGGCGGCGCCGCCCTGCTCCGCGGCGATTTTCGTCCGCACCTCGTCCATGTCCAGGGCCCGGGCCTGCGTGATGAGGTCCGTCAGCGCCGCCTCGGGCAGCGCGCCGGGCTGCGAGAAGATCGCGACCTGATCCCGGACGATCATGAGGGTCGGGATCGAGCTGATCTGGAAGGCGGCCGCGAGCTCCTGCTGCGCCTCGGTGTCCACCTTGGCGAAGAGCAGGTCGGGATTGGCTTCGGAGGCCTTCTCGTAGACCGGTGCGAACTGCAGGCAGGGACGGCACCAGCCCGCCCAGAAGTCGATCAGGACGAACGCGTTCTCGCTCACCGTCCGGTCGAAGTTCTCCTTGGTGAGTTCGACAGTAGCCACGGTATTCCAGACCTCCAGAGTGCTGTGCTGCTTCTTTTCCCTGAACGAACGACCGGCTCGAAGCATTCCTGACCGGGCCCGCCGACCCGCCGGGGAGCCCCCGGCGGACGGGAGGAGTACCTCATGAGCCGGCACGCTCCCCTGATCATGGCCGACGACGCGCACGCGCGCCGCCACTTCCTCGGCTACCCCGACCCGGAGCGGCGCGAGCCGGAGACCGGGGCCATGGCCCTGCTGGGGGGCCAGGGCCTCCGGGGAGACCCCCTCGGCCGTCTAGAACGGATGTCCGCCGGGGGTGGCGCGGAGCGTCGTCCAGCGCAGCTCCGTGAAGGCGTCGAGGTTGGCCTCGCCACCGAAGCGGGCGCCGGTGCCGGACGCGCCGACGCCGCCGAAGGGGGCCACCGCCTCGTCGTTCACCGTCTGGTCGTTGACGTGCGCGATCCCGACCGGGATCCGCCCCGCCAGGTCCAGCCCGCGCGCCGCGTCACCGGTCACGATCCCGAGGGAGAGCCCGTAGGGTCCGGCGGAGGCCAGCTCCACCGCCTCGTCCTCCGTCGCGAAGGACCGTACGGGCGCCACCGGACCGAAGACCTCCTCCGCGTAGGCGGGGCTGTCGTCGCCCGCGCCCGCCAGCACCGTGGGCCGGTAGAAGAGGTCCTGGTGGGTGCCGCCCGTGACGAGTTTGGCGCCCTGTGCGGCGCTGGCTTCCACCAGGCCGTGGACCCGGTCCAGCTGGGACCGGTCGATGAGCGGCCCCAGGTGCACCCGCTCGCGGTACGGGTCCCCGACGGCGAGCTCCTCCGCGCGCGCGGCGAGCCGCTCCACGTACTCGTCGTAGAGCGAAGCGTGCACGAGGTGCCGGCCGGCCGTCATGCAGATCTGCCCCTGGTGGAAGAAGGATCCCCAGGAGGCCTGCGCGACGGCCCCCTCCACATCGGCGTCGCGGAGCACGACGAGCGCCGAGTTCCCGCCCAACTCCAGGTGGGCGCGCTTGAGGTGACGGCCCGCCAGTTCGCCGACGGCCCGGCCGCTGGCGGTGGATCCGGTGAACGAGACCACTCGGACCAGGGGATCGGTGACCACCGCCGTGCCCGTCTCGGCGCCGCCGGGCAGGACGTGCAGCAGCCCGCCCGGCAGGCCGGCCGCCGCGAAGACGGCGGCGAGGGCGAGCCCGCCGCTGACCGCGGTACGGCGGTCCGGCTTGAGGAGCACCGCGTTGCCCAGGGCGAGCGCGGGCGCGACCGAGCGGATCGAGAGGATCAGCGGAGCGTTGAAGGGCGCCACCACCCCCACCACACCGACCGGTTCGCGGCGGGTGAAGGACAGCCGCGGGGCCTCGCTCGGCAGTACCTGCCCGGCCGGACGCGAGGCCAGGGCCGCGGCCTCGTAGCACTCCTGCGCGGCGACGTGTAGCTCGAAGTCGGCCTTGCCGGGGATGGATCCGGACTCCCGGACCAGCCAGTCCCGCAGTTCCTCCGCGTGGGCGGTGAACAGGTCACCGGCCCGGCGCAGCACGGCGGCCCGCTCCAGGTGGGTGGCCCGCGCCCAGTCCCGCTGAGCCGCGTGGGCCCGTACGGCGACCTCCGCGACGTCGGCCGGGGCGGCCAGGTCGATGGTCGCGAGGGTCTGGCCGGTGGCGGGTTCGACGACCGCGGCGGTACCTCCGGTGAGGGTGGGTCCGTCCTGCCAGAGCGTCGGATCGAGGAGCGGCATGGCGCAGGGCCTCCGGGTGCGGGGAGCGTGGCGGGGGGGTGGCGGCAGCACGCGCCATCGTGCCACCCCACCGCACCTGAGGCATCAATTCTCTTCAGTTGCAGAGCAGTTGGCGTCCGACTATGACCGGAAACGATCGACCGGCCGGCGTCCCGTCAGCGCTCCAGCACGAGGGCGATGCCCTGCCCCACACCGATGCAGAGGGCCGCGATCCCGGTACCGGATCCGGCCGCCGCGAGCTGGTGCGCCACGGAACCCGCCAGGCGGGCTCCCGAAGCGCCGAGCGGGTGCCCGATCGCGATGGCCCCGCCTCGCGGGTTGACCACCGCCGGATCCAGCTCGGGCCATGCTGCGAGGCATCCCAACGCCTGCGCGGCGAAAGCCTCGTTGAGTTCGAAGGCGGCCAAGTCGGCGAAGCCGCGACCCGCCTTGGCGAGCGCTCGCTCGACCGCCTCCACCGGCCCCAGGCCGAAGAGCTGGGGCTCGATCCCGGTGACGGCCGACGCGCTGATCCGGGCGAGCGGCTCCCGCCCGGTGGCGGCGAGGCCCTCCTCGTCCGTCAACAGCAGCGCGGCGGCTCCGTCGTTGAGCGGCGAGGCGTTGCCCGCCGTGACCGTTCCGGTGCCGTCGCTCCGGAAGGCGGGCTTCAGGCGCGCGAGCGCCTCAGGGCCGGAACCCTCGCGGATGCACTCGTCGCGCGGCAGATCCACGCCCGCGTACGGGACCACCTCCGCGTCGTACTGCCCGGCGGCCCAGGCGGCCGCGGCCTTGCGGTGGCTCTCCAGCGCGAAGGCGTCCTGCGCCTCGCGGGTGATGCCGTGCTTGTCGGCGACGAGCTCGGCACCCTCGCCGAGCGAACCGGCCCACTCCGCGGGCATGCGGGGGTTGGTCATCCGCCAGCCGAGGGTGGTGGACCACATCTGCTGGTGCCCGGCGGGGAAGGCGCGCTCCGGCTTCTGCACCACCCAGGGGGCCCGGCTCATGGACTCGACGCCCCCGGCGATGGCGACGGAGGCGTCGCCGAGCGCGATGGCGCGGGCCGCCTGGACGACGGCTTCGAGCCCGGAACCGCAGAGGCGGTTGACCGTGACCCCGGGAACGGTCACGGGGAGCCCGGCGAGCAGCACCGCCATGCGGGCCACATCCCGGTTGTCCTCGCCGGCGCCGTTGGCGTCTCCGAAGACGACGTCGTCGATGCGGGCCGGGTCCAGTGCAGGCGTACGGTCCACGAGCGCGCGCACCACGCGGGCGGCCAGGTCGTCGGGTCGGACACCGGCGAAGGCACCGCCGAACTTCCCGATCGGGGTGCGGACGGCGTCGACGACGTAGACGTCGCGGACGGTACGGATGCTCATGGAGTCCCTCCGAGGCGAACGGGAGACGGCGCGGCACACCGACACCACTGTCCGGTCCGGCGCACGCTCCGCCCGCGCCCGGTGGGGCGCGCCCGAAGTCTCCGTCCCCCCGACCCCGCTGTCAACGGCCCCCTGCCCTCACCGGTGCCCCCGACCTGCGCCTGCCGTATGTCCGAGCCGGCTGTTGAAGCTGCCCGTACGGCGATTTCAGCCAGCCGGCGTTTGAGGTGCGGGGTCCGGGGCGGAGCCCCCGGGAGCCTGGGCGCCGGGCGCGGCCCTGGGCCGTCATCCGCGCCGGGCCGGCCGCCGGCATCCGATCCGCAGCCCGCCCGGAGCGGAGCGGCAGCTCACGTCGAGTCCCGCGGCACCGCCACCGCAGCCATCAGGTCGTGTCTGCGCACCACCGCCGAAGGCTCCCGTACCGCCTCGTCGACCAGCGCCGCCAGCCGCTCCCCCGTCGGCATCTCGATCTGCACCGTGCTGAGCCTCGGCCGCAGCAGCCGCCCGATCAGCAGGTCGTCGGCGCCCATCACCGCGACGTCCTCCGGCACCCGCAGACCCACGTCCTGGAAGGCCCGCATCAGCAGCATCGCGTACTCGTCGTTGTACGCGAACGCCGCATCCAGCCCCAGCGACGCCCACCGCTCCGCCAGCTTCGCCGCGGACTCCTCCGAGTAGGCCATCCGCAGCGCCACGATCTCCGCCTCCGCCACGGACCGCGCGCCCGCCAGCCGGGGCGTCGAGAACAGCCCCAGCCCCTCCTCCTCCGGCACGACCACGCCGATCCGGCGCCGGCCCCGCCCCACCAGGTGCTCCGCCGCCCGCGCGCCGACCTCCGCCTGGTCCATGACCAGCGCGTGCGCCCCGGCGACGGCCTCCGGCCCCATCGTCAGCACCGCGCGCGCCCCGGCCCGCTTGAGCGTGGCCACGTTCTGCGAGGACAGGGCGATCTCCCCGAGGGAGAGCACCGCGACCGGCCGCAGTTCGGCCCAGGCCCGCGCGGCCTCGTCACCGGTGAGGCCGAGGCTGCCGTACTGGACCACCGTGTAGTCGAGGCCGCGCAGGGCCCACTGCAACTCGTTGAGGAAGGTGCTGTAGAGCGGGCCGATCGGCACGTGCGAGGTGGGCAGCAGGACGATGCGCGTGTGCCCGGCGCGCAGACTGCGGGCGGCCGCGTGCGGGACGTAGCCAAGCTCCTCGGCGGCCTCGCGCACCTTGCGGCGGGTCGGCTCGCTGATGCGTACGGCCTCCGCGTTGTTCAGGACGTACGAGACCGTCGCGCGCGACACTCCGGCGAGACGGGCGACGTCCGCGCTGGTCGGGACGGGCGCCGGCGACGGGGACGGCGGCGTGGGGGGCTTCGGCGGCTTCGATGACTGAGACATTGCCGTGGCATCTTTCCAGACCGTTTGGGCCCGGGGGCTAGCGGATGGCCGGAAACCAATGCTACACAGTGGTTACACGATTCACTGACACGTGTAACCAGGTCGTCACCCCAGCTTCACCAAGGGTGTCTCCGCACGTGCCGGTGCCGTGTCCAGCCGTGCCGCCGCCCTGCCGCGTTCCGTCGCACCCCCGCCGTCGTGACAGGGCGGCGCGCACTCCTCACCACACCCCTCAGTGCACCCCTCCGTATCCCCCCGCATCCCTCTGCATCCCTCGCCCCTTACCCAACTGCCCAGGAGGGCACCGTGGCCCTTTCCTCCCCCGGCACCGGCACCGCCGCCGCCACCACCGACGCCCCCGCCTCCCCGCGCGGCCTGCTCCCCTTGCTGCTCGTCGGCAACGGGGCCATGTACGCCCTCTACATCGGCGTCGCCGGCGTACTCCTTGCCCTCCAGGTCGAGGACATCGACGCGGCGGACAAGGTCGCCAACTTCGGCCTGATCGCAGGGGTCTCGGCGATCTTCGCAACGGTCTTCAACCCGGTCGCGGGCGCCCTGTCCGACCGCAGCGGACGGCGCAACCCCTGGATCCTGGGCGGTGGACTCGCCGCGATACCGGCGATGTTCCTGCTCGGCGCCGCGGACACGATCCTGCTCATCACCATCGCCTGGTGCCTCGGCCAGGCCGTGATGAACATCTACCAGGCCGCGATCACCTCCGTCGTCCCCGACCGGGTGCCCATGAGCGCCCGCGGCAAGGCCTCCGCCGCCGTCGGCCTCGGCCTGCCGCTGGGCTCCACCATCGGCGCGCTGATCGGCGCGGCCTTCTCAAACGACTACCGCACCGGATACCTGATCTTCGGCGCGATCGTCGCCGGCGCCGCCGTCTTGTTCACCACCTGCACCCGCGAGGAACGGCGCCCCGCCAAGCCCTCCATGCCGGTCAAGGCGCAGCTGGCCGCCTTCGCGAGCGCCCTCAAGGACCACGACTTCCGCTGGGCGTTCATCGGGCGGGCCCTGCTGGTCCTCGGCTACTTCGCGGTGAGCGGCTACCAGCTGTACATCCTCCAGGACCACACCGTGCTGCCCGAGGGCATGGAGCCGGAGGCGGCGGTCGCCATCATGATGCCGCTGACGAGCGTGGCCATGGTCGTCTCCACCGTTCTGGGCGGCTGGCTCTCGGACAAGTACGACCGCCGCAAGCTCTTCGTCGGCGCCTCGGCCCTGCTGTCCGCAGTCGCGCTGGTGATCCCGGCCCTGTCGACCAGCTGGACGGCCATGCTGGCCTTCGCCGTGATCAACGGCCTCGCGTTCGGCTGCTACATGGCCGTGGACACCGCACTGGTCACGATGGTGCTCCCCAAGGCGGAGGACGCCGCCCGCGACATGGGCGTGCTCAACATCGCCAACGCCGGCCCGCAGATCGTCGCCCCCTTCATCGCCTCGGTGATCGTGTCCCTGAGCGGCGGCTACACGGCCCTGTTCATCGCGGCCGCCGCCCTGGCGGTGGCCGGCGCCCTGGCGGTCAAGCCGATCCGCAGCGTCCGCTAGACGGGCAGGCGGCCCCGCCCCGCCTCGACCCGACCCAAACCCGACCGCACTCCCGCACCCACCACCCAGCCCCTCCCTCCCCATCTCCCCTCCCTCCTCCCCCTCCCCCATCCCCCTGACGCTGAAAGGCATCACCGTGCAGCTCCACACCCACACCTGGGGCGAAGGCGACCGCATCGCCCTCCTGATCCACGGGATCATGGCCGACCACCGGACCTGGCGCCGGGTCGGACCCGCCCTCGCCGAGCGCGGCTACCGCGTCATCGCCGTGGACCTGCGCGGCCACGGCGCCAGCGGCCGGGGCGAGTACAGCCCGGAGGCCTTCGCCGACGACGTGGTCGAAACGCTCCCGGCCGGCGCCGAGCTCGCCATCGGCCACTCCCTCGGCGGCCTGACCCTCTCCAAGGCCGTCGACCGCCTGAAGCCGAAGCGCGCCGTGTTCTCGGACCCGGCCTGGCACCTCGCGGAGCTCGGCGAGGGCTTCGGCCCCGAGATGTTCGCCCAGTTCAAGTCCGCTCCCAAGGAGCAGATCCAGGCGATGAACCCCCGCTGGGAGGAGGCCGACGTGGACGTCGAACTGGCCACCCTGGCCGTCTGGGACGAGGCCACCGCCCTGAGCCTGACCCCGCTGATGGGCACGGACCTGCTGCCGGCCGCACCGGTGGTCCCGTCCCTCGTACAGCTGGCGGACCCGAGCTTCCTGATCTCACCCGAGCGCGCGGCGGTCCTCAAGGAGCGCGGCTTCGAGGTCCGCTCGGTCACCGGCGCCGGCCACACCATCCACCGCGACGACTTCGACGGTTTCATGGCATCACTGGAGGGCTGGCTCTGAGGACCTGGACCGCCCGGCCCTCCCGGGCCGAACTCCCCGTTCAGCCGGGAGCTCGTGGGGGAGGGCGGGACGGTCCATCGCGGCGGAGCGGCCACTGCCCCGGGAATCGACCGTCACCCACGAATCGACCGCCACCCGCGTCAGTCGAGAACGGCCGTGGCTTCGACCTCGACGAGAAGGTCGGGTTCCCCCAGCGCCGCGACGCCCAGCAGCGTGACCGGCTTGACGGGGTCGATGCCCAGCCTGGCCGCCGCCCGGCTCACGCCCTCCCCCAGCAGCGGCATCTTCTCGGGGCTCCAGTCGACGACGTAGACGGTCAACTTCGCCACGTCGTCGAAGGATCCGCCGATCTCGGCCAGGGCGGTGGCGATGTTGAGATAACACTGCTCGACCTGAGCGGCGAAGTCCCCCTCGCCGACACGCCGCCCCTCGGCATCGCGCGCGACCTGACCTGCGAGGAACACCAGCTTCGACCCGGTGGCGATCGACAGCTGACGGTAGACGTCGGGCTTCGGCAACCCCTTGGGATTGACCAGCGTCACGGCCATGGAAACTCCTTCTCGTCAGGGCGCACGCTCCGGCACACCTCCCCAAACCATAGCGCTGCTATGTATTCTGAGGGCATGGCTCGAACCAAAGACCCGGCGATCCGCTCCCTCCTGATCGAGCGAGCCGCGATGATGCTGCGCACCCGTGAGCCCGTCACCCTCCGGTCACTCGTGACCGGAACCGGCGTATCGACGATGGCCGTCTACACCTACTTCGGAGGCATGGACGGCCTGTGGACGGCCATGCGCCAGGAAGGCTTCAAACGCCTGGCAGCCAGGCTCGACGCCGTGCCGCCGTCCACGGATCCGGTACGGGACCTGGCCGCGCTCGGAGCCGCCTACGTGAGCAACGCCCTGGCCGCCCCCGACCTCTACCGGATCATGTTCGACGCCGGTTTCGAGCTCGAGGACGCCAAGGCCGCCGATGAGACCCTGCACTGCCTGGTCAGCGCCGTCGAACGCGCCAAGACGGCCGGCCGCTTCAACGCCGACGTCGACCCCCTGACCCTGGCGACGCAGAGCTGGGTGATCGGCCACGGACTCGCCTCCCTGGTCGCGGCGGGCCCGCTGCCGCACCAAGTCCTCGCCCAGGGCGTGCACATGCTGACCGCACTGTTCACGAGCTCCGGCGACGCCGCCGAAAAATGCCGCCGCTCCGTCGAACTCGGCTGGCAGACACCACCCGCCCCGCCCACGGACGGCCTGCCGTCGGACCCCGCCTCGGCCCTACGGACCGGATACGGCCCGCACGCTGGAACACCTGCGAACACGCCGCCCCTCACCGACCTCCCCAAGAGGTTGGAATAGGCTCGGTACGTCACACGGCGGACGCTTCACACCCCATCAGCCTTCTTCCGCCACATCGCCAGTTGCTCCAGGAAGGACAAGCTCCTGGGATGCTCGGGGCCGAAAACGCGAAGGAAGTTCGGCTCGAGCTCCTCGAGAAGAGCTACCGCGCCCACAGCGTCACCGGCCTCGCCTTGGTAATGCGCCAGATGGCTCTGGAAAGTCAGCGTTCGGGGGTCGCCAGGACCGATCACACGGAGCAGGTCAAGCTCCAGCTCCCCGAACGCAGCCAACGCGCCCGCAGGATCCCCAGCCTTCCCTTGCCAGTACGCGAGGTTTCCCCTGGCTGTCAGGGTATCGGGGTGATCAGGCCCCAACAGGCGCGCACGGTCGGCAAGGACCTCCTTGAACGCAGCGGCCGCGCCGGGAGCGTCACCGGCTCGTCCCTGCCAGAAGGCAAGGTTCGCGCGCGCATTCTGGGTGTCGGGGTGATCCGTTCCCAACACCCGCAACCGGTCAGCCAGTAGGGCCTCGTACTCGGCCACGGCACGCTCGGCGTCACCTGACTCACCACGCAGGTTCGCCATGAGGTTCCGAGACATGAACGTCAGGGGGTGATCGGGCCCAAGGACTCGCACCTGATCTGGCATCAGCTCCTCGAACGCAGCCAGTGCACCTGTTACATCACCGGCCCGACCGCGCCACTTCGCCATGTTGCTCCGCATGATCAGCGTCATGGGTTCGTCCGGTCCCAGCACGCGTACCTGGTCAGCCAGGAGAGCCTGGTAAGCGGCTACCGCACCAGCCGCATCACCCGACTCCCCACGCCACTGGGCCACATTGCTCCGGAGGCCGAGCGTCTTGGGATGGTCTGACCCCAACACCCTGGTCTGGTCGAGCAGCAGCTCCTCGAACGCGGCCACCGCACCCGCAGCATCCCCCGTCAGGCCCCGCCAGTAGGCCATGTTGTTCCGACTGTTCAGCGTCTCCGGGTGGTTCGGGCCCAGAACTCGAATCTGGTCCGGCAGGAGTTCCTCGAACGCAGCCACCGCACCGCTTACGTCACCCGTCTCACCCCGCCATGACGCCAAGTTGCTCCTGCTTTCCAGCGTTTCCCAGTGGTCGGGACCCAGAACCCGAATCTGGTCCGGCAGGAGTTCCTCGAATGCGGCCACCGCACCACCTGCGTCACCCGTTTCACCCCGCCAGCGTCCCAGGCGGCTTCTGCTGACCAGGGCGTCCGGATGGTTGGCTCCGAGGGACCGGCACGCCACAGAATGAAGGTGGATGAATTCCGTGACCGCAGCGGCGGCCTGTCCGGACGCGCCGAGACTGCCCGCGGAGTGGAACAGCACCGGGTGCGCTCCACCGTGCCACTGCCACAAGATGTCGCCGCCGACGCGGTTCAAGGCAGTGGTGTTGGCGCGCAGAACAGTTCCGAGTTGATCACGTTCAACCTCGGGCCATACCTCCTGAAGGGCATCGGCAACGGCGTACGTGGCCCGGGCACGCTGGTCGGGCGGGAGGGATTCGCGAGTGGCGCGCTGAATCAGGTTGTGGACCCTGACCTCTTGATACGGCGCACGGCGATTGTGATCGATCAAGTTGAACCGGTGCAGGACTCGCAGGGCCCCCATGACATCGTCGGCCTCGACTCCCGGCCCATCCGATCGCGGAACGTCATCGAGTTGGCAGGAGGAGACGTACTCGCGGGCTGATTCGCTGGTCAGCACGGCTGCTGGGACGCCGCTGGGATCCATCACGGACACCAGATGAAGCAGGGGCCGTGCCAACCCCTGAGGGCGGGCTCGGTTCGCCTGCTCGACCGAGAGGTCCCAGGCCGCGGTGACGATCGTCTGATGGTCATCAGGAAGATCGCGCGGTTCGGGTACCACGTGCTCAAGCAGCTTGGCGGAGAGTCGCTCCCGGTAGACGCCACAGTCGAGGTCCTGGTCGATCATGTACGCCGCGGCCTGTGCCAGTGCGAGAGGCAGCCGCCCGAGGCTCTCGGCCAGCGCATCGAGCTGCTCGGCCTCCCCGGCAAGACCCTGCGGAGCGAGCTTGGCGATCAAGTACGTTCTGGCCTCGCTCGGAGTGAACAGGTCGACCTCGATCACCTGTCGGCCGCCGCCCGCCAGTGCGTCGCCACGTAGTCGGGTCGTGGCCACCACGCTGCCTACCGAGCCCGTCGACGGCCATAACCCGCGTACGTCATCAGGCTGCTGGATGTCATCCAGCACCACCACCCAAGAGCGTGTGCCCGTGTGCGCCCAGGCCAGGAAACGCTCCGCCGCACGGCCCACATCACCCTGTTCTGCCGCCAGTCCCAGCTGGAACGCCGCCTCGGCATAGGAGCTGACGATCGATGCTCGGGACGCCGCACTCACCCACACCAACACCTCGAGATCGCCGGCGGTCCACATCGCCCTGGCGTGGTTGGCCGCGAGCTGGGTCTTGCCGACTCCGCCGGTTCCGGCGAGCACCTGAGACAGCACCGCCGTCCCGACAGTGGCGATGGCTCCCCTCAGTTGAGTTGCACTCCCGCGGTCTTGGAAGCAGTCCGCAGCCGAGGGGACCACTCCGACCAGACATCGGGTGAACCGGGCATCAGCCGTCCCCCCATCGTCATCGCCGGTGCCCGACGTCGGCTCGTCGGACCCTGGGGCTACGGCCTGCCGGAGCAGCCGAGCCCAAGCATGCTCGTCGAGTAGATCGCCGACCTGGTGCCCACGCGCCGCTCGGCCGCGAGCGTGCTCGGTCAACACCCTGACCAGCTTCAAGAACCCCTCTTCCGTGGCAGGCAGGTGGGAACCGTTCTGCCAGGTACTGATCTGGCGATACGTCACCTTCCACGACGCGTCGCGCGGACGGCGCTCCATCGTCCTTTCCGCGGCCCGCTCCAGCGTCAGCCCTGAGGCCTTCACCAATGCCGCCAGCCGCACCGCGAAGTCTCCACCACGCCGGCCACCGCTCACTGGAAGCTCCCGTCCGCAGAATCCGGATCCGGACCAGACCGGACCGGAAGACCCAACCCGTGGCTCCGAGCAGCCACGAGACCCATCCGTACCTGCGTCGGAATGCAACACACGTCCCCAGCTGTGGCCTGATGGCCCCGCTCGGCGCTCCGACCCTGCGGAGATCCGGCAGAGAACACCATCCGACAGCCCGTCATCTCCTGAGCGGAGTCCGGACGAGCACCCTTTGTTCTCAGTAAGGACAACCCATCATGCCCTTCTCGTTTTCCGTTCCGCTGCAGAATTCGCTTCAAGCCCATGCCGGCCCGGTTCAGGCTCCGCACTGGGCCGCAGGAGCATTCAACGATACGTGGAACTGGGCCAGTTCCGTGGCCCTCGTAGCCTGTATCTGCGCCACCGTCTTCTCCGTCATCGCGTTGCGCAAGCGCAGGCGCGACAAGGAGGCCAACGAGCTGAAACCGTTCCACGATCTGCTTGCGGACACACTGGTACTCCTGGACAAACTGGAGGCCACCGCCGTGACACCGGCAGACGTCAGTGATCTGGGCGCAACGCGCAGCCGTATCAAGCAGGCTGAGCGGCGCTGGCCCAAGATCTCCTTTGGGGAGGTCATCGCGCACATCAAGGTCTACGAGAAGACCGCACTGCCGGAAGATTTCGCAAGGGTCCTTATCGAGAAGGACACACTGAACGATCTTCTCCGGCTCTCCCGCGAGCAGGGTGCATCGATCACTGCGCTGCGGACGGCAATCGAGGTTGTCCAGCGCGAGATCGAGCGCCGAAGCAGCCGATGACCAGGGCCGCGGGCCGGCACGGACAACGTCCGCGCCGGCCCCGGCGCCGTCCTTTCAGGACTGCGCAGCACTGCGGCCACGCCGGATCGTCGCCACCCGCACCAACCAGGCCAAGTGGCCGGCTGTGGGCGGAGAGTCCGGGAGTCCAAGACTTCGAGGACTCCCGGACCGGGTTCCGAGACATCAAGCGCGCTCGCGCCTTTGGATCGCCTCTTCGTTCTACCCGTTCGCGCCATCCGTCGGATCCGCAGGGGCTACGCGGTCGGCGATCGTCCGACGGAGACGCGTGATCTTCGGGTCCCAGAACTCCCGGGTGAGGCCGACGAGTCGCTTCGTCACGGGCGGTCCGACGATCACCGCACCGATGCCTACGAAGGCTGCTTTCATCCCATTCTCCGCGATCACGGAAAAGGTGATGTTGATGATCTCCACTAGAACTCCATGTCGATGAGCAGGCGCAGCCATGCCTGCTCCGGAGATCAGGCAGTCAGCGCCCCAGAACGTGCCAGGGCATCGAGGTGGAGTTCCGTTTGCGGCCCGCGAGGGATTGCGGGCGAGGCCATGCGCAGGAGGCCGCAGGGCGATGAGGCGTGAGGTGGTGGATGCCGCGCGTACTCGTACGAATGCAGCTCGAAGAGCAGCCGGGGCAGAACCCGCAGATCGGCAAGCCAGATGATCAAGGTGAGAGCGCAAAACCCCCACCACGGCAACGCCACCCATTTCGCGTGAATCTTCGCGAAGACCTCGTCGACGATCGACCTGGCGGCGGAGAGATCCAACAGGGAGCCCGCGTGGGCGAGGAAGAGGTCGTGCTGATGCTGATACCAGGAATCGAACGCGCAGTATTCCGAGCTGTCTTCGCTCACCGCCGCGCTCCGCATGCCGTCATCGTAGCGGGACATCCAGATGCGAAGCATCGGTGGCTGTAGAGCACAACCGCTGACGAAAGTACGGTGATTCACAGGAAGCCCGCCCTCGTCCACTGCGGCGAAGTCCGGTTACCGCCCTCACCGCGGAGGCCTCCACACGGACACTCGCATCCGCCCGCGATGTCAGGCACGCGTGCAGGTCAGACCGGAACTCCCTACGTTCCCTGCACCCCGCGCACCCGCGCCTCGCGCCTCGCGCCTCGCGCCTCGCGCCTCGCGCCTCGCGTAAGAGTTTCACGAACGACCCAACCACGAACGCGAAATGATCATCCTCCTTGCCGAGTTCCGTCACCACCCCCGAGGTGACGGCTCGCGATCGAGGAGGTCCGCACCCCCTATGAGGCTGCCCCGCAAACGCCGCGTGGACCGCACCGGCAGGACGGACGCGACCGGAAGCCCGGTCCAGACGGAAGGTCCGGAGCGCGCGCGGCGCCCCGGGGGCCGTGCGAAGAGCCGCGAGGGAGCCGGGCGGAAGGCCCGGCGCCTGCGCATCGACCTGCCTCGTCGCGGCCGCCGGGGCTGGCGGCGCTGGATGCCCTCCTGGAAGCTCGTCACCGGACTGTTCCTGCTCTTCGTCGGCGCCCTCGCCGGCCTCGCCACCGTCGTCTACACGCGGGTCGAGATCCCGGATGCGCACGACTCCGCGCGTCGGCAGGCGACCGTGTACTACTGGGCGGACGGCAGCCGGATGGTGAGTGTCGGCGATGTGAACCGGCAGGACGTGAAGCTCTCCGAGGTCCCCGGTTCCGTGCAGCACGCCGTCATCGCCGCGGAGAACGAGGACTTCTACAGCGACTCGGGCGTCTCGGTGACGGGCATCGGCCGCGCCGCCGTCAACATCGTGAAGGGCAAGGAGACCCAGGGCGGCTCGACGCTCACCCAGCAGTACGTGAAGAACACCTATCTGAGCCAGGACCAGACCGTCCAGCGCAAGATCAAGGAACTCTTCCTCTCCGTGAAGATCAGCAACCAGCGGCCCAAGACGGAGATTCTCGAGGGGTACCTCAACACCTCTTGGTTCGGCCGCGACGCGTACGGCGTCCAGGCTGCCTCGTACGCGTACTACGGCATCCCCGCCAAGGACCTGAACCCCAGTCAGAGTGCCCTGCTGGCCGCTGTCCTCAAGGGCGCGGAGAGTTTCGACCCGTCCCTCAGCGCCTCCAACCACCAACGCGCCGAGGACCGCTGGAGCTGGATCCTGGACCGTCAGGTCGGCACGGGTGCGATGAGCGCCGGGGAACGCGCGAAGTACACGCAGTTCCCGGAGCCGAAGCCGCCCGCCAAGCCGACCAGCCAGGCCGGCCAGATCGGCTACCTCGTCGACATCGCCAACAAGTCCCTCAAGAGCCGCGGCGGGATCACGGACAAGGATCTGGCCGCCGGCGGCTACAGCATTTACACCACCTTCGAGAAGGACAAGGTGTCCGCGCTGGCGAAGGCCGTCGAGCAGGTGCGCGCGAACCGGCTGGACCCGAAGAAGCGCCCGGAGGACCAGTACGTACAGGTAGGCGCCGCCTCGATACGCCCCAAGGACGGAGCGATCGTCGCGGTCTACGGCGGCGCCGACGCGATCGAGCACTTCACCAACAACGCGGACACCTCGGGCGTGCCTGCGGCCTCGGCGTTCAAACCCTTCGTGTACGCCGCCGCTCTGGAGGAGGAGGTCGAAGGCACGGAACCGCCGGGCGAGAGCCCCGCACCGCTCCCCCCGAAGCCGACGGCAGCGGGGACGCCGACGGTGTCCGCGCACCTCCGCTCGGCCCTGGTGGACTCCGAGCACATCCCGTTCGTGGAAGCCGGCAAGAAGATCGGGCTGAAGAAGGTGAAGGAGCTCGCGGTCGCGTCGGGGCTGCGCGAGGAGAGCATGGCCAAGCTGGAGCCGACCTTCTCCATCGGGACCTCCACGCCCAGTGCCGTCCGGCTGGCCAGTGCCTATACGACCTTCATCAACAAGGGCCAGGCCACCGAGCCCTACTCCGTGACCAAGGTCGAGCGGAGCGGCACCGCGGTGGACGGCTTCGGCCGGCCCAAGCCGCGTCGGGCCATGAGCTCCGACACGGCCGCGATCGTGGGCGCGGCGCTCCGCCACGTGGGGTGGAACGCCGTCGGACCCCCGAAGGACCAGCGGACCTACCTTCCGTCCTGGGGAGGCAAGACCGGCCCGAACGACCGCATGAACTCCGCCTGGTACATCGGCACCACGCCGGAACTGAGCACCTCCGTCACGATGTTCCGTACGAAGCCCGACGTCACGCAGCTGCTGCCCATGCAGGGCGTGGGGGGCCCCGACTCCGATCGGGGCAGCGCCTTCCCGCCCCTGATCTGGAAGGCCTACCACGAGGTGGTCGCACCCGCGCCGCCGTACCCGATGGATGCTCCCACGACAGAGACCTCAAAACCCAGTAATCTCCCCTAAATGACGGCACTTTCACACCACAGCAACGGTCACGTCGAGCAGCCCGGCCGCGATGGGCACACCGCGACGGCCGAGGCCGATCCGAACGCCATCGGGCCGGTGCAGACCTCGTACGCCCCCGATCGCGACGGGGATCCCGATCCCGGCGAGATCGTCTGGACCTGGGTTCCCTTCGAGGAGAACGACGGGCGCGGCAAGGACCGGCCGGTGCTCGTCGTGGCCCGTGAGGAGAAGGGCACGCTCCTGGCCGTGCAGCTGTCCAGCAAGCGGCACGACCACGACCGGGAGTGGGTCCCCATCGGGACCGGGCCGTGGGACAGCGCGGGGCGGGAGTCCTGGGTGGACGTGGACCGGGTGCTGCGCGTCCACGAGGACGGCATGCGACGCGAGGCCTGCGCACTGGACCGGGGCCGGTTCCAGCTCGTCGTGGACCGGCTGCGCGAGCGGTACGGCTGGCGCTAGGCCGTCTCTTTCGGATCTTGCCTGGCCCGCGCCGCCCGGCAAGATCCGAAAGAGACGACCTAGGTCGAGGCGGCCAAAGACACGCCATCGTGCTGTGACGGCGGCGGCAGCCGTTCCGCCAGCCGGTCCAGCCCCCTCCTCAGGCGGCGGAAGTACGTGGCACGGCTGAGGTGCACCTCGCGGGCGGCCTGGTGGTGGGTACGGGGCCGTCCGCTCAGGTAGTAGGCGCGCAGGATGGCCCCCGCCTCGGCGTCGGCGGGGGCGTCGGCCAGTGCCAGTTCCAGTACGGCGTTGTCCAGCCAGTCGCGCAGCGCATGCGCGGTGGACAGGCCCGGGCGGGCCAGCAGCGGGCTGCGGGCCAGCGCGCGCGGGTCGCGGATGCGGGCCAGCGCCCAGGCCACGGCGTCCGGGGCGTCCTCTTCCGGCCGGCCCGCGGGGCGCCCGCCGGGGGCGAGGGTCCGCATCCAGGCGGGGAGCCCGGCGGGAGTGAAGTCGTGGCTGTAGACCTCGGGCCGCCTCCCGCAGCGGTAGACGTCGTCGCGGATGCCGCCGTGCGGGCGGAAGCTCAGCGTGCGCAGCAGCGTCTGGTAGTCGGGGCTGGCCGTGGACACCACCAGGTGCCCGGCGAGCACCGCCTGGCCCAGGATGTGCCGCAGGACCTGTGCGTGGGCGACCGGGTCCGCCGCGTACGCGGCTCCGAGGAACAGCCCCCCGCCGGGGTGGCCGCGGGAGCCGTCCAGGAGGCCGTCGGCATGCTGCTGGAGCAGGGGTTCGATGCCGGCCTGCGTGCCCTGCGCGACGGGCAGCAGCGCCGCCAGTCCCACGGGCCGGCCGTCCCGGTCCCGGGCCAGCCGGAAGGCGGCGGGGCCGGCCGCGTCCAGCCACTGGCCGGTGATCCGCTCGCAGCGCCGTACGTCGAACCCTCCGCGCACCGCCCACTCGCGCATCAGCCGGCCGATGTCCTCGGTCTCCCCGGCGCCGGCGGGTCCGATGACCGCGGATTCCTCCGCGGGCGGGAACAGCGAGCCGCGCAGGGTCGGGTCGCCGGACAGGAACAGGCCCTGTTCCACCAGCCGTGCCCGCTCCTGCGGGTCGCGGCGTTCCGTCAGCAGGGCCCGCCTGTAGTCGGCGGCGCGGGCGCGGAGCCCTTCGTGGTGCTCCGGGCGCCGCCACTGGAAGGCGAGTTCGAACAGGGTGCGGAAGGGTTCACGGATCGCCAGCCCGAGCCGCTCCCTGCGGACGAGGCTCAGCGCGGCCAGCGCCGAGAACAGTTCCGGGCCGCCGCTCAGCAGCCGCTCGTCCCCCGCCCGTACGGTCGCCAGCAGGCGCAGCGCGTGCCGCCAGCGCCCGCTCCCGGTGGCGGCCGCCGGGCGCTCGCGGTCGAGCCGGAGCAACACCTCCTCGGTCATGGCGTCGGCGACGGCCCCGGGGGCGTCGGCCGGCGTGCCCGCGAGCAGCGTCCGGGCGGCCAGCTGCGCCAGCAGCGGGTTCCCGCCGGCCAGCCGGACCGCCAGCGCCACCGCCTCCGGGTCTTCGAGGCCGCTCGCGCGGATCCGGGTCTCGACGGCCCGCGCCGGCACGGGTCCGAGGGTCAGCGTGGTCAGGGGCCGGCCCGTCCAGCCGGAGACGGCCCGCAGGGGGCGCCGGCCGACCAGCAGCACCGGTCTGCGGGGTCCGCCCGTCCCGGCACGGGGTTCTTCGAGGGCGGCGGCGACGGCTTCGGCGTGCCCGGGCCCGTCCACGCTGTCGACGAGCAGCAGCCCTCCCCCGGGCCCGGCCGCAAGCGCGGCGCGAACCCGGGAGGCCGCCTCCGCGGTCCGTAGCCCGGACAGCTCGACGGCGTCCGCGACGGGCAGCCGCCGGGCCAGCCAGGACTTGCCGCTGCCGAGCCCCCCGCCGAGATGGACGGGCGTTCCGGCTTCCAGGGCGGCCCGCAGCGCCGCGAGCTCCTCGGTTCTCTCCACGCTCCCGGGACGATACCGACCCGGCGTCCCCCCTGGTCAGCAGGCAATCAGCCGTTTTCCGAACGGAGTTGAGACCACGGTGAGACTGTCCGGCGGCGCCGCGCGGCTACTGTCGAGCCGACCGCGGGCCCGGCGGCACCTTCCTCTCCGTTCGACCACCGAACCCCTCTTCCGAAGGGAGCCACGCGTGAAGCTGGCTCGATGTCTGTCGGCCGCGGCCGCCGCCCTGTTCGCCGTCACGGCGCTGTTCGCCTCCCCGGCGGGCGCCACTCCGGCCGCCGCCCCCGCCTCGGCGGCCCTGGCCCCGACCGCCCCCAAGTACTTCACCGGCATGGGCTACGGCCCGTACAACATCGCGGTCGATGGCGCCTGGAGCAGTGCCTACGGCCAGGCCGTGGGCGAGGGCTACGAGACGTTCCGCTGCTCCAAGAGCAACGGTCCGCGGGCGATGCCGATCGGTGACGGCGGGTACTACCAGGTCCTCGTGGAGATCTACTGCAACCCGGCGCCGCCGGCCGGATCCGGCCAGATCGTCGGCGTGCACTCCGGCAAGTGCCTGGACGTCAAGGCCGCGGGCACCAAGGACGGCACGCCGATCCAGATCTACCAGTGCAACGGCACGGACGCGCAGGCCTGGAAACTGGAGAGCGACGGCACGGTCCGCTCGCTCGGACGGTGCATGGACGTCCAGTTCGGCAAGACCGAGAACGGCTCGCTGATCGGGCTCAACTCCTGTCACCAGGGCCTGAACCAGAAATGGGAGGCGATCCCGGGCGGTCTGCTGCGCAGCGTCCACTCGGGCAAGTGCCTCGACGCCCTGGGCTGGGCCACCGGCAACGGCGCCCGGGTCGGGCTGTGGGACTGCACCCCGGCGCACACCAACCAGCAGTGGCGGGGCGGCGCGCTCGGCACCTGATCCAGGCGGGGCCGGGGCCGGGGCCAGAGGTCCCCGCTCCGGCTCCGGCTCCGGCTCCGGCTCCGGCTCCGGCTCCGGCATGTCGCCTTCCCGCCTCCTTGCGACAATGGATCCATGACCGGCACAGGGCCCCAGGACCCGGGGCGCTACGGCGAGCGGGTCTTCCGTCCCGATTCCGTCGGCGAAGGGGACCGGATCGGCCTCGGCTCCCTCACCTACGACGGGACGACCATGTCCCGGCTGCGGCAGCTGGGCGTGGGCCCCGGCTGGACCTGTCTGGACGTCGGAGCGGGAACCGGGACGGTGGCGCGCCGGCTGCTGGAGGAAGCCGGGGTCGCGGAGGTCCTCGCGGTGGACCGGGACGTACGTTTCCTCACCGAGCACCCCGTGCCCGGGCTGACCCCGCTGCGGGCGGACATCACCGCGGACGGTTTCTCCCCGGGCCTCTTCCGGCTGGTCCACGCCCGCTTCGTCCTCATGCACCTGCCGGAGCGGCCGCGGCTGGTCGCCCGGCTCGTCGAGCTGCTCGCCCCCGGCGGGGTCCTGGTGATCAGCGACGCCGTGGACCTGACGACGGACTCCGCGCCCCTCACCCCGTACACCGGCGCGATGCGGGCCATGTGGCGGGGGCTGAGCGAAAGCATCGGGACCGACGTGTCGCAGGTGGTTCACCACCCCGAGCTGCTGGAGGCGGCGGGGCTGGAATCGGTGGCCGCCGAGATCCACGTGCCACCGCTGCTGCCGGGCAGCGCGATCAGCCGGTTCTGGGCGGACACCTGGGACCGGGCCCGGGCGGACATGCTGGCGACGGGGCTCGTCGACGAGGACCGGCTCGCCGAGGCCTTGCGGCTGCTGGACTCCCCCGGGTACGCCGGACTGTCACCCGGCATGCTCACGGCCTGGGGCTGGAAACCCGGAGCACCCGAAGGTTCGTAGGCGTCCGTCGCGGTCCGGCACCCGGGTGGTTACTCCGGAGTAGGCCTACTCCGTCCGGGTGTTGTACGGTCCCTCCCGTCAGCGGAACGTCAGAGGACGTCAGAGGACGTCAGAGGACGTCAGAGGACGTCAGAGGACGTCAGAGGACGTCAGAGGACGTCAGAGGACGTCAGAGGACGTCAGCGGAGGGTGGTGCCGTGCGTCGTCCATCGCGTGCGCCACGGTCGATGAGTGAGGCGGTCGTCCATGGCGGACCATGACCTGTCGGGCTTCGAACGCGGCACCTTCACCCACGGAGGCAGCACGCGTCCCGTCCTGCGCCGCGGCAGCGGGCCGGCGGTGATCGTGATCGCGGAGATTCCCGGGATCACCCCCAAGGTGCTGGAGTTCGCCGAGCGGGTGGCCGCGCTCGGCTGCACCGCCGTGCTCCCGGTGCTGTTCGGCACGCCCGGACGCGACCCCCACCCCACGGCCCACGGCCTGCTGCGGGGCGCCCTCTACACCGCTTCCACCGTCTGGAACGTGTGCGTGAGCCGGGAGTTCACCGTCCTGGCCACCGGCCGGAGTTCGCCCGTCGTGAGCTGGCTGCGCGCGCTGTCCGCCTACGAGCACCAGCGCTGCGGCGGCCCGGGCGTCGGCGCCGTCGGCATGTGCCTGACCGGCGGCTTCGCCCTCGCCATGGCCGTCGACGAGCACCTCCTCGTGCCGGTCCTGTCGCAGCCGTCCCTCCCCCTGGGCATCACCGCCCGCCGACGGGACGGCATCGACATCTCGCCCGGGGACCTCGCCGCCGTCCGTGGACGCTGCGAGCGCGAGGGCCTGCAGGTGCTGGGGCTGCGCTTCGGGAGCGACCGGCTCAGCCCCGGCGCCCGTTTCGCGTTCCTGCGCCGCGAGCTCGGCGACGCCTTCGTCGCCGCCGAGCTGGAGGACGAGGACGCCAACCCCGAAGCCGTGCTGCCGCCGCACTCCGTCCTCACCGAGCACCTCGTCGACCGGCCCGGGCAGGCCACCCGCGCTGCCCTGGACCAGGTGCTCGACCTCTTGCGGACCCGCCTGCTCCCGGACCCGGCCCAGCCCTCCCGGGCCTGAGCCGTTCCGGGCCTGAGCCGTCCCAGTCCTGAGCCGTTCCGGGCCTGAGCCGTCCCAGTCCTGAGCCGTCCCGGGCCTGAGCCGTCCCAGTCCTAAGCCGTCCCGGGCGCGTCGTCGCCTCCGGTCCGCCACTCCCCCGCGAGCACCCGCTCGAAGGTCTCCCGCGTCTCCGGATTCCGGTCGAGGACGCCGAAGACCACCCGTTCGAACACCCCGGCGAACCGCCCGGCCAGCAGTCCCCGGAAGGCCTCCGCCACCTGGGCGGGGTCGTTCCGGAAGACCCCGCACCCCCAGGCCCCCAGCACCAGCCCCCGGTAGCCGTGCAGCGCGGCCACCTCCAGCACCAGCTCCGCGCGGCGGGCGAGCGCGGCGGGGAGCTCGGGCTCGCGGTCCGGTTCCTGGCGGCGGATCGTGCCCGCGTTCGGGGCCGGCGAGGTGAGGAATCCGGCCCGGAAGGGCGTGTCCAGCAGGTCGCCCCGGTCGTCGCGGAAGACGGGGACCCCGGGCGAGTGAATCACCCGGTCGGTGTAGAAGGTGCTGACCTCGGCGCGGTGGATCTCGTAGTACTCCGGGGCCTCCAGGAGGGTCTCGTACAGCGCCGAGGCGCGGCAGAGGGCCTCCTCCTGGGCCTTGGCCCCGCGGACGTAGCCGCCCCCGGGATTCCGGGCCGAAGCGAAGTTCAGGACGGCCACCGGAACCGTGCGAACCGTCCCCGGGCGCTCCTCGGCGAGCCGACGGGCGGCGACCGTGCTGCTCTCGCCGGTGACCTCGACGACGGTCCGGTGGGCGCCCTTCGCGATCAGCTCGCCTGGAATGACCCGGTTTGGGCCATATATTCTGGTTCCTGCCTTGGCCTCCGCCACGGCGGCGGCGAGCGACACCTGCCGTCCCGACCGCGTCCGGTACCCCCCGGCCGCCACGATCTCCGCATTCTCCCGCGCGATCTCGCGCAATCTGCCGCTCATGCGGCGATCTTCGGCGCTCCGGCAGGGCGCCGCAATGGATTTGTGCCCCAAGGGACGGGTAGGCACGGGTGATGTCACAAACGACGACAGGAGACGAGGGCCCCGTCATGCCCCAGGACTCGCTCACCCGACTGACCGAAGCAGGCGCCGAGGAGCTGCTCCACGGCATCTGTTTCAAGACCGGCCCGCCCCGCCTGCTCGGTGCGGAGCTCGAATGGCTGGTGTTCGACGCCGAACGACCCGACCGGCCCGTTTCCCACGAGCGCCTGACCGCCGCGCACGACGCGGCCCGCGCCCTCCCCCTCGGATCCCGCGTCACCGTCGAGCCCGGCGGCCAGCTGGAGCTCAGCTCGGCCCCCGCCTCCTCCCTGACCGGATGCGTCGACGGCCTCCAGGCCGATCTGACCGCCGTCCGAGGCGCCTTGCGCGACCAGGGCCTCGTCCTGCACGGACTCGGCCAGGACCCGCGCCGACCGCTGCGGCGGATGCTGGCCAGCCCGCGGTACGAGGCCATGGAGACCTACTTCGACCGCACCGGCCCGGCCGGGCGCGCCATGATGTGCGCCTCGGCCTCCGTCCAGGTGTGCGTGGACGCCGGTCACGAGGAGCCCGGCCCGCTGGGGCACGGCAGGCGCTGGCGCCTCGCCCACCTCCTCGGTGCGGTGCTGGTCGCCGCCTTCGCCAACTCTCCCGCGCACGAGGGCCCGTACGCCGGCTGGCGGTGCGCCCGCCAAGGGGTCTGGAGCGACCTCGACACCCGGCGCTCCCTCGCTCCGCCCCTGGAGGCGGAGCCGCGCGGTGCGTGGACCCGGCAGGCGCTGGACACCGAGGTGATGTGCGTGCGGACGGGTGCGGACGGCGGGGTGGACGAGGAGGGTGCGCCCTGGGCGGTACCGCGCGGGCTGACCTTCCGCGACTGGATGCGCTCCGGAGCGGGCCTGCGCCCGCCGACCGCCGCGGATCTGGACTACCACCTGACCACCCTCTTCCCGCCGGTACGCCCCCGGGGCCATCTGGAGCTGCGGATGATCGACGCCCAGCCCGGCGAGGACGGCTGGCTGGTCCCGGTGGCCGTGGTGCACGCGCTGTTCGACGACCCGGAAGCCGCGGAGACCGCGTACCGGGTGGCGAAGGGGCTGGCCGACTCCTACGGCACCCGGCCCGCGCCGCGCAATCCGCTGTGGCGCTCCGCCGCCCGCAACGCGCTGGCCGATCCGGAGCTGCGGTCCGCCGCCCGCGCCTGCTTCCGGGCCGCGGCCTCGGCACTGCCCCGGCTGGGAGCCGGCGGCCACATCATCGACACCGTCGGCGAGTTCACCGAGCGCTACGTCTCCCGAGGCCGCTGCCCGGCGGACGACCGCACCGAACCGCAGCAGGCCCGGACCGGGACGCAAACGCGGGCCGAAGCCCACACTCAGCAGCCCCGGCACCGCCGGCCGGCCGGCGAGGAGGCACGCTCATGACCGCCGAACCCGAGCTCCTGCGCGAGCGGGCCGCCGCCGCCCTGACCGCGGCGCGCGTCCGGACGGCCGGACTCACCGATGCCGTCACCGAGACGGAACTGACCGCGCAGCACTCCCCCTTGATGTCCCCGCTGGTCTGGGACCTCGCACACATCGGGAACATGGAGGAACTCTGGCTGCTGCGCAACGTGGCAGGACGCGAGTCGATGCACCCCGAGATAGACCCGCTCTACGATGCGTTCGAGCACCCCCGGGCGGAGCGCCCGAAGTTGCCCCTGCTGAGCCCGGAGGAAGCCCGCCGGTACGCCGCCGAGGTGCGCGGCCGGGTCTTCGACCTGCTGGAGCGCACACCCCTGGAGGGTACCGCCCTGCTGGACGGCGGCTACGTCTTCGGGATGATCGCCCAGCACGAACAGCAGCACGACGAGACGATGCTGATCACCCATCAGCTCCGGCAGGGCGCGCCGGTTCTGGCGGCGCCCGACCCGGATCCCCCGCAGGGGCCGCCGCGGGCGGCCGAAGTGCTCGTACCGGCGGGGCCGTTCACGATGGGAACTTCCGCGGAGCCCTGGTCGCTGGACAACGAGCGGCCCGCGCACGTCCGCGAGGTCGAGGCGTTCTGGATCGACACCGTTCCGGTGACCAATGCCGCGTACCAACAGTTCATGGCGGACGGCGGTTACCGCGAGGAGCGGTGGTGGGAGGCGGCCGGCTGGGCGGAGATCCGCCGGCACGGAATCGAGGCCCCCCTGTTCTGGCACCGTGAAGGCGGTACCTGGCTGCGCCGCCGCTTCGGGGTCACGGAGCCGGTGCCCGGGGACGAGCCGGTGCTGCACGTGAGCTGGTACGAGGCCGACGCGTACGCCCGCTGGGCGGGGCGCCGGCTGCCCACCGAGGCGGAGTGGGAGAAGGCCGCACGCCACGATCCGGCGGCCGGCCGCTCCACCCGCTACCCGTGGGGCGACGCGGACCCCACGCCCGCGCACGCCAATCTCGGCCAGCGCCACCTGCGGCCGGCCCGGGCGGGCGCCTATCCGGACGGGGCCTCCCCGCTCGGGGTGCGCCAGCTCATCGGCGACGTGTGGGAGTGGACCGCTTCCGACTTCCTCCCCTACCCCGGTTTCCGGGCGTTCCCCTACCGCGAGTACTCGGAGGTGTTCTTCGGCCCCGAGCACAAGGTGCTGCGCGGCGGTTCCTTCGCCGTGGACCCCGTGGCCTGCCGGGGCACCTTCCGCAACTGGGACCTGCCGGTGCGCCGGCAGATCTTCTCCGGGTTCCGGACCGCGCGCGGCGCCGTCCCCGCAGGCTCCGCCGGGCAGGCCTGATGTGCCGTCACCTCGCTTACCTCGGGGCGCCCGTGAGCCTCGGACGGGTGCTGAGCGAGCCCGGGCACTCGCTGGTCCGGCAGTCGTGGGAGCCGCGCCGCCAGCGTTCCGGCACGGTCAACGCCGACGGCTTCGGCGTCGGCTGGTACGCGGAGGGGGACCCGGTGCCCGCCCGCTACCGCCGGGCCGGTCCGATCTGGGGCGACCTGACCTTCGGCGACCTCGCCCGGGTGGTCCGCAGCGGAGCCGTGCTGGCCGCCGTACGGGACGCCACGCGCCCCGGGGCGGACGGGGAGGCGGCGGCCGCCCCGTTCTCGGAGGGGCTGTGGCTGTTCAGCCACAACGGCTCGCTGCGGGACTGGCCGGACTCCGCGGCCCCGGTCGCGGCCGGCCTGCCGCCCCAGGAGCTGCTGTCCATGGCCGCCCGTACGGATTCGGCGCTGATCTGGGCGCTGGTCCTGCACCGGCTGCGGACGGACCCGGACCTCGGTGCGGCACTGGCCGGGACGGTGCGCGAGCTGGCCGAGGCAGCGCCCGGATCCCGGCTGAACCTGCTGCTGACCGACGGCCGGGCCATCGCGGCGACGGCCTGGGGGGATTCCCTGTGGTATCTGGCCGACGCCCGGGCGCAGCGCACGGTCGTGGCCTCCGAGCCCTACGACGACGACGCGCGCTGGTGCGAGGTACCCGACCGGACCCTGCTGACCGCCACCCGCACCCGGGTCGATCTCGTCTCCCTGAAGGAGACCCCCGTCGGCGCACCGCACACACCGCACACGCCCCACGCACCGCACTCGCCCCACGCACCGCACGCACCGCACCAAGGAGACGAAGGCACGTGAACGACTTCCAGCTCCAGCTGACCCGCACGCTCGACGAGCACGCCGCCGAGGAAGCGCTGCGCACGGATGTGCGCGACGGGCTGACCCGGTCCCCCAAGTCGCTGCCGCCCAAGTGGTTCTACGATGCCCGGGGCAGTGAACTCTTCGAGGAGATAACCAGGTTGCCCGAGTACTACCCGACGCGCGCCGAGCGGGAGATCCTGCTCGAACGGGCCCGGGAGATCGCCTCGGTGAGCGGGGCCCGCACCTTGGTCGAGCTGGGCTCCGGCTCCTCGGAGAAGACCCGGCACCTGATCGAGGCGCTGCCCGCGCTGGACACGTACGTACCGGTGGACGTGAGCGAGAGCGCGCTGACCGGGGCGGCGAAGATCCTGCTGGAGGAGCATCCGGGACTGCGCGTGCACGCGTTGCTGGCCGATTTCACCCGGGCGCTGCGGCTGCCGGAGTCCCCCGGGCCGCGGCTGGTGGTGTTCCTGGGCGGCACGATCGGGAACCTGCTGCCGGCGGAGCGGGCCGTGTTCCTGGCCGACGTACGGGCGATGCTGTCACCCGGGGACGCCCTGCTGATGGGGACGGACCTGGTGAAGGACCCGGCCGTCCTGGTGTCGGCGTACGACGATGCCCAGGGGGTGACTGCCGAGTTCAACAGGAACGTGCTGTCCGTGGTGAACCGGGAGTTGGGCGCGGATTTCCACACCGCCGACTTCGAGCACGTGGCGGTGTGGAACCGGGAGCACGAGTGGATCGAGATGCGGCTGCGGGCCCGCGGGCCGGTGGTGGTGAAGGTCAGGGCGCTGGATCTGGAGGTGCCCTTCGAGGCGGGTGAGGAGATCCTGACGGAGATCTCGGCGAAGTTCCGTCAGGAAGGGGTCCGCAAGGAACTCGCCTCCGCGGGACTGGAGTTGACCCATTGGTGGACGGATGCGGCGGGCCGCTTCGCCCTGTCGCTGTCGGTGGCGGACGGTATCGGCGCCGATGGCTGGGAGGGGACGCCGGGCAGCAGCGGCGGCGCCGGTCGTGACACGGGTACCGGTTCGGCGGGTTCGGCGAGCACGGCGGCCTGAGCCGCCGCCGCGAGGTCCCGCCGGTGCCCGTACCGGCCCGGCGGGATCCGCGGCAGCAGCCACACCTCGGCCCGTACCCCGCGGGCCCGCGCGATCCGCCACAGGGAGGCGGTCAGCGGATCGTCCCCGATGAAGGCGGGAGCCCCGGCCGGCCCCCCGTCGTCGAGCAGGTAGCTGATCCGTACGGGCTGTACGGGCACCCGCGCGTCCAGCGCGGCCTGGAACGCGGCCCGCCGGAAGGGGCCTTGGGCGCGTCCGCACCAGGTGGAGCCCTCGGGGTAGACGGTGACGCGGTCTCCGGTGAGCAGGGCCCGGGCGAGGGCGTCGACGGTGGAGGGCAGGGTGCGCAGCCGGTCGCGTTCGATGTAGAGGGTGCCGGCCTGCCGGGAGAGCGGCCCGAGCACGGGCCAGCTCCGGATGTCGCTCTTGGCCAGCATCCTGGAGGGCATGACGGCGGCGACGAGCGGGATGTCAAGCCAGGAGATGTGGTTGGCGACGATCAGCCTGCCTCCGTCGGGGCCGGGGGTCCCGTGCACGGTGATCCGCAGGCCGAAGGCGCCCAGCAGGGCGGCGGCCCAGGCCCGTACCACCACGTGCCGGGGCCGCTCCGGCAGCAGCCTCAGCGGCGGGGCGCCCAGGATCCCGAGCAGCACCAGGGCGATGGCGCCGGCGAGACGCAGTACCGCGCGCGGCACGCTCGCGCTGCGCCCCTCGTGGCCGGCGCAGCCCGTGGGAGTGCAGGGCGAGGTCGGGAGCCAGGCGCTCATGCGGCCGGGGCGAGCGCGAGGAAGTGCTTGAGGTAGCGGGGGTTGGTACGGCGCAGGGAGAGCAGGACGTACAGGTCGGCGCAGCCGAACTCGGCGTCGAGGGCGGGCTCGCCGCAGACCCAGGCGCCCAGGCGCAGGTAGCCGCGCAGCAGCGGGGGCAGTTCCATCCGGCCGGGGAAGTCGATGCCTTCGGGGTTCCAGGGGAGGTGCGGGGCGACCCGGTACTCGACGGGGGCGAGGCTGCGGGTGAGGACGTTCTCCCGGGTGGCGGCGGCCAGTACCCCGCCGTCGGAGAGCGGTATGGAGCAGCAGCCGGCGAGCCAGTTGTGCCCGGAGCGGTGCATGTAACGGGCGAGGCCCGCCCAGATGAGGGCGATGACGGCGCCGTTGCGGTGGGCGGGGTGGACGCAGGAGCGACCCACCTCGACCAGGTCGGGGCGGATGGGAGCGAGGGCGGAGAGGTCGAACTCGCCCTCGGAGTAGAGGCGTCCGGCGACGGCGGCGCGTTCGGGGGGCAGCAGCCGGTAGGTGCCGACGACCTGCTCGGTCTCCTCGTCCACGACGAGGAGATGGTCGCAGTAGGCGTCGAAGGCATCGGAGTCCAGGCCCGGCTCCGGTCCGTCGAGACGGGCTCCGAGCTCACCGGCGAAGACCTGGTGGCGCAGCCGCTGGGCGGCGCGCACCTCGTCCTCGTTGCGGGCGAGGCGGACGGCGTAGCGGGGTGCGGGGGTTTCCTCGGCGTGCGGGGTGGGCGCCGGGGAAGAGGTGAAGGCGGAGACGGGGGCGACCGCGGGGGGAACGACGGACGGGGACAGGGGGGCGATGGTCATGACGGCTCCTGGTCCGGCACGGGAAGCCAGGCCGGCAGGTGTGTGGCCTGGCTTCTTTACTTCTTCCGTGACCGGCTGGATTCGACATGGCCGCTTCGCGGCCCTTGGATGTGCGGACGCTGAACTTGGCGGGCGGCCCCCTCCGGAGCCCTCCCTCCCCCTCCGGAGCCCTCCCGCCCCGGATCAGCGGTCGGAGCTGAGGACCTTGCTCATGGCATCGGAGGCCGCCTTCGCCGCCTTCCGCGGGTCCTGGCCGGTGAGGACGGCCGTCATGTACGGCTTGATCGGGTTCTCGGCCTCCACCTCGGCCCAGCGGGGGGACTGCGGGGTGGCACGGCCCTGGGCGGCGCCGGGGGCCATCGCCGTGGCGCCGTCGTTGCCCTGGAGCACGTGCGCGAGGGTGGTCTTGTTGGGTACGTAGCTCATCGTGCGGGCGAGCTCGGTCTGCCACTTCTCGCTGACCAGGGCCGTGATCACGTCGACGGCGTGTCTACGTTGCTTCGTCTTCTCGGGGATGATCAGGTCCGAGCCGCCGGTGAGGACCGAGCCCACCTTGTCGGCGGTCTTGCCGGGGATCGGGAAGAAGCCGAGCTTGCCCTTGAGGTCCGGGTTCGCGGCCTCGATGGCGGCGGCCTGGCCGGGCGGGGCGATGATCTGGGCGATCCCGCCGCGGGCGAAGACGTCGGACTGCGGGGGCGTCTCCTCGTCGGCATCCTTGGGGCCCTCACCGAGGGCCTGGAGCTGCTGGTAGAACTCCATTCCCGCCAGGGCCTTCTCCTCGTCGAGGGTGCCGTGCCACTGGCCGCCGCTCTCGACGGCGAGCTCGCCGCCCTCGTCCCAGACGAACCCGGCGAGGACGTACCAGTTCTGCCCGGCGAGGTAGATGCCCTGCTGGGCGCCCTTGTCGAGCTTCTGCGTGGCCTGGATCCATTCCTGGCGGGTCTTGATCGGTGCCTTGACCCCGGCGCTCGCGAAGAGGTCCTTGTTGTAGATCACGACGCGGTTGGCGGCGTACCAGGGGACGCCGAACTGGGCGCCGTTGACCTTGCCCGGTTCGGAGAGACCTTTCAGCCAGTTCTTGCCGTCCCACTCGCGCAGGGCTTCCAGGGTGAGTTCGGAGACTCCGCCCCCCTCGACGTACTGGGCGACCTGGGTGTTGCCGACCTCGATGACGTCGGCGCCTTCCTCGCTCTTTCCGGACAGGACGGCGTTGACCTTGTCGCCGATCCCCTTCCACTCCTGGATCTTCACCTCCAGGTCCACGCCCGGATGTTCCTTCTCGAAGGTGCTGGTGAACCGACCTATGAAATCGTCGGAGGCGCTGCCCTTCATCAGCCAGAGCGTCACCTTCTCCGTACCTCCGCCCGACCCGGCGAGACTGCAGCCGGTGAGGGCGGTCACGGCCGCGAGAGCGGTGGACACGGCAAGGAAGCGCATCTTCACGAAGGTCACCTTCTGGGGGATGGATCGCAGATGGCTTGAAATTGGCATAGACCAATGGGTGGGTCAAGGGGGTATCGCTATGGATTGTTCACGCATAGTTCGCGAACCCGGACTTACTGGGGCACCGTAGAACAAGGCAACAGCCACCCAGTGTCGGGAGACCCCCATGTCCAATCACACGTACCGGGTGACCGAGATCGTAGGCACGTCCCACGAGGGCATCGATCAGGCCATCCGCAACGGCATCGCCCGTGCGGGCGAGACGCTGCACAATCTGGATTGGCTTGAAGTCGTGCAAATCAGGGGCCACATCGAGAACGGCGAGATCGCGCACTACCAGGTGGGGATCAAGGTCGGCTTCCGTCTCGACGGCGAGGCCTGAGGCACGCCATCCCGGCGCCTACGGGACTCCCTGGGGCCCGCGGGAACGCCCGGGGGCCCCTCGGATGCCCGGGCGGCCCCTCGCGCTCCCGGGGGCTCCTCCCGCGGCCCGCGGGAGGAGCGGGCACGTCGGCAGGCGGGCCCGTCCGGAGTACCGGGCCCACCCCGGGGCACCGGCCCACCCGGGGGGCACCGGCCCGCCCGGCCCGCCCGAGGAGCTCGGGGGCCTGGAGGAGCACGCGAACGCGTTCAGGTGCGCCCCTCCCCCTCCTGCGCGTCCTTGAGCTCCGGCGCGTCCGCCGCCCAGTCCGCCACGACCACCCGGAAGCCCGCCGCGCGCGCCGCCTGGCACACCAGCTCGTCGTCGTCCACCAGCATCCGCACCTCGCGGCCCCTCGAGATCCGGCGTAGGACCTCCAGCTTCGTCGTGCGGGCGGGCCGCCGGTCCTGGTTCCCGCGCATCCACAGCCGCCCCTCGGGCAGCCCGTTCCGGGCGAGCCAGTCGTCGGTGTCCGCGCGGCACCGCTCCGGGCGGCCGGTGAGGTACACGACCTCGCAGTCGGCCGCGCTCTCCGTCGCGAGCGCGATCCCGCGGGCGAGGGGCGGATCGGCCGGAGCCGCACCGAAGAACCCGCTCCAGTCGCGCGGCCGGCGCTCCAGGAAGTGCTGGCGGTGGGCGGTGTCGGCCAGGGTGTTGTCGATGTCGAAGACGGCCAGGGGCCTGCGGTTCTGAGTCTCGGTCACCCCGCCAGCCTAAGCAGGAGCGGCTTCCGGACGGCGCGGGGTTTTCGGTGCACCGACCAGCGATGCACCAGCGATGCACCGACCAGCGATCGCGCTCGGTCCACGGCCGGGCGAGGCCGGTAGGGTCGTGGCCCGGTGGTCCCGGGGGGGGGCCGGCTGACACACGGGGGTTACGACAGATGCCTACGCCTGGGGAAATCTGGGAGGCCGCCGACCTGCCCGCGCGCCGGCTCGCCGGGGTGGCCCTCAATCCGTCCTCTCCCGAGGACGTGCTGCTGCGTCTGCTCGCCGACGGTCCGCCGGCCGTACGGATGGTGCTCTGCCGCGACCGGATCCTCCCCGACGCCGTCGTCGAGGCCGTGCTCAGGCACCCCGACACCCGTACCCGCAGCTTCTTCGCCCGCAATCCCCACGTCGATCCGGCCCAGCGGGCACGACTGGTCGACGATCCGGAGTGGTTCGTCCGCGCCCACCTCGCCCAGGCGCCCAGACTGCCTGTCGGCGGCGTGTACAGGCCACTGCCCGACGAGACCGTCGTCCACATGATCAACACGTACGAGAACGACATCCTGCCCGACTACCGACAGATCTCCATGGAGCTGCAGCGGTCCATGCCCACCCATCCGGACGCGAAGGTCCGCAGCTGGGGGGTCGGCAGGTGGGGTGTGCTGCCCGCCGAGATCCGGGCTGCGCTGCTGGCGGATCCCGACGAGGACGTCCGGGAGGGGGCGCGGCGGCACGTGCAACGCGAGGATCCGGCGTGGGTGGAGCGCGAACTGCCCGACCGGACGTGCCACGCACGCTGGGACATGCTGATGCACATGCCCCTCAGCAGAACCGTCGTGGACGGCGTCCTGACCTCTCCGGTCGCCGAGGGCGAACGGGCGGCGATCGCCGACAACCCCAGCCTGCCCGCCGACGTGGTGGTCCTCCTGGCCGGCGATCCGGACCCGGAGGTGCGCGAGCGGATCGCGCACCGCACCGACCTCGGACCCGCCGAGATGCGCGCGCTCGCCGTGGACCCCGACCCGACGGTACGGCTCGCCCTGTCCGTGCACCCCGCGCTGAGCGAGGAGGAACGGGCCGGGATCGACTACGAGGTCCCCGCGGACGACCGATTCCATCCGTGGCCCGGGCCCAGAGCACCCCGGGACCCCCAGGAGGTCCGCCGGGACGCGACCTCGGGCCACCCGCTGCTTCGCCAGAGGGCCGCCGTGGTCCCCACGCTGCCGCCCGATCTCGTGGAACGCCTGGCCGCCGACGAGGATCTCGGCGTACGCGTCCTGCTGGCCCAGAGCCATCCGGACGCCCCGGCCGCCCTCCTGCTCCGCAGCTACCTCGAGTACACCGGCGAGCGCGCGCACCTCACCACCCGGCCGAACTTTCCCACGACCGGCCTGGCCGCCTTCGCCGACCACGAGGACCCCGAGGTCCGAGCCCTGGCCGCCCTCGACCCACAGACCGCGCCGGACACCGTGGAGCGCCTCACCCGGGACCCGGACCCGGTCGTGCGCGCAGCGATGGCGCGCCACCCGAACCTTCCGCAGCACCGACTGGCAGAACTCCTCGACGACGAGGAACTGGCCCACGTGGCCGCGGCGAACCCCGCATTGGATGCCGAGGTGATCCACCGGCTGGTGGCGGCGATGCAGGAACGGCCGGCACGACCGATGTGACGCAGCCGGACGCCGCCCGACGGCGCCCGACGGCGCCCGGGGAATCCTGACGTCCTCCGTGCGTTGACCCCAGTGTGATCCGCACACTCTCGATACTCGACCGGTCCCGCACCCGCGAGGGGCACCCCGCCGCCCAGGCCCTGCGCGACACCGTGGAGCTCGCGCGCACCGCGGAGCAGCTCGGGTACCGCAGGTTCTGGGTCTCCGAGCACCACAGCGTGCCCGGGGTCGCCGGATCCGCGCCCACCGTGCTCGCCGCCGCCGTGGCCGGGGCGACCGCCCGGATCCGCGTCGGCACCGGCGGAGTGATGCTGCCCAACCACCAGCCCCTGGTCGTCGCGGAGCAGTTCGGGGTCCTGGAGTCGCTGTTCCCCGGCCGGATCGACATGGGGCTCGGCCGCTCGGTCGGCTTCACCGGCGGGATCCGCCGCGCCCTCGGGCGGGACACCGCCGACGCCGACCGGTTCGAGGAGCAGCTGGCGGAGCTGCTGGGCTGGATCGACGGCTCGCAGCGGGCGCACCCCGAGGTGCACGCCCGCCCGGCGGAGGGGATGCGGATCCCGGCCTACGTGCTGGCCACCGGCGAGGGGGCGGGGATCGCCGCCCGCGCCGGGCTGCCCCTGGTCGTCGGGGACCTGCGGGCCCGGGCGCGGGTCGCGGAGATCGTCACGGCGTACCGCTCGGAGTTCCGGCCCTCCGCCTGGGGCGCGCGGCCGTACGTCGTGGCGTCCGGAACTGTCGCGGTGGCGGCCACGGCCGAGGCCGCCCGACGGATCCTGGTGCCGGAGGCCTGGGCGGTCGCGCATTCCCGCACCAGGGGCAGCTTCCCGCCGCTCCGCCCGGCCGAGGAGGTCGAGGCGCTCACCATGAGCCCCAAGGAGCGGGAGCTGTACGAAGGCGCCCTCGCCGGTCACATCCACGGCACCGAGGAGCAGGTCGCGGCGGAGCTGTCCGAGGTCGCGGAGCTGACCGGGGCGGACGAACTCCTGGTCACGACGTCCACGTACGACCGGACGGCCCTAAGGGAATCCTTCGGCCGGCTCGCCCGGCTCACCGGCCTCACGGAGGGCGCTGGGCAGTCCGGCGGCCCCGGACACTAAACTAGGACGAATGCACCAGCCCGCCACCCCGCACGCCCATGATCCCTACGTCCGCGTCCGCGGCGCCCGGGAGCACAATCTGCGCGGGGTCGACGTGGACATCCCACGGGACGCGCTGACCGTGTTCACCGGGGTGTCCGGCTCCGGGAAGAGCTCGCTGGCCTTCGGCACGCTCTTCGCCGAGGCCCAGCGCCGGTACTTCGAGTCCGTGGCCCCGTACGCCCGCCGCCTGATCCACCAGATCGGTGCGCCGAAAGTCGACTCCGTCACCGGGCTCCCACCGGCCGTCTCGCTGGAGCAGCGGCGCTCCTCCCCCGGCTCCAGGTCCTCGGTCGGGACGGTCACCATGCTGTCCAACTCGCTGCGGATGCTGTACTCGCGGGCGGGATCCTACCCGCCGGGCGCCGAGCGCCTGGACTCCGACGCCTTCTCCCCCAACACCCCGGCCGGAGCCTGCCCTTCCTGTCACGGTCTCGGCCGCGTGCACCGCACCAGCGAGGAACTGCTCGTCCCGGACCGGGGCCTGTCGATCCGTCAAGGTGCGATCGCGGCCTGGCCGGGTGCGTGGCAGGGCAAGAACCTGCGCGACATCCTGGAGGCCCTCGGCCACGACGTGGACGCGCCCTGGCGAGAGCTTCCGGCGGCGGATCGCGAGTGGATCCTGTTCACCGAAGAGCAGCCGGTGGTGACGGTGCATCCGGTACGGGAGGCCGACCGGATCCAACGCCCCTACCAGGGCACGTACATGAGCGCCCACCGGTACGTGATGCGGACCTTCGCCGACAGCAAGAGCCTCACCCTGCGGGCCCGCGCCGAGAAGTTCCTGACCGATTCGCCGTGCCCGGTGTGCGGGGGCAGGCGGCTTCGCCCGGAGGCGCTGGCCGTGACCTTCGCGGGCCGCACCATCGCGGAGCTGGCGGCGCTGGCGCTGACGGAACTGGACGGGGTGCTGGCCGCCGAGCGCGGCGGTGGCGAGGCCGCCCGCGTGCTCACGGAGGACCTGCGCTCCCGGATCGGCCCGGTCACCGAGCTGGGGCTGGGCTACCTGAGCCTGGACCGCGGAGCTCCGACCCTGTCGGCGGGCGAGCTGCAACGGCTGCGCCTGGCCACGCAGTTGCGTTCGGGACTGTTCGGGGTGGTGTACGTGCTGGACGAGCCGTCGGCGGGACTGCACCCGGCCGACACGGAGGCGCTGCTCGGCGTGCTGGACCGGCTCAAGGAGGCCGGGAACACGGTGTTCGTGGTGGAGCACCACCTGGACGTGGTGCGGCACGCGGACTGGCTGGTGGATGTCGGCCCGCTGGCCGGGGAGCACGGCGGACGGGTGCTGCACAGCGGGCCCCCGGAGGCCCTGGCCGCGGTGGCGGACTCCGCGACGGCCCGGTACCTGTTCGGGACCCCGCCAGCTCGGGAAGCACGCTCGGGTGCCGTGCGGAAGCCGACCGGATCCGTCCGGCTCAGCGGTGTCGACCGGCACAACCTGCGGGACCTGGCGGCGGAGTTCCCGCTCGGGGTGTTCACGGCGGTGACCGGTGTGTCGGGGTCCGGGAAGTCCACCCTGGTGGGCCAGGCGCTCGCGCGGGAGGTCCACGGGCGGCTGGCGGAGCCGGAGTTCCCGGTGCGGCGGCTGGTGGAGGTGGACCAGAAGCCGATCGGCCGGACCCCGCGCTCCAACCTGGCCACCTACACGGGGCTGTTCGACGTGGTCCGCCGGCTCTTCACGGCGGCGCCGGAATCGAAGGCGCGGGGCTGGAAGGCGGGCCGCTTCTCCTTCAACGTGCCGGGTGGCCGGTGCGAGTCCTGCCAGGGTGAGGGCTTCGTCTCGGTGGAGCTGCTGTTCCTGCCCAGTACGTACGCACCTTGCCCGGAGTGCGCGGGGGCCCGGTACAACTCCGAGACCCTGGAGGTCCGTTACTCCGGGCTGAACATCGCGGAGGTACTCGCCCTGACCGTGGAGTCGGCGGCCTCCTTCTTCGCCGGGGTGCCCGCGGCGGCCCGTAGCCTCGGTGCGCTGTCGGACATCGGCCTGGGGTATCTGCGGCTCGGGCAGCCCGCCACCGAGCTGTCGGGCGGCGAAGCGCAGCGCATCAAGCTGGCGACGGAGCTCCAGCGCGTGCGCCGCGACCACACGCTGTACCTGCTGGACGAGCCGACGACGGGACTCCATCCGGCCGATGTCACGGTGCTGCTGCGGCAGTTGCACGGCCTGGTGGACGCAGGACATTCGGTGGTGGTCGTGGAGCACGACATGGCGGTGGTGGCGGGCGCAGACTGGGTCATCGACCTGGGGCCCGGCGGCGGCGCGGACGGCGGCCGGGTGGTGGCCGCGGGCACCCCTGCCGAGGTGGCCCGCGCCACGGGCAGCCGTACGGCGGCCTATCTGGCGCGGGTCCTCGCGGCGGGCGGGTGACCGGCAGCGCGGGTCGTCACGCGTCCGGGGGCTTGGCGAAGTCTCCGTAGCCCTGCCAGTCGAGGACGACGCACGGCTCCTCGCCGAGCACCCAGGCGTCGTGGCCGGGGTCGATCTGGATGAAGTCCCCGGGCTGCGCCTCGATGCTGTCACCGTCGTCCATGACGACCTTCATCCGGCCGCTGACGATGTAGCCCACATGGGCGGCCTGGCAACTGTCGGTTCCCGCAATGGGCTTGATGTGCTGCGACCACTGCCAACCGGGCTCGAACACGGCCCGGCCGACCGGTCCGCCGTCGGTGTCGAGCAGATCGAGCCTGCCCTTGCCGTCCTCGAACCGGCGTGTCTCGTCGGCGGAATCGAAGCCCCTTCGGACGATTCCCGTCATGATCGTCGACCTCCCGGCGCACGACTGCCCCGAGTCCACTTCCCAGAGTACGCCCGTACCGCGCGGTCATCGAGGTGTGCCCAGGGCCTGCTCGCGGCCTGCTTCCGAGGTGCTCGCGGGGTCCCGGCGCGACCGCGCGCCGGCGCTACGCGTCCCCGTGGAGCAGGTGCTGCGGAAGCTCGCGGAAGGTCCAGACACCCTGCTTGCGGGTGAACATCCACACCAGGTCGTAGCGGTCGGGCCAGGCGGCCGGCAACCCCAGCACGTCCTGCGCTCCGAGGCCCCGGATCAGGCGGGGCATCCCCTGGTGCTCCCAGCAGACCAGGACGGGCATCCGGGCCGCCAGCACCGCCCGGACCAGGGCGGGCTCGGCTCCGACGGCGAAATCCGCGCGGACGGGAGTACCCAGCGCGGTGGCGAGCGGCTCGACCGTCTGTCGGCACCGCGCGGGCGCCCCCGCCTTGCCGCCGGCCGCGAAGACGGCCCCGGGCCGGGGCAGGGCGGCGCCCCGGGTCGGCGGGAAGAGCGTGGGCAGTTCCTGGGCGCGGCGCCGGCCCCGGACCGCGAGGAACCCGGGGTCCTCGTTGCCCTCCTCGTCCTCGCCGGTGTCCCCGGCGTACGGCTTCTCGGCGTGCCGGATGACCATGACGAGCGCGTCCCCGGCGGCCTCGGGGCCGGGGCGCGGCTTCGGGTGCCGCTCCTCCCCTGCGCAGCCGGCCGCCGCCAGCGGGGCGAGGGCGGCGGCCAGCACGGTGCGGCGGCGCGGGCCGGATCCGGCGGGGGCTTGAGGCATGCGCCCACTGTCACCCATCCCGGGGAAGCCGACCGCTCACGGCACGGCGGGGGCCGCACCGATCATCCGATCGGCGGACTCGTCGCGCTCACGAGCCGCCGGCTGTCGCGCGTCGCCGGAGCCTGACGGTGCCCCGGCGGGCGCTCCCTCATTTCCAGGGAACCCGCGGGTCAGCGGGGGCCTCGGCGGACGGCCCGCAGCCACTCCTTGTTCATGGCGGCGATCGAGGGCAGCGGGATGCCCTTCGGGCAGGCCGTGGCGCACTCGCCGGTCAGGGTGCACCCTCCGAAGCCCTCGGCGTCCATGGTGGCCACCATGTCCAGGACCCGGGTCTCACGCTCCGGCGAGCCCTGCGGGAGCACGTTCAGGTGGTTCACCTTGGCCGAGGTGAAGAGCATCGCGGAGCCGTTGGGGCAGGCAGCCACGCACGCCCCGCAGCCGATGCACTCGGCGTGCTCGAAGGCGTAGTCGGCGTCGGGCTTGGGGACGGCCGTGGCGTGCGCCTCGGGGGCGGCTCCGGTGGGGGCGGTGATGTAGCCGCCGGCCTGGATCACCCGGTCGAGGGCCCCTCGGTCGACGACGAGGTCCTTGACGACGGGGAAGGCCGAGGCCCGCCAGGGTTCGACGTCGATGGTGTCGCCGTCGTCGAAGGAGCGCATGTGGAGCTGGCAGGTCGTGGTGCGCTCCGGCCCGTGGGCGTCGCCGTTGATGACGAGGCTGCACGCGCCGCAGATGCCCTCGCGGCAGTCGTGGTCGAAGGCGACCGGGTCCTCTCCGCTCAGGATGAGCTCCTCGTTGAGGGTGTCGAGCATTTCGAGGAAGGACATGCCCTCCGAGATGCCGTCGACCTCGTACGAGGCCATCGCGCCGGGGGCGTCGGCGTTCTTCTGGCGCCAGACGCGCAGGGTGAGCTTCATGCGTAGCTCCGCTGGGTGGGGTGGACGTACTCGAAGACGAGGTCTTCCTTGTGCAGGACGGGCGCGGCGCCCGTCCCGGTGTACTGCCAGGCGGCCGCGTACCCGAACTCCTCGTCGCGGCGGGCGGCTTCGCCGTCCGGGGTCTGGGACTCCTCGCGGAAGTGGCCGCCGCAGGATTCGGCGCGGTGGAGGGCGTCGAGGCACATCAGCTCGGCGAGCTCCAGGTAGTCGATGATGCGGTTGGCCTTCTCCAGCGACTGGTTGAACTCCTCGCCGCTGCCCGGCACCTTGATCCGCCGCCAGAACTCCTCGCGGATCTCGGGGATCCGGGCGAGGGCCTTGCGCAGGCCCTCATCGGTCCGGGCCATCCCGCAGTACTCCCACATCAGTTCGCCGATCTCCCGGTGGAAGGAGTCGGGGGTGCGGTCCCCGTCGACGGCGAGCAGCTTGGCGAGGCAGTCGCGGGTCTCGCGGACGGCGGCCGCGGCCTCGGGGTGGGTGTCGTCGACGGTGTCCCGGTGCGGATGGCGCGCCAGGTAGTCGTTGATGGTGGAGGGGAGCACGAAGTAGCCGTCGCCGAGGCCCTGCATGAGGGCGGAGGCGCCCAGGCGGTTGGCTCCGTGGTCGGAGAAGTTCGCCTCGCCGATCGCGAACAGGCCGGGGACGGTGGTCTGGAGGTCGTAGTCGACCCACAGTCCGCCCATCGTGTAGTGCACGGCGGGATAGATCCGCATGGGGACCTCGTACGGGTTCTCCGCGGTGATCCGCTCGTACATGTCGAAGAGGTTGCCGTACTTCTCGGCGACCTTCTCCTTGCCCATCCGGCGGATGGCGTCGGCGAAGTCGAGGTAGACGCCCTGGCCGCCGGGGCCGACGCCGCGGCCCTCGTCGCAGACGTTCTTGGCCGCGCGGGAGGCGATGTCGCGGGGCACGAGGTTGCCGAAGGAGGGGTAGATCCGCTCCAGGTAGTAGTCGCGCTCCGCTTCCGGGATGTCGGCTGCGGGGCGTGTGTCGCCCTTGGCCTTGGGGACCCAGATGCGGCCGTCGTTGCGCAGGGACTCGCTCATCAGGGTGAGCTTGGACTGGTGGTCGCCGGTGCGCGGGATGCAGGTGGGGTGGATCTGGGTGAAGCAGGGGTTCGCGAAGTAGGCGCCGCGCCGGTGGGCCCGCCAGACGGCGGTCGCGTTGGAGTTCATGGCGTTGGTGGAGAGGTAGAAGACGTTGCCGTAGCCACCGCTCGCGAGGACGACGGCGTCCGCGTAGTAGGTGTCGATCTTGCCGGTGACCAGGTCCCGGGCGACGATGCCGCGGGCCACGCCGTCGACGGTGATCAGGTCCAGCATCTCGGTGCGGGCGTGCATCTCGACGTTGCCGGCGGCGATCTGCCGCGAGAGCGCCTGGTAGGCACCGAGCAGGAGCTGCTGTCCCGTCTGGCCGCGGGCGTAGAAGGTCCGGGAGACCTGGACGCCGCCGAAGGAGCGGGTGTCGAGGAGGCCGCCGTACTCGCGGGCGAAGGGGACGCCCTGGGCCACGCACTGGTCGATGATCTCGACGGAGATCTGGGCGAGGCGGTGGACATTGGACTCGCGGGCGCGGAAGTCGCCGCCCTTGACGGTGTCGTAGAAGAGCCGGTGTACGGAGTCGCCGTCGTTGCGGTAGTTCTTGGCCGCGTTGATGCCGCCCTGGGCGGCGATGGAGTGGGCGCGGCGCGGGGAGTCGGAGAAGCAGAACTGGACCACGTGGTAGCCCTGTTCGGCGAGGGTGGCGCCGGCGGCGCCGCCGGCCAGGCCGGTGCCGACGACGATGACGGTGTGCCCGCGCCGGTTGGCCGGGTTGACCAGCTTGGCCTCGAAGCGGCGGCGGTCCCAGCGCTCGGCGATGGGGCCTTCGGGCGCCTTGGCGTCGGCGATCGGTTCACCGGTGGTGTAGTCGGCGTAGTCGACGTGGCGCATGGTCTCGGTCACCGTCTCGCTGCTGCTCGTGTTCTCGCTCATGGTCAGCTCACCACTCCGGTCATGACGGCGACGGGCACGGACACGAAGCCCGCGAAGAGGACGAGGGCGAGGCCGTTGGCCAGGAACTTCAGCGTCCTGTCCCGTCGTGCGTTGCCCGCGCCGAGGGTCTGGGCGGCGCTCCAGAAGCCGTGGCGGACGTGCAGTCCGAGGGCCGCCATCGCCACGAGGTAGATGGTGTTGCCGTACCAGGTGGAGAAGGTGGCGAGGACGTTCTCGTACGGATGTCCGGCCCAGGCCCGCTCGTTCACGGTGAGCGTGGTGAGGTCGAGCAGGTGCCAGACGATGAAGAGGGCGAGGATGACGCCGCCCCAGCGCATGGTGCGGGTGGCATAGCTCGCGCGGCGGCGCTTGTGCGCGTACTTCACCGGGCGGGCCTTGATGTCGCGGCGGCTGAGCTGGTACGCGCAGACCCCGTGGGCGACGACCGCCGCGAGCAGGGCCACGCGGACGATCCACAGGGCCCACTCGTGGTGCAGGAAGGGCGAGCCGAGGGTGCGGAGCCAGTGGGCGTAGCCGTTGAACTCGTCCGCCCCGAAGAAGATCTTGAGATTTCCGAGCATGTGCACGACGAGGTAGCCGAGCATGATCAAGCCGGATACGGCCATCACGGACTTCTTGCCGACGGAGGAGTCCCAGAGCGTTCGCGTGGTGGACGGCCGTCGATCCGTCCGCGTTGCCAGAGCCATGACATTGACGGTAAGGACGAAGGTCCCGAAAGGTCCAAGACATGACAGAGCTCAAGTCGATAGGCTAAGCCTATGTAGGCGCTAGCCTGGGGTCATGCAGTTCCAGCAGCTGGTCTACTTCGTCGCCGTCGCCGAGACCCGTCACTTCACACGCGCGGCAGAACGCGAACACGTGGCCCAGCCTTCCCTCTCGCAGCAGATCAAGGCGCTCGAACGGGAGCTGGGCGCGGAACTCTTCAGCCGGGCGCGCGGGAACATCACGCTCACCGACGCCGGCGAGACCCTGCTGCCGCTGGCCCGGCGGATCCTCGCGGACGCCGACACGGCGCGGCTGGAGGTGCAGGAGCTGGCGCAGCTCCGGCGCGGCCGGATCCGGCTGGGGGCCACCCCGAGCCTGTGCACCGGCCTGCTGCCGGGCGTGCTCCGCGCCTTCCACACCGCCCATCCGGGGATCGAGCTGCTGATCGAGGAGAGCGGTTCGCTGGACCTCGTACGGGAGCTCGCGCGCGGCTCCCTGGACCTCGCGCTGATCGCCCTGCCACTGCCTCCTTCGGCGCCGGCGCTGACCACGGTGGAGCTGCTGACGGAGGACCTGGTGGTGGTCTCCTCGGCGGCCCTGCCGCCCCCGGCGGGCGGGGGTTCCCTCACGGTGTCCGCGCTGCGCGACGAGCCGATGGTGATGTTCCGGCACGGCTACGACCTGCGGGACCTCACGGTGGCGGCCTGCCGGGCGGAGGGCTTCGAGCCGGTGTTCACGGTGGAGGGCGGCGAGATGGACGCGGTACTGGGCTTCGTCCGTGCGGGGCTCGGCATCGCGGTGGTCCCGGCGATGGTGGCCGACCGCGCGGGCGCCGGCCTGCGCGCCACGCCCCTGGCGGGCTCCCCCCTGCGCCGCACGATCGCCCTGGCCCACCGCACGGACGTGGCACCCCCGCGCGCGGCCCGGGAGCTGAAGCGCATCCTGTTGAGCTGATCCAACCGGGCTGCGGCCCGTCAGCCCCCGGCCCATCAGCCCCCGGCAACCGGGCCGGGCCGGGACCCGGACAGCGCCCGGTCGAGGCCGTCGGACAGGAGGGCGAAGGCGCGCTCCGCGTCGGCAACGGCCGCCGGGTGGGCCTCGTCGGCGCTCCGCCCGGCCTCGATGCGGCGGAAGTTCTCCCGGCCGAGCTCCTGCCGGGCCGCCACCAGATATCCGGCCGCGAGCCGGGCGCTGAGCGGGTCGACCGCTTCGGCCTCCAGGACGGCGGCGAGCAGCTCCACCTCGCGGGCGGCGTAGTGGGCCAACCGGGACTCCAGGCTGGCGGTGCCGTAGAGCAGGCGCTGGAAGGCGAGCACGTTCGGGTGGTCACAGAGCCCGGTGATCGGGTCCCGTTCCGCGAGCGCCGCCAGGAAGTGGGCACGGACCGCCGCCACCGGGGTCTGCCCGGCGGCCCGGTCGCGCACGACGCGCGCCGCCTCGTCCTGATGGTCGGCGAACCGGTCGAGGACCAGGTCCTCCTTGCTGGGGAAGTAGCGGAACAGCGTGGGCTTGGAGACCTCGGCGGCCGCCGCGACGTCCGCCACCGATACGGCGTCGAAGCCCCGCTCCAGGAAGAGCTCCAGCGCCGTGGCCGCCAGCTGGTGGCGCGTGCGGAGCTTCTTACTCTCACGCAGACCCTTCGTGTTCTCCATGCGTCCACCCTAACACAAATGAGTGACCGAGTTAGTTTTGTGACCGGGTTGCTTTTTCTGTGGCGGGCCGCTTTCCTTGAGGTACCGACGACGAGGGGACATCTCATGACTGGCGTGGCGGATGCGATGAACGGAGCGGACGTGCTGATCGTGGGCGCCGGCCCGACCGGCCTCACGCTCGCCTGCGACCTGGCCCGTGGCGGCATCGCGGTGCGGATCATCGAAGGCCGCCCGGGGCCGCACCACGAGTCCCGGGGCAAGGGCCTCCAGGTGGGCAGCCTCGACTTCTTCGAGGAGCTCGGCGTGGCCGGGGAGGTGAGGGCCAAGGGGCGCGAGGACGTGGTGCTGCGCAAGTACTTCGACGGGGAGCCCGTCAAGGACACCCTCGTCAGCGGCGGCCTGCTCGTGGGGCAGTGGCAGGTGGAGGAGACGCTGCGGGACCGGCTGGGCGAGCTGGGCGTGCGTGTCGAGTACGGGTCCCGGCTCGCCGGAATCACCCAGGACGCGGACGGCGTCCGCGCCGAGCTGGAGGACGGCGCCGTGATCCGGGCCGGCTATCTGGCTGGGTGCGACGGCGGGCACAGCACCACCCGCGAGCTTCTCGCCATCCCCTTCGAGGGGAACGGGGAGAGGGAACCGGCGATGGTGCTCGGGGATGTCCGAGCTCCGGGCCTCAGCCGTGAGTTCTGGCATCAGTGGTTCACCTCGGACGGCGGCGGGATCCTGCTCTGCCCGATGCCGGGGACGGACACCTTCCAACTGCAGGCCCCGCCCGAGACGGGCGAAGGGGGCGAGGCACTGCCACCCTCGCTGGAGAGTTTCCAGCGGCTCTTCGACCGGCACGCCCGGATGCCGGGGATCCGGCTGGCCGACCCCACCTGGCTCTCCTCCTGGCGGGTCAACGTCCGCATGGCCACCCGGATGCGCGAGGGTCGGGCCTTCCTCGCAGGAGACGCGGCGCACGTCCACCCCATAGCCGGCGGACTGGGCATGAACACCGGCATCCAGGACGCCGCCGCCCTCGGCCGGACGCTGGCCGCCGTCCTCTCCGGGACGGACGGGGAGGAAGCGCTCGACGGGTACCAGGCGGAGCGGCTGCCGGTGGCTGCGGAACTCCTGGCCGACACGGCACGGCGCTACGAGCGGGTGCTCGCGGCCGTCCGCGAGCCGGGCCGGGGCACGGAGGCGGGCCTGGAGTGAGCCCGGCCGCCCCGGACCTTGCGATCCGGAGGCGGGCCGTGGGCGGCGTTCAGGACATGGGGACCGCGTCCGACAGGGACAGGGTGTGGATGCGGTCGGCGGCGCCCGGGCGGGCGTAGTACCAGCCCTGGGCCGTATCGCAGCCGAGGGCTCGGAGCTGGGCGGCCTGAGCACCCGTTTCCACGCCCTCGACGGTGACGGCGAGTTCGAGGCTGTGGGCCAGGGCGACGATCCCCTCCACTATCTTGACGTCGACCGGGTTGGCCGGGTGCTGCTGCATGCCCTTGGTGAAGGAGCGGTCCAGCTTCAGGACGCTGACGGGCAGGCGGCGCAGGTTGGCCAGGTTCGAGTAACCGGTGCCGAAGTCGTCGAGGGCGATGTCCACACCGAGGGCGGCGAGCCGGCGCAGGGGCTCGAGGAGTGCGTCGTCGGCGCCGATCAGGGCCGACTCGGTGACCTCCAGGCACAGCGTGCCCGGAGACAGGCCCGAGGACTCCAGGACCCGGATCGTGTCGGCGACCAGGCCGGGGTGGTGCAGCTGGGTCGGCGACAGGTTGACGTTGATCCGCAGGGTGGCGCCGCCCTTCTGGTGCTGCCAGGCGCGGGCCTGGCGGACCGACTCCTCCAGGACCCAGCGGCCGAGCGGCACGATCAGGCCGGTGCGTTCGGCGAGGGGAATGAACCGGTCCGGGCCCAGTACCCCGTGCTGCGGGTGCGACCAGCGCACCAGCGCTTCGGCCCCGTGCACGCTGCCGTCGTGCATGTGCACCAGCGGCTGGTACTCGATGAAGAACTCGCCGCGTTCCAGCGCCGCCGGAAGGGCGTTGGTCAGGCCGTGCCGGGTGATGGCGCGCGCGTCGGCAGCGGCGTCGGCGAACTCGAACCGGTTGCCGCCGGCCGCCTTGGCCCGGTACATGGTGATGTCGGCGCTGCGCAGCACCTCCGCGGGGGTGCGCTCGCGGGCCGGGCCCTCGACGATGCCGATGCTGCCCCGGACCGTCAGCTCACGGCCCTCCAGCCGGATCGGGACGGAGAGGGCGGAGAGGATCCGGACGGCCAGTTCGGTGGCCTTCTCCTCGGTGTCGGGGCCGGTGGTCAGCGCCACGAACTCGTCGCCACCGAGCCGGGCGACCACCTCGCCCGGTCCGGTCGCGCAGCTCTGGAGCCGGTCGGCGACCTCCACCAGCAGCCGGTCGCCGGCCGAGTGGCCGAGGCTGTCGTTGACCGCTTTGAAGCCGTCGAGATCGAGGTAGCACAAGCCGAAGCGGGAGCCGCCGGAGCCGCTCAGGGCCTTCTCCAGGCGTTCGAAGAAGAGGGTCCGGTTCGGCAGGCCGGTCAGGGCGTCGTGGGTGGCCTCGTAGCGCAGGCGCAGGTTCAGCAGCCGGCGCTCGGTGGTGTCCTCCATCAGGGCCAGCTGGTACTGCGGCACGCCCTCGGCGTCGCGCAGCAGCGAGACCGTGAGGTTGGTCCACAGCACGGTGCCGTCATGCCGGTAGTACGGCTTCTCGACGCGGTAGCTCTCGCGTTCGCCGCGCACGAGCTCCCCGTACATCCGCCAGACGTGCGGGGTGTCGTCGGGGTGGCTCCATTCGCTGACGTTGCGGCCGCGGACGTGCCCGTCCATGCCGCCGAACATCTGCAGCAGCGCGTCGTTGATCTCCAGGACGTTGCCCTCCAGATCGGCAATGCCGATCCCGACGGCCGCGCCCTCGAAGACCGCCCGGAAGCGCTCCTCGCTCGCGTGCAGCGCCTGCTGGGCGTCGGTGCGGGCGGTCAGGGCGGAGCGGGCGATGGCCTCCTGCTCCTTGAGCGTGCGCTCGCGCAGGGCGCGGGCGAACCCGGCCGCGATGCCGTGCTGGAGCCGGGCGCAACGGGACCGGTACTCCTCGGTTCCCTCGATGCTCTCGGCTTCGGGGCCCTGCGGACCGCAGTACAGCACCAGGTAGGACTCGACGACGCCGAGCGTGCCGGCCAGCGCCTCCGGGTCGGTGCAGTGGACCGCGACGAGTTCCTCCCCGACCCGCTGGCCGACGGAGGAGTCGAAGGGCCGGGCGCGCAGGGCCTCGACGAGGGTACGGGTGAGGGGTACGAGGTGGCGTTCGAACTCGCCGCGGGTGAGCGAGGTCGCGGTGACAGGGAAGATCGCCCGCCCCCAGATGGTGGCGAACCGCCCGATCCGGTCCTCCAGGCCGCCCTGCGGCGCGGCAGGGTCGTCCGCCGTCTGCGTCGGCAGTCTCACGCCTTGCGTCCCACGCCTGCGAAGCCCGAGAAGGCGTAGGGGTCTTCGTCCGCGGGCTCGTCCTGCGGCCCGCCGGTCGTGTCGGGCCGCCAGTCGGGCATCGACACCAGTCCGGGCTCGATCAGGCCGAAGCCGTCGAAGAAGCGCCGGATCTGCTCCCCGTCCCGCATGACGAGGGGGTTGCGGATCTCGCGGTAGACGCCCACGGTTCCGCTCGCGACCTCCTCCGAGAGCGGGATCCCCTCGTACGAGGCGTGCGTGAGGACCAGCAGGCTGCCGGGTGCCAGCGCTTCGCAGAGTCGGGCGACGGCGTCGTAGGGCTCGTCCGCGTCCTCCAGGAAGTGCAGGACGGCGACGAGCATCAGGGCGACCGGGCGGCTCAGGTCGAGCACCTGCGTGACCTCGGGGGCGGCCAGGATGTCCTGGGGCTTGCGCAGGTCGGCGGCGACGACCCCGGTCCGCTCGGTGCCGGCCAGGACGGCCTGGCTGTGGGCGACGGCCACCGGGTCGTGGTCGACGTAGACCACGCGCGCCTCGGGGCTGGCGGCCTGGGCGATCTCGTGGACGTTGCCGAAGGTGGGGATGCCGGAGCCGATGTCGAGGAACTGCGTCACGCCCTCGGCTACGGCGTACCGGACGGCACGGCGCATGAATGCCCGGTTGGCCTGCATGATCTTGGGCAGGCCCGGCATGAATTCCATGGCCCGACGGGCCGCCTGCCTGTCGACCTCGAAATTGTGGGAGCCGCCCAGGTAGTAATCGTAGATACGGGACACGCTCGGCACCGATATGTCGATGCCTGGCGGGGCCCAGGCGGGGCGCTCCATCGGGGTCTCCAAGCGTTGGTCCTGCATCGGTCCGGACGGATCGGACTCCTGTCCGAGCCGAATGTACTGATCATTGCCCAACGGAGCGAGCGAAAGCGGAAATTGGCGATCCGTTCTTCGTCACACGTCAAAGGCCGGACGGACGACGCCCGGGGAATGATCGAAACCGACAAATACCTTTTGGGAAAAGGCCGGTGAACGATCGGACACGAAGCGAGTCTGGCTCAAACCTCCGTAGCCAAAGCCTCACCCGTTCAGGCGAACCCAGGTCAACCTTCCCGCGCGCGGGCGCGCGCGACCCCATGATCCCCGGGTGAAAAGAGCCTCTTCCAGGCGCCTGCTGGCAGTCCCGGTCCTCCTGTGGGCGGCCCTGTCCGCGACACCGGCCATGGCCGATAGCAGCGCATACGCGACGATCGACGCCGACGACGGGGCGAGCGCCGTCAGGCCCGCCGTGTCCGCCTTCGGCAGCGCGACCGGGGGCACCCGAGGTGGCGGACGTCACGGCGGCCAGGGCCGCCAACGCGACCAAGGCGATCACGGCAACCAGGGCGGCCGGGGCGATCGCGGCAACCAGGGCGGACCGGGCAGCCACGGCAACCCCGGGCGCGGCCATGGGCACGGCCACGGCCACGGCGGACACGGCCATGGTCACGGCCCCGGCGGACACCACGGGCATCCGCCCTGCCCGCCGCCGCCGCCCCCGCCGTGCCCGCCCAAGCCCACCCCGCCCCCTCCGCCGCCGCCCCCGAAGCCGCTCCCCACCCCGAAACCGCCGCCCCCGCCACCGCCCCCGCCACCGCCCGCTCCGAAGCCGGTGCCGAAACCCCCCGCACCGGCCCCGCCCCCCGAGCGCCCGGCCCCCGCTCCCCCGGCCCCGAAACCGGCCCCGAAGCCGGTCCCGAAACCCGTCCCGGAGCCACCCGCGCCGCCGGCGCCCGCGCCCGCGCCGCCCCGGGTGATCCCGGCGGTCGCGCCCGCGAAGCCGATCGCGCGCCCCTCGTACCACGCGGCGGCCCGCAAGCCGCTCGAACACCACATCTCACCGGTGACCTTCACCTTGATGACCGCGACCCCCGCGGTGCTCGCGGTCATCGCGCTGCGCCCCCGCTAGCGCCGCCGCATTCCACCCCGTAATCGATTGGGAGTCATCTTGTCGGAATGGCTCGTCCTGTCCCTCGCGATGGCCGCGGCGTGTGCCGTGGTGCTGTCCATCGCCTTCTTCAACCAGCGCCGGATCGGCGAGGACGACGATCCCAGCGAAACCCCCGACGTCATCGAGTACATGACGATGATGATCGGCGTGATCTACGCGATCGTGCTGGGTCTGGCGATCGCCGGCGTCTGGGAGGGCCGCGGGGCCGCCCAGGAGTACGTACGCCAGGAATCGCAGGCCCTGCACGAGATCAGCGTCCGCTCCGAGGTCTACCCGGCCGAGGTCCGCAAGAAGATCAAGTCCGACGTGGACGCCTACGTGACCTACGTCGTCGACACCGAATGGAAGGAGATGGCCGAGAACGGCGAGCTGACGGAGCGCAGCGGGGAGCTGCTGGACCGCATCCGCCGCGATGTGACGGACTACGAACCGCGGACCGACCACGAGGGCCAGGCGTACCAGCCGCTCGTGGACCAGGTCGCCGTGGTCGACGACGCGCGCAACGCGCGCGGCCTCAGCGCCGGGGCCACCATGCCCGGGGTGGTCTGGTTCGGCCTGATCGCCGGTGCCCTGGTGACAGTGGGGCTGATCTTCACCCTGCAGATCAGGCGCTCGTTCCGGGAACTGCTGCTGGCAGGGCTGTTCAGCGCGCTGATCGCGTTCCTGCTGTTCCTCATCTGGGACTTCGACGCACCCTTCGGCCGGGGCATCGCCGCCACTGCCGAGCCGTTCCTCTCCCAGTTCCCACATCTGGACCTGAGCGGCTGAGCACACGCACCGCACCGCACCGCACCGCACCGCACCGCACCGCACCGGGGGACCGACCGCCCCCACCGCGGCCCGGCAAACCGGGGACGGGCCTCCCGTCCCCGGTTCGGCCTACCGCCATGCCCCATTCGCCCGTTCCTGATCGCGGGTCACTGCGGCCGGACCTAGCGTGGCGGACATCGAGGCGCACGACCCCCCACGTGCGGAAACCGTTCCGCGGCTGCTCCTCGGGGATCCGGAGAATCAACCATGGGCGCGATACCCACCTCCCCCACAGCCCTGTTGGGCGCCGCCGCGGCGGGCGCCCTGCTCGTCTTCGGCGCGGCGGCCGCCGCCCTCGCGCCCGCCGCAAGCGCGGTCGAGGTCACCCCCAAAGTCGTCATCACCCCCTCGACAGTCGCCCCGGGTGGCCAGGTGACACTGACCGTCAGCGGCTGCGACACAGCCTTTGCCACCGTCTCCTCCGGGATCTTCGACACCGTGAGCATCAACCGGGGCACGACAGCACGGGTCGCCGTTGACCGGGACGCCCGGCCCGGAGCCCAGTACTCGGTCACCGTCACCTGCAGCGCCGTGAACGGGTCGGCCAGTGTGAACGGCTCGGCCGACCTCACGATCACCGGCGGCACCGGCAGGCCCACGACCAGTTCCACGGTCGGAACCCGCAAGACCCCGACCGCGAGCGCGCCCACCGGTACGCGTACGGGCACCAGCGCCGGCACCGGTACCGGCGCTTCGCGCAGCGCCGTGCTCGGCGTCCGCGGCGGCCTCGGCGGTAGCGTGGCGGGGCTCGACCCGCTGGAGCTCGGCGCCGGCGCGGGGCTCGTCCTCGGCGGTCTGGTCGGTCTCGGGTACGCCCTGCGCCGCCGCGACATCCGCCGCATCCACTGACCGCGCCGCACCACCGGCCCACCCCCGCACCCGCGCACACACCCACACCACGGTCTTCCCGGAAACGCCGGGGGGGCCCCGGGGGGGGGCCCCCCCCCCGGGCCCCCCCCGGGGGGGGGGGGCCCCCGGGGGGGGGGGCGGCGGGGGCCGGCCCGCCCGGGGGGGGCCGGGGGGCCGCCCCGCGG
>NZ_JBIAHN010000024.1:0-114672 GCF_042870555.1 Streptomyces sp. NPDC006487
TCCCCCGCGCCGCCCCCCCGGGGGTGGTATGGGCGCGTTTCGGGGGTGGGTGGTTTCGGGCGGGGTGGGGGGGCGCGCCCCCGCCCCCCCCCCGCCGCGGGTTGGGGGGGGGGGGGGCCGGGGGGGGGCCCCCCACACCGCGTACGTACGTTCGTTCGACACACCACCCGGGGGTACCCATGTCCGCCATCGCCACCCAGCTGTCCGATGCCCGGCTCTACCTGTGCACGGACGCCCGCAAGCGGCAGGGCGACCTCCCCGAGTTCCTGGACGCCGTCCTTGCCGGCGGGGTGGACATCGTCCAGCTCCGCGACAAGGGCATGGAGGCGGGCGAGGAGCTGGAGCACCTCCAGGTCTTCGCCGAGGCGGCCCGCCGCCACGGCAAGCTGCTCGCCGTCAACGACCGGGCCGACGTCGCGCACGCCATCGGCTCGGACGTGCTGCACCTCGGGCAGGGCGACATCCCGGTGCCCGCCGCCCGCGCCATCCTGGGCCGGGAGGTCCTCATCGGACGCTCCTGCCACTCGGAGGCGGAGGTCGACGCGGCCGCCGCCGAGCCCGGCGTGGACTACTTCTGCACCGGCCCCTGCTGGCCCACCCCCACCAAGCCCGGCCGGTTCGCCCCCGGCCTCGGCCTCGTCCGGCACGCGGCCTCCCTCGTCCAGGACCGGCCGTGGTTCGCCATCGGCGGGATCGACGCGGGGAATCTGGACGAAGTACTGGACGCGGGTGCCTCCCGCGTCGTGGTCGTACGGGCCCTCACCGAGGCCTCCGACCCCGGCGCCGCCGCCGCCGACCTCGCCAAGCGGGTCCGCGCCCGGCTCGGCTAGCGGATCCGGGGCGGCCCGGCCGCCCGCACCGCGTCACCGCCGGGCGTCTCATTTCCGCGTCCAGTCCGTGGACAGCGCTTCGATGGACACCGGACCGCGTCTAACCTCCCGGTATGGCCCTTGGTACCTCTTCCACCTGGTCGGACCGTGCACACACGGTCCGCGACCTCATCGCGTCCGGGCGCTCGTACTCCTTCGAGTTCTGGGCTCCCAAGACGGAGAAGGGCGAGCGCAACCTCTGGAACGCGCTGCGCCGGGTCGAGGCCGTGGCCCCGAGCTTCGTCTCCGTCACCTACGGGGCCGGCGGCTCCACCCGCGGCGGGACCGTCCGGGCCACGGAGCAGATCGCCGCGGACACCACCCTGACCCCGGTCGCGCACCTCACCGCCGTCGACCACTCGATCGCCGAGCTGCGCAACGTCATCGGACAGTTCGCCGACGCGGGCATCCGCAACATGCTCGTCGTGCGCGGAGACCCGCCGGGCAATCCCATGGGCGAGTGGGTGCCGCACCCCGAGGGCGTGCACTACGCGGCCGACCTGGTCCGGCTGGTCAAGGAGTCCGGCGACTTCTGCGTCGGCGTCGCCGCCTTCCCCGAGATGCACCCGCGCTCCACGGACTGGGACACGGACATCCGGCACTTCGTGGACAAGTGCCGCGCGGGCGCCGACTATGCGATCACCCAGATGTTCTTCGATCCGGAGCACTATCTCCGGATGCGCGACAGCGTCGCGAAGGCGGGCTGCGACACCCCGATCATCCCCGAGGTCATGCCTGTTGTGAACATCAAGCAGCTCGACCGCCTCCCGCAACTCAGCAACGCAATCTTCCCCGCGGCCGTGAAAGAGCGCATGCTCGCGGTCAAGGACGACGCGGCCGCTGTACGCTCCATTGGCATCGAGTTCGCCACGGAGTTCTGCGCGCGGCTGCTGTCCGAGGGTGTCCCGGGGCTGCACTTCATCACGCTGAACAATTCCACGGCGACGCTGGAGATCTACGAGAACTTGGGCCTGCACCAGCGGGCCTGACCGGCCGGCCCCGTTCCCCGCGCGGGCGGCCGTACCGAGAGGGGCCCCGCATGGGAATGACGGTCCTCTACATCGCGTTCGGTTTCGTCGCGCTGTGGCTGCTTGCCGAGGTCCTGATGCAGTACAAGGCCCGGCTGCGCTGGCGCCTGCTCGCCTTCGCCGGGTTCGTCGGCGTGGTCGCCGGTGTCGTGCTGCCCTCGGTGCTCGTCATCGGGGCCGGCGCCGTCGCGTTCGCGATCGGCCAGACGCTGGTGACCCTCTCCTTCCGCAAGGGCTTCGTTTCGGGCTGGGCGCTGCGCCGGGGCAAGGCCCCCGAGCCCGAGCTCCCGCAGAGCCGGCGCCGCCGGTCCGGGGGCGGACCGCGTCCGGAGCCGGCCCTGGAGGTGACGGCCCTGGAGTACGGGACCGACGCGGCCGAGGACGAGGACTCCGACGAGGAGTCCGGCCTGTTCACCGCGGGGGCCGTGCGCGAACAGGTCCAGGAGTACCACTCCGCGCAGCCGGCGGACACGGCCGCCTCGTACGGGGCGCCCGGCGAGACCACCGCCTTCGCCTCCCCGTTCGTCCCGGCCGAGCAGGACGCCCACCAGTACGCGGCGTACTACGACCCGCAGAGCCAGGGCGGCTACGACTACACCACCGGCTATCAGGCCCCCGGCGAGCAGCAGGTCTACGCCGCCTACTCGGACCCGTACATCGGCACCGGCGGGGCCGTCGCCCCGCAGCAGCCGTACGGCTACGCGGCCCCTTACGGCGGCTACGCCCCGGACCCCTACGCCCCGGACCCCTACGCCGCGGACCCGTACGCGACCGGGCAGCAGGAGCAGTACTCCATGGACACCCCGCCCGGCGGTGTCTGGGTCCCGCAGCAGCGCGACGCGAACCAGCCCTACCCGGCCGAGGACCCGCAGCAGCAGCCGTACCCGTACCCGTACCAGGGCACGGGCGAGTACGAGCAGTACCGCTACTAGGCCGTCCCTTCCGGACAGTCCCTTCGGGACAGCCCCTTCCGGACCTTGCCTACCGCGAGCCGCGGAAGTCCGCGCCCTCCACGATCAGCCCGGCCACCAGGGCCCCCGTCATTCCGGCGTGCGCCAGCCCGCCGCCCGGGTGCGCCCAGCCGCCTGCCAGGTACAGCCCGGGCACGGCGGTGGCGTTCGCCGGGTGCAGCAGCCGGCCCCCGGACCCGGCCAGCGCGGGCGCGGGGACCCGGCCGTCCACCGAACCCGTGGCCGCCTCGACGTCGGCCGGGGTGCGCAGCTCGTGCCACAGCAGCCGCTCCCGCAGCCCGGGGACGGCCCGCGCGACCGCCGTCAGCAGCTCCTCGGCGGACGGATCGGGCCCCGACGCCCCGGTCAGTACGGCGTGCACGGTGACCGCCTCGTGCTCGGCGTCCGGCCGGGTGGCGGGGTCGTCGGGGCGCAGTACGGTCACCGGGCCCAGGAGCGTGCGGTGCGCGGCGTCGGCCTCGCGGGCTCCGCGCAGCGCGGCGAACAGGGTGTACCAGCGGGCGGGCTCCGCCGTACGGACGGACGCGGGGTCCGGGGGGAGCGGGATCCTCAGCCGGCCGGGGTCGACCGCGCAGACCACGTGGTCGGCCGCGACCTCGGTGCCGTCGGCCGTCACCAGCCCGGCCGCCCGGCCCTCGCGCACCAGGACCTCCCGCACCTCGGCGCCGAACTCGAAGGCGACCTTCCTCTCCAGGCACCGCTCGTACACGGCGGTGGCCAGTTCCCGGATCCCGCCGCGCACGTACCAGCTGCCGAAGGTCTGCTCCATGTAGGGCAGCACCGCGGCCGAGGCGGGCGCGGTCGCCGGATCGACCCCGTACGCCCGTACGCGGGAGGTGAGCAGCTCGTCGAAGCCGCCGCCGCCGAGCTCGCGGGCGGCGACCTCGGCCAGGGTCGGCGGCCGGCGGCGCAGCAGTCCGCTCCCGCGCAGCGCGGGGTACGGATCGCGGCCCAGCGCCGACCGGTCCTGCTGCAGCGGCTCCTCCAGGAGCGGCCGGCGGGTGGCGTCCCAGGCGTCCCGGGCACGGCCCAGGACGGCGCTCCAGCGGTCCCCGGAGCCGGGCCCGAAGGCCGCGTCGACGGCGGCGGCGGCGCCACCGTGCGAGCCGCCGGGGAAGGTGAGCGTACGGCCGTCCGGGAGGAGGTAGCGGACGGCGGGGTCGATCTGGACCAGCTCCGCACACTCCTCCAGCGGGCGCTTGCCGGTCTTGACGAACAGATCGCGGTAGACGGCGGGCAGGTGCACCAGCCCGGGGCCGGTGTCGAAGACGAAGCCGTCGCGGGCGTACCGTCCGACGGCTCCGCCGTAGGTCGTCCCGCGCTCGTACACCGTCACCTGATGTCCGGCCACGGCCAGCCGTGCCGCCGTCGCCATCGCGCCCATCCCGGCGCCGATCACCGCAATTCGTGCCATGCCGCTGAGCCTATCGAGCGACGCGGGCCACCTCGGCGGCGAGTCTCTTCTCCTCGCGGCGCTGGGCGCGGCGGCGCAGGTAGCGGCGGATCTTGGCCCAGAGGTAGATCAGCAGGGCGAGTCCGGTGATCAGCAGGACGGCGCAGATGATCGCGGCGGCCTCGGGATTGAACATCGCGAAGGTGACGATCCCGCCCACGCCGAGGTCCTCGGCGGTGCTCATGACGACGTTGCTGAACGGCTCGGGCGAGGTGTTGATCGCCATGCGCGTGCCGGCCTTGACGAAATGACTGGCCAGGGCGGTGGAGCCGCCGACCGCGCCGGCCGTGATGTCGGAGAGCGAGCCGCTCTGCCCGGCCAGCAGCGCGCCGACCACCGCTCCGGACACGGGGCGGATCACGGTGTGGACGGTGTCCCAGAGGGAGTCCACGTACGGGATCTTGTCGGCGACCGCCTCACAGAGGAAGAGGGCTGCCGCCACGATCAGCACGTCGGTGCGTTGCAGGGACGCGGGGACCTCGTCGGTCAGTCCGGTCCTGCCGAAGATGCCGAGCAGCAGGACCACGGCGTAGGCGTTGATCCCACTGGCCCAGCCACTGGTGAAGACCAGGGGGAGCACACTCATCTGATCATCATGTCCCAGCATCCGGGATCCGGCGCGGAATCGCGGAATCGGGCGGACGCACAGCAGTGAGGGGACGGCCGCCTTCCGGCGGCCGTCCCCTCACCCGAGTCCGTCTGTAGGGCCTACTGCCCCTGTTCGTCACGGCGGCGCTGCCACCGCTCCTCGATACGGGTCATCATCGACCGACGCTGCCGGTTCTGCCCTTGGGGCGAACCGCCTGCACTACCGGAGGCGGGCTGCTCACCAGGCTTGGGTGCCTTGCGCCAACCGGTGACCACGAGCACCGTACAGCCCAGCATGACGAGGAATCCCACCACGCTGATCCACAGTACGTTCGGCACGATCACACCGGTCATGAGGAGCGCGATACCCACCACAATGCCTGCGACTGCCTGGTAGACCCGTCGCCGGGTGTACGTGCGCAGTCCGCTTCCCTCAAGCGCTGTAGCGAATTTGGGATCTTCGGCGTACAGCGCTCGCTCCATCTGCTCGAGCATTCGCTGCTCGTGCTCCGAGAGCGGCACGGGAGTCCTCCTCATCCGTCGGTCGCGGGGGGTAGCGACCAGGGGTCCCCTTCAGGATAGGCGGGGAATCGCCCCCGTGATACCCGCCCTCTACGCCACGTTCTAAAAAAACACTGCCCGTAAAAAGTACCGCTTGGGGAATGCTCGGCGCCGACTTGAACGGCCCACTGAGGGCGTTATTCCCCAGAGGTCCGCTCGGCATGCCGGGCGCTGACCCCGATCATACGGGTCACGAGGCCGGTTCGGAGGGTGAGTGGCGCACCGCGTTCCCGCAAGCTGCGCAGATCAGGCGGGCTTCTCGCCGAGAACGTGCAGCTGCGTGGCGACCGCGTGGAACGCGGGGAGCTCGGCGGCGGCCTCTTCCAGGCGCAGCAGGGCCTCGACGGCGCCCGGCTCGGTGTCGACCAGGACGCCCGGGACGAGGTCGGCGAAGATCCGGACCCCGTGCACCGAGCCCACGGCCAGACCGGCCTCGGAAACCAGGGCGGAGAGCTGCTCGGCGGTGAAGCGGCGCGGTACCGGATCGCCCGCGCCCCAGCGGCCGGCCGGGTCGGTCAGGGCCGTACGGGCTTCCGTGAAGTGCCCGGCCAGGGCGCGGGCCAGGACGGCCCCGCCGAGTCCGGCGCCGAGCAGGCTGAGGATGCCGCCGGGCCGCAGGGCGGCCACCGCGTTGGCCACGCCCTCGGCCGGGTCGTCCACGTACTCCAGCACGCCGTGGCAGATCACCACGTCGTAGGAATCGCGCTCGACGACATCGAGCAGACCCTGGGCATCGCCCTGCACCCCGCGGACCAGATCGGCCACGCCGGCTTCGGCGACCCGGCGCTCCAGACCGAACAGCGCGTTGGGGCTGGGGTCGACCACGGTGACCCGGTGGCCGAGGTGGGCCACCGGCACGGCGAACTTGCCGGTACCGCCACCCGTGTCGAGCACGTCCAGCACGTCCCGCCCGGTCGCCTTCACCCGGCGGTCGAGCGCCTCCTTGAGGACCTCCCACACCACGGCGGTGCGGAGGGAGGCGCGGGGGCGGGAAGTGTCCGACACGGCTGATGGCTCCTCGGCACGTTGGGTGAGCGGTCGCTGCCCACCCTATTGCCTCTGACTGCCGGGCAGGTCATCCCGCGTCCGGACGCTCCGTCCGCGGCAGCGGCAAGCCCTGGGCCGGGCCGGTCGGCGCCGGCGGGCGGAGCGAGAGCATCCGCTCCACCAAGCGCAGGAACATCGCTACGGCACGCACCAGATCGTCCGCGTCCCGGCCGGTGGCCGCTCCCGCTATGCCGGCCTCCGCCCGTGCCCGGCGGGCCGCGCCGGAGGCGAAGAGCGCGCTCCACTCGGTCAGTTCGGGCGCTATCTCCGGGAGCACCTCCCACGCACTGCGGATCCGCGGCCTGCGCCGCGGATGTACCGGCTCGGGCCGCCCGCGCGCGGCGAGCACGGCCGCGGCGGCGCGCAGCGCGGCGAGATGGGCGGTGGCGTACCGCTCGTTGGGCCGGGTCAGCCGGGCGGCTTCGGCCAGGCCTTCGTGGGCCTTGGCGAGCAGGTCGAGGGCGGCGGGGGGTGCCGCCGACTTCCGGGGGACGGGGTGGACAGGGGACGGGGACGGTGTGGCCATGACGAACCTCCTGTCGTTGCGTGCGCTTCGCGCTGCCTGGTGTAGCTCCTACGTTTTGAGCCGTTCTTGCGTGTCCCCATCGTGACGGCTCCCACTGACAATCGCGCTGACCTGCGGTTTCGTCCCCAGGCCCGGAGTCGTGTCCGGACAACTGCCGCCCCCTGCACAGCGGGTGCGGCAGGGGATGCTAGTTTTTGAACTGACTGGTCAGTTCAAAAGAAGGGGGAGGGTGTGGACAGCCCGCACGGCGCGGCCGTCAAGGCCGAGGACTTCGGAATGAAGGGCCCGCGCGGATGGGTGTTCCGGGGCGTCGGCATCGACGCGGCGCCCGGCTCGCTCATCGCCGTCGAAGGCCCCTCCGGAAGCGGGCGGACCTGCCTGCTCCTCGCCCTCACCGGCCGTATGAAGCCCACCGAGGGCCACGCCGAGATCGGCCGCCACCGGCTGCCGAAGAAGATGGCCGCGGTCCGCCGCATCGCCGCCCTCGGCCCGGTACCCGGGGTCAACGACCTCGACCAGGCCCTCAGCGTCGCCGAGCAACTGCGCGAGGGGGCACTCCTCCAGCGCCGCTACGACGGCCCCGTCCGCGCCCTGCTCCGCCCGCGCGGGGAGCGTCGCGCCTCCACCGCGGCCCGGATCGACGCCGCGCTGGGCGCCGCCGGACTGGACGTCGCCGCCCTGCCGAAGGGTCCGCGCACCTCCGTGCGGGACCTGGAACGGCTGGAATCCGTACGCCTGTCGGTGGCCATCGCGCTGCTCGGCTCGCCGCGCCTGCTGGCCGTGGACGACCTGGACCTGAAGCTTTCGGACGCCGAGCGCGCCGAGGCCTGGGACCTGCTGCGCTCCCTCGCCGCCCGCGGGACCACGGTCCTCGCGGTGTGCAGCGAGGCCCCGTCCGACGCGACGGTCCTGCGCACCGGCCCCGAGGCCGCCGCCACCGCCCCGGCCGCGGAACCCGCCGACCCGCCTGCGGAACCCACCGCCGACCCGGCCGGGGGTTCCGCCGTGGTGCCCCGGCCCATGGACTCCGAGGTCACCTGGGGCGCCGAGGCCACCGCCCCGCACGACTCCGACGGCAACGCCGGCTCCGACGCTGACACCGGCTCCGACGCTGAGGCCGGCACCAGCACTGACACCGACACCAGCACTGACACCGGCGCCGACGCGGACACCGGCGTCACGGCCGCCGCCCACGACCCGCACGACACGAAGGGGGACGACGATGCGCTCGCCGAAGCTGGCCGCGCTTGAGCTGAAGCGGTTCGGGCGGGGGAAGCTGCCCCGGGCCGCCCTCGTCGCGCTGCTCCTGCTGCCGCTGCTCTACGGAGCCCTGTACCTCTGGTCCTTCTGGGACCCGTACAGCCGCCTCGACAAGGTGCCGGTCGCCCTCGTCAACTCCGACCGGGGCGCCACCGTCGACGGGAAGCAGATCGACGCCGGCGGCGAGATCACCCGCAAGCTGCACGACAGCAAGACCTTCGACTGGCGCGAGGTGAGCGCCGAGGAGGCGGCCGAGGGGCTGGAGGACGGCACGTACTACCTCTCCCTCACCATGCCCGCCGACTTCAGCGCGAAGATCGCCTCCAGTTCCGGCGAGGACCCCGCCACCGGAGCCCTCCAGGTCCGCACCAACGACGCGAACAACTACATCGTCGGCTCGATCTCGCGCACCGTCTTCTCCGAGGTCCGCTCGGCGGCGTCCACCAACGCCTCCCGCGGTTTCCTCGACAAGATCTTCGTGAACTTCTCGGACCTCCACGAGAAGACCGCCGAGGCCGCCGACGGAGCCGACAAGCTCACGGACGGGGCGGGCAAGGCGCAGAAGGGAGCCAAGGACCTCGCCAACGGCCTGGACACGGCGAAGGAGAAGAACGGCGAGCTCACCGGCGGACTGAAGAAGCTGAACGAGGCCGCCGGACAGCTGGAAACGGGTACGAAGGACGTCGCGGCCGGCACCCAGGCGCTCGCCGACAAGGTCGGTGGCATCGCCGACAAGGCCCGTCCCTTCCTCAAGGACCCCAAGGGCCTCGCGGACAGCGCCGAACTCGTCGCGGACACCGCCAAGGTCGTCGACAATCACCTCGAAGCCTTCGCCAAGGCGGCCCCGGCCGCCGCCACCGTCACCCAGCGCGTCTCCACCGGCGCGGCCGAGGTCTATGCGAAGACCTGCACCACCGGCGCCAAGCCCCTCCCCGAAACCTGCCCGCAGCTGAAGAAGCTCAAGGACGACGCGGCCGAAGCCGCCGAACTCGCCGGTGACGTCGACACCCTGGTCAAGAACGCGAACGGCGACCTCGCCACCCTCCACAAGCAGCTCGCCGACCTGGAGCGCGAAGCCCGCCTCCTCGCCACGAAGGCCCCGGGCCTCTCCGCGGACCTCGAAGCGGCGGTCACCCGGGTCAACGCCCTCAACGACGGTGCCCACAAGGTCTCCGCCGGCATGGTCCGGCTGCACACCGGCATCGGCTCCGCCACCAAGGGCTCCGGCGAACTCGGCACGGGCGTCGGCAAGCTCGGCTCCGGTGCGCACGACCTCGACGGCGGCCTGGTCAAGCTCGTCGACGGCAACGGCGAACTCGCCGGCGGCCTGCACGACGGCGCGGGCCGGATCCCGGCCTACGACCAGCAGCAGCGCGACGCCCGGACCGAGGTCATGGCCGACCCGGTGCGGCTCGCCAACCAGTCCCTGCACAAGGCGCCCAACTACGGCACCGGCTTCGCCCCGTACTTCATCCCGCTCTCCCTCTGGGTCGGCGCGATGGTCGCCTACATGCTGATCGCACCCCTGAACCGGCGGGCCCTCGCCGCCGGAGCCTCGCCCTGGCGGATCGCCTTCGCGGGCTGGCTGCCCGTGGCCGGGATCGGCGCCGCGCAGGTGGGGGCACTGATGTCCGTACTGCACTGGGGACTCGGCCTGCAGATGGCCCGGCCGGCGCTCACCGTCGGCTTCCTGATGCTGGTCACCGCCTGCTTCGCCGCGATCGTCCAGTGGCTCAACGCCAAGTTCGGCGCGGCCGGCCGGATCCTGGTGCTGGCCGTCCTGATGCTCCAGCTGACCTCGGCGGGCGGCACCTACCCCGTTCAGACCAGCCCCGGCTTCTTCAACGCCATCCACCCCTACCTGCCCATGTCGTACGTGGTCGAGAGCCTGCGCCGGCTCATCACCGGCGGCGACCTCGCCCCGGTCTGGCAGGGCTGCCTGGTCCTCACCGCCTTCACGGCCGGCGCCCTCGCGCTCACCGCACTCGCCGCCCGCGGCAAGCAGGTGTGGACGATGGACCGGCTGCGCCCGGAACTGAGCCTGTAGCCCGAAGGGACAGGGTGACCTGTGAGAATCAGCGCCATGGAAAGCAGCAGCACCGGTACGGCCGGGGGCGGCGGCCGCCGCCAGGCCACACGGCAGAAGCTCTACGAAGCGGCCGTCACCCTCATAGCGGAGCAGGGCTTCTCCGCGACCACGGTCGACGAGATCGCCGAGCGGGCGGGCGTGGCGAAGGGAACCGTCTACTACAACTTCGCCAGCAAGAACGACCTCTTCGAGGAGCTGCTGCGGCACGGCGTCGGACTCCTGACCGAGTCCCTGCGGACGGCGGCGGAATCCACCGAGGCCAGGGGCGGTACCCGGGTCGAGGCGCTCGACGGGATGATCCGGGCCGGACTGGTCTTCATCGACCGGTACCCCGCCTTCACCCAGCTCTACGTCGCCGAACTGTGGCGCACCAACCGGACCTGGCAGTCCACGCTGATGGTCGTCCGGCGCGAGGCCGTGGCCGTCGTCGAGACGGTGCTCCGCGAAGGCGTGGAACGGGGTGAGCTGAGCGCGGAGATCGACGTGCCGCTGACGGCCGCGGCCCTGGTGGGGATGGTGCTGGTGGCGGCCCTGGACTGGCAGTCCTTCCAGAGCGAACGGTCGCTGGACGACGTGCACTCGGCTCTGTCGCTGCTGCTGCGGGGCCGGGTGAGCGGGAACCGCTGACGGGTGACCGCCGTGCCTGACCGGTGAGTCCGGTGCCCCCCGATCGGCGGTGCCGCGGGGGCGGTGGGGCCGCGTAGAACTGGTGGGGCGGGTGAGTATCCGTACCTAGACGCGGAAATGAGTACCTGCGCGGATGGGGTGCGGGTGGTCGGCACGCCAGACTGGGGGCGACGGACAGGGACCCGGCTCGCACCGCCGACACGGGGCGGCAGGTGCGGACCGGGTCTCTCAGGCCGACGGGGTGGGAACACGGCCGGGGCCGGGGCTCGGGGGGATCGAGCCCCGGCCCCGGCCCTTTTCGTGTTCCGCGTACGGAGCCCGGCCGCGGTCGGGGGACGGCTCACGCAGGGCTCCGGGACCCGGGGGGTCAGCCGCGGCCGCGCAGGGGGATGCGGGACAGGGTCCGGGACAGGGCGGCCGCGAGCCGCTCGGTCAGGGCGGACCAGCGGGACGAGACCGCCCACAGGACCCGCGCCCCCGAGGGGGGCAGGAACAGCGCGCGCAGCCGGACCACGCGGGACACACCCGCGAGGAGTCCGGTGCGGGCCAGCAGGACGTCCCGCGCCAGCTCCCCGTACGAGGGCTCCGCACCCGGCGGAGCGTAGAGCGCCCGCTCCACCGCGCCCGCGACCCGGCGTACGGCATCGGCCGCCTCCGCGTCCAGCCGGCCCAGGGACACCACCCGGTCCGCCGCCCCCCGGGGGGACAGCGCCTCGTCCGGGGCGATCCCGACGTCCCACGCAGCGTCGCCCGTCTCCCGCCAGGCGGCCAGGACCTGCCCCGAGCCGAGCCGCCGCGCCCGCAGCCGGCGGCGCCACAGGAACGGGAGGACCGGCAGGCCGAGCAGCAGGACGCCGGCGGCCGTCCAGGCCAGGACGGTGCCCGCCGAGGGGCCGTCGCCGCCCGAGCCCGTGTTCCGCTGCGCCGCGGCCGGACCGCACTCGCCCAGCTTCTTCTGGTCCGCGGGGCAGTCGTCCGCCGTCGAGGGCCCGGCCGAAGGCTGCGCCGCACTCGCGGACGGGGCCGCGGTCGGCGCGCTCGGCAGGGTCTGCGGGGCGGTGGGCCGGCTGTAGTCCGGCACCGTGATGCCCGACCGGGGCGTCGGCTCGAAGCGGGTCCAGCCCACGCCCTCGAAGTACAGCTCGGGCCAGGCGTGCGCGTCCCGCATCGAGACGTTGACGACGCCGTCGGACTGCTTCACCCCGGGGGTGAACCCGACCGCGACCCGCGCCGGGATCCCGAGCGTGCGCGCCATCGAGGCCATCGAGAAGGCGAAGTGGACGCAGAAGCCCTCCTTGTCGGCGAGGAACTTGGCGATGGCCTGCGAACCCGTGCCCGAGGACACCTTCGTGTCGTAGCGGAACCCGCCGCTCACCGCGAAGTAGTCCTGGAGTTTGACCGCCGCCGAGTAGTCGTCCTTCGTGCCGCGGGTCACCTCGCGAGCCGTGCGGACGACGACCTCCGGCAGGTTGTCCGGAACCTTCGTGTACTCGGCCGCGATCTCGGGGTTCGCGGCCGGCGCGCTGCGCAGCTGCTCCGCCGTCGGGTTCAGCAGCAGGCTGCGCACCGAGTACTGCACGCCCTGGGCGTTCTGGAACTTGTCCTTGCCCAGCTGGTCCCCGACGAGCGTCCGCCCGGCCGGTTCGAAGCGCCACTTCCCGGCGATTTCCACCCCCGTCGCCGGATACGGCATCGGCAGGTAGCGCTGCGCGTACGTCTGCGCCGAGGAGATGAAGGTCTGCACCTCGGTCGCGCCGTTCAGCACGCCGTCGCTGACCCCGGGCGGGTTCGGCATCCGCTTCGGGACGTCCGTCAGGGCCCGCCCCGACGCCTCCCACTTGATGCCGTTGAACTCGTCCAGCGCCAGGATCCGCAGGTACTGCTCGCTGAGCTGGGGGCTGTCCGTGCGGTAGCGCAGCACCACCCGGTTGTCCTGGGTGTTCAGGCTGCTCTGCAGGGAGACCAGCGGGTTGACCGCCTGGATCGAGGGGCCGAGGCCGTTGCCCTCGCCCTCGCCCACGCCGCCGCCCGGGCCCAGCACTCCGGTGCCCAGGGAGGGCAGCACCGCGGGCACCGCCAGCGCCAGACCCAGCGCGACCGCGCCGATCCGGCGCCCGGTGCGCACCGGGGCGAGTGCCTGTGCGCCGCCGGAGTATCCGGCCGCCACCTTGCCGCGTGAGGACGGCGGAGCCGCACCGAAGACCCGCCCCCACTGCGCGAGCCGGTCGCGGCCCTCGGACAGCAGGAGCAGGAGGTAGCCGGTACCCGCCAGCAGGAAGGAGAACCAGGACGCGCCGCCGGAGCCGGTGGCCGCGCCCGAAAGGCCCGCCGCCACCGAGTACAGCGCGAGCAGGGGCAGCCCGGCCGCGGCGGCCGTCCGTACGGTCACCGCCAGCAGGTCGACCAGCAGCCCGATCAGCAGCACCCCGGAGACCAGCAGCAGGCGGATCCCGTCCGTCAGCGGCGCCGGCATCGCGAACTCGTTCACGTCCTGCACGCCCTGGCGGAACAGCGCGCCGAAGTCCGTCACGAGATAGTCCAGCAACCCGTCGCCGGCGACGGACTGCACCTTCCCGCCGAACACCAGCATCAGCGCCAGCAGCGATACGAGGACCTGCGCCGCCACGGTCAGCGTCCGGGCCAGCGGTACCCGCCGCGCCCCCGCGCCCACCGCGCTCTGCAGCGCCAGCAGCAGCGCCGCCTGCGGCAGCCAGCCGCCCGATTCCACCAGCGGGTTCAGCGACCAGGCTGTGAACAGCGTCGCCAGGGCCGCGAAGACCGTCAGTCTCGCCCGTCCGCTCATCCCCAGCCCCCCGCCGAACCCGAACCGCCCGCAGTGCCGATCGGCGCGTTGCCCGCCTGCCGCCACAGCTCCCCGAAGGCCACCCCGGGCGGGGCGGCCAGCGCCGTCCAGCCCGCGTCGCGCAGCCCGGCCAGGCGCTCATCCAGCGGGGGCAGCCCCTGGGACATCACCGAAGCCAGCCCCGGCGGACGCCCGGACCAGTCCGCGGAATCCAGTACGAAGGCCACGGCGCCTCCGCCGCGGCGGCACATCTTGGCCGCCAGTCCCGTCTGTACGTCGTCCAGGTCTCCGAAGAAGGCGATGAGGAGCCCGTCCCCGCCCGCTCCGCCGAGGCCGCTGCCGGCGCCGTTGCTCCGTACCGCGTCGCAGGCCCGCGAGAGGCCCGCGCCGTCGGAGTGGCCGACCACCGCGAGGGTGTCCATCAGCAGCCCCGCCGCCTCCGCGGACTCCTGCCCGCCGGAGGTGAAGCCGCCGCCCTCGCGGGGCACGCAGTCCCCGGTGTCGGTCAGCAGCCGCACCGAGAAGCCCTGCTCCAGCAGGTGCACCAGGGCCGACGCGGCGGCGGAGACGGCCCACTCGAAGGCGGAGTCGGGGCCGGCGCCCTCGTACGCGAGGCGCCGGGTGTCCAGCATGACGGTGGCCCGGCTGCGCTGCGGCTGCTCCTCGCGGCGCACCATCAGCTCGCCGTAGCGGGCGGTGGAGCGCCAGTGCACGCGGCGCAGGTCGTCGCCGCGCCGGTAGCCGCGCGGGATCACGTCGTCCTCGCCCGCCAGGGCCAGCGAGCGGCGGCTGCCGTCTCCGTAGCCGGAGGACTCGCCGGCGAAGCGGACCACGGGCAGCGCCTCGGTGCGCGGGATGACGGTGAGGGTGTCGTAGGCGGAGAAGGAGCGGGTCAGCTCGACCAGCCCGAAGGGGTCGGTGAGGCGCAGCTGGAGGGGGCCCAGCGGGTAGCGGCCGCGCAGATCGGAGCGGACCCGGTACGACACCTCGCGGCGGCCGCCCGGCTCCACCCGGTCCAGGACGAAGCGCGGCCGGGGCCCCAGCACGTACGGCACCCGGTCCTGGAGCATCAGCAGCCCGGTCGGCATCCGGGAGGAGTTGTCGAGCCGCAGCTGCACCCGGGCCTCGGAGCCGGCGGGCACCCGCATCGGGGTCAGCCGGCGGGTGCCGGAGACCTGGTGGCGGGTGCGGTGCAGGGCCAGGACGCAGAGCAGCGGCAGGACGGCGAGCAGCATCCCGACCCGGAGCAGCTCGGACTGTCCGAGGACGTACGCGCACAGCCCGGCGGCGATCCCGGCGGCCAGGAAGGACCGGCCGCGGGTGGTCAGCCCGGCCAGCGACGCGCGCAGCCCGGCCGTGCTCCCGGCGGACTGCGGATCCCGGCCGCCCGCGCCGTGCGGGGCGCCGGCGCTCATCAGAAGCCCCGGATGCCCGCGCCGGGCGGGATCTCGCCGCGCGAGGGGGCGGCCGGTACGGGGGTGCGCTGGAGGATGTCGGCGACGACCTGCTCGGCGGTGCGCCGGCTCAGCTGGGCCTGCGCGGTGGGCAGCAGCCGGTGCGCGAGCACCGGTCCGGCCAGGGCCTGGACGTCGTCGGGCAGGACGTAGTCCCGCCCGGCCAGGGCGGCGGAGGCCTTCACGGCCCGCAGCAGGTGCAGGGTGGCGCGGGGCGAGGCGCCCAGGCGCAGGTCCGGGTGGCTGCGGGTGGCGGAGACCAGGTCGACGACGTAGCGCCGCACGGGCGGGGCCACGTACACCTCGCGGACGGCTTCGATGAGCTTGCCGATGTCGTGTGCGTGCGCGACGGCCGTCAGATCGTCGAGCGGGGAGAGCCCGCCGTGCACGTCGAGCATCCGCAGCTCGGCCTCGGGGCTGGGGTAGCCCACCGACACCCGGGCCATGAAGCGGTCGCGCTGGGCCTCGGGGAGGGGATAGGTGCCTTCCATCTCCACCGGGTTCTGGGTGGCGACGACCATGAAGGGGCTCGGCAGCACGTAGGTGGTGCCGTCGATGGTGACCTGACGCTCCTCCATCGACTCCAGCAGCGCGGACTGGGTCTTGGGGGAGGCGCGGTTGATCTCGTCGCCGATGACGATCTGGGCGAAGATCGCACCCGGCTTGAACTCGAACTCCCGGCGCTGCTGGTCGTAGATGCTGACGCCGGTGATGTCCGAGGGCAGCAGGTCCGGCGTGAACTGGATCCGCTGGACCGAGCAGTCGATGGACTTGGCGAGGGCCTTGGCCAGCATCGTCTTGCCGACGCCGGGAACGTCCTCGATCAGCAGGTGGCCCTCGGCGAGCAGGACGGTCAGCGCGAGGCGGACCACTTCCGGCTTGCCTTCGATCACGCTCTCGATCGATTCCCGCACCTGCTGCGCCGTGCTGGTCAGATCCGCGAGGCTCGCTCGGTCGTCATACGTGGTCACCTGATTCTCCTCGACCCTTTCCCAGGGCCGGCGCACCATGGCGCATGACCGGCCCACCCCGAAACACCTCAGAAACCGCGAGCAATCAAAAAACGTCGAGACGCGATCACCGGCCCGGAAGTGTTTCCGGGTGACGTCTCCCCGCATTCTTGACGGCGCTTGGCCCTGGTGTCACTCAAGAGGTGGGATCGATCTCCCGCAGGAGCCCGGTGTGCACGTCGAAGACGAAGCCTCGCACATCGTCCTTGTGGGGCAGGAAGGGGTTCGTGCGGACCCGCTGCATGGACTGGCGGACGTCCTGGTCCACGTCGCGGAAGGCCTCGACGGCCCAGGCGGGGCGCTGGCCGACCTCGTCCTCCAGCTCGTGCCGGAAGTCCTCGGTCAGGCTTTCGAGACCGCATCCGGTGTGGTGGATGAGTATCACCGTGCGGGTGCCGAGCGCCCGCTGGCTGATGGTGAGCGAGCGGATGGTGTCGTCGGTGACCACCCCGCCGGCGTTGCGGATCGTGTGACAGTCGCCCAGCTCCAGGCCGAGGGCGGCGTGCAGGTCGAGGCGGGCGTCCATACAGGCCACGACGGCCACCTGGAGAACCGGGCGGGCGTCCATGCCGGGGTCGGCGAACTTCGCGGCGTAGGCGCGGTTCGCGTCGACCAGGCGGTCGGTGACGGAGGGCTCCTCGGCGGCCTTGGGCGCGGAGGCGGCGGGCAGGGGTACGGAAGTCGTCATGGATACGACGTTAGTGGTCACGGCCCGTATGAGCATGGAGTGAGGGTGGACAAAGAAGGGCACCCGGTCCTGTTGTGAGCTAACCCACAGGGGTGAGGCGCACGCGGCTATCCGGGTGATTCGCGGCATGTGCGGCTTCGGTCGCAGTGGGTCGCACGGCGCGCGGGGCGGTTCGTTGACCGCGGCGACCGTTGCACTAAAGTGACGCGAACCGGCCGGAGCCCGGCCCTGACCGGCCGCCCGGCCCTTTGGTAAGACTCCGCGTGCGCGGCGCGGCGTATGCCTGCCGCGCCGTTATCTGAGAGGGCGCTTTGACTAGCGAGTCCCGACACGTCCCGGTGATGCTCCAGCGGTGCCTGGACCTGTTGGCCCCGGCACTGGAGAGGCCCGGGGCCGTCGTCGTCGACTGCACCCTCGGCCTCGGCGGCCACAGCGAGGCCCTGCTCACCCGGTTCCCCGAGGTCCACCTGATCGGCCTGGACCGCGACAAGGAAGCCCTGCGCCTCTCCGGGGAGCGCCTCGCGCCCTTCGGCGACCGGGTGACCCTCGTCCACGCCATCTACGCCGACCTCGCCGAGGTACTGGACGGCCTGCGCATCCCCACCGTGCAGGGCATCCTCTTCGACCTCGGCGTCTCCTCCATGCAGCTGGACGAGGCCGACCGCGGCTTCGCCTACGCGCAGGACGCCCCGCTCGACATGCGGATGGACCAGACGACGGGCATCAGCGCGGCCGAGGTCCTCAACACCTACGCCCCCGGCGAGCTGGTCCGGATCCTGCGCCAGTACGGCGAGGAGAAGCAGGCCAAGCGGATCGTGTCCGCGGTGGTGCGCGAGCGGGACAAGGATCCCTTCACCAACAGCGCCCGCCTCGTCGAACTGATCCGCGACTCCCTGCCGCAGGCCGCGAAGAGGACCGGCGGCAACCCGGCCAAGCGGACCTTCCAGGCCCTGCGCATCGAGGTGAACGGCGAGCTGTCCGGACTGGAGCGGGCCATCCCCGCGGCCGTGGACCGGATCGCGGTCGGCGGCCGGATCGTGGTGCTCTCGTACCAGTCGCTGGAGGACCGCCTCGTCAAGCAGGTCTTCGCCGCGGGCGCGACCTCGACGGCCCCGCCCGGGCTGCCGGTCGTACCGGAGAAGTACCAGCCGAAGCTGAAGCTCCTGACGCGCGGCGCGGAACTGCCGACGGAGGAGGAGATCGCGGAGAACCGGCGTGCGGCGCCGGCCCGCTGCCGCGGGGTGGAGCGCATCCGGGAGGCGCGGCTGTGAAACGCCTGGGGCGGGTGCTGGGGGGACCGGTCGCCGGACAGGCGGCACGGACCCCGTTCGTCCTGCTGGTCGTGGCGCTGCTCGGCGGCGGGCTGATCAGCCTGCTGCTGCTGAACTCGGCGCTGAACGAGGGCTCCTTCCAGCTGAGCAAGCTGAAGCGGGAGACCACCACGCTCACGGACGAGGAACAGGCGCTGCAGCGGGACGTGGACGGCTACTCGGCGCCGGACGCGTTGCAGCGTCGGGCGCACGAGCTGGGTCTGGTGCCCGGTGGCAGCCCGGTCTTCATCGGCCTCGACGGGAAGGTCGCCGGGGCCGCGTCGCCGGCCGCCGAGCCCCCGCCCCCGTCGCCGCCGGCCGTCTCCGTGCCGTCCGGTTCGGCGCCCCCCGGCGGGGCCGTGCCGAGCCCGGCCGGCTCGCCGGCCCCTGCCCCCTCGGGCTCCGCCGCCCCGGTCCCTGCCGCCCCGTCGGGCGGAGCCGCTCAGCCCTCCCAGACCCCTGGACGGTGACGTAGTGACGCGTACCCCTGCGGGGCTGGTCCCCTACCCGCCCTTCCACCGTTCCCCGGGGCTCCGCCCCGGACCCGTTGCGACGCGCGGCGCCGTCGCCGGGGGCCGGCCCGCGGACCCCCGCGGGGTCCGCGGCGGCGCCCCGGGGGCTTCGGCGCAGCCGGGTTCCGCACACGCCCGGGGGAGCGCCGCGTGAGCCCGCAGGAGCCGCCGCGCAGGCGGGTGCCCGGGCCCGGGCGGCCCAGGCCCGGCGGGGACCGGGCGCGGGCTTCGGCGCGGCCGGCCGCCAGGCCCGCCACCCGCCGCCCCGCCCCCGCCAGGAAGCCGCACACGATCCGGCTCGGCGCCCCCAAGCCCCGCCTGCGGCTGGTCAGCGTCGGGCTGACGCTGGTGATGCTGGCGTTCGTCGTACGGCTCCTCCAGGTGCAGGCGGTCGACGCGTCCGCGTACTCCGCCAAGGCCTCCGAGAACCGCTTCGCCAGCCACACCCTGGCCGCCGAGCGCGGGGAGATCACCGACCGCAAGGGCGTGGCGCTCGCCACCAGCGTGGACGCGTACGACATCACCGCCGACCCGCACATGTTCACCGTGCAGGAGAGCAAGGCCCCCGACGCCCCCGAGCAGGCGGCCGCCCTCCTCGCGCCGATCCTCGGCAAGGACGCCAAGGAGCTCACCGCGCGGCTGAAGACGAAGAACACCCGCTACGTCGTCCTCGCGCGCCGCCAGACCCCCCAGGTCTGGAACCAGATCAAGGGCCTCAAGAAGGTCTTCGCCGAGAAGGCGTCCGCCGACAAGGCCAACAACGGGCCCGGCGCCAACGTCCTGGCCGGCGTGTTCAACGAGAACAGCAGCAAGCGCGTGTACCCGAACGGCGACCTCGCCGCCGGGATACTGGGTTACGTCAATGCCGAGGGCAAGGGCGGCGGCGGCCTGGAGTCCTCCCTCGACAAGAAGCTGTCCGGCAAGGACGGCGAGCTCACGTACGCCCAGTCGGGCGGCCGCCGCGTGCCGACCGCCGGTTCCAGCGAGAAGCCCGCCGTGCCCGGCGAGGACATCGAGCTGACCATCGACCGCGACATCCAGTGGGCCGCGCAGAGCGCCATCACCGAGCAGGTCGCCAAGTCGGAGGCCGACCGCGGGTACGTCATCGTCCAGGACACCCGCACCGGAGAGGTCCTCGCCATGGCCAACGCCCCCGGTTTCGACCCCAACGACCTGTCCAGGGCCAGCTCCGCCGCCATGGGCAACGCCGCGCTCCAGGACGTGTACGAGCCCGGCTCCACCGCCAAGGTGATGTCGATGGCGGCCGTCCTGGAGGAGAAGAAGGCCAAGCCCGACACCCACGTCGAGGTCCCCAACCGGCTGCACCGCGGCGACCGGCTCTTCAAGGACGACATCGACCACCCGACCTGGTACCTGACCCTCAACGGGGTCCTGGCCAAGTCCTCCAACATCGGCACCATCCTGGCCACCGGCCAGCTCGGCCCGACGCAGCCCGAGGCCAACAAGGTCCTGTTCTCGTACCTGGACAAGTTCGGCATCGGCCGGCCCACCGGCCTGAACTACCCGGGCGAGTCCCGCGGCATCCTCGCCCCGCCCGAGAAGTGGTCCACTTCCCAGCAGTACACGATCCCCTTCGGCCAGGGCCTGTCCCTCAACGCCATGCAGGCAGCCTCCGTGTACTCGACGATCGCCAACGGCGGGGTCCGCATCGCCCCGACCCTGGTGCGCGGCACCAGGGGCCCCGACGGCCGCTTCACCCCGGCCCCGGCGCCCGCGAAGAACCAGGTGGTCAGCAAGGAGACCGCCAAGACGCTCGCGGAAATGCTGGAGTCGGTGGTCGACGACCAGGAGGGCACCGGCACCAGGGCCCGGATCCCCGGCTACCGGGTCGGCGGCAAGACCGGCACCTCCAACCGGGTGGATCCGGCCACGGGCCGCTACAAGGGCTACACCGCCTCCTTCGCGGGCTTCGCACCCGCGGACAATCCCCGCATCACCGTGTACTGCGCCATCCAGAACCCCACCAAGGGCAGTTACTTCGGTGGCCAGATCTGCGGGCCCATCTACAAGAAGGTCATGGAGTTCGCCCTCAAAACCCTCCAGGTCGCTCCCACCGGAACCGCCCCCGCCGGACTCCCGGTCACCTACGAATCCGGTGCGCGGCCCGGCTCCCAGCCGAGCCCGCAGCCCGGCCGGTGACCGCCGTCCCGGCCGGCCCGCCCCAGAAAAGCGTGAGGCACCATCAGTGACAACGATCACCCCCGAATCCGGGAACCACGCGTCCGCCGCCCCCGAGGCCGGGCCCTCGCTTCGCGAGCGGCCCGCCGGGCCCGGTACGCTCACCGCCGTGCCCCACGCTGATCAGCCCAGAACCACCCAGAACGACGCACCGGCAGCGCCGCCGGGAGCGCCACGCCCCCTGTCCGTCCGCCCGATCCCCCTCGGCGAGCTGGCGGAGCTGCTGGGAGTGGAAGTCCCCGGCGCGCAGACGCGGATCACCGGCATCACGCACGACTCCCGTGCCGTGCGCCCCGGAGACCTCTACGCGGCCCTGCCGGGCGCCAAGCTGCACGGCGCGGACTTCGCCGCGCAGGCGGCCGCCCTCGGCGCCGCCGCCGTGCTGACCGACCCGGCCGGCGCGGAGCGCGCCGCGGCCACCGGACTCCCGGTCCTCGCCGTCGCCGACCCGCGCGGCCGGATGGGAGAACTGGCCGCGGCGGTCTACGGACGGCCGGGCGGGGCCCTGCTCCAGATCGGCATCACCGGTACCTCCGGCAAGACCACCACGGCGTACCTCGTCGAGGGCGGACTGCGCGGCGGCGGACGCAAGACGGGGCTCATCGGCACCGTCGAGATGCGCGTCGGCGACGAGCGCATCAAGTCCGAGCGGACCACCCCCGAGGCCACCGACCTGCAGGCGCTCTTCGCGGTCATGCGCGAACGAGGCGTCGAGGCGGTCGCCATGGAGGTCTCCAGCCACGCCCTGGTGCTCGGCCGGGTCGACGGCTGCGTCTTCGACGTGGCCGTCTTCAACAACCTGAGCCCGGAGCACATGGAGTTCCACTCCGACATGGAGGACTACTTCCAGGCCAAGGCGCAGCTCTTCACCGAGCGCCGCGCCCGCCTGGGCGTGGTCAACATCGACGACGAGTACGGCCGCCGCCTGGCCAAGGAGTCGCCGATCCCGGTCGTCACCTTCTCGGCCGCGGGCGACCCGTCCGCCGACTGGCGGGCCGAGGACGTGGTCTCGCGCCACATGGACTCGACCCTGACCCTGGTGGGTCCGGCGGGCGAGCGGGTCACGGCCACCGCCCCGCTGCCCGGCCCGTTCAACGTGGCCAACACCGTCGCCGCCGTGGTCACGCTCGCCGCCGCCGGCCTCGACCCGCAGACCGCCGCCGACGGCGTCGCCGCGGTCCCCGGGGTGCCCGGACGGCTGGAGCGGGTCGACGCGGGGCAGCCGTACCTGGCCGTCGTGGACTACGCGCACAAGACGGACGCCGTCGAATCGGTCCTGCGGGCCCTGCGCGAGGTCACCACCGGCAAACTGCACGTCGTCATCGGCTGCGGCGGCGACCGCGACACCACCAAGCGGGCCCCGATGGGCGCCGCGGCCGCCCGGTTCGCCGACACCGCCGTACTGACCTCCGACAACCCGCGCTCCGAGGACCCCCTCGCGATCCTCGCCGCGATGTTCCGCGGCGCCGTCTCCGTACCGCCCGCCGAGCGGGGCACCGTCCTCGTCGACGCCGACCGGGCGGCGGCCATCGCCGCCGTCGTCGCGCGCGCCGAGGCCGGCGACACCGTGCTGGTGGCCGGCAAGGGCCACGAACAGGGCCAGGACACCGCGGGCGTCGTACGCCCCTTCGACGACCGTGCGGTCCTGCGCGCGGCCATCGAGACCCAAGCACGCCAGCGTCCCCGACAGGCCGAGGTGAACCAGTGATCGCCCTTTCCCTCGCCGAGATCGCCGAGATCACCGGCGGGCAGCCCCACGACATACCGGATCCGTCCGTCATGGTCACCGGTCCCGTGGTCTACGACTCCCGCGAGGTCGGCGCCGGCAGTCTGTTCGCCGCCTTCGTCGGGGAGCGCGTGGACGGCCACGACTATGCCGAACGCGCCCTGGCCGCCGGAGCGGTGGCCGTCCTGGCGACCCGGCCGGTCGGCGTCCCGGCCATCGTCGTCCCCGACGTGGTGGCCGCCCTGGGCGCGCTCGCCCGTGCCGTGGTCGAACGTCTGGGCACCGATGTCGTGGCCCTCACCGGCTCCGCGGGCAAGACCTCCACCAAGGACCTGATCGCCCAGGTCCTGCAGCACCACGCGCCGACCGTGTGGACCCCGGGGAACCTCAACAACGAGATCGGCCTGCCGATCACGACGCTGCGGGTCACCGAGGACACGCAGCACCTGGTCCTGGAGATGGGCGCCCGCGGCATCGGCCACATCGCCTACCTCACCGGACTGACGCCCCCGCGCATCGGCCTGGTCCTCAACGTGGGCACCGCGCACATCGGCGAGTTCGGCGGCCGGGAGCAGATCGCGCAGGCCAAGGGCGAGCTCGTCGAGGCCCTGCCGTCCGAGGCGGAGGGCGGCATCGCCGTCCTCAACGCCGATGACCTGCTCGTACGTGCCATGGCCGGGCGCACGAAGGCCCGTACGGTGCTGTTCGGCGAGGCGGAGGACGCCGACATCAGGGCCACCGAGGTCCGGATGACGGACAGGGGACAGCCTTCCTTCACATTGCGAACACCGACCGGGTGCAGCGACGTGACCTTGCGGCTGTACGGTGAGCACCACGTGTCGAACGCGCTCGCCGCGGCCGCCGTCGCCCACGTGCTGGGCATGTCCGTCGAGGAGATCGCCATCGCGCTCTCCGGGGCGGGCAGCCTGTCCCGGTGGCGGATGGAGGTCACCGAGCGGGCGGACGGCGTGACGATCGTCAACGACGCCTACAACGCAAACCCCGAGTCCATGCGGGCCGCACTGCGCGCACTCGCCGCGATGGGCGGTGCCGGCAAGGCGAACGGGGGCCGCACGTGGGCGGTGCTCGGCCCGATGGCCGAGCTCGGAGACGACGCGCTCGCCGAGCACGACGCGGTCGGACGACTTGTCGTCCGGCTCAACGTGAGCAAGCTGGTCGCGGTCGGGGGCAGGGAAGCCTCCTGGCTGCAACTGGGCGCATATAACGAGGGTTCGTGGGGTGAGGAGTCGGTGCTCGTGTCCGACGCGCAGGCGGCGGTCGACCTGTTGCGCAGTGAACTGCGCCCGGGAGACGTCGTGCTGGTGAAGGCTTCCAGGTCAGCCGGTCTGGAGCGGGTGGCCCAGGCCCTGCTCGACGGCGAGGTCGCCGGCCGATGAGGCAGATCCTGTTCTCCGGAGTCATCGGACTCTTCCTCACCCTCATCGGCACCCCGCTGCTGATCAAGGGTCTGGCCCGCAAGGGCTACGGCCAGTTCATCCGGGACGACGGGCCGCGCGGTCACGCCGGGAAGAAGGGCACGCCCACCATGGGCGGCATCTCCTTCATCCTGGCCACGCTGATCGCGTACGCCCTGACCAAGGTGATCACCGGAAGCCAGCCGACCTTCTCGGGCCTCCTCGTCCTCATGCTGATGGCCGGCATGGGCGTGGTCGGCTTCCTCGACGACTACATCAAGATCGTCAAGCAGCGTTCGCTCGGTCTGCGGGCCAAGGCCAAGATGGCCGGCCAGCTGATCGTCGGCATCGCCTTCGCGGTGCTCGCGCTGCAGTTCAAGGACGCGCGCGGACTCGCCCCGGCCTCCACCAAGCTGTCGTTCGTCACGGACTTCGGCTGGTCGATCGGCCCCGTGCTGTTCGTGGTCTGGGCGCTGTTCATGATCCTGGCGATGTCCAACGGCGTGAACCTGACCGACGGTCTCGACGGCCTGGCCACCGGCGCAGCCGTGATGGTCTTCGGCGCGTACACCTTCATCGGCGTCTGGCAGTACCAGGAGTCCTGCGCCAACGCGCAGACCCTGACCAACCCGGCCGCCTGTTTCGAGGTGCGCGACCCACTGGACCTCGCGGTCGTCGCCGCCGCCCTGATGGGCGCCTGCTTCGGCTTCCTGTGGTGGAACACCTCGCCCGCCAAGATCTTCATGGGTGACACCGGTTCGCTGGCCCTCGGCGGCGCACTCGCCGGCCTCGCGATCTGCTCCCGCACGGAGTTCCTGATGGCGCTCCTCGGCGGCCTCTTCGTCCTGATCACCATGTCGGTCGTCATCCAGGTCGGCTCCTTCAAGCTGACCGGCAAGCGCGTCTTCCGGATGGCACCGCTCCAGCACCACTTCGAACTCAAGGGGTGGTCGGAGGTCCTGGTCGTCGTCCGGTTCTGGATCATCCAGGGCATGTGCGTGATCGTGGGCCTCGGAGTCTTCTACGCGGGATGGGCAGCGGACAAGTGACCGCCTGGCACGGCAAGAACATCACCGTCGCCGGCCTCGGCGTGAGCGGCATCAGCGCCGCGCGCGCCCTGGCCGGGCTGGGTGCGGTCGTCACCGTCGTGGACGGCGGCGACAGCGAGGGCCACCGCGCGAGGGCCGCGGAGCTGCAGGCGGCGGGCATCTCCGTACGCCTCGCGGACGCGCAGACCCTGCCCGGGGGGACGGACCTCGTGGTCACCTCGCCCGGCTGGAAGCCCGACAGCCCGCTGTTCGCGGCAGCGGCCGCCGCCGGCGTGGACGTCGTGGGCGACGTCGAGATCGCCTGGCTGCTGCGCGAGGTCGCCGAGGACCGGCGCGCCGCCCGGTCCGGCGAGCCCCGCAGGGAACCGGCCCCCTGGCTCGCCATCACCGGAACCAACGGCAAGACCACCACCACCCAGATGCTCGCCTCCATCCTCAGGGCGGCCGGGCTGCGGACGGCGGCCGTCGGCAACATCGGCACCCCGATCATCGACGTGGTGCTCGGCGAGGAGCCGTACGACGTACTCGCCGTCGAGCTCTCCAGCTACCAGCTGCACTGGGCGCCCTCGGTGCGCCCCCACTCCGCGGCCGTCCTGAACCTGGCCCCGGACCACCTCGACTGGCACGGCTCCATGGAGGCGTACGCCGCCGACAAGGGCCGGATCTACGAGGGCAACACGGTGGCCTGCGTCTACAACGCGTCGGACAAGGCCACCGAGGAGCTGGTCGTCGAGGCCGACGTGGAAGAGGGCTGCCGGGCCATCGGCTTCACCCTCGGCGCCCCCGGCCCCTCCATGTTCGGCGTGGTCGACGGCATCCTCGTCGACCGGGCCTTCGTGGAGAACCGCCGGAAGAACGCCCAGGAACTCGCCGAGGTCGCGGACGTCAACCCGCCGGCCCCGCACAACATCGCCAACGCCCTCGCCGCGGCGGCCCTGGCCCGCGCCTTCGGCGTGGAGCCGCGCGCCGTCCGCGACGGCCTGCGCGACTTCCGGCCGGACGCCCACCGGGTCAGCCACGTGGACGAGGTCGGCGGGGTCACGTACGTGGACGACTCCAAGGCCACCAACACCCACGCCGCGGAAGCCTCCCTGGCGGCCTTCGAGCCGGTCGTCTGGATCGCCGGCGGTCTCGCCAAGGGCGCCACCTTCGACGAGCTCGTGCAGAAGGCGGCGAAGCGGCTGCGGGGCGTCGTGCTGATCGGCGCCGACCGGGCCCTGATCGCCGAGGCACTGGCGCGACACGCCCCGGAGGTCCCGGTCGTGGACCTCGCACGGACCGACACTGGGGCGATGCTCGCGGCGGTCCGGGAAGCGGCCGGGCTCGCGGAGCCCGGCGACACGGTTCTGCTGGCACCTGCCTGCGCCTCGATGGACATGTTCGCGAACTACGGCAAGCGTGGGGACGCGTTCGCCGACGCGGTGCGCGAACTGGCCGCCGAGGGGGCCTAGGAACGACCCCTGGGATCCGCTCGATCCAGGGCAGGTTCCCTCCGGCCGACCGGCTGCTCGCCTCGTACGAGTTGGAGGGGAAGATCACAGATGCCGGCCAAGCAAGTGCTGCCGGGGCGGCGGCCGTCCGCCGACAAGGCCCCCAAGGACGTCAGAGCCAGAGCGCCCAGGACCGCCAGGGTGCCGGGCAGGGGCCGCCCCGCGGCCAGGCCCGGGCGGCCCGCCGCCGGCGGGCCGCTGGCCCGGCTGCGGCGCACACAACGGCAGTTGCGCCGGGCCTGGGACCGGCCCCTCACCGCGTATTACCTGATCTTCGGCAGCTCGCTGCTCATCACCGTGCTCGGCCTGGTGATGGTCTACTCGGCCTCCATGATCAAGGCGCTCCAGCTCGGCCTGGGCGACGCGTACTTCTTCAAGAAGCAGTTCCTGGCCGCCCTGATCGGCACCGGACTGCTGCTGCTCGCCTCCCGGATGCCCGTGAAACTCCACCGGGCCCTGTCCTATCCGGTGCTCACCGGCACGCTCTTCCTCATGGTCCTGGTCCAGGTCCCCGGGATAGGAGTGTCGGTCAACGGGAACCAGAATTGGATCTCCCTTGGCGGTCCGTTCATGCTCCAGCCCAGTGAGTTCGGCAAACTGGCCCTCATCCTCTGGGGCGCCGACCTGCTGGCACGCAAGGGCGACAGGGACCTGCTGAGCCAGTGGAAGCACCTGCTGGTGCCGCTGGTGCCGGTCACCTTCCTGCTGCTCGGGCTCATCATGCTGGGCGGGGACATGGGCACCGCGATGATCCTCGGTGCCATCCTGTTCGGCCTGTTGTGGCTGGCCGGGGCGCCGACCAGGATGTTCGCGGGGGTACTGGCCCTCGCGGGCGTGCTCGTCCTGCTGCTCATCAAGACCAGCCCGCACCGCATGGACCGGCTCGCCTGCATCGGAGCGACCGAACCGGGCAAGAACGACCTGTGCTGGCAGGCCGTCCACGGAATCTACGCCCTCGCATCGGGCGGATGGTTCGGTTCCGGGCTGGGTGCCAGTGTGGAAAAATGGGGGCAACTGCCGGAAGCCCACACCGACTTCATCTTCGCCATCACCGGCGAGGAACTGGGTCTGGCGGGGACGCTGTCGGTGCTCGCCCTGTTCGCGGCCCTAGGCTATGCGGGTATCCGCGTGGCCGGACGCACGGAGGACCCCTTCGTACGGTTTGCCGCGGGAGGCGTGACCACCTGGATCACGGCGCAAGCCGTGATCAACATCGGTGCGGTGCTCGGCCTGCTGCCGATCGCCGGAGTCCCGCTCCCGCTGTTCTCCTACGGTGGGTCAGCCTTGCTGCCGACCATGTTCGCGGTCGGACTGCTCATCGCCTTCGCGCGTGAGGAGCCGGCGGCACGGGCGGCGCTCGCGATGCGGAGGCCCAAGAACGGCCGGCCGCGGACCGGGCAGAGATGGAAGTCGATGAGACGGCGCGTCAAGAAGCGTCCGTCCGGAGAGCGGTGAATTTCGGTGCATGTCGTACTCGCCGGTGGGGGGACCGCCGGCCACATCGAGCCGGCGCTGGCCCTCGCGGACGCCCTGCGCAGGCAGGACCCTTCTGTGGGCATCACCGCCCTCGGCACTGAACGCGGACTCGAAACCCGCCTGGTGCCCGAGCGCGGCTACGAGCTGGGACTGATCCCGGCCGTCCCGTTGCCCCGTAGGCCCACGCCCGAGCTGATCACCGTCCCAGGACGGCTGCGCGGCACCATCAAGGCCGCGGAGGAGATCCTCCTGCGCACCAAGGCCGACTGCGTCGTCGGCTTCGGCGGCTACGTGGCCCTGCCCGGCTACCTCGCGGCCAAGCGCCTCGGGGTGCCGATCATCGTCCACGAGGCCAATGCGCGGCCCGGACTGGCCAACAAGATCGGCTCCCGGTACGCGTTCGCCGTCGCGGTCTCCACCCCCGACAGCAAACTCCGCGGCGCCCGCTACGTGGGCATCCCGCTGCGCCGCTCCATCTCCACCCTCGACCGGGCACTGGTCCGCCCGGAGGCGCGCGCCGCCTTCGGTCTGGACCCGAACCTGCCGACGCTCCTGGTCTCGGGCGGCTCGCAGGGCGCCCGCCGTCTCAACGAGGTGATCGAGCAGGTCGCGCCGACCCTCCAGCGCTCCGGGGTCCAGATCCTGCACGCGGTCGGCCCGAAGAACGAACTGCCGCGTGTCGACAACATGCCCGGGATGCCGCCTTATGTGCCGGTACCGTACGTGGACCGGATGGATCTCGCGTACGCCGCCGCCGACATGATGCTCTGCCGTGCGGGCGCGATGACCGTCGCCGAACTGTCCGCCGTCGGGCTGCCCGCCGCCTACGTCCCGCTGCCGATCGGCAACGGCGAACAGCGGCTCAACGCCCAGCCGGTGGTCAAGGCCGGCGGAGGCCTGCTCGTGGACGACGCGGAACTGACGCCCCAGTGGGTGCTCAGCCAGGTCCTCCCGGTCCTCGCCGACCCGCACCGCCTGTACGAGATGTCCCGCGCCGCCGCGGAGTTCGGCCGGCGCGATGCCGACGAGCTGCTCGTCGGCATGGTGTACGAGGCGATCGCAGCCAACAGAGCCCGCTGACGCGGGAAGCACCGACGCAGGAGGCACAGGAGTGGCCGGAGCGAGCACCGCACAGCGTGGCGGCCCCGGAGCCGCCGGGAAGGGCTCCGGCCCGCTCCGGCGGCCGGGGACCGCGAAGGCCCCCAAGTCGCCGAAACCGCCCAAGGGATCCGGCTCCGGGGGACCCCGCGGGCCGCGCCCCGGCGGGCGGCTCCCGGGTGGGCTGCGCCGGGGCCCCCTCGTGGTCGCCGGCCTGGTCCTCGCGCTGCTGCTGGCCGCCGGCTGCACCTGGATCCTCTACGGATCCTCCTGGCTCCGGGTCGAGAAGGTCACCGCCGCCGGCACCGAGGTCCTCACCCGGGAACAGGTGCTGGCGGCGGCGGCCGTTCCCGTCGGCGCACCCCTGATGTCCGTGGACACCGACGAGATCGCGGCCCGGATCCGCGGCCGCCTGCCCCGCATCGATTCGGTCGATGTGGTGCGGGCCTGGCCGCACGGAATCGGGTTGAAGGTGACGGAACGCAAGCCCGTCCTGCTCATCAGGAAGGGCGCGCAGTTCGTGGAAGTGGACGCTTCCGGTGTGCGATTCGACACGGTCGGACAAGCTCCGACAGGTGTTCCGCTCCTCGAACTGAGCGCCCGGCAGTCTCCGAGCGGCCGCCGGTTCGACGAGGAACGGCTGCTGCACGAGGCCGTCGCCATCGCCGGCGTCCTCCCGGAATCCGTCCGCGAGGAGACCGTGCAGGTCAAGGTCCGGTCCTACGACTCGGTGGTGCTGGAGTTGACCGGCGGCCGGACGGTGGTCTGGGGGAGCGGCGAACAGGGCGAGGCGAAGGGTCGCGCCCTGACGGCGCTCCTGAAGGCCTCGCCCAAGGCTGACCGATTCGACGTGAGCGTCCCCACCGCCCCGGCGGTGTCCGGTAGTTGACGTCCGGTCGAACAGCGTCGCACCCTGGTTGGCCACCGATACGGGTGATCACATAGGGTGAAAAGAAAAACGGGAGGTTCGGCGTGTTCGTTGAACACGCGCTACTTGTCGACTTAGTGTCCTGTTCGGAAGAGTCCAAGGAACAGACACACTCATAACCCTAAACTTCAGGGTTAGGGTTCGGGTCGGCGTGTACGGACCGTCCCAATTTCGGCATCAGTCGTCGCACCGCAGGCCCGCGAGGCGAACGACACGTAACTCGAGGCGAGAGGCCTTCGACGTGGCAGCACCGCAGAACTACCTCGCAGTCATCAAGGTCATCGGTGTCGGCGGCGGTGGTGTCAATGCCATCAACCGAATGATCGAGGTCGGTCTCAAGGGCGTCGAGTTCATCGCCATCAACACAGACGCCCAGGCGCTGTTGATGAGCGACGCCGACGTCAAGCTCGACGTCGGCCGCGAACTCACCCGGGGCCTTGGCGCCGGCGCCAACCCGGATGTCGGCCGCAAGGCGGCAGAGGACCACCGCGAGGAGATCGAGGAGGTCCTCAAGGGGGCCGACATGGTCTTCGTCACCGCCGGTGAAGGCGGCGGCACCGGAACGGGCGGCGCACCCGTCGTCGCCAACATCGCGCGCTCGCTGGGCGCCCTGACGATCGGTGTGGTCACCCGGCCGTTCACCTTCGAGGGCCGGCGCCGCGCGAACCAGGCCGAGGACGGCATCGCCCAGCTCCGCGAGCAGGTCGACACCCTCATCGTCATCCCCAACGACCGCCTGCTGTCCATCTCGGACCGCCAGGTCAGCGTCCTCGACGCCTTCAAGTCGGCCGACCAGGTCCTGCTGTCCGGCGTCCAGGGCATCACCGACCTGATCACGACCCCGGGTCTGATCAACCTCGACTTCGCGGACGTCAAGTCCGTGATGTCCGAGGCGGGATCCGCCCTGATGGGCATCGGCTCGGCCCGCGGCGACGACCGCGCGGTGGCCGCCGCCGAGATGGCGATCTCCTCGCCGCTGCTCGAGGCGTCCATCGACGGCGCCCGCGGCGTGCTGCTCTCCATCTCCGGTGGCTCGGACCTCGGTCTCTTCGAGATCAACGAGGCCGCGCAGCTGGTGAGCGAGGCCGCGCACCCCGAGGCGAACATCATCTTCGGAGCCGTCATCGACGACGCGCTCGGCGACGAGGTACGGGTCACCGTCATCGCGGCCGGGTTCGACGGCGGACAGCCCCCGGCCCGCCGTGACAACGTCATCGGCGCGGCCTCCACCAAGCGCGAGGAGCCGGCCCCGGCTCCGGTCCGTGCCACCGAGCCGGCCCGCCCGGCCTTCGGCGGACTCGGCTCGGTCACCCCGCGCGAGGAGCCGGTCCGCAGCGAGCCGGTCCCGGTCGCCGAGGCTCCGGCCCCGCAGGTCCCCACGGCCCGGCCGTACCAGGACAGCCCGGCCGAGGAACTGGACGTCCCGGACTTCTTGAAGTGACTTTGGAGCAGTACAGCGCGAGCGGCGCCCACTTCGCCTTCACCGACCGGTGGGGCGGGGTGAGCGCCGTTCCGTACGAGGAGCTCAATCTCGGCGGCGCGGTCGGAGACGACCCGGCCGCCGTTCGCGCGAACCGGGCCGCCGCGGCGAAGACGCTGGGCATCGGGCCGGACCGGGTGGTCTGGATGAACCAGGTGCACGGCCGGGACGTGGCGGTGGTCGACGGCCCGTGGGGCCCGGACCGGGAGGTCCCGGCGGTGGACGCGGTGGTGACCGCCCGTCGGGGTCTCGCCCTCGCGGTCCTCACCGCCGACTGCACGCCCGTCCTGCTGGCCGACCCCGTCGCCGGCGTCGCGGGAGCCGCCCACGCCGGGCGGCCCGGACTGGTCGCCGGAGTCGTGGGCGCCGCCGTCGAGGCGATGGTCTCGCTCGGGGCCGACCCCGCGCGCATGGTGGCCCGTACCGGACCGGCGGTGTGCGGGCGCTGTTACGAGGTTCCGGCCGGGATGCGGGCGGCGGTCGCCGAGGTGGTGCCGGCCGCGTACGCCGAGACGAGCTGGGGGACACCGGCCGTCGACGTGGTCGCCGGCGTGCACGCGCAGCTCGCGGAGGCGGGGGTGGCCGACATCGGCCGGTCCCCGGTCTGCACACTGGAGTCGCGGGACCACTTCTCGTACCGCCGCGACCGGATGACCGGGCGGCTTGCCGGATATGTCTGGTTGGACTGAAGAATGACGGATCGTAAGTCCGAGCTCGCCGAGAACCTCGCGCGGGTGGAGGAGCGGATCGGTGCCGCCTGCGCGGCCGCCGGGCGCAAGCGGGAAGAGGTGACCCTCATCGTGGTCACCAAGACCTACCCGGCGAGCGACGTACGACTGCTGGCGGACCTGGGTGTCCGTCACGTGGCGGAAAACCGGGACCAGGATGCGGCCCCCAAGGCCGGGGCCTGTGCGGATCTGCCGCTCACCTGGCACTTCGTCGGCCAGTTGCAGACGAACAAAGTCCGTTCCGTGGCGGGATACGCGCACCTCGTGCAGTCCGTCGACCGCCCCAAGCTCGTCACGGCCCTCTCGGCGGCCGCGGAGGGAGCCGGACGGGAACTGGGCTGCCTGGTGCAGATCGCCCTCGACGCCGAGTCGGGCGAACGGGGGGCCCGCGGCGGCGCGGCGCCCGAGCAGCTCGCCGAGTTGGCGGATCTCGTGGCGGCGGCCCCCGGACTGCGCATCGACGGTCTCATGACGGTCGCTCCGCTGGCCGGTCACTACGCGGGACGCGAACAAGCGGCCTTCGAGCGGCTGGTGGAATTGTCATCCCGCCTGCGCGCGGACCATCCGGCTGCCACGATGGTCTCGGCCGGGATGAGCGCAGACCTGGAACAGGCCGTTGCGGCCGGTGCGACACATGTACGCGTCGGCACTGCGGTACTCGGCGCGAGACCCCGGCTCGGGTAACGTCGCGAAGAAAGTCGGACCACAGCAGAAAATATGGTCATTTCCGCCGATGAGCGGACAGGCCACGTGGATCGCGGGCAGTTGGTGACATTCGTGACACGGCGAGACACCTGCGACAGGGCGATCCACCACAGAGCGGAGGACTCAGAGAATGGCCGGCGCGATGCGCAAGATGGCGGTCTACCTCGGCCTCGTGGAGGACGACCGGTACGACAACCCGGGGTACGACCCCGACGACGAGTTCGAACCCGAGCCGGAGCCGGAGCGGTCGCGCGAGCGGGACCGTCGACCGCAACCCGTTTCGCATCAAACGCCCGTATCGGACGAACCGGTACGAGTTGCCCAGCCTCCGGCGCCAAGGGAACCCATCCCAATGCCGGTTGAAAATGGACGTCCTGCGCGAATCGCCCCCGTGGCGTCCATCACACCCGAACGCTCGAATATGGAGAAGAACGCCCCCGTGATCATGCCCAAGGTCGTCTCCGAGCGGGAGCCGTACCGCATCACGACGCTGCACCCCCGGACCTACAACGAGGCCCGTACCATCGGGGAACACTTCCGTGAGGGCACTCCGGTGATCATGAATCTCACGGAGATGGACGACACGGACGCGAAGCGTCTGGTCGACTTCGCCGCAGGTCTCGTCTTCGGTCTGCACGGCAGCATTGAACGCGTGACACAGAAGGTGTTCCTGCTGTCTCCTGCTAACGTCGATGTCACGGCGGAGGACAAGGCCCGCATCGCGGAGGGCGGGTTCTTCAACCAAAGCTAGACCGATCCGTCAGATACGGGACCGGGTACAGGGCGGAAGCAGGGGAGAGGGAAGCGCGGGATGGGCGTAGCACTGCAAGTGGTTTACATCGCGCTGATGTGCTTCCTCATCGTGCTGATCTTCCGACTGGTCATGGACTACGTGTTCCAGTTCGCACGTTCATGGACACCCGGCAAGGCGATGGTGGTCGTTCTGGAGGCCACCTACACTGTCACCGATCCACCGCTCAAGCTCCTTCGGCGGCTCATCCCGCCGTTGCGTCTCGGGGGCGTGGCACTCGACCTGTCCTTCTTCGTTCTGATGATCATCGTTTACATCCTCATCAGTTTCGTGAGCACCGCTGCGAGAAGCGTGTGAACGATGAGCTCCCCCGCAGGCGCGGGGACAGTCCCGATACGGTCCTGCCGACTGCCGACGACTACGTAGAGGTGAAGAAGACATGCCGCTGACTCCCGAGGACGTGCGGAACAAGCAGTTCACGACCGTCCGCCTGCGAGAAGGCTATGACGAGGACGAGGTCGACGCCTTCCTCGACGAGGTCGAGTCCGAACTGACGCGCCTGCTGCGCGAGAACGAGGACCTGCGCGCCAAGCTGGCGGCCGCCACGCGTGCCGCCGCACAGAACCAGCAGCAGGGCATGCGCAAGCCGGACCCCCAGGACGGTGGAGGCCAGCGTGGCCCCGGCGCCCCCGTGCCCGCGGCCATATCCGGCCCCCCGCAGCAGCAGCCCCAGATGGGTCAGCCGCAGCTTCCGGGTGGCCCGCCCCAGCTTCCGGCCGGTCCCGGTCAGCACGGCCAGCAGGGTCCCGGCCCGATGGGCAACCCGATGCAGCAGCACACCATGGGTGGGCAGCAGCAGATGGGCCAGCAGGGCATGGGTCAGCAGGGCATGGGCCAGCAGGGTCCCGGCCTGATGGGCGGCCCGATGCAGGCACAGCAGCAGCAGTCCATGGGTGGCCAGAACCCGCTCGGCCAGCAGATGGGCCAGCCGATGGGCCAGCAGATGCAGCCCATGGGGCAGCAGATGCAGCCGATGGGCCAGCAGATGCACCAGCAGCCGCAGCAGCTTCCCCAGCAGGGTCCCGGTGGCGACAGCGCCGCCCGCGTCCTGTCGCTCGCACAGCAGACCGCCGACCAGGCGATCGCGGAGGCCCGCTCCGAGGCCAACAAGATCGTCGGCGAGGCCCGGTCGCGCGCCGAGGGCCTGGAGCGGGACGCCCGCGCCAAGGCCGACGCGCTGGAGCGGGACGCGCAGGAGAAGCACCGCGTCGCGATGGGCTCCCTGGAGTCCGCCCGCGCCACGCTGGAGCGCAAGGTCGAGGACCTGCGGGGCTTCGAGCGCGAGTACCGCACCCGTCTGAAGTCCTACCTGGAGTCGCAGCTGCGCCAGCTGGAGACGCAGGCCGACGACTCGCTGGCTCCGCCGCGGAACCCCGCCGGTCCCGCGCTGCCGCCGTCGCCGACCCCGTCGATGGCTCCGGCCGGTGCGATGCACTCCATGGGTGGTCCGTCGATGGGCGGCCCGTCGCCGATGGGCGGTCCGTCCCCGATGGCCCCCTCCTACGGTGGCGGACAGCAGCAGATGTCCCCGGCGATGACGCAGCCGATGGCTCCGGTGCGGCCGGCTGGTCCGCAGCCGATGCAGCAGGCGCCGTCTCCCATGCGGGGCTTCCTGATCGACGAGGACGACAACTAAGCGGTAGCCCGTCGGCAGACGGTCGGGCCGGGCCCGGTTCCCCTTCGGGGGCACCGGGCCCGGCCCGTTTGCGTACCCGGACGGGTACGGCCCCCGGGGCCAGGGGCGGGTGGCGCTGCGCAGAGCCGTCCCCTACCCGCCCTTCCACCGTTCCCCGGGCTGCGCCCGGACCCCCCTGGGGCTCCGCCCCAGACCCCGCGCCTCAAACGCCGGCGAGGCTGGATGTGGCCGGCGTCAGCCTGCACGTGATCGCCGGGGGATGGGAAATCCAGCCTCGCCGGCGTTTGAGGCGCGGGTCCGGGCGGAGCCCGGGGAACGGTGGAAGGGCGGGTAGGGGACAGAAACAGCTGTGGCCCGGCACCCCCCCAGGAGGGGGCGCCGGGCCACAGGCCGAAGGGCTACGCCTTGCGGAGGCGGAAGGTGAGGCCCAGGGGCTCGTCCTCGAACGGGTCGCCGTACGTCGCGTCCGCCTCGCCGGAGGCGTAGTCCGTGGCCAGGACCTCGTCGGCGATGAGCGAAGCGTGGTCCGTCAGGGCCGTCACCAGCTCCGGGTCCGACGTGGACCAGCGCAGGGCGATGCGGTCCGCGACGTCGAGGCCGGAGTTCTTCCGGGCCTCCTGGATCAGGCGGATCGCGTCACGCGCCAGGCCCGCGAGCCGCAGCTCCGGAGTGATCTCCAGGTCCAGGGCGACCGTCGCGCCGGAGTCGGACGCCACCGACCAGCCCTCGCGCGGGGTCTCCGTGATGATGACCTCCTCCGGGGTGAGGGTGACGGGCGAGCCGTCCACCTCGATCTCGGCGGAGCCGGAGCGCAGGGCCAGGGACAGCGCCGCCGCGTCGGCTGCGGCCACCGCCTTCGCCACGTCCTGCACGCCCTTGCCGAAGCGCTTGCCGAGCGCACGGAAGTTCGCCTTGGCCGTGGTGTCGACCAGGGAGCCGCCGACCTCCGAGAGGGAGGCCAGCGAGGAGACGTTCAGCTCCTCCGTGATCTGGGAGTGCAGCTCGGGGGAGAGGGTCTCGAAGCCCGATACGGCGACCAGCGCGCGGGACAGCGGCTGGCGGGTCTTCACGCCCGACTCGGCCCGCGTCGCGCGGCCCAGCTCCACGAGGCGGCGTACCAGCTGCATCTGCTGCGACAGGGCCGGGTCGATCGCCGAGGCGTCCGGGGCCGGCCACGTGCTCAGGTGCACCGACTCCGGGGCGTCCGGGGTGACCGGGACGATCATGTCCTGCCAGACCCGCTCCGTGATGAAGGGGGTGAGGGGGGCGAGGAGGCGGGTGACCGTCTCCACGACCTCGTGCAGCGTGCGCAGCGCGGCCGCGTCGCCCTGCCAGAAGCGGCGGCGCGAGCGGCGGACGTACCAGTTGGAGAGGTCGTCCACGAAGGCGGAGAGGAGCTTGCCGGCGCGCTGGGTGTCGTAGGACTCCATCGCCTCCGTGACCTCGGTGGTGAGGGTGTGGAGCTCCGAGAGTAGCCAGCGGTCGAGGACCGTGCGGTCCGCCGGCGCCGGGTCGGAGGCCGAGGGGGCCCAGTTCGACGTGCGGGCGTACAGGGCCTGGAAGGCGACCGTGTTCCAGTACGTGAGGAGCGTCTTGCGGACGACCTCCTGGATGGTGCCGTGGCCGACGCGGCGCGCCGCCCACGGGGAGCCGCCGGCCGCCATGAACCAGCGGACGGCGTCCGCGCCGTGCGTGTCCATCAGCTGGATCGGTTCGAGGGTGTTGCCCAGGTGCTTGGACATCTTGCGGCCGTCCTCGGCGAGGATGTGGCCCAGGCAGACCACGTTCTCGTAGGAGGACTTGTCGAAGACGAGGGTGCCGACCGCCATCAGGGTGTAGAACCACCCGCGGGTCTGGTCGATGGCCTCCGAGATGAACTGCGCGGGGTAGCGCTTCTCGAAGATCTCCTTGTTCTTGTGCGGGTAGCCCCACTGCGCGAACGGCATCGAACCCGAGTCGTACCAGGCGTCGATGACCTCCGGCACGCGGACCGCGGTGAGGGCGCAGCCCTCCGCCGTGCAGGGGAAGGTGACCTCGTCGATGTAGGGGCGGTGCGGGTCCAGGTTCGACTGGTCGGTGCCCGTCAGGTCGCTCAGCTCCGCGAGGGAGCCGACGCAGGTGAGGTGGTTCTCCTCGCAGCGCCAGATGGGCAGCGGGGTGCCCCAGTAGCGGTTGCGGGACAGTGCCCAGTCGATGTTGTTGTTCAGCCAGTCGCCGAAGCGGCCCTGCTTGACGGAGTCCGGGAACCAGTTGGTCTTCTCGTTCTCCCGCAGCATCGCGTCCTTGACGGCGGTGGTGCGGACGTACCAGGACGGCTGCGCGTAGTAGAGCAGGGCGGTGTGGCAGCGCCAGCAGTGCGGGTAGCTGTGTTCGTAGGCGATGTGCTTGAAGAGCAGGCCGCGCGCGTCGAGGTCCGCGGTCAGCTTCTCGTCGGCCTTCTTGAAGAAGATCCCGCCGACCAGCGGGACCTCCTCCTCGAAGGTGCCGTCGGGGCGGACCGGGTTCACGACGGGCAGGCCGTACGCGCGGCAGACCGCGAGGTCGTCGGCGCCGAAGGCGGGGGACTGGTGGACCAGGCCGGTGCCGTCCTCGGTCGTGACGTACTCCGCGTTCACGACGTAGTGGGCCTCGGCCGGGAACTCCACCAGGTCGAAGGGGCGCTGGTACGTCCAGCGCTCCATCTCCTTGCCCGTGAAGGACTCGCCGGTGGCCTCCCAGCCCTCGCCGAGGGACTTCTCCAGCAGCGGCTGGGCGACGACCACCCGCTCGGCGCCGTTGGTGGCGACGACGTAGGTGACCTCGGGGTGCGCGGCCACGGCCGTGTTCGACACCAGGGTCCACGGGGTGGTCGTCCAGACCAGGAGCGCCGCCTCGCCCGCGAGGGGGCCGGAGGTCAGCGGGAAGCGGACGTAGACCGAGGGGTCGACGACCGTCTCGTAGCCCTGGGCCAGCTCGTGGTCCGAGAGGCCGGTGCCGCAGCGGGGGCACCAGGGGGCGACGCGGTGGTCCTGGGTGAGCAGGCCCTTGTTGAAGATCTCCTTCAGCGACCACCACACGGACTCGACGTACTCGGGGTCCATGGTGCGGTAGGCGTCGTCGAGGTCGACCCAGTAGCCCATCCGGTTCGTGAGCTCGGTAAACGCGTCGGTGTGGCGGGTCACCGACTCGCGGCACTTGGCGTTGAACTCGGCGATGCCGTACGCCTCGATGTCCTTCTTGCCGTTGAAGCCCAGTTCCTTCTCGACGGCGAGCTCGACGGGCAGGCCGTGGCAGTCCCAGCCGGCCTTGCGGCCCACGTGGTAGCCGCGCATGGTGCGGAAGCGGGGGAAGACGTCCTTGAAGACGCGTGCCTCGATGTGGTGCGCGCCGGGCATGCCGTTCGCGGTGGGCGGGCCCTCGTAGAAGACCCACTCGGGGCGGCCCTCGGACTGCTCCAGGGTCTTGGCGAAGGTCTTGCTCTCGCGCCAGAAGTCGAGGACCGCGTGCTCGAGGGCAGGCAGGTCGACCTGGGCGGGTACCGGGCGGTACTGCGGCGGTGTGGTCATGAGGCTGAACTCTTCCTCCGGCGGGGTGTCACTTCCGTCCGGAGGGACGAGAGCCGCCCTCCCCCGAATCAGGGAAAAGCTGTTCCCGCGGTACCACCCTCCTTGGCCTGCGGACCTGTGGTCCGTCGGCCCCCTCATTGGGGTGCGAAGCCGGTTCTACTCGCCCTACGGGAATCCCGGTGGGCTTTCTTCCGGCGGCTCCGGGGTGATCCTTCGCATCGCGCTCGCCCCCGGGCTCTCACCGTCCCCGGGTCGCTCCTGGCTGCGTCCGACGCTACTCGTCCCCATCCATGCTTCTCGCTGGGCCCAGTGTACGGGCCGGGGGGCGCGTCGGCAGACCGGTTTACGGGGCGTGGCGCGGGGGTCCGGGCGGGGCGCGGACGGGGGTCCGGACGGGGGCTCGGACCGGGGCTCGGACCCGGGCTCGGATTGACCCGAATGGGCCGACGGGCCGTTCCGGGGTGCGGTGGGGCGGGTGGGGCGGATTACCGGGCTCTCCGCTGGGCACAACGGATGCAGGTTGACCTCGATGGACGCGTGCCCCGTTGCCGCGGGGCCGGAGTCGATTTATCGTTCCGGCACGATTCGCGAGCAATGATCACAGTATGTGAAGGGGCCGCGGCCATGGTGGCGAAGAAGACCGCCGGGAGTACTGCCAAGAAGGCTGTCGGGAAGGCTGCGGAGAAGCCGGCGCAGGAGCCGGTGACGGAGGTGGCGGCCCCGGATCCGGCCGCCGGACCGGTGGACGGTGCCGCCGCCGGGAAGAAGACGGCGGCCACGAAGAAGGCGGCGGCCGGCACCGGGACGGCGGCGGCCGGGGCGAAGGCCGACGGCGCGAAGGCCAACGGCGCGAAGGAGGCGGCAGCCGGGAAGGCGCCCGCCGCCGAGAAGACGGCCGCCGCCAAGAAGTCGGCCGCCAAGAAGACGGCCGCGAAGAAGGCCACGGCCAAGACGGCCGGGGCCGAGGGGGCGGCGCAGGCCGCGCACGAGACGGGAGCCCGGAAAGTGGTTGCCAAGAAGAGCACCGGCACGGCCAGGAAGACGGCCACGGCCGCGACCAGTGGGCTGCCCAAGGCGCGGGGCACGGCGGGCCTGACGCCCGGCGAGCTCGCCGTACGGCCCGGCGAGGATCCCTGGACCCCGGCGGAGGTTGCCGAGGCGCGGGCCGAGCTGGAGAGCGAGGTGCTGCGACTGCGCGCCGAGCTCCAGGCCTCCGACGCGGCCATCTCCGGGCTGATGAGGGACTCCGGCGACGGCGCGGGCGACGACCAGGCCGACACCGGGACCAAGAACATCACCCGGGAGTCCGAGCTCGCCCTCGCCGCGAACGCCAACTCGATGCTGGAGCAGACCGAGCGCGCGCTGGAACGGCTGGAGGCGGGCACGTACGGCCTCTGCGAGAACTGCGGCCAGCCCATCGGCAAGGCGCGGATGCAGGCCTTCCCCCGGGCCACGCTGTGCGTGGACTGCAAGCAGAAGCAGGAGCGGCGGCACTGAGCGGGGGCTGAGCGGGTGCCGCAAGGGCGCCCGGCGGGCGCCGGAGGGCCGCGGGCCGGCGCCGGCGGGCTCCCGCCGAGGTCCGGCCGGGGCGGCGGCCGGAGGGTGCCCTGACGTACTCTCGTGTCTCGTCAGGGTCCATGAACCTGGCGGGTCGGTCGGCGCGGTGCCGTCCAACAACTGGTTCGAGCTAGTTCGAGGGACTCACGTGGCAGAGGCGGAGCGCATCATCGGTACGCCGGAGGTCGGGGAAGACGGCACCCAGCCCGAATCCGCGCCGCCCAAGGGGCGGCGGCGGATCGTCGCCCTGCTCGTCGTGGCGCTCCTCGCCTACCTCGTCGACCTGGGCAGCAAGATGCTGGTCGTCGCGAAGCTGGAGCACCAGCCGTCGATCCAGGTCATCGGAGACCTGCTGAAGTTCGACGCGATCCGCAACCCCGGCGCCGCCTTCGGCTTCGGCGAGGCCTTCACGATCATCTTCACCTGCATCGCCGCCACCGTCATCGTGGTGATCGTGCGGCTGGCGCGGAAGCTCTACAGCCTGCCCTGGGCGATCGCCCTGGGCCTGCTGCTCGGCGGGGCGCTGGGCAACCTGACCGACCGGATCTTCCGCTCGCCGGGCGTCTTCCGCGGTGCGGTCGTCGACTTCATCGCACCGGCCCACTTCGCCGTCTTCAACCTCGCGGACTCGGCGATCGTGTGCGGCGGGATCCTGATCGTCCTGCTGTCCTTCAAGGGCCTGGACCCGGACGGCACCGTCCACAAGGACTGACCCGGCCTGCGAGCCGCAGGCCGATCGGGGCCGAGCGCGGACCGAGCGCGGGAATGGTCTTCTGTCGAGTCCTGCATACTCGACAGGTGAGTACGATTCCCGAGATCCGCACCCTGCCCGTACCCGATGGCCTCGAGGGCGAGCGCGTCGACGCCGCTATCGCCCGTATGTTCGGTTTTTCCCGGACGAAGGCGGCCGAACTCGCGGCCGCGGGAAAGGTGCTGGTCGACGGCAGTGTCGTCGGGAAGTCCGAGCGTGTGCACGGTGGCGCCTGGCTCGAAGTCGAGATGCCCGAGCCGCCGCGGAAGGTCGAGCTCGTCGCCGAGCCCGTTCCCGGCATGGAGATCGTCCATGACGACGACGACATCGTCGTCATCATGAAGCCGGTCGGCGTCGCCGCGCACCCCAGCCCCGGCTGGACCGGCACCACCGTCATCGGCGGCCTCGCCGCCGCCGGCTACCGCATCTCCACCTCCGGCGCCTCCGAGCGCCAGGGCATCGTGCACCGGCTCGACGTCGGCACCTCCGGCCTGATGGCCGTCGCGAAGTCGGAGCGCGCGTACACCTCGCTGAAGAACCAGTTCCGCGAGCGGATCGTCGACAAGCGCTACCACGCGCTGGTGCAGGGCCACCCGGACCCGATGAGCGGCACGATCGACGCGCCGATCGGACGGCACCCCACGGCCGACTACAAGTGGGCCGTGACCCAGGAGGGCAAGCCCTCCGTCACCCACTACGACCTGATCGAGGCCTTCCGCGCCGCCTCGCTGCTGGACATCAAGCTGGAGACCGGGCGCACGCACCAGATCCGCGTGCACATGGCCGCCCACAAGCACCCCTGCGTCGGCGACCTGACCTACGGCGCCGACCCGACCGTCGCGAAGCGCCTCGGGCTCACCCGGCAGTGGCTGCACGCGGTGCGGCTCGGCTTCGAGCACCCGTCGGACGGGCAGTGGGTCGAGTTCGCGAGCACGTACCCGGCGGACCTGCAGAACGCGCTGGACGTGATCCGCAAGGAGAGCGAGTGACCGCCGGCGGTGTCGTCGTACGGGTCGCCGTCACCGAGGGGGACCTGAAGGCCTGCTTCGCCGTGCGGACCGAGGTCTTCGTGGTCGAGCAGTCGGTGCCGGAGTCGATCGAGTACGACGCGTACGACGAGATCGCGGTGCACGTGCTGGCCGAGGGGCCGGACGGGGCGCCGCTGGGCACCGGCCGGCTGCTGTACGGGCCGCGGGCCCTGGGCAAGACGGGCTCCCCGGAGGTCGGCTCGCTCGGACGGCTGGCCGTCTCCAAGTCCGCGCGCGGGCTCGGGGTGGGGGTCGCGCTGGTACGGGCGATCGAGGCGGAGGCGGTTCGGCTGGGGCTGTCCGCCGTCGACTTGGGCGCGCAGACCCATGCGATGGGGTTCTACGAGCGGCTGGGGTACGTGGCCTACGGGCCGGAGTTCCAGGACGCCGGGATTCCGCACCGGTCGATGCGGCGCGCGCTGCCGTAGCCCGTCGGGGGGTGCGGGCAGCCCTGCGGGGCCGTCCCCCACCCGTCCTTCCACCGTTCCCCGTGGCTCCGCCCCGGACCCCGCGCCTCGAACGCCGGCGAGGCTGGATCCCGGTCGATCCCGTCGAGCCCGACACGCGCCCCCGTCCGCGTCGCCGGGCGCGGCGGACTGGCAGTGTGTGGGAGTGGATCAGCTCCTGCTGTTGTTCGTGTTGTTGCTCGGGGCCGTGGTGACGGTGCCGCTCGGGGACCGGCTGGGGCTGCCCGCGCCGGTGTTGATGACGCTCGGCGGGGTGGTGCTCGCCCTGGTGCCCGTGGTGCCCAATGTCGACATCCCGCCCGAGTACATCCTGCCGCTGGTGCTGCCCCCGCTGCTGTACGCCTCCGTGCAGCGGACCTCCTGGCGGCAGTTCGCGGCCAATGTGCGGCCCATCCTGCTGCTGGCCGTCGCCCTCGTCTTCGTGACCACCCTGGTCGTCGCCGTCACGGCGCACGCCCTGGTGCCGGGGCTCTCGATCGCCGCGGCCGTCGCGCTCGGCGCGCTCGTCGCCCCGCCCGACCCCGTCGCGGCCACCGCCGTGGCCGGATCCCTCGGACTGCCCCGGCGCATGGTGTCGATCCTGGAGGGCGAGGGGCTCTTCAACGACGTCACCGCCATCGTGCTGTACCACGTGGCCATCGCCGCCGCCGTCAGCGGCACCTTCTCGTGGCCCGAGGCGCTCGGCGAGTTCGTGCTGTCGGCCGTCGTGGCCGTCGCGGTGGGGCTCGGGCTCGGCTGGGCCGCCAACCGGCTCATGGGACGGCTCGGCGATGCCACGCTCCAGATCGGGCTGACGCTGCTCGTGCCGTTCGTGGCGTACGTGGTGGCGGAGGAGTTCCGGGGTTCCGGCGTGCTGGCCGTGCTGACCACGGCCCTGTTCCTCGCCGAGTACGCCACCGACGCCGACGACGTGCTGGGCCGGCTCGCCGGGCACACGTTCTGGGAGGTCGTCGACATGCTGGTGACCGGTGTCGCCTTCGGTCTGATCGGGCTGGAGCTGCACAACGTGTTCGGGGCGGCCAGCGGCCGGGTCTGGGAGATGGCCGGGTGGGCGGCGGCCGTGGTCGCGGTGGTGGTCGGCGTACGGCTGGTGTGGCTGCTGCCGGCCGGATGGCTCGCGAAACGGCTCCACTCGCGGCGCGACTACGACGAGGAGATCCCGCTGAGCTGGCGGGAGTCCGTGGTCATGTGGTGGGCGGGGATGAGGGGCGTGGCTTCCGTGGCATTGGCGCTCGCCATTCCCTTCGAAACGGACGCGGGGGAACCCTTCCCGGCCCGGCAGGAGATCGTCTTCATCGCCTTCGCCGTGATCATGACCACCCTGGTGGTCCAGGGGCTGACCCTGCCGTGGCTGGTCCGCCGGCTCGGCGTGGTGGCCGACCCGGACGCGGAGGCGGAGGTCGCCCGTGCGCTGGCGATCCGCGCCGCCAAGGCCGCGAAGAGGCGGCTGAAGGAGATCGAGGAGGTGGAGGACCTGCCCGAGGACCTGGTGGAGGTGCTCTACCGCAGGGCGTACGACGTGGGCGCCAGGATCAGCCCCGACATGGTGGACGAGGAGCGGCGGGAGGCGTACGCGAAGCGGGTGGAGCGGATCCGCGACGTGCAGCGCATCCAGCGGGAGATGATGTCCGCCGCCCGCCACGAGGTGCTGGCCGCGCGCAGCGAGCCGGGCGCCGATCCGGAGATCGTCGACCGGGTGCTGCGGCACCTGGACGTCCGCAGCCTGCGCAGTCCGTAGGGGGCGGTTCGCAGGCGCGCGGCGCCGGGCCTGGCAGTTCCCGATCCCGGGAACCCGCAGCGAGTGCGGCTGCCGGGCAGGTATGAGTCCCTGTGGACGCAGCCCGCGCTCGGGAACCTGACGGGCCGTGACGGCGCGGCCCTGGCGTTCGCGCAGGAGACCCACGCCCGTACGGCGGTCGCCGATGCCCGGCGGCCACGACGACCCTGTGGCTGCCGCTGTACGGGGTGGGGGTGGGGGCGGCGGTGCTGGTGGGAACGGTCGTCTGGTTCCGCGACCGGGCCCGTGACCGGGCCCGTGACCGTGACCGGGCCCGGGCCGTGCTCCCGGACCGGGGCTGACCCGGGAGGGAGCGGCCTACACCTGGTAGCGGTCCGGGGCGAAGAGGTGGAGGTGGGCGGCCACCCACTCCGAGGTGCGGGTCAGGCCCTCCCGGAGGGAGACCTCGGGCTTCCAGCCGGCCCAGTCGCGGGCCCGGGTGTTGTCCGACAGCAGGCGCTGGACCTCGCTGCCGGAGGGACGCAGCCGGGCCGGGTCGACGACCACCTCCGCGTCCCGGCCGGACGCCGCGATCAGGGCCCCGGCCAGGTCGCCGATGGAGATCTCCTCCCCGCTGCCGAGGTTGACCACCTCGCCCAGGGCGCGGTCGCACTCCGCGACCGCGAGGAAGCCGGCCGCGGTGTCGGTCACGTAGGTGAAGTCCCGGGTCGGGGTCAGGGAGCCCAGGCGGACCTCCCGGGCGCCCGAGTGGAGCTGGGCCAGGATGGTGGGGATGACCGCGCGGGCCGACTGGCGCGGGCCGTAGGTGTTGAACGGCCTGACCACCGTCACCGGCAGTTCGAACGCGTGGTGGAACGAGAGCGCCATCATGTCGGCGCCGATCTTCGAAGCGGAGTACGGGGACTGCGGCTGGAGCGGGTGGCCCTCGGAGATCGGGGCCGTCAGGGCCGTCCCGTAGACCTCGCTGGTGGAGGTGTGGACGAGGCGGCGCACGCCGTGGCGGCGGCAGGCCTCGGCCATGTTCTCGGTCCCGGTGACGTTGGTCTGGACGTACGCGCCGGGCGAGGCGTAGCTGTACGGGATCCCGATCAGCGCCGCCAGGTGGAAGACGGTGTCGCAGCCGGCCACCGCGTCGCTGACCCGGCCCGCGTCGCGGACGTCGCCGGCCCACATCTCCACCGGGCCGCCCGGGTCGGCCAGGTAGCGGGCCAGGTGGCCCTTCTCCGCGTACGGCTTGTAGTGCACGAAGGCGCGCACCTTCGCGCCCCGCGCGACCAGCAGGTCGACGAGGGTGGAGCCGATGAAGCCCTCGGCGCCCGTGACGAGGACCGTACGGCCGGTCCAGTCGGCGGGGACGCGCGCCGGGGTGAGGGTGAGCGTCGGCGTGGGGGCGTGGGTGGTCATACGAGCTCCAGGGGAGTGGGGGAGAAGGAGGGGAAGCCGGCGACCCGCAAGACCTGTGAGGCCAGCAGTTCGGCGGCCCTCGCGTGCGGTCCCGGGTCGGCCGCGCCGGCCATCGCCGCCAGCCGCGCCGGGTCGGCCAGCAGCGGGGCGAGCAGGTCCGCGAGGCGGCCGGCCGTCGCCTCGGCGTCCGCCAGCAGCAGGCCGGCTCCGGCGTCGGACAGCACCCGGGCATTGTGGGTCTGGTGGTCGCCCGGGGCGTGCGGGTAGGGGACCAGCACCGCGGGGACCCCGGTCGCCGCGAGCTCCGCCACCGTCGCCGAGCCCGCCCGGCACACCACCAGGTCGGCGGCCGCGTAGACCAGGTCCATCCGGTCCAGGTACGGCACGGCCCGTGCGATGCGCCGACCGCCCGAGGCGGACAGCCCGGCCACGGTGTCCGCGAGGGCGGCCGGGCCGGTCTTGATCAGCAGCTGTACGTCGTCACGGGCCTGCCAGGCGGCGGCCAGCCCGGCCGCGGCCGCGGTCAGGCGTACGGCGCCCAGGCTGCCGCCGTTGAACACCACCAGCCGCCGGCCGTCCGGCACCCCGAGCTCCCGCCGGGCACCGGCGCGCCAGGCCGCCCGCTCGGGACGGGGCAGTAGCGCGAGGCCCGACAGCGCAGCGGAGATGGGCATTCCGGTGGTCAGTGCCCGCGACCCGCCCGCCAGGTGTTCCCGGCTGCGGTCGAAGGCCACCGCCATGTGCGGGGTGAGGCGGGCCGCGAACTGGTTGGCCCGGCCCGGTACCGCGTTGGACTCGTGGATGACCGCGGGCAGTCCGGCCAGCCGGGCCCCGAGCACGGCGGGCGCGCTCGGATAGCCGCCCATGCCGACGGCCACGTGCGCGCCCTGCGCCCGGATCACGGCCCGCGCCTGCCCGGCCGAGCGCAGCAGCGCCGCCGGAAGGAGGTAGCGCTTGGCGCCCAGCGCCGGGTCGAAGGGGATCATGTCCACGGTGTGCAGGCGGTAGCCGGCGGCCGGGATCAGCTCGGTCTCCAGACCGCGTTCGGTGCCGATGAACGAGACCATGGCGTCCGGGACGGCGGCGCGCAGCGCCTCCGCCAGGGCGAGGCCGGGATAGATGTGGCCGCCGGTGCCGCCCGCGCCGATCACGACGGACAGCGGCCGGTACGAGGACCGGGGCGAGGCGGAGCGTGAGGGGGAGGAGGTCATGGCCGCAGACTCCCGGTGCGCCCTAAGAAGGTTCTAAGAGGTTCTCCCGGAGCGTTTGGGAGGCTTTGTCGCATGCAGCGGATTCTGGTGGTGGACGACGAGCCCGAGGTGCGGGCCGCCGTCGAGGACGGCCTCGCCGTCGAGGGGTACGAGGTGCGCGGCGCGGCCGACGGGCTGGCGGCACTGTCCGAGGTGGCGCTCTGGCAGCCGGACGCGGTGGTCCTCGACGTGATGATGCCGGTGCTGGACGGGCTCGCCGTCTGCCGGCAGCTGCGCGCGGTGGGCGACCGTACGCCCGTCCTCGTCCTCACGGCCCTGGACGCGGTGAGCGACCGCGTCGACGGGCTGGAGGCGGGCGCCGACGACTACCTGGTGAAACCGTTCGCGCTCGACGAGCTCGTGGCCCGGGTACGGGCCCTCCTGCGGCGGGCCGCCCCCGAACCGGCCGGGGGCGCGCCCGTGCTCGCGTACGGGGAGCTCGTCCTCGACCCGGACACCCGCACCGGGCGGCGCGGCGAGCGGCCGCTGGAGTTCAGCCGCACCGAGTCGGCGCTGCTCGAACTGCTCCTGCGCCACCCCGGGCAGGTGCTGCCGCGCGAGCTGATCCTGGAACTGGTCTGGGGCCGGGACTTCGGGCCGGACTCCAACTCCCTGGCCGTCTACGTCGGATACCTGCGCCGCAAGCTGGAGGCCGGCGGCGAGCCGCGGCTGGTGCACACCGTGCACGGGGTCGGCTACCGACTGGACGCCGCGTGAGCCGGCGGGGGCTCGGAGCGCGCTGGCGGCGCAGACGGCCGCTGCGCACCCGGCTGGCGCTGGCCGTGACCGCCGCGGTGGCCTTCGTGGCCCTCGGCGTGTGCACCGCCGCCTTCCTGGAGGGGCGGGCCGCGCTCTACCAGCAGCTCGACCTGAGCCTGACCCAGGCCGCCCGGCTCGCCGCGAAGCAGTACGGCGACTCCCCGCCCGGGACCGCCGCCTGGGACTGCCGGTACCTGGCCGCGCCCGCCTGCGTCCAGATCGTCCCGGCCGACCCGGGGAAGGACCCGGGAGGCGGGGAGGACGCGTACCGGATGCCCGTGGCCCCGGCCACCCGGCTGGTGGCCGTGCGGGAGCGGGCCCCCTTCTACACGGACATCGTCGTCGAGGGGCATCCCGCGCGGATGCTCACCACCGACTTCCTCAAGGGCCGGGCCCTCCAGGTCGCCGTACGCTCCGACTCGGTGGAGACCGGCATCGACCGGGCCGCCCGCCGGCTCGCCGTCACCGCCGCCGCCGGGGTGCTGCTGGCCGCGCTGCTCGGCCACTGGGTCGCGCGGACGGGTCTGGCACCGGTCACCCGGCTCACGGCCACCGCCGAGCGGATCGCCGCCACCCGGGATCCGAGGCACCGGATCGAGCTGCCGCCCCCGGGGCGCGGCCGCGAGGACGAGGTCACCCGGCTCGCCGGGAGCTTCAACACCATGCTGGGGGAACTGGAACAGTCCGTCACGGCGCAGCGCAGGCTCGTCGCGGACGCCTCGCACGAGCTGCGGACCCCGCTGACCGCGCTGCGGACGAACGCGGAGCTGCTGGCGCGGGGGGACCGGCTGACGGCCGAGCAGCGGGAGCGGGCCTCGCTGGCGCTCGGGCGGCAGTTGCGGGAGGTGACGGGGCTGGTCAACGACCTGATCGAGCTGGCCCGCGACGAGGAGCCGCAGCTGCTGGTGGAACAGGTGCGGCTGGTTCCGCTGGTGGAGTACTGCGTGGGGGCCGCGCGGGCGCACTGGCCGGGCGTGGCCTTCCGGGTGCGGGCGCCGTCGCCGTCCCGGGGGGAGGGAGAGGCGGTGGTGGCGGGGGTTCCGGCGCGGCTCAGCAGGTTGCTGGGCAACCTGCTGGACAACGCCGCGAAGTTCAGCCCGGCGGGGGCTGAGGTGGAGGTGGCGCTGACGGTCCGGGCGGACGGTCGCGCGGAGGTGACCGTACGGGATCACGGGCCGGGGATCTCGGAGGCGGATCTGCCGTACGTCTTCGACCGGTTCTACCGGGCGGGGGCGGCTCGGGCGCTGCCCGGGTCGGGGCTCGGGCTGGCGATGGCCCGGCAGATCGCGCGGGCGCACGAGGCGCGCCTGGCGGCCGAGGCCGCCCCGGGCGGGGGCGCGATGTTCCGGCTGACGTTCGCGGCCCCGGGCCGGGTGAACTGATCGGAGTGGACGCCGGTCGCGGGACCGGGCTGCCGGACCGGGCTGCCGGACCCCGGCCGGGCGGGGGATCAGCGCAGGCCGGCGAAGAGGTCGTTCTCGGGTACGGCCGCCCCCGTGGAGTCCTTGACGCGCACGAAGGTCTCCGTGCCCATCAGCTCGCCGAACTTCTCCTTGCCCATCTTGAGGAAGAAGATGCCCTCGCCCTGACTGGCGTGTGCGGCCAGCGCGTCGTACTTCTGACCGCTGAACGCGAGGGTGTCCACCCACGTGCTGATCTCGTCGTCGGGAAGGCCGATCTCGGCCAGCGCGGCGGCCTCGGCGGGATCCGGCTCCGCCATGTCGTCCTGGAACTCCCGCATGATCGCGCCCAGCTGCCGCAGCGACGAGTGGGGCATCGTCGTCCAGTACACCTTCGGCGTCAGCTCGGTCATCTCCAGTGCCGCCATCGTGATCCGGTGGGCCTGGATGTGGTCGGGGTGGCCGTAGAAGCCGTTCTCGTCATAGGTCACGACCACGTCGGGCCGGTAGTGCCGCATGAGTTCCGCGAGCCGGGCGGCGCCTTCCTCCACGGGGGTCTGCCAGAAGGAACCGGGGGCGTCGTTGCTGGGCCAGCCCATCATCCCGGAGTCGGCGTAGTCCAGCGTCTCCAGGTCGGAGACCTTCAGGACGCCACAGCTCGCGTCGAGCTCCCGGCGGCGCATGGCGACGACGGCCGCCGGATCGTGTCCGGGATCGCCCGGCTTGACACCTCCCGGCCCGTCACCGCAGCGGCCGTCGGTACACGTCACGAGAACCGTGCGGATGCCCTCCGCCGCGTACCGCGCGAGGACCCCTCCCGTTCCGGTGGCCTCGTCGTCGGGGTGGGCGTGCACTGCCATGAGCGTCAACGGTCGGTCAGCCATGGAACGGTCCTCCTGCGGACGTACGTCGTGGTCCGGGCCGTGCGGCGCCGGTCCCTCGGTCGGTGCAACCGTGGCGGCGGTACCGGGTGTTCCCGGTCCGGCCGCCCGGTCGTGCGGACGCGGGCGTTCGCACGCGAACGGGGCGGGTCAGGGGCCGGGCGGAGGCACCGCCTCCGTCGTGATGACGCGCGGCAGGGCGTACGGATGGTGGGCCGTCAGCCAGGTGATGAGGCGTTCGCGGACCGCGCAGCGGACGGTCCAGACGGCGTCGCCGTCCTTCGCCGTGACCACCGCGCGGACCTGGATGGTGTGCGGGGTGGTGTCGGTGACCGCCAGGGAGCCGGTGCGCCCGTCCCATTCCGGGATGCCCTGCAGGATCCGCTGGAGTTCCTCGCGCATCAGGTCCACCGGGGCGCTGTGGTCCAGGTGCCAGAACACGGTGCCCGTCATCTGCGCGCCACCGCGCGACCAGTTCTCGTACGGCTTGCTCGTGAAGTACGAGACCGGCATCGTGATCCGGCGCTCGTCCCAGGTGCGGACCGTGAGGAAGGTGAGGGTGATCTCCTCCACCGTGCCCCACTCCTTGTCCACCACCACCGTGTCGCCGATCCGGACGGTGTCGCCGAAGGCGATCTGGAGTCCGGCGAAGAGGTTGCCGAGGGCGGCCTGCGCCGCGATGCCCGCCACGATGCCGAGCAGGCCCGCCGAGGCCAGCATCGAGGTGCCCACCGTCCGCATCTCGGGGAACGTCAGGAGCATCGCGCCGAGGGCCACGACGATCACCACCGCCGTGACCACCCGCTGGATCAGCGTGACCTGCGTACGGACCCGGCGGACCCGGGCCTGGTCGGAGGCGTCGGCCGCGTAGCGGGCGTACGTGGAGTCCACGATCGCCGTCGTGATGCGGATCAGCAGCCACGCGGCCGCCGCGATCAGCACCAGGGTCAGCACGTGCCCGGGGCCGTCCGCGCGCCGCCGCACGGCCTGGAGCAGGGAGGCGGCCAGGACCACCAGGAACGGGGGGCGGCAGCGGCGCAACAGCCCCCACAGCGGGGTCTCGCTGTGCCGGGCGTCGGCCCGGCGCAGCAGCAGGTCCAGCAGCCAGCCCGCGAGCAGGGTGACGGCCAGGGTGCCGGCGACGGCCGCGATCGGGCGCAGGAAGGAGTCCGTGTCCATGCAGGCCAACGTAACCGGAGGGGGTCGCTCGAAACTGGCACGATGGGGGCATGAACATCATGCTTTTCCATTCGACCTACGGGCTGCGGCCCGCCGTGCGGGAGGCGGCCGACCGGCTGCGCGCGGCCGGGCACCAGGTCCAGGTGCCGGACCTCTTCGAGGGGCGCACCTTCGAGTCCGTCGAGGAGGGCATGGCCCACCAGGAGGAGATCGGCCGCGACGAGCTGCTCAAGCGGGCCGTGCTGGCCTCGGCCCCCTACTCCGACCAGGGCCTGGTCTATGCCGGCTTCTCCTTCGGGGGCTCGATCGCCCAGCACCTCGCGCTCGCCGACGAGAAGGCGCGCGGGCTGCTGCTCCTGCACGGGACGGCCGACCTGGAGGAGGGCGTCTACGTCGACGAGCTGCCGGTGCAGCTGCACATCGCGGATCCGGACCCCTTCGAGCCGCACGACTGGCTGACGGCCTGGTACCTGCGGATGCGCAAGGCCGGGGCGGACGTGGAGGTCCACGGCTATCCGGGGGCCGGGCACCTGTTCACGGACCCGGGGCTGGACGACTACGACGCCGAGGCGGCGGAGAAGGCCTGGGCGGTCGCCCTCGCCTTCCTCGACGGCCTGTAGGCCGGACACGGCAATGGGGCCCCGCGTGCGGGGCCCCATCGTCATGAGTGCGTCACACCGTCACACCGTCACACCGTCACAGCGCACGGTGCCGGAGCGTCAGGCGCGGTAGGCCGTCCACATGCTCTTCATGCGGGTCACCTGGCCCGCGGTGAACTGGTACATGCAGGAGTCGTACGTGTAGTCCATGAAGTTGTGGATCGGGTCGACGCCCGCCTTGCTGGCGCAGGTGTCGCGCCCGGTCGGGCACTCGAAGGCCGCGCTCTTCTCGGCCGGGGTGTCCGAGACGGAGTCGCCCGAGCCGTTACAGCCGCCCTGGAAGGTGTGGTACAGGCCCATCCAGTGGCCGACCTCGTGGGTCGCGGTGTCGCCCTCGTTGTAGTTGGCGGCGGAGCCGCCCGGCAGCGAGGTGTCCAGGACGACCACGCCGTCCATCTTCGGCTGCGAGGCGTAGGAGCTGGGGAAGGTGGCCCAGCCCAGCAGCCCGCCGGAGAGGTTGGCGGTGTAGAAGTTGAGGGCGTTCGCGCCGCCCTTGCGCAGGGTGTTCTTCATGGTCTTCTCGGCGGTGGAGCCGGAAGCCAGGTTGTACCAGCTCGCGTTGTCCGTGTAGTCGGTGCCCGCCAGGGTGAACTGGTAGGTGGTGTCGACGTTTCCGGTGCCCTGGCCGGCGTAGGCCGCGTTCAGGACCGCCAGCTGCTTGCTGATGTCGGTGGACGTCAGCTTTCCGGTGGTGCCGGAGTGGATGACGTGGAAGTACACCGGGATGCTCGTGGCCGCCTCGGCGGCGCGCAGGCTGCGCGGCGCCTTCGAGATCTTGTCGAGCTTCGCCTTGAGGTCGGCGTCCATGGACTTGGACTGCGCCTCGGTGACTTCGTTCGGCTCGGCCGCGTGCTGGTCCTTCGGGCGCGCCACGCGGGCGTTGGCCGCGGTGCCCGCGTCCTCGGCGCACACCTCGGCGCCGGTCTTGGCGGCGGCGACCGTGGTGGGGGCGGCGAGCGGGGTGAAGGCCAGGGTGCCGGTGAGTACGGCGGCACCCATCAGGCGGCGGCGAAGAAGGGGGGATATGCGGGCAAGAGCGCGCACGTGTGCTCCTCGCGAGTGGGGGGTTGAGCGGGAGGGATCTCCTCAGCTGGCGGGAATCTTACGTGCGCATGTCATAAATAGGTCAAGTGCTCTACGTAAAAGATTTGTTGCTTCTGATGTCAAAGGGGCGCCTGGTCTACGCCAAGCGCCCCTCCGGACGGGAAATCTGGCTGAGTGTCAGCGCACGGGCCGGTCCGCCCGCTCGACCTTCTGCGTCCCGTTCAGCGTGCGGTACGAGCGCGCCCAGGCGGCCGTGGCGTCCTGGCGCCGCTTGTCCGAAACCACGTAGTAGTCCATCTGGGAACGCTCGGCCGTCACGTCCAGCACGCCGTAGCCGTGGGCGTCCATGTCCAGCCATTTCACGTGCCGGTTGGCGGCCTTGATGGCCGTCTCGGCGACCAGTGAGGCCGTATCGGCCGGCACGTGCAGCAGGTCGTCGATGTTGTCGGAGGTCACCGACGTCACCACGAACTCCACGCCCGCCGACCGCGACCACGGGTAGGTGGCGGCCGTCACCGGCACGTCGTTCGCCCAGGCCATGTGGATGTCGCCGGTCAGGAAGACGGTGTTGCGCACGGAGCGGTCCGTCAGGTGCCCCAGCAGCTCGCGGCGGTCGTCCGTGTACCCGTCCCACTGGTCCACGTTGACCGCGAGGCCGCCCGCGGGCAGGCCGAGCAGTTCGGTGAGCGGGCCCAGCAGGTGCGCCGGCAGCGCGCCGAAGGCCACCGGCGAGATCATCACCGAGGTGCCCACCAGCTTCCAGGTGGCCTGTGAGCCGGCCAGCCCGGCCTTCAGCCAGTCCAGCTGGGCGCGCCCGGTGATGCTGCGCTCCGGGTCGTCCACCGCGCCGCTGCCGATGCCCGCCTGCTGCGAACGGAAGGTGCGCAGGTCCAGCAGGTGCAGGTCGGCGAGGGTGCCGAACTGCAGCCGGCGGTAGACGGTGCCCTCGGTGGAGGTGCGGACCGGCATCCACTCGAAGTACGCCTGCCGGGCGGCGGCCGCGCGGGCCGCGAAGGAGCCCTCGGTGGCGGGATCGTGGTTCTCCGCGCCGCCGGACCAGGTGTCGTTGGCTATCTCGTGGTCGTCCCAGATCGCGATGACCGGGTGGGCCTGGTGCAGGGCCTGCAGATCGGGGTCGGTCTTGTACTTGCCGTGGCGGGTGCGGTAGTCGGCCAGGGTGAGGATCTCGTGCAGCGGCTCGTGCTGCCGCACGACGTACTTCGCCTCGGGGTAGCCGCCGCTCTTGTACTCGTAGATGTAGTCGCCCAGGTGCAGTACGGCGTCCAGATCGGCCCGCGCGGCCAGGTGGCGGTACGCGGAGAAGTAGCCGGACTCCCAGTTGGCGCAGGAGACCACACCGAAGCGGACCCCGGCGGGCGCGCTCGCGGCGGCGGGGGCGGTACGGGTGTGCCCGGCCGGGGAGACGGTGGCGCCGGCGGTGAACCGGTACCAGTAGGCCGTCTGCGGCCGCAGGCCCCGTACGTCGGCCTTGACGGTGTGGTCCGATGCCGCGCTCGCGGTGACGGTGCCGCTCGCGACGACCCGGGAGAAGGCCTTGTCCTCGGCCACCTCCCAGCCCACCGCGACGGCCGGGCCGGCGCCGGAGCCCGGTACGGCGTCGGCGGTCGGGGTGACGCGGGTCCACAGCAGGACCCCGTCGGGGAGCGGGTCGCCCGAGGCGACGCCGTGCAGGAAGGAAGGGCCGGCGTCGGTGGTGCCCGTGGCGGCGTGGGCGGCTTCGGCGCCCAGCGCGGCGATCGGGACGAGTGCCGCCGTGGCCGCCGCGGCCAGGACGACCGTACGGCGGCGGGGGGTCGGCGCGAGCGCCGATTCCGGGGCGGAAGGGGAGAGTTGACTGGTCACGGATGATCATATTACCGACGGGTATCCGATGAGGGCCAGCCCCGTGAAAGCAACGGACGGGCGAACTCTGGGAGTTCGCCCGTCCGTCGGGGTGTTGCGAGGGGGAGGGGTCAGCCGGCGATGGCCTTGTCGATCGCCGTCGTGAACGCCTCGGGCGACTGCGGCAGCGGGTCGATCTTCTTGCCGTCCATCTTCAGCGTCGGCGTGCCCTTCACACCGCTCTTGTCGAAGGTCTTCGACATCTCCAGCGCCCACCGGTCGTAGGTGCCCTCGTCGAGCGCCTTCTTGAACTCGGCGTTCCCCTTGAGCGCCGGGACCTGGTCGGCGACCGACAGCAGGTAGTCGTCCTTGGCGAACTTGTCGTCCTTCTCCTCCGGGTGGTTCGCCGCGGAGTAGAGGGCCGTCTTGTACTCCAGGAACGCCTCGGGGCTGACGTTGAGGGCCGCGCCCAGCGCGCTCAGGGCGTTCTTCGAGCCGCTGCCGGGGAAGCCGTTGTCCAGGAAGGTGGCGCCGATGTACTGGATCTTGTACTTGCCCGCGTCGAGGTCCTTCTTGAGCTGCGGGCCGACCGCCTGCTCGAAACTGGCGCAGACCGGGCAGCGCGCGTCCTCGTACAGCTCCAGGGTCTTCTTCGCGTCGGCCTTGCCGACCACCACCGTCGTGCCGTTCTCGCCCGAGGTGTTCTTCGGTGCGACCAGGGGGGCGTCGGCGGCCTTCTCCCAGGCGCCCGGCTTGTTGGACTGGACGACGGCGTAACCGACGCCGCCGGCCAGGGCGAGGGCGGCCACGACGCCGCCCGCCACGAACACCTGCCGGCGGATCTTGGCCTTCTTGGCCTGCTGCTCGCGCTCGATGCGCAGCTTCTCGCGGGCCGCCGCCTTGTTCGCCTGGCTGTTGCGTGCGCTCATCGTTCTCTCCGTGGGGTGTGGCTCCGCGGTGGAGCCGGCTGTCAGGGGGACTGTCCTCGTACCTCAGGCGCGAGCGAACGCGCCGGGTGCGCGAGGAGGTCCCCGCCGTCCCACGGAATGCACGGGGAAGCGGGTACGGGCCACCGCGCTGCGCAGCGCCGCCGGAGGCGAGAGCCGTACCGGAGCCAGGGCCCGCGCCGCGCGGGCCGAGGCCATCCGCAGCGGCCGGAAGGCGCAGGCGGACGCCGCGCGCAGCAGCCGGCCGAGCGCCCGCTCCCCGCGGTGCAGCCACAGCGAGGCGAGCAGTCCGACCGAAACGTGCGCACCCAGCAGCAGCCAGGGCGCCCACGGTCCGGGCGCGGCCAGCAGCGCGGCCGGGTCTGCGGGCCCGCCCACCTCGGTCAGCGCCCCGCCCACCGGGCCGCCCCCGCAGAAGTCGGCCAGCCCCATCGCACGCAGCGGACCCGAGACGGGGCCGCCCGCGGGGCCGTAGCAAAGGTGCTGGCCGGAGGTCAGGACGGTGTCGGCGGCCAGCTCCAGGGGGACGAGCAGCCCGGCGATGTGACCGAGGCCCCGCTCCCGGCCGGCCAGGGCGAAAGCGATCGCGAACACCGCGGCGAAGGCCCCTCCCACCAGGGCGGGAGGCAGCGGCACCCGGGACAGCAGGACGTGCGAGCCCGTGGAGAGCAGCACGACGACCGCGCTGAACAGCGCGGCTCGCAGCCCTCGGAGTCCCACCCCTGATATGTCCATCGTCGCGAGTCTGCCATGCGTCCCTGTGAGGACGGGCCGAAGGTCCCGGTCTAGGCCAGGATCCGGCCGTTGCGGAACAGGTCCACGAAGATCTGGTGGTCGGCGCGGGCCCGGGCTCCGTAGGCGTGCGCGAAGTCCACCAGCAGGTCCGCGAAACCCTCCTCGTCGGCGGCGATGGCCGCGTCGATGGCCCGCTCGGTGGAGAACGGGACCAGCGTCTGACCGCTCTCCTGCTCGTCGGCCGCGCCGTGCATGGTCGCCGTGGCCCGGCCGAGGTCCGCGACCACCGCCGCGATCTCCTCCGGGTCGTCCAGGTCCGACCAGTCCAGGTCCACCGCGTACGGGGAGACCTCCGCGACCAGCTGCCCGGCACCGTCCAGCTCCGTCCAGCCGAGCCACGGGTCGGCGTGCGCCTGCAGGGCCCGCTGGGAGATCACCGTGCGGTGCCCCTCGTGCCGGAAGTAGTCGCGCACGGCCCGGTCGGTCACGTGCCGGGACACGGCCGGGGTCTGCGCCTGCTTGAGATAGATCACGACGTCGTTCTCCAGGGCGTCGCTGTGACCCTCCAGGAGGATGTTGTACGAGGGCAGGCCCGCCGAGCCGATCCCGACGCCCCGGCGGCCCACCACGTCCTTGACCCGGTAGGAGTCCGGGCGGATCAGGGACTCCTCGGGCAGGGTCTCCAGGTACCCGTCGAAGGCGGCGAGCACCTTGTACCGGGTGGCCGCGTCCAGCTCGATGGTGCCCGGGCCGGGGGAGAAGCGGCGCTCGAACTCGCGGATCTCGGTCATCGAGTCGAGGAGCGAGAAGCGGGTGCGGCGGCGGGCGTGGCGCAGGGCGTCCAGCAGCGGGCCGTCGGCGGTGTCCAGGGTGAAGGCGGGCACCTCGTCGTTCTTCGCCCCGGTGGCCAGCGCGTGGATGCGCTCCCGGTAGGCGGCCGCGTAGATCCGTACCAGTTCGCTGATCTGTTCGTCGCTGAGCGCCTTGGTGTAGCCGAGCAGCGCCACGGAGGCGCAGAACCGCTTCAGGTCCCAGGTGAAGGGGCCGACGTAGGCCTCGTCGAAGTCGTTGACGTTGAAGACGAGCCGGCCCTGGGCGTTCATGTAGGTGCCGAAGTTCTCGGCGTGCAGATCGCCGTGGATCCACACCCGGCCGGTGCGCTCGTCCAGGTACGGGCCGCCGTGCCGCTCGCGCTCCAGGTCGGCGTAGAAGAGGCAGGCCGTGCCCCGGTAGAAGGCGAAGGCCGAGGCCGCCATCTTGCGGAACTTGACCCGGAACGCCGCGGGGTCGGCTGCGATCAGCTCGCCGAAGGCGATGTCGAACACGTCGAGTATCTGCTCGGCGCGCTGCTCGTCGGTCGTCTCGGGAACCGCCATGGCGGGTGCCTCCAGGTGGCGCGGGGTGGAACGCATATCGGACACGGGTCCTTGGGTCTGCAACGGATGAAGCTACCCCGCCGTGCCCGGGAACTGTCACTCGGGCCACGTAGGATTCATAGCTGCCGCCCCCTCTCTCCCCGCCCGGAGGCCCCCACCGTGACCAAGACGCCGTTCACGCACCTGCACGTCCACACCCAGTACTCCCTGCTGGACGGTGCCGCGCGGCTGAAGGACATGTTCAACGCGTGCAACGAGATGGGCATGACGCACATCGCCATGTCCGACCACGGCAACCTGCACGGCGCCTATGACTTCTTCCACACGGCGAAGAAGGCCGGGGTCACGCCGATCATCGGCATCGAGGCGTACGTCGCCCCGGAGTCCCGGCGCAACAAGCGGCGCATCCAGTGGGGCCAGCCGCACCAGAAGCGCGACGACGTCTCCGGTTCCGGCGGTTACACCCACAAGACGATCTGGGCGGCGAACTCCACCGGGCTGCACAACCTCTTCCGGCTGTCCTCCGACGCGTACGCCGAGGGCTGGCTCACGAAGTGGCCGCGCATGGACAAGGAGACCATCTCCCAGTGGTCCGAAGGCCTGATCGCCTCCACCGGCTGCCCCTCCGGCGAGCTGCAGACCAGGCTGCGCCTCGGCCAGTTCGACGAGGCCCTGAAGGCCGCCTCCGAATACCAGGACATCTTCGGCAAGGACCGCTACTTCCTGGAGCTGATGGACCACGGCATCGAGATCGAGCGCCGGGTCCGCGACGGGCTGCTGGAGGTCGGCAAGAAGCTCGGCATCCCGCCGCTGGTCACCAACGACTCGCACTACACGTACGCGCACGAGTCGGCCGCGCACGACGCCCTGCTGTGCATCCAGACCGGCAAGAACCTCTCCGACCCGGACCGCTTCCGCTTCGACGGCACCGGCTACTACCTGAAGTCCACGGATGAGATGTACGCCGTCGACTCCTCGGACGCCTGGCAGGAGGGGTGCCGCAACACCCTCCTGGTCGCGGAGCAGATCGACACCACCGGCATGTTCGAGGCCAAGAACCTCATGCCGAAGTTCGAGATCCCCGAAGAGGGCTACACCGAGATCACCTGGTTCAAGGAGGAAGTGCGGCGCGGCATGGCCCGCCGTTACCCCGGAGGGGTCCCCGAGGACCGGCAGAAGCAGGCCGAGTACGAGCTGGACGTCATCATCCAGATGGGGTTCCCCGGCTACTTCCTCGTCGTCGCCGACTTCATCATGTGGGCCAAGAACCAGGGCATCGCGGTGGGCCCCGGCCGTGGCTCCGCCGCCGGCTCGATCGTCGCGTACGCCATGGGCATCACCGACCTCGACCCGATCACCCACGGCCTGATCTTCGAGCGCTTCCTCAACCCCGAGCGCGTCTCCATGCCCGATGTCGACATCGACTTCGACGAGCGCAGGCGCGTCGAAGTGATCCGGTACGTGACCGACAAGTACGGCGACGACAAGGTCGCCATGATCGGCACGTACGGAAAGATCAAGGCGAAGAACGCCATCAAGGACTCCGCCCGGGTCCTCGGCTACCCGTACGCCATGGGCGACCGCCTCACCAAGGCCATGCCCGCCGACGTCCTCGGCAAGGGCATCGACCTCAACGGCATCACCGACCCCTCGCACCCGCGCTACGGCGAGGCCGGCGAGATCCGGGCGATGTACGAGAACGAGCCGGACGTGAAGAAGGTCATCGACACCGCCCGCGGTGTGGAGGGCCTGGTCCGCCAGATGGGCGTGCACGCCGCCGGCGTGATCATGTCCAGCGAGCCGATCGTCGACCACGCGCCGGTCTGGGTCCGGCACACGGACGGCGTGACCATCACGCAGTGGGACTACCCCCAGTGCGAGTCGCTCGGCCTGATCAAGATGGACTTCCTGGGCCTGCGCAACCTCACGATCATGGACGACGCCGTCAAGATGGTGAAGGCCAACAAGGGGATCGACCTCGATCTCCTCGGCCTGCCGCTCGACGACCCCAAGACCTTCGAACTGCTCGGCCGCGGCGACACCCTCGGAGTCTTCCAGTTCGACGGCGGGCCCATGCGCTCCCTGCTGCGCCTGATGAAGCCCGACAACTTCGAGGACATCTCCGCCGTCTCGGCCCTGTACCGGCCGGGCCCGATGGGCATGAACTCGCACACGAACTACGCCCTGCGCAAGAACAAGCAGCAGGAGATCACCCCGATCCACCCGGAGCTGGAGGAGCCGCTCAGGGAGATCCTCGGCGTCACCTACGGCCTCATCGTGTACCAGGAGCAGGTCCAGAAGGCCGCCCAGATCATCGCCGGCTACTCGCTCGGCGAGGCCGACATCCTGCGCCGCGTGATGGGCAAGAAGAAGCCCGACGAACTGGCGAAGAACTTCGTCATCTTCGAGGCCGGCGCCAAGGAGAAGGGCTTCAGCGACCAGGCGATCAAGGCGCTGTGGGACGTCCTGGTCCCCTTCGCCGGCTACGCCTTCAACAAGGCCCACTCGGCCGCGTACGGCCTGGTCTCCTACTGGACCGCCTACCTCAAGGCCAATTTCCCGGCCGAGTACATGGCGGGCCTGCTCACCTCGGTCAAGGACGACAAGGACAAGTCCGCGATCTACCTGAACGAGTGCCGCCGGATGGGCATCAAGGTGCTCCCGCCGAACGTGAACGAGTCCGAGGCGAACTTCGCCGCCCAGGGCGACGACGTGATCCTCTTCGGCCTCACCGCCGTGCGCAACGTCGGCACCAACGTCGTCGAGTCGATCATCAAGAGCAGGAAGGCCAAGGGGAAGTACTCCACCTTCCCCGACTTCCTCGACAAGGTCGAAGCCGTCGTCTGCAACAAGCGCACCGTCGAGTCCCTGATCAAGGCCGGCGCCTTCGACGAGATGGGCCACACCCGCAAGGGCCTGGTCGCCCACCACGAACCGATGATCGACAACGTGGTCGCCGTCAAGCGCAAGGAGGCCGAGGGACAGTTCGACCTCTTCGGCGGAATGGGCGACGAGAGCGCGGGCGACGAGCCCGGCTTCGGCCTCGACGTGGAGTTCTCCGACGTCGAGTGGGAGAAGGCCTACCTGCTCGCCCAGGAGCGCGAGATGCTCGGCCTCTACGTCTCCGACCACCCGCTCTTCGGCCTGGAGCACGTGCTCTCCGACAAGACCGACGCCGGCATCTCCCAGCTCACCGGCGGAGAGCACGGCGACGGCGCGGTCGTCACCATCGGCGGCATCATCTCGGGCCTCCAGCGCAAGATGACCAAGCAGGGCAACGCCTGGGCCATCGCCACCGTCGAGGACCTGGCCGGCTCCATCGAATGCATGTTCTTCCCGGCGACCTACCAGCTCGTCTCCACCCAGCTGGTCGAGGACACCGTCGTCTTCGTCAAGGGCCGCCTGGACAAGCGCGAGGACGTCCCCCGGCTGGTCGCCATGGAGATGATGGTCCCCGACCTCTCCAGCGCCGGCACGAACGCCCCCGTCGTCCTCACCATCCCGACCGTCAAGGTCACCCCGCCGATGGTGACCCGGCTCGGCGAGATCCTGCGCCACCACCAGGGCAACAGCGAGGTGCGCATCAAGCTCCAGGGGCCGCGCACCACCACCGTGCTCCGGCTCGACAAGCACCGGGTCAAGCCCGACCCGGCGCTCTTCGGCGACCTCAAGGTGCTGCTCGGCCCGTCCTGCCTGGCCGGCTAGTCACCGGCAGCGCCGCGCGCGGGAAGGCCCGCCCCTGTCGACGGGGGCGGGCCTTTCCGCGTACGTGGGGAGTCGTCAGTTGTGGCCGAACTTCTTTTCCCTCTTCTTGCCGGCCATCTGCAGCGGACTCGGGGCCGCCGGGGCGGAGGCCGCGGGCGAGGATTCCATCGAGGTCTTCGCCGGATCCTGTGCAGCCGAGCGGTCCTGTGACTTGGCAGGCTGCTGGCGGTTCTTGTTCTTGGCCATGGGATGCCTCCGTGGGGGTTTAGGGGCCAGGGCCGCCTTCACACTCACACAGCGCCGTAAACGGCGCATTTTGGATCATTACCGCGCGTAGTCGGGGCTCCTGCCGGGGGACTCCGAGAGATACGCCACGCCGATGATCGAGTTCCGGCCGTCAAGGCCGTTGCCGTCGGGCAGACTCGGGGAAACCGCGAAAGACACAGAGGACCCCCAGGGAAGAAGAGGGTGGTACGCGTGGACCGCTGCGTCGTCCTGGTGGACGCCGGCTATCTGCTGGGCGCCGCCGCGAGCCTCCTCGCAGGAGAGCCGTCCCGCTCCCGGATCACCGTCGACCATGCGGCGCTCATCCAGGGCCTGCGCGAGCGCGCCGAAGCCGACACCGAGCAGCCGCTCCTGCGGATCTACTGGTTCGACGGCGCACCCGACCGGGTCCCCCAGCCCGAGCACCGGCGACTGCGCGTCATGCCCCGCGTCACCGTCCGCCTCGGCGCCCTGACCCGCAGCGACGGCCGCTGGGCCCAGAAGGGCGTCGACGCGGCCATGCACGCCGAGCTCACCGAACTCGCCCGCAACCGGGCCTGCTCGGACGTCGTGCTCGTCACCGGCGACGGGGACCTGCTGCCCGGCCTCATGTCGGCCAAGGAACACGGGGTCGCCGTCCACCTGTGGGCCGTCCAGGCCGCCGACGGCGACTACAACCAGTCCGAGGACCTCGTCGCCGAAGCCGACGAACGCCGCGTCCTGGACCGCACCTGGATCACCCGCGCCGTCCGCGCGCGCGACCTCACCGGACTCTGCGCCCCGGCGCCGGCCCCGCGCCCCGAGATCGCCGCCATCCTCTCCGCACCGCTGCCCGAGGCCGCCCTCGCCGAGGCCGCCCGAGGCAACGGCAGCGGAACCCGGCCCGCGGCCCCCGTGGAGCCCGAGGAGGGCGGCGCGGCGGCCACCGCCTCCGCCACCACCGCCAACGGCAAGACCGTCCCCACCCCGAAGGACCTCGCGGGAGCCCTGCGCGCACCCGGCGCCGCCGCACCCGCTCCCGGGCCCGGCCAGGCCCTCGGCGCGGCCCCGGCCGGCAGCGCCCTGCGGTGGTCCTCCGACAAGGGGTGGATCGACCGCGCCGGGCCGCTCGGCGAGCCCGCCGAGACCGCCTCGCTGCCCACCCTCGCCCAGCTCACCTCCGCCGAGCAGCGCTGGGCGGACCGCGAGGAGGACATCACCACCGTCGGCGGCGACCCCTTCGAGGTCGGCCAGGTGTTCGCCCGCCGCTGGATGGAGCGCCTCCCCGAGACCGTGCACCTGCAGAAGCTCGCCACCATGTACCCGCGGATCCCGCACCGCATCGACGGCGAGCTGTTGCGCTACGCCGCCCGGTTCGGACTCCTCGCGCACAAGGACGACCAGATCGACGAGCACGACCGCTACGCCATCCGGGCCGGGTTCTGGCGCGAGATCGACGTACGGGCGGCCGCGGAACACGTGGCCGGCGCCGGATCGGCCGCCGGCCCGGCCGCCGCCCCCGGTGCCCCCGTGGCCCCCGCCGGCGCCCCCGTCGCGGTCGCCCCGGCGGCCCCGGCAGCCGAGTAGGGGCCGCAACCCCGTAGGCTGCTCCCTCGTGAGTACGGGGACAGCACAGGCGGATACGGACACGGCAGGAGCCGCTGGACCGGCCCCCGACGTGATCTGCGTGGTACGTGACCTGGTCAAGACGTATCCCGCGGTACGAGGACGGCGCGGGGCCCCGGCCCTGCCCGAGACCCGTGCCACCGACGGGATCTCCCTGGACGTGCGGCGCGGCGAGATCTTCGGGCTGCTCGGCCCCAACGGCGCCGGCAAATCGACCCTGGTCCGCCAGCTCACCGGCCTGCTGCGGCCCGACTCCGGCTCCGTGACCCTGCTCGGCCACGACCTCGTACGCCACCCCGACCGGTCGGCCCGGCTGCTCTCCTACCTCGGCCAGGAATCCACCGCCCTCGACGAGCTCACGGTCTCGCTGGCCGCCGAGACGACCGGCCGGCTGCGCGGGCTGGGCCTGCGCGAGGCGCGGGCCGCGCGGGACTCCGTACTGGAAGAGCTCGGGCTGACCGGGATCGCCGGACGCCCCCTGAAGAAGCTGTCCGGCGGACAGCGGCGCCTCGCGTGCTTCGCCGCCGCCCTGGTGGGGGAGCGGCCCGTCCTGGTGCTCGACGAGCCCACGACCGGCATGGACCCGGTGGCCCGGCGGGCCGTCTGGGCCGCCGTCGACCGGCGCCGCGCCGAGGCCGGGGCCACCGTGCTGCTGGTCACCCACAACGTCATCGAGGCCGAGACCGTCCTCGACCGGGTCGCCGTCATCGACCAGGGCCGGGTCATCGCCTGCGACACCCCGGCCGGGCTCAAGGCCCAGGTGTCCGGCGAGGTCCGGCTCGAACTGGTCTGGCGCACCGCGCCGCCGCTGGAGCTCCCGGAGGTCGCCGGGCTCGCCGCCGCGGCCGTCCAATCCGGGCGGCGCTGGGTGCTGCGCCTGCGACCCGACGAGGCGCGGGCGGCGGTGGCCGCCGTGACCGGCGGCCCGGCCTTCGCCGCCCTCGACGACTTCACGCTGGCCACCCCGAGCCTGGAGGACGTGTACCTCGCCCTGGGCGGCCGCACCTCGAAGGGACTGGTGAAGGCGTGAGCGCCACCGCCACCACGGCCACCACCACCACCGGACCCGCCGACCCGGCCGCACCCGCCACCGCCGTGGGCGTACTGGCCCCGCGCGCCCGGTTCTTCCCGGCGCTGGCCGCCGTCTACCGGGCCCAGCTGTCCCGCGCGCGGGTCTCGCGGATCCCCCTGCTGTTCGTGGCCACCTTCCAGTCCGTCGGGATCATGATCCTGATGCGGGGAGTGGTCGACGGTGGCTCCGAGGCACGGGCCGTCGTCGCAGGCTCCTCCGTCCTGGTCGTCGCCTTCGTCGCGCTGAACCTGCTCGCGCAGTACTTCGGGCAGCTCCGGGCCGGCGGCGGGCTCGACCACTACGCCACCCTGCCGGTGCCGCCCGCCTCCGTGGTGCTGGGCGCGGCCGGCGCCTACGCCTCCTTCACGCTGCCCGGCACCCTCGTGACGGCCGTCTTCGGCAGCGTGCTGTTCGGGCTGCCGATGGGCGGCCTGTGGATCCTGGCCGCGGTCGTGCCGCTGGCCGGCGCCGCCCTCGCCGGACTCGGCGCGGCCCTGGGCCTGCTCGCCCCCCGGCAGGAGCTGGCCACCCTCGCAGGACAGCTCGGCATGTCCGCGGCCCTGCTGCTGGGCGTCCTTCCGCCCGAGCGGATGCCGGACGTCATCGTCTGGGCACGGGACCTGCTGCCGTCCACGTACGGCGTGGAGGCCTTCGCCCGGACCTTCGAGCCGCATCCCGACTGGGCGGCGGTCCTCCTCGACCTCGGCGTGTGCGCGGGGGTGGGGGTCCTGTCCCTCGCCGTCGCGACCTGGGCCTATCGGCGGGCAGCGGTCCGCTGACGCCCGCCGGGGCCGATCGTTAAATCAAACACTTCCTGGCACGATGTGGGGGTGACCGAAGCCGTGACCCCCTATGACAAGCCCGACCAGCCGCCGTCGGAGCCGTCCTTCGCTCCGGCCGCGCCCGCGTCCGAGCCCGCCTTCTCCCCGTCCGACGTCCGCGACGGGGCCGCCATCGCCCTCGTGCTCGGCGTGGCCGGCGTGCTCCTCGGGCTGCTGTGGGTCTGGCTCGCACCGCGCGTGCAGTACGTCTCCAACGGTGAGGCGGTCTTCCTGCGGGACACCGAGAGCGAGGCCCGCATCGGGGCCGACGGAACCTTCCTGCTGCTGTCGGTGGGATTCGGCGTTCTGAGCGCGCTGGCCGTCTTCCTGTGGCGCCGCGGCGGGGGCGCCGCGCAGGTGATCGGGCTCGCGGTCGGTTCGGTCTTCGCCGCGCTGGTCGGCTGGCGCGTGGGCCTGTGGCTGGGCCCGTCCTCGGACCTGGTGGCGGCGGCGCGGAAGGCGGGCAAGGGAGTCCCCTTCGAGGCCCCGCTGGAGCTTCTCGCGCACGGGGCGCTGCTCGGCTGGCCGATGGCCGCGGTCGTCGTCCACCTGGCCCTGACGGCGCTGTGGGGGAAGCGGGATCCGGCGCCCGAGCTCGCGCTGTGGCCTTCGGCGTATTACCAGGCTCCCGTCGACTCGGCCGTCCCCCCGGCAGCGTCGTCCTCACCGGACCCGACCGGTACGGAACCTCCGCGGCCGTAGCTCCCGAACCGGGAGGGCGCCCTGCGGGGCTGTCCCCCACCCGCCCTTCCGCCGTTCCCAGGGCTCTGCCCTGACCCGGTCCTCAAACGCCGGACGGGCTGAAAAGATCGCCTCAAACGCCGGCGGGGCCGGATATGTCCAGCCCCGCCGGCGTTTGACGTCACCCGCGGGCGACCGGGGACAGGGTGGCCGAGGTCAGGTCCGCCAGGGTGGCCGGGGCGAGCTCGACCTCCAGTCCGCGGCGGCCCGCCGAGACGCAGATCGTGGGGAACCCCGAGGCCGAGGCGTCCAGGACCGTGCGGAGGCGCTTGCGCTGGCCCAGGGGGGAGATGCCGCCCAGTACGTACCCCGTGGTGCGCTCCGCCAGCGCCGGGTCGGCCATCGATGCGCGCTTGCCGCCCACCGCGGAGGCCAGGGCCTTCAGATCGAGGCTGCCCGAGACCGGGACCACCGCGACCACCAGCGAGCCGTCCACGTCCGCCAGCAGCGTCTTGAAGACCTGCGCGGGGGAGACCCCGAGGGCCTGGGCGGCCTCCTCGCCGTAGGACGGGTGGGCCGGGTCGTGCTCGTAGGCGTGCACGGTGAAATCGGCGCCGGCCGCCGTCAGCGCCACGATCGCCGGGGTGCCCGCGGGCTTCTTCTTCGCCATGGATGCGCCGTCCGTCAGTTGGGGCTCGTCGGGGCGCGGGTGAGGTCCACGGCCGGGAGCGAGGGCAGGTGGCGGATGACGGCCGTCTCGGTGCGCAGCAGCTTCAGCTCCTCCGCGAGGCGGGTCGCCGTGTCCGGGGCCTGGAGCAGGCGCTGCTTCGCCGGGATGTCCAGCACCGCGGCCGCTGCCACCAGGTACGAGACCACCGAGGGCTCGTCGGGGAGGTCCATGCCGGTCAGGGACCGTTCGCGGGCCCCCGCCAGCCGCTTCTGGTACGCGCGGAACGCCCGCAGCACGCCTTCCGCCAGCGCGCCCGCGCCCTCGCCCGCGTCCTCCGGGAGCTCCTCGAGCTCCGCCACGAGGAAGGGGCCGGAGGCGTCGACCGACAGCAGCCGGACCCGGACCGTGCCGGTGGCCATGACCTCGAAGCTGCCGTCCTCCCGCTCCCGGATGGAGGCCGCGTCCGCGATGCAGCCCACCCGGTGGAAGGCCTGGACCGGGTCCGCGCCGAAACCGGCGGCCGGCCCGCGCTCGGGCACGGCCGTCTGGTCCGGCAGGCCGGGCGCGGTCGGGGCGACTTCCCGGCCGTCGCGGATCGCGACGACCGCGAAACGGCGGGGTTCGTCCTCTCCCGCCTTCAGCAGCTCGCGCATCATGGCGCGATAACGCTCCTCGAAGATGTTCAGCGGGAGGACGAGTCCCGGGAACAGCACCGAGTTCAGCGGGAAGAGGGGCAGGCGAACGGTGGTCACGAGGCACAGGGTAGTGGCCGCGGCCCCGGGGCCGTCACCCCCGCCTCAGCACGCGGGAGGCGCCCGCCGCGACCGTCGTGGCCAGGATCCAGCCCAGGATGACCAGGGCCGCGCTGCCCCACTGCCAGCCGCCCCGCAGGATCCACTGGTCCTGCTGGCCCAGGTCGATCACCGGGAGCAGCAGGTCCAGGGCGAACAGCACCGGGTTCCAGTCCGGGTGCTCCTCCGCCTTGAGCGGCGGCGGCTCGCCGTGCACCGTGAAGAGCACGGCCCCGGCCGCCCACAGCACGGCCATCCACAGCGCCGCCCGCCCCGGCCGGTAGCCGTAGACCACCGTCCAGTCCTGGAGGTACCCCCACGCGCGCAGCGCCGGCGGCAGCGTCGTGCGCCGGCGCCGCTGCTTGGCCAGCAGCACCGCGCGGGCGTCCGCATCCTCCCCGGAGGCCCGCAGGACGGCGGCGAGCCGCTCGTACGGTTCCGGGGAGTACTCGGGGGTGGCCGCCTCGACCCACTCCAGCCGGCGGGCCGTCGGGAAGAGGCCCCGGGGCGCGAGGTTCTCGTAGGCGAAGCCCTCGATGGACAGCCGGCCCGGGCGGGCCGGCCAGCTCGTGGCCGTGTCCACGAGCTTGACCACCTGCGAGCCCGACAGCACCACCCGCCCCCGCTCCGGCCGCTCGCCGACGAACCGCAGCTCCGGGGTGTGGATGCGGCGCAGCGAGACCTCCTGGTCCTCCGTGAGGGTGAACCGGGCCCCGTAGAAGTCCACGGCGTCCCCGAAGCGGCCGTCGTCCAGCCGCAGGCCGCCCCGGCACTCGAACTGCCGCGCGGGCTCGCCCCGCAGCGGGGTGTAGCCCTGCCCGTAGGCGGGAGTGGAGGAGCCGGAGTCGTCCAGGGCGATGGAGGTCAGGTAGAGGGTGCGCTCGACGGTGAGCTGCGGGGCGTTCAGCGCCCGCTTCCCGGCCGGATTGCTCAGGCGGGCCCCGCGCAGGCTCATCGACACGCCGACCTTGGCGCCGCGCAGGCTCACCTCCCCGTAGGTCTGGAGCAGCTCGCCCTGGAAGTCCTGCGCCACCGACATCCCGTCGGCGGCCAGGGCCCGGCCCTTGACGTCGCGCTGCACCACCGCCTCGCTGATCAGCAGATCGGTGCCGATCTGCGCGTCGGTCAGCCGGATCCCGCGCGCCACCCGGCAGCGCGGCAGGTGCAGGTCGCCCTCCGTCTGCAGACGGGCCGCCTCCAGCCGGGGTATCGCGCAGTTGACCAGGCGCAGCGTGCCGAAACGGGTCTCCGAGAGCTGGACCTCCCCGTCGAAGCGGCAGGACTGCAGCTCGACGTACGGGGCGACCGTGCCCCCGGAGAGGTCGAGGCGGCCGGTGATCCGCACGCCCCGCAGCTTCAGCGAGGCCACCCGGCCCGGCACCGGGCCCGGCCCGTGGAGCAGCAGCAGCGCCACCACCGCCGCGCGGACGCTGCGCTCGGGGCCCCAGACCCGGTCGGCGTGCGGATCGTCCCGTTCGGCGGTGCGGGTGCTGAGATCGCAGACGCTGCCGGTCCGGTACGCGGCCCACATGAGCCGTTCGGGGCCGGTGAGATCGGACGGTTCCCCGTCCGGGCGTGCTTCGGCCATGGCGGCCCCCCTCCGCTCGTCCGCGCGGACGAGCGCCGCGCGGCCCCTCCCGCTTGTGCGCGCGGACGAGCCGCGCGTCCCTGCACGCTAGAGGGCCGCTGTGACATCGGGAAACGTCCGTGGCCTGTATCAGCCAGTGATACGGACGAACAGTGCCGCGAGGCGGTCTGAGAGAATTGCCAGGTGATCTCTCGTATCGACCTGCGCGGCGACACCCTCCCCGAGGGTGGCGCCCTGCGCGATCTGCTGCCCCGTGCCGAGTTCGACGTAGAAGCCGCCCTGGAGAAGGTGCGGCCCATCTGCGAGGACGTCCACCATCGTGGATCGGCGGCGCTGATCGAGTACGCGCGGAAGTTCGACGGGGTCGAGCTCGAGCAGGTCAGGGTGCCCGTCGAGGCGCTCAAGACCGCTCTCGACCAGCTCGACCCGGCCGTCCGCGCCGCCCTGGAGGAGTCGATCCGGCGCGCCCGGATCGTCCACCGCAGCCAGCGCCGGTCCGAGCACGTCACCCAGGTGGTCCCCGGCGGCACCGTGACCGAGAAGTGGGTTCCGGTGGAGCGCGTGGGGCTGTACGCCCCGGGCGGCCGCTCGGTGTACCCGTCCTCCGTCGTCATGAACGTCGTCCCGGCCCAGGAGGCGGGCGTCGAGTCCATCGCGCTCGCGTCCCCGCCGCAGAAGGAGTTCGGCGGACTGCCGCACCCGACGATCCTCGCCGCGTGCGCGCTGCTCGGCGTCGACGAGGTGTACGCGGTCGGAGGGGCCCAGGCCGTCGCGATGTTCGCGTACGGGACCGAGGAGTGCGCCCCGGCGAACATGGTGACCGGCCCCGGCAACATCTGGGTCGCCGCCGCCAAGCGCTACTTCACCGGAAAGATCGGCATCGACACCGAGGCCGGCCCGACCGAGATCGCGGTCCTCGCGGACTCCACGGCCGACCCGGTGCACGTCGCCGCCGACCTGATCAGCCAGGCCGAGCACGACCCGCTGGCCGCCGCCGTCCTCGTCACGGACTCCGCGGAGCTCGCGGCCGCCGTCGAGAAGGAGCTGGAGCCGCAGGTCGCGGCCACCAAGCACGTCGAGGACCGGATCAAGCCCGCCCTGGCCGGCCGCCAGTCCGCGATCGTGCTGGTCGACAGCCTGGAGGACGGCCTCAAGGTCGTCGACGCGTACGGTGCCGAGCACCTGGAGATCCAGACCGCCGACGCGGCCGCCTGGGCCGCCCGCGTGCGCAACGCCGGCGCGATCTTCGTCGGGCCGTGGTCCCCGGTCTCCCTGGGCGACTACTGCGCCGGCTCCAACCACGTGCTGCCCACCGGCGGCTGCGCCTGCCACTCCTCGGGCCTGTCCGTGCAGTCCTTCCTGCGCGGCATCCACATCGTCGACTACACGCGCGACGCCCTCGCCGAGGTCACCCACCACGTGGTGACCCTGGCCGAGGCCGAGGACCTGCCCGCGCACGGCGCGGCTCTCAAGGCACGTTTCGGGTGGAAGGTTCCGCAGGCATGACCGGCCCCACCGACAGCACCGGCGCCCCGGACACCGCGGTCGTCATCGGCATCGACGACCTCCCCATCCGGGACGAGCTCCGCGGCAAGACCCCGTACGGCGCCCCGCAGCTGGACGTGCCCGTCCAGCTCAACACCAACGAGAACCCGTACGGGCTGCCCGAGGAACTCGTCGCGCGCATCGCCGAGCGGGTCGCCGAGGCTGCCCGCACCCTCAACCGGTACCCCGACCGGGACGCCGTCGAGCTGCGCAACGAGCTGGCCGCCTACCTCACCCGCACCGGCAAGCACCCGGTCGCGCGGGAGAACGTATGGGCCGCCAACGGGTCCAACGAGGTCCTCCAGCAGCTGCTGCAGACCTTCGGCGGGCCCGGCCGCACCGCGATTGGCTTCGAGCCCTCGTACTCGATGCACGCGCTGATCGCGCGCGGCACCGGCACGGAGTGGATCTCGGGTCCCCGCAACGAGGACTTCACCATCGACGTGGAGGCCGCCGAGCAGGCGATCGCCGCGCACCGACCCAACGTCGTCTTCATCACCTCGCCCAACAACCCCACGGGCACCGCGGTCGGGGCGGAGACGGTCCTGGCCCTCTACGAGGCCGCGCAGGCGGCCGGGCCCAGCCTGGTCATCGTGGACGAGGCCTACGTGGAGTTCAGCCACCGGGACTCGCTGCTGCCGCTGATCGAGGGCCGCCCGAACATGGTGGTCTCCCGGACCATGTCCAAGGCCTTCGGCGCCGCGGGCCTGCGCCTGGGCTACCTGGCCGCGCACCCGGCCGTGGTCGACGCCGTACAGCTCGTACGCCTGCCGTACCACCTGTCGGCCGTCACCCAGGCGACCGCGCTGGCCGCCCTGGAATTCACCGACACCCTGCTCGGCTACGTCGAGCAGCTCAAGGCCGAGCGCGACCGCCTGGTCACCGAGCTGCGGGGGATCGGCTTCGAGGTCACCGACTCCGACTCGAACTTCGTACAGTTCGGCCGGTTCGGGAACTCCCACACCGCCTGGCGCAAGATCCTCGACCAGGGCGTCCTGGTCCGGGACAACGGCGTACCGGGATGGCTGCGGGTCACCGCGGGCACCCCGGCCGAGAACGACGCGTTCCTGGAAGCGGTTCGCGCACTGAAGAAGGAGCAGCACGCATGAGCCGCATCGGACGGGTCGAACGGACCACGAAGGAGACCTCGGTCGTCGTCGAGATAAACCTCGACGGCACCGGCAAGGTCGACGTCTCGACGGGCGTGGGCTTCTACGACCACATGCTCGACCAGCTCGGCCGCCACGGCCTCTTCGACCTCACGGTCAAGACCGAGGGCGACCTGCACATCGACAGCCACCACACCATCGAGGACAGCGCGCTCGCGCTCGGCGCCGCCTTCAAGCAGGCCCTCGGCGACAAGGTCGGCATCTACCGCTTCGGCAACTGCACCGTGCCGCTCGACGAGTCCCTCGCCCAGGTGACCGTCGACCTGTCGGGCCGCCCGTACCTCGTGCACACCGAGCCCGAGAACATGGCGCCGATGATCGGCTCGTACGACACGACGATGACCCGGCACATCTTCGAGTCCTTCGTCGCGCAGGCCCAGATCGCCCTGCACATCCACGTGCCGTACGGCCGCAACGCCCACCACATCGTGGAGTGCCAGTTCAAGGCGCTGGCCCGGGCCCTGCGCTACGCCGCCGAGTTCGACCCGCGCGCCGCCGGGATCCTGCCCTCCACGAAGGGCGCCCTCTAGCGTGAACGGGCTCAACTCCATCCTGATCTTCCTCGGCCTGTTCCTGGCCGGTGGCGCCTATTCCTTCAAGAAGCAGAAGATCTCCACGTCCGTCGTCGTCCTGCTCGCCCTTGGCTCCGTGATGTGCCTCATCGCCGGAGTGCTGCGGATCCAGGGAATTTGGGAGTGAGCGCTTTGACCCCCACCAAGAAGGTCGTCGTCTTCGACTACGGCTTCGGCAACGTCCGCTCCGCCGAGCGCGCCCTCGCGCGCGCCGGCGCGGACGTGGAGATCACCCGCGACTACGACAAGGCCATGGACGCCGACGGACTCCTCGTCCCCGGTGTCGGCGCCTTCTCCGCCTGCATGCAGGGGCTCAAGGACGCGCGCGGCGACTGGATCATCGGCCGCCGGCTCTCCGGCGGCCGCCCGGTCATGGGGATCTGCGTCGGCATGCAGATCCTCTTCGAGCGCGGCATCGAGCACGGCGTGGAGACCGAGGGACTGGACGAGTGGCCCGGCACGGTCGGCCCGCTCCAGGCCCCGATCGTCCCCCACATGGGCTGGAACACCGTGGACGCGCCGTCCGACAGCCAGGCCTTCGCCGGCCTGGACGAGGACGCCCGCTTCTACTTCGTGCACTCCTACGCGGCCCACGACTGGTCGCTGGAAGTCACCAACCCGCTGATCAAGGCCCCCAAGGTCACCTGGGCCACGCACGGCGAGCGGTTCGTCGCGGCGGTGGAGAACGGGGCCCTGTGGGCCACCCAGTTCCACCCCGAGAAGTCCGGGGACGCCGGCGCCCAGCTCCTCACCAACTGGATCGAGACCCTGTGATGACGACGTCGAAGAAGCTCGAACTGCTCCCCGCCGTCGACGTCCGCGACGGCCAGGCCGTCCGCCTCGTGCACGGCGTCTCCGGCAGCGAGACCTCCTACGGCTCCCCGCTCCAGGCCGCCCTCGCCTGGCAGGCCTCCGGCGCCGAGTGGCTCCACCTGGTCGACCTCGACGCCGCCTTCGGCACCGGTGACAACCGCGCGCTCGTCGCCGAGATCACCGGGGCCATGGACATCAAGGTCGAGCTGTCGGGCGGCATCCGCGACGACGCCACGCTCGCCGCGGCCCTCGCCACCGGCTGCACCCGCGTCAACCTCGGCACCGCCGCCCTGGAGACCCCCGAGTGGGCCGCCAAGGCCATCGCCGAGCACGGCGACAAGATCGCCGTCGGCCTCGACGTACGCGGCACCACCCTCAAGGGCCGCGGCTGGACCAGCGAGGGCGGGGACCTCTACGAGACCCTCGCGCGCCTGGACTCCGAGGGCTGCGCCCGGTACGTCGTCACCGACATCGGCAAGGACGGCACCCTCACCGGCCCCAACCTGGAGCTGCTGAAGAACGTCTGCGCCGCCACCGACCGGCCCGTCGTCGCCTCCGGCGGCATCTCCTCCCTCGACGACCTGCGCGCACTGGCCGGGCTCGTCGGGGCCGGCGTCGAGGGCGCCATCGTAGGCAAGGCCCTGTACGCCAAGGCGTTCACGCTCGAAGAAGCCCTGAAGGTGGTCTCCGCATGAGTTCCGACAACGGTTCCGCGAACAGTTCCGCGAACAGTTCCGACGTCCGGCGCATCTCTTCGGGCGGAGCCTACGAGGACGTGCTCGGCTACTCCCGCGCCGTCCAGCTCCCCAACGGGCTGGTCCTGGTCTCCGGCTGCACCGGGGCCGACGCGGGCGGCCCGTACGACCAGACGAAGAAGGCCTTCAGCGTGGCCTTCAAGGCGCTGGAGCAGGCCGGACTCGGCCCCGAGCACGTGGTCCGCACCCGTCTCTACCTCACGCACGCCCGCGACGTGGACGAGGTCGGCCGGGCCCACAGCGAGCTCTTCGACAAGATCCGCCCCGCCTCGACTCTGATCATCGTCAACGGGTTCGTGGACCCGAGCATGGTCGTCGAGGTGGAGGTCGAGGCCTTCGGCCCCGTCGCGGGAGGCTCGGCATGACCCTCGCCGTACGGGTGATCCCCTGCCTGGACGTGGACAACGGCCGCGTGGTCAAGGGCGTCAACTTCCAGAACCTGCGCGACGCCGGCGACCCCGTCGAGATGGCCAAGCTCTACGACGCCGAAGGCGCCGACGAGCTGACCTTCCTCGACATCACCGCGTCCTCCGGGAACCGGGAGACCACCTACGACGTGGTGCGCCGCACCGCCGAACAGGTCTTCATCCCGCTGACCGTGGGCGGCGGCGTCCGCACCGCCGACGACGTCGACAAGCTCCTGCGGGCCGGCGCCGACAAGGTCGGCGTGAACACCGCCGCCATCGCCCGGCCCGAGCTCATCCAGGAGATCGCCGAGCGGTTCGGCCGGCAGGTGCTGGTGCTGTCGGTCGACGCCCGCCGCACCGCCTCCGGTTCCTTCGAGGTCACCACCCACGGCGGCCGGCAGAGCGCCGGCATCGACGCCGTCGAGTGGGCGCACCGGGCGGCCGAGCTGGGCGCCGGGGAAATCCTGTTGAACTCGATGGACGCGGACGGTACCAAGGACGGCTACGACACCGAGATGATCGCGGCCGTGCGCAAGCACGTCACGGTCCCGGTGATCGCCTCGGGCGGCGCGGGCAAGCTCGCGCACTTCCCGCCGGCGATCGCGGCGGGCGCCGATGCGGTGCTCGCGGCGTCGGTGTTCCACTTCGGAGACCTGCGCATCGGCCAGGTCAAGGACGCGCTGAGGGAAGCGGGCCACCCGGTCCGCTGAGGTTCGCTTCGCCCGTGGGGGGCTCGCTGTGAACGGGAACGTCTGGCGGGACGGCAACGTCCTGCGCTGGCTGGCCGCCTACGGGGCATCGCTCGTCGGGGACGGGGTCTACTTCCTCGCCCTCGGCTGGGCGGCCGCCCAGACGGCCGGCCCGGCCGAGGTCGGCCTGGTCATGGCGGTCGGCGCGATACCGAGGGCCCTGCTCATGCTGGGCGGCGGGGTGGTCGCCGACCGCTTCGGCCCCCGGCTCGTGGTCATCTCCTCCGACGCGGTGCGGTGCGGTGTCGTCCTGGCCCTGGCGCTCGTCCTCGCCCTCGGCTCCCCGGGCCTGTGGGTCCTGGTGCTCGTCGCGCTGGTCTTCGGCATCGTGGACGCGCTGTTCATGCCGGCCGTCGGCGCGCTGCCGCCGCGGATCGCTGGGCCCGGGCAGCTGGTACGGGTCCAGGGGCTGCGCAGCCTCGCGGAACGCGTCGGGCACACCGCCGGGCCGCCGGTGGCGGGGCTCGCGATGGGGCTGGGCGGGCCGGCTTCGGCCTTCGCGGTGGCCTCGGCACTGTTCGGGGTGTCGCTGGTGCTGCTGGTGGCGGTACGGATCGCCCCGCTGCCGGCGGCGTCGGAGAAGACCCCGGCCTCCCCCTCGGGGGAGAGCCCCTGGAGGCAGCTCCGCTCCGGGCTCGCCTACATCCGGCGGCACGGGCTGATCGGGCCCCTGGTCCTGTCGGGGGCACTGAGCCAGCTCGGCACGTCCGCGCCGATGACGCTGGGGCTGATCCTGGTCTCGGAGGAGCGCGGCTGGGGGCCGGGCGGGGTCGGCTGGATCATCGGTGGGATGGGCCTGGGCGCGGCGTCGAGCGCGCTGGTGCTGACCCTGATCCCGAGGTTTCCGCGGGCCGGGGCGGTCCAGAACCTCACCCTCATCATCGGCTCCGCGGGCATCGGCGGCCTGGTGCTGGCGCCGAGCCTGCCGGTGGCGGTGGGGCTCGCCGTGCTGACGGGGCTGGTCTGCGGAATCTGCGGAGGCCTGGCCATCGCCCTCATCCAGACGGCCACGGACCCCTCGTACCTGGGGCGGGTCAGCTCCGTGATGGCCTTCACGGCGGTCGGCCTGGCCCCGCTGGCCTATCCCGTCTTCGGCTTCGCCGCCGATCTCTGGGGCGTGACCCCGGTGTTCCTGGCGGGGGCGGCGGTGAGCATGGCGGGCGCGGCAGTCGGCACCTCGGCCCCCGCGGTCCGCCGCGCGGAACTCGCCTTCGCCTGAGCGGTCCGCCCCTTCTCGACGAGCCCCTCGCACCGCAGCGGCGCGAAGCCGGTGAGGCCCGCCAGGGCCGCACCGTGCGAGCAGCACGCAAGAAAGGGTGGGGCTACATGCCCAGGCGGGCCACCGTGAGCTTGGCGATGGCTTCCTTCGGGCCGTCCAGTTCCACCGCGGCAGCGTCCTGGCGGCCGAACAGGAACAGGGTCAGTTCGCCCGGTTCACCCGTGACCGTCACCACCGGCGCACCCTTGTGCGCCACCGCCGTCTGGCCGTTCGGGCGGCGCAGGACCAGGCCCACCGGGGAGCGGCGGCCCGTGAGGCGGGCCAGCTTCTCCAGGCGGGACCAGAGGGAGTCGGAGAAGACGGGGTCCAGGACGCGCGGGGACCAGTCCGGCTGGGCTCGGCGGACGTCCTCGGAGTGGACGTAGAACTCCACCGCGTTCGCCAGCTCGTCGATCTGCTTCAGCGAGTAGAGGGACATCTTCGGCGGGCCGGTCCGGATCAACTGGATGAGCTCCTCGTACGGCTTGGCCCCGTACTCCTCCATCGCCTTGTCCAGGCGCGCCTTCAGCGCGTTCAGCAGCAGTCCGCCCGCCGCGTCCGGGCGACGCTCCCGGACCACCACGTGCGCGGCGAGCTCCCGCGTCCGCCAGCCGTCGCACAGCGTCGGCGCCTCCGGGCCGGCCGACTCCAACAGGTCGGCCAGCAGCAGTCGTTCACGCTTCGCATGGGTAGACATGCGGGCCAGCCTACGGCCGGAACCCGCCCCGTGCCTGCCCATCAGGCGGACAGGGATCCTTGATCGTCCCCCCGGCCCGGCACAATGGCTCCCATGAGTACGTCCTCCCTCGATCCCGCCATCGCCGCCCGCCTCAAGCGCTCCGCGGACGGTCTGGTCCCGGCCATCGCCCAGCAGTACGACACCGGTGAGGTGCTCATGCTCGGCTGGATGGACGACGAGGCCCTGCACCGCACCCTGACCACCGGCCGCTGCACGTACTGGTCGCGCAGCCGTCAGGAGTACTGGGTGAAGGGGGACACTTCCGGCCACTTCCAGCACGTGAAGTCCGTCGCGCTCGACTGCGACGCCGACACCGTGCTCGTCAAGGTGGACCAGGTCGGGGCGGCCTGCCACACCGGTGCCCGGACCTGTTTCGATGCCGACGTCCTGCCCCTGGCCGGTCCCTCCGGCCCCACCGCCGAAGCCGAATAGCCGAAGCCGATCATAGGTAAGGTCCCACGCCATGGATCTTGAGACGTTCCGCAAGCTCGCGGCCGACCGCCGCGTCATCCCCGTCAGCCGCAAGCTGCTGGCGGACGGTGACACGCCCGTCGGGCTCTACCGCAAGCTGGCCGCCGAACGCCCCGGGACGTTCCTCCTGGAGTCCGCCGAGAACGGCCGCTCCTGGTCGCGCTACTCCTTCGTCGGCGTCCGCAGCGCCTCCACCCTCACCGTCCGGGACGGCCAGGCCCACTGGATCGGCACCCCGCCCGTCGGCGTCCCGACCTCCGGTGACCCCCTGGAGGCCCTGCGGCAGACCGTGGAGGCCCTGCACACCCCCAGGGACCTGGCCTCCGGCATGCCGCCCTTCACCGGCGGCATGGTCGGCTACCTCGGCTACGACATCGTGCGCCGCCTCGAGCGCATCGGCGAGCACACCGAGGACGACCTGCAGCTGCCCGAGCTGACCATGCTGCTCACCTCCGACCTGGCGGTCCTGGACCACTGGGACGGCACCGTCCAGCTCATCGCCAACGCCATCAACCACAACGACCTGGCCGCGGGCGTGGACGAGGCGTACGCGGACGCGGTGGCCCGCCTCGACACCATGGAGGCGGACCTCGCGCGGCCCGCCCCGTACGTTCCGATGCCGCTGCCGGCCTCCGAGCTGCCGGAGTACTCGGCCCTGTGGGGTGGCGAGAAGTACCAGGCCGCCGTGGAGGACGTGAAGGAGCGGATCCGGGCCGGCGAGGCCTTCCAGGTGGTGCCCTCGCAGCGGTTCGAGACCCCGTGCAGCGCCTCCGCGCTCGACGTGTACCGGGTGCTGCGGGCCACCAACCCCTCCCCGTACATGTACCTCTTCCGCTTCGAGAACGGCTTCGACGTCGTCGGGTCCAGTCCCGAGGCGCTGGTCAAGGTCGAGGACGGGCGGGCCATGGTCCACCCCATCGCCGGCACCCGGCACCGGGGCGCCACCCCGCAGCAGGACAACGAGCTCGCCGACGAGCTGCTGGCCGACCCCAAGGAGCGCGCCGAGCACCTCATGCTCGTCGACCTCGGCCGCAACGACCTCGGCCGGGTCTGCGAGCCCGGTTCGGTGGAGGTCGTCGACTTCATGAGCATCGAGCGGTACTCGCACGTCATGCACATCGTCTCCACCGTCACCGGTCGCGTCGCCGAGGGCAGGACCGCCTTCGACGTGCTCACCGCCTGCTTCCCGGCCGGCACCCTGTCCGGGGCGCCCAAGCCGCGCGCCATGCAGATCATCGAGGAGCTGGAGCCCACCCGCCGCGGGCTCTACGGCGGCTGCGTCGGCTACCTCGACTTCGCCGGGGACTCCGACACCGCCATCGCCATCCGCACCGCGCTGCTGCGCGACGGGAAGGCGTACGTCCAGGCGGGCGCCGGTGTCGTCGCCGACTCGGTGCCCGAGCTGGAGGACGCCGAGTGCCGCAACAAGGCCGCCGCGGTGCTGCGCGCGGTGGCAGCGGCGAACCGCCTCCACGGCGCCTGAGCCCGTAGGGGATAGTGGGGTACGTGAGTGCCGTACCCCCGCCCCGAACCGAACACGCCGATGCCGCCGCCGACCCCGGGCCCCCCTCGGGCCGCGGCGGCCGCCGCAGCGTGGCCGTCGCGCTGCTGTTCGGCGCGCTCGGCGCCACCGTCGTCCTGCTCGCCTCCGGCCGCGTCTGGGCCCGGGGCGTCGCCGCCATCGGCGGCGGCTCGCTGCCGGTGACCGCCGACGGGCGGGCCGTCACCGGCCTGCCCGCCGCCCTGGCCATCGTCGGGCTCGCCGCCCTGGTCGCCGTCTTCGCCGTCCGCGGCAGGAGCCGGCTGCTGGTCTCGGCGCTGCTCGCGCTGAGCGGCCTGGGCGCCGGGGCCGCAGCCCTGGCCAACGCGGACGGCCGGCGCGCCCTGGACGCGCAGGCGGCCCGTACGACGGCCGACACCGCGGCCCACGTGGCCGGCCTGACCCATACGGCGTGGCCCTACGTGACGGCCGTCGGCGGTGCGCTGATCCTGCTGGCCGGACTGCTCGCGCTGCGCTTCGGGAGCAGCTGGCCCACGATGGGCGGCCGCTACGAGCGCGACGGCAGCCCGCGACCCCGCAAGGCGGCCGCGGTGGACCCGGACCGGCCGGAGGACCTGTGGAAGGCTCTGGACCGGGGCGAGGACCCCACCGGCCCGGACCCGGCACCGTGAACCCCGACCCGGCACCGTGAACCCGGCACCGGCACCGTGAAGGCGGAGGCGACCCCGTGAACGAGGTCGCCGCCTGGTACGGGACAATGACCATCGAGCGTTCGGCACAGCACCGTTCGACACAGCACGTGCGGCGTGCGACAGAGCACACCCGAGTACGAGGAGCAACTCATGGCGGGCACTAGCCACGGACACACCCCGGCCGCCTGGACCGGTGTCATCATCGCGGTCATCGGTTTCTGCATCTCCGGCGCCTTCATGGTGCTGGCGAACCCGCTGGGCTTCTACGCGGGGCTCGTCGTCGTCGCCATCGGCGGTGTCGTGGGCATGGCGATGAAGGCCGCGGGCATGGGCGCGCCGAAGGCCGCGCACAACGACCTCGCCGAGGTCATCGCCGCGAACCGCGTCGCGGCCAAGGTCTGACCTGACGGATTCGGTACGCGGGTTTTCGAAAGGCGCGGCCCTGTCGGGCTGCGCCTTTTGTCATGAGCGGAGAGAATCAGCGGGTGGACGCCTCCTCCGGAACGACCGATCTCGCACCGCCTCCCGCGCCCGTTTCCCGGGCCGGCCGGCTGGCGCGTCCGGCGCTCACACTGGCGGCGGCCGCCGCGGCCCTCGCGTACGTGGGGACCGTGGACCCGAACGATCCAGGCCACTATCCGGCCTGCCCGCTGTTCCGCCTGACCGGGGTCCTGTGCCCGGGCTGCGGAGGGCTGCGCAGTGCGCATGCGTTCGCCCACGGCGATCTCGTGACAGCTATCGGGGCAAATGCGATGGCGGTCGCCGGCTACTTCTTCTTCGCCGGCTTCATGGTCCTGTGGCTGGTTCGCGCCTATCGCGGGACACCCACCCCGAGGCTCGTCGTTCGGCCGTTGTACTGGTGGGGGATCGGCGTGGTGGCCCTGGCCTTCTCCGTTGTCCGGAACCTGCCCCTGGGCTCTTTCCTGGCGCCCTGAGGTATAGCTGAAGTAAAGATTCCGGATGTCCATTTAATGGGACGCCGTCAACCGCGTGCGGAGGGCGAGGCGTCCTGCGGATACCATTTGAACTGCTGACCTTGCAGTTGTACGTGTCTGCAAGGCGGCCGACCGTCATCGACCCGGAAGGGGGCCGCTCGCGTGAGTGTGCTCGACGAGATCATCGAAGGGGTCCGCGAAGACCTTGCCGAACGGCAGGCGCGCGTCAGCCTCGACGAGCTCAAGGAGCGTGCCGCCAAGGCGCCCCAGGCCAAGGACGGAGTCGCCGCCCTGCGCGGCGACAGCGTCAAGGTGATCTGCGAGGTCAAGCGCTCCAGCCCCTCCAAGGGCGCGCTGGCCGCCATCGCCGATCCGGCCGGGCTCGCCGCCGACTACGAAGCGGGCGGTGCGGCGGTCATTTCCGTCCTCACCGAGCAGCGTCGTTTCGGTGGCTCGCTGGCCGACCTGGAGGCCGTCCGCGCCCGCGTGGACATCCCGATCCTGCGCAAGGACTTCATCGTCACGGCGTACCAGCTGTGGGAGGCCCGCGCCTACGGCGCCGACCTCGTGCTGCTGATCGTCGCGGCCCTGGAGCAGGAGGCCCTCGTCTCCCTCATCGAGCGGGCCGAGTCCATCGGCCTCACCCCGCTCGTCGAGGTCCACGACGAGGAGGAGGTGGAGCGTGCGGTCGCCGCCGGGGCCAAGATCATCGGCGTCAACGCCCGCAACCTCAAGGACCTCAAGGTCGACCGCTCCACCTTCGAGCGCGTCGTCGGCGAGATCCCGGCCCACATCGTCAAGGTTGCCGAGTCCGGCATCCGCGGGCCGCACGACCTCATCGCCTATGCGAACGAGGGCGCGGACGCCGTCCTCGTCGGGGAGTCCCTGGTGACCGGCCGCGACCCGAAGTCGGCCGTGGCCGACCTCGTCGCCGCCGGAGCCCACCCCGCCCTGCGCCACGGGCGGAGCTGACCCGAACCCATGGCCCAAAACCGCCCCTCCGTCCGCACCCGACCGGGCTCCGGCCTGGCCGCGGTGCCGACGGCGCACGCGCCCCTGGCGCGCGGCTGCCGCCCTCGCGGCTGCCGCGCTCCGGCCCGGCGCGTCCACGGGCGGCGGGTCCGGTACGTGATCGGCTCCGAGCCCGGTCAGGTCAACGGCATGCGATGGCGACCCGGAGCCGCGTCGTAAGGAGAGCTCCCGGATGGTGTACGCCGTACACCGCCCGCCGGGCTCCCCGCACGGACCGTCCCCCGAGCCGCCGGCTCCGGGGCGGACCGCTCCGCACCGCCGTACGTCCACGCCCCAGCGGGGTGTGCGCGTCGCGGGCGGACGGCGCCATACGGTGAAGACATCCGCGTCGCATCCGTAGGAGTACCTGGGCATGTCCAGCGCCAGCAATTTCTTCATCCCGGACCCCGAGGGTCACATCCCCAACGCCGAGGGCTACTTCGGCGACTTCGGTGGCAAGTTCATCCCGGAGGCGCTCGTCGCCGCCGTGGACGAGGTCGCCGTCGAGTACGAGAAGGCCAAGGGCGACCCGGCCTTCGCGGCCGAGCTCAACGACCTGATGGTCAACTACACCGGCCGCCCCAGCTCCCTCACCGAGGTGCCCCGGTTCGCCGAGCACGCCGGCGGCGCGCGGATCTTCCTCAAGCGCGAGGACCTGAACCACACCGGCTCGCACAAGATCAACAACGTGCTGGGCCAGGCGCTGCTCACCAAGCGCATGGGCAAGACCCGCGTCATCGCCGAGACCGGAGCCGGCCAGCACGGCGTGGCCACCGCCACCGCCTGCGCCCTGTTCGGCCTCGAGTGCACCATCTACATGGGCGAGATCGACACCGAGCGCCAGGCCCTGAACGTGGCCCGGATGCGCATCCTGGGCGCCGAGGTCATCGCGGTGAAGTCCGGCTCCCGGACGCTGAAGGACGCCATCAACGAGGCGTTCCGCGACTGGGTCGCCAACGTGGACCGCACCCACTACCTCTTCGGCACCGTCGCGGGCCCCCACCCCTTCCCCGCCATGGTCCGCGACTTCCACCGGGTCATCGGCGTCGAGGCCCGCCGCCAGATCCTGGAGCGCACCGGCCGGCTGCCCGACGCCGTCGCGGCCTGCGTCGGCGGCGGCTCCAACGCCATCGGCCTGTTCCACGCCTTCATCCCGGACGCGGACGTCCGCCTGGTCGGCTTCGAGCCCGCCGGACACGGCGTGGAAACCGGTGAGCACGCGGCCACGCTGACCGCGGGCGAGCCCGGCATCCTGCACGGATCGCGCTCCTACGTCCTGCAGGACGAGGAGGGCCAGATCACCGAGCCGTACTCCATCTCGGCCGGTCTGGACTACCCGGGCATCGGCCCCGAGCACTCCTACCTCAAGGACGCGGGCCGCGCCGAATACCGGGCCGTCACCGACGACCAGGCGATGCAGGCCCTGCGGCTGCTCTCGCGCACCGAGGGCATCATCCCGGCCATCGAGTCCGCGCACGCCCTCGCGGGCGCCCTGGACCTCGGCAGGGAACTCGGCAAGGACGGCCTGCTCGTCGTCAACCTGTCCGGCCGCGGCGACAAGGACATGGACACCGCCGCCCGGTACTTCGACCTGTACGACGCAAACGCCTCCGAGGGGGAGTCCAAGTGAGCGGCACCATCGAACTCCTGTCGGCGACCCTCGCGAAGGCGAAGTCCGAGGACCGCGCGGCCCTCGTCGCCTACCTCCCGGCCGGCTTCCCGACCGTCGACGGTGCGATCGAGGCCGTCAAGGCCGTCATCGCCGGCGGCGCGGACGTGGTCGAGATCGGCCTCCCGCACAGCGACCCGGTCCTGGACGGCGCGATCATCCAGACCGCCGACGACATCGCCCTGCGCGGTGGCGTCAAGATCGCCGACACGCTGCGGACCGTCCGCGAGGCGTACGAGGCGACCGGCGCCCCGATCCTGGTCATGACGTACTGGAACCCCATCGACCGCTACGGCGTGGAGCGGTTCACCGCCGAGCTCGCCGAGGCCGGCGGCGCGGGCTGCATCCTGCCCGACCTGCCGGTCCAGGAGTCCGCGCTGTGGCGCGAGCACGCGGCCAAGCACGGTCTGGCGACCGTCTTCGTCGTGGCTCCCAGCAGCAAGGACGAGCGCCTCGCCACCATCACGGCGGCCGGCTCCGGCTTCGTCTACGCCGCGTCGCTGATGGGCGTCACCGGCACCCGCGAGTCGGTCGGCAACCAGGCGTCCGACCTGGTGCGCCGTACCCGCGCCACCAGCGACCTGCCGGTCTGCGTGGGACTGGGCGTCTCCAACGCCGTCCAGGCCAAGGAGGTCGCCGCCTTCGCCGACGGCGTGATCGTCGGCTCCGCCTTCGTGAAGCTGCTGCTCGACGCGCCGGACCTGCCCGCCGGGCTGGCCGCCGTCAAGGCACTGGCGGGCGAGCTCGCCGAGGGCGTGCGCCGGGGCTGACGGGCGGAGCGTTCGATCGGCCGGCCGGACCCCTGAGCGGGTTCTGTAGCCCGATCGGGTGGAAGTAGGGGCAGGGAGGCACGAGAGTGCCTCCCTGCTTCGTTTGGCCGAACGTGAGCGACATGAACGACGGTGCGAACCGCGATGCGACGAAACGATCGGCCCGCGAGCGACTCCAGGCGGAGCGCGAGAAGCAGAAGGCGAGGGACAAGCGCCGGCGGACCCTCGTCGTGTCGGCGGCGGTGGTCGGTGTGCTCGGGCTGGCGGCCGTCGTCGGCCTGATCGCCGCGAACACCGGCAAGGGCGGGTCCTCCGCCAAGGGCGGCCCGCTGGTGGCCCCGTCCGGGGCCACGGGCAAGGACGCGCTCGCCATCCAGACCGGCAAGGACGGGGCTCCCTCCACGCTGACCGTCTGGGAGGACTTCCGGTGCCCGGCCTGCAAGGCCTTCGAGACCAACTACCGGGACACCGTCCACGACCTCGAGGCCAAGGGCCTCCTCAAGGTCGAGTACCACCTCGTCACCCTGATCGACGGGAACATGGGCGGCACCGGCTCGCTCAAGAGCGCCAACGCGGCCGCCTGCGCACAGGACTCCGGGAAGTTCGCCCCGTACCACGACGTGCTCTTCGACAACCAGCCCGAGGAGACCAACGACGCCTACGGCACCAACGCCAAGCTGCTGGAGCTGGCCGGGAAGGTCGACGGACTCGACACCGCCGCGTTCCGCACGTGCGTCGAGGACGGGACGCACGACAGCTGGGTGAACAAGTCGCAGGAGGCCTTCCGCGCGGGCAAGTTCCGCGGGACCCCGACCGTGCTGCTCGACGGCAAGGACATCTTCGGGGACCAGGCCAACCCGCTCACCCCGCAGAAGCTGAAGGAGAAGGTGGAGACCGCCGGCAAGGGCGGCCCGGGCGCGGTGAAGGGCTCCCCGTCCCCGTCGGCGGCCGGCTCCCCGGCCAAGTCCAAGTCCGGATCCGGGTCCGCGTCGCCGTCCGGGTCCGCGTCCGGCGCGGTGAAGGGCTCCTCCGCCCGCACGGGCACGTCCTCGGGTTCCTCCGCGGGTTCCTCTTCGGGGTCCTCCTCGTCCCCGGCCGCGCGCTCCGCGGGCCGGCCGGCCACGGGCGGTTCGGGCTCCGCCGACGACGCTCCGGACCACGCCGGGATGCCCATGGGGCACTGACGGCCGTCTCGATTCGGCAGCAGCTTGCCGGACGGGTTGCGGTCACCACCGTCCGGCAAGGTAGCGTCGGGTCTTGCCATGAACCTTGCCTTCATTCCCAGTCCGTCGACGGGCGTGCTCCATCTCGGACCGATCCCGCTGCGCGGCTACGCGTTCTGCATCATCATCGGCGTCTTCGTCGCCGTCTGGCTCGGCAACAAGCGCTGGATCGCGCGCGGCGGTAAGCCGGGCACGGTTGCGGACATTGCCGTGTGGGCGGTGCCGTTCGGCCTGGTCGGCGGTCGCCTCTACCACGTGATCACCGACTACCAGCTCTACTTCGGCGAGGGCCGCGACTGGGTCGACGCCTTCAAGATCTGGGAAGGCGGCCTCGGCATCTGGGGCGCCATCGCGCTGGGCGCCGTCGGTGCCTGGATCGGCTGTCGCCGGCGGGGCATCCCGCTGCCGGCCTGGGCCGACGCCCTGGCCCCCGGCATCGCGCTGGCCCAGGCCTGCGGACGCTGGGGCAACTGGTTCAACCAGGAGCTGTACGGCCGCGCCACCGATCTGCCGTGGGCGGTGGAGATCACCGACGGCCCGAACCGGGTCGCCGGGACCTACCACCCGACCTTCCTCTACGAGTCCCTCTGGTGCGTCGGTGTCGCCCTGCTGGTGATCTGGGCCGACCGCCGCTTCACGCTCGGACACGGGCGGGCGTTCGCGCTGTACGTCGCCGCGTACTGCGTGGGGCGCGGCTGGATCGAGTACATGCGGGTCGACGAGGCCCACCACGTCCTCGGCCTGCGCCTCAACGTCTGGACCTCGATCGTCGTCTTCGTGCTCGCCGTCGTCTACCTGGTGCTGTCGGCGAAGCTGCGGCCGGGCCGCGAGGAGGTCGTCGAACCGGACGCGAACACCGTGGCCGGCGCCGAGGGCGCCGACACCGTGGCCGGCGCCGAGGGCGACGGGGCCAAGGCCGATGCCGGGGCCGCGGACGCCGGGGCCGAGCCGGCTGACGCCGCGGACACTGCGGACACTGCGGACACTGCGGATGCCGAAGGCGAAGCCGACGGTGAGGACAAGGCAGGGGCCCCCGGGGCCAAGAAGCTCTGACCGGAGCAACGGTCGAACGGGAGGGGCGCCGCGCACACCGCGCGGCGACCCTCCCGTTTCGCGTGCGCCGGTCAGGAGAGGACCGGTGCGTCCCGGCGGGACAGGGCCACGACCCGTTCCGCGCCCGCCAGCATCGCCGGGTCGACGAAGCGGCCGTCGGGGAGGGCCACCGCGCCCGGGGTGCGGCGGGCCGCGGCCACGATCTCCTCGGCGGCGCTGACCTCCGCGGGCCCGGGCAGGTAGGCCCGCTCGATCACCGGGAGCTGGCGCGGGTGGATCGCCGCGCGCCCCAGGAAGCCGAGGGACCGGCCCCGGGCGCAGGAGGCCGCCAGCGCCTCCAGGTTCCGGATGTCGGGGAACACCGACTGGGCCGGCGGCGCCAGCCCGGCCGCGCGGGCCGCGACCACCACCCGGGAGCGCGGCCAGTCCAGGCCGGACTCCGAGGTGACGCCCAGGTCGGCCCGCAGGTCCGCCTCGCCCAGGGACAGGCCGCGCAGGGCGGGGTGCGCGCGGGCGATCTCGTAGGCCCGTTCCACGCCGATCGCCGATTCCAGCAGGGCGTACAGGGCCACCCCCGCGGTGCGGTCGGCGGTGGCGACGATCTGCTCCGGCGAGGAGATCTTGGGCAGGCGCAGTCCGGCGAGGCCGCCGAGTCCGGCCAGCGCGCTGAGGTCGGCGCCGCCCCAGGGGGAGTCCAGGGCGTTGACGCGGACGTGGACCGGTACCGGGTGCCGGTCGCCGAGCAGTTCGGCGGTGGCGGCGCGGGCGTACTCCTTGCGGGAGGCCGACACCGCGTCCTCCAGGTCCACGATGACGGCGTCGGCCCCGGCGTGCAGGGCCTTGGACACCACTTCCGGGCGGTCGCCGGGTACGTAGAGCCAGGTCAGGATCACAGGGCCCCCTCCGTGCGCAGAGCGGTGATCTCGGCCGGGGAGAGACCGATCTCGGCGAGGACGGCATCGGTGTCCGCGCCGTGCGGGCGGCCCGCCCAGCGGATGGAACCGGGGGTTTCCGAGAGCCGGAAGAGGACGTTCTGCATGCGGATCGGGCCCAGTTCGGGATCCTCGACCTCGGTGATCGTGTCCAGGGCCGCGTACTGCGGATCTTCCATGACGTCCCGTACGTCGTAGACCAGCGCGACCGCGGCCTCGGCCTCCTCGAAGGCGGCCGTCACCTCGTCCGCCTTGTGGCGGGCGATCCAGCCGCCGACCGCCTCGTCGAGGACGTCCGCGTGACCGGCCCGCCCGGAACCCGACGCGAACCACGGCTCGGAGATCAGCTCGGGCCGGCCCACGAGCCGCATCACGCGCTCGGCGATCGACTGGGCGGAGGTGGAGACCGCCAGCCAGCGGCCGTCCAGGCTGCGGTACGTATTGCGGGGGGCGTTGTTGGTGGAACGGTTGCCGGTGCGCGGCTGGACGTAGCCGAGCTGGTCGTACCAGAGCGGGTGCGGCCCGAGGACGGTCAGGATCGGCTCGATGATCGCCAGGTCCACCACCTGCCCGTGCCCGGTGCGGTCGCGTCCGGCGAGAGCCGCCATCACGGCGTACGCGGTGGTCAGCGCGGCGATCGAGTCCGCGAGGCCGAACGGCGGCAGGGTCGGCGGACCCTCCGGCTCCCCGGTGATCGCCGCGAAGCCGCTCATCGCCTCCGCGAGGGTGCCGAAGCCGGGGCGGTGGGCGTACGGGCCCTCCTGGCCGAAGGCCGTCACGCGGGTCAGGATCAGCCGCGGGTTCGCGGCGGACAGCTCGGGCCAGCCCAGACCCCAGCGCTCCAGGGTTCCGGGGCGGAAGTTCTCGATCACCACGTCGGCGGTGGCCACGAGGCGCAGCAGGGTGTCCCGGCCGCCGGGCGTGGACAGATCGAGGGTCATCGTCCGCTTGTTGCGGCCGAGCAGCTTCCACCAGAGGCCGATGCCGTCCTTGGCGGGGCCGTGGCCCCGGGAGGGGTCGGGGCGGGTCGGGTGCTCGACCTTGACGACCTCGGCGCCGAAGTCGCCGAGCAGGGTGGCGGCGAGGGGACCGGCGAAGAGGGTGGCGAGGTCGAGGACGCGGAGTCCGTGCAGGGGCGGGGCGGCGGTGGCGCCGGTGCCGGTTCCGGTTCCGGTCCTGGTTCCGGTTCCGGTCTCGGTGGTGTCCTGGCCGGTGGGGGTCACGAGGCGGCTCCGGAGCGGGCGAAGGTGTCGGTCTGGGAGCGGGTCGGCATCGAGTCCTGGGCGCCGGGGCGCTGCACGGACAGGGCGGCTGCCGCGGAGGCCCAGCTCAGGGCCTCGGGCATCGGCCGGCCCTCGCCCAGGGCCACGGCGAGCGCGCCGACGAAGGTGTCTCCGGCGGCGGTGGTGTCCACGGCCCGTACGCGCGGTGCGGGCACGGCCAGCGGCTCGCGGCCGCGGGCGGTGTACAGCACCCCGGCCGCGCCGAGGGTGACGACCACCTCCGGCACGTCCTGGAGCAGGGCCGCCGCGGCCAGACGGACGTCGGTGAGCCCGGTGAGCGCGGCGGCCTCGTGCTCATTGGGGATCAACAGATCCGTTGCCGCGAGGAGTTCGGCCGGCAGCGGCTGGGCGGGGGCCGGGGTGAGGATGGTCCGGACACCGTGGGCGCGGGCGGCGAGCGCGCCGGCGAGCACGGCCTCCAGGGGCAGTTCGAGCTGGAGGAGCAGGGAGTCGGCGGCGCCGATGCGGGCGGCGTCGCCCGGTTCCAGGGAGGTGACGCGGGCGTTGGCGCCGGGGATGACGATGATGCTGTTGCCGCCCTCGTCGTCCACGGTGATGTGCGCGGTGCCGCTGGCGCCCTCGACGGTGCGCAGGGCCGCCGTCTCGACCCCGGCGCCGGCGAGCGCCGAGCGCAGCCGTACGCCGAACTCGTCTGCCCCGACCGCACCGATCATCACCACCTCCGCGCCCGAACGGGCGGCGGCGACGGCCTGGTTGGCGCCCTTGCCGCCGGGGACGGTGCGGAAGGAGCGGCCGGTGACGGTCTCCCCGAGACGGGGGGCCTTGGCCACGTAGGCGACGAGGTCCATGTTGGTACTGCCGAGCACGGCGATGGCCGTCATGAGCGGGCTGCCTCCTGTGCGGTGAGGTGGGCGAGGGTGTCGAAGCCGATGCCGTCGAAGCCGGGGACGGTGGTGGCGAGGCGGTTCTTCAGCGGGGCGGTCCAGCGGTGCGGGATGGCGTCGGGGGAGCCGGCGATCAGTCCGGCGAGGGCGCCCGCGGTGGCACCGTTGGAGTCGGTGTCCCAGCCGCCGGAGACGGCGCGGCAGACGGAGTGGGTGAAGTCCCCGTCGGCGTGGGTGAGGGCGGCGGCGATCACGGCGGTGTTGGGGACGGAGTGGACCCAGTGGTAGCGGCCGTAGCGGGCGTGGAGCAGGTCGACGACGGTATCGAAGCCGGCGGCGGTGTCCCGCACGTCCGCGGCCGCGCGGATGCCGAAGCGGACGGCCTCGGCGAGGCGGGAACGGGGCGGTACGACGGCCAGGCCGGCCCGGAGCGCGGTGTGCACGTCGGCCCGGCCGGTGGCGGCGGTGGCGGTGGCGGCGGCCACGAACGCGGCGGCGTGGGCGCCGTTGCCGGTGTGGGTGAGGGCGGCGTCCCGGTGGGCCTGGGCCGCGGCGGCGGCCGGGGCGCCCGGGTTGGTCCAGCCGTGGACGTCGGCGCGGATCAGGGCGCCGATCCATTCGCGGAAGGGGTTGTGGTGGGTGGCGGTGGCGGGGGGCTCCAGCCCCTGGAGGAGGTTGCGGTACGCGACCCGCTCGGCCGTGAACGTACGGCCGGCCGGGAGTTCGTCGAGCCAGAGCCGGCCGACGTCGGCGGTGGTGAAGCCCTTGCCGTGGCGCTGCAGAAGGAGCAGGCCGAGGAGGGGGTAGTTGAGGTCGTCGTCCTCGGGGGTGCCGTCGATGTTCTCGGCGAGGGAGGTGGGCGCGGAGCGGCGGTTCCAGGGGTGCGCGGCGAGCACCTCCGGTGGTACGCCGCGCTCGGTGAACCAGTCGCCGAGCGGCCAGTTCCCGGCGGCCCGGGCCAGGGCCCGGATCCCGTGCAGGGGCAGCTTCTCCACGGGCTTCCCGAGCACGCAGCCGACGGCGCGGCCGAGCCAGGCGGCCTCCAGCCTGCGGCGCAGGGCGGGGCCGTCTCCGGCGGCGTCCGCCCGGGGCCCTGCGAAGCGGGCCCGGCCCCCGACTCCGGACCCGGCCTCGGTCCGGGTCCCCGCCCCGCCCCTTCCCGGAGCCAGGGGACGGCCGCTGGACCCCGGGGCGCGGGCGGCCCCGTGACCCGCGGGGTCGGGCCGAGCGGCCGGTTCGGCGGGTGTGGGGAGGGCAGCGAGGGCCGTCAGGAGGTCCGTGGCCAGGGCGCGGAGCTCCGGCGGGGCCGGTGTGGGGGAGGCACCCGCCCGGGCCGGGGCCAGGTGGCCGCCCGCCGCGAGCCAGACCCGCAGCAGCGGCTCCGCGGTCTCCCCGCGGCCGTCCTCGGCGGCTTGCCGGAACTCGTGGCCGACCAGGTCCTCGGGCTGTACCCAGGTCAGCCGGACGGGCCCGCCGGGCCCGGATCCGGGCGGCGGGGCCGTTTTGCCGCCGGAGGCGGGCAGGCCCGGGGGCAAGGGGGCCGGGGGCGTGCCCCCGGTTTCGGGAAGGGGCGGGGTGGGGGAGATCTCGCCCCCGGCCCGGGCCGGGCCGCGGGCCACCGTCCCGGGGGCGGGCGCGGGCGGGGCAGAGCCGGGCGTCCCGGCCCCCGCGGCTCCCTGAGTGCCCGGCGCCGGTGCCGTGGGCGGGGGAGCGGACGCCGGCCGGGCCGCGCGCACGGCCTGGGCCGGGCTCCCGGACGGGGCCGCGGAGGCGGCCCTCGACGGCGGCGGCGGGGCCGCTGAGCCCGCCGGGCCCGCCGGTGCCGGGGAAGCGGGCGTCGCCGGGGGTGCGGGTGTCGGCGGGGTCGGGGTGGCAGGGCTCATCGGGGGGCCGTCAGGGCCGCGAAGGCGGCTTCGTGGGTGCGGCGGCGGGAGGCGTCGCGGGCGAAGACCTCCCGGGTGATCGCGGCCAGCGAAATCGCCGGGGCGCGCAGGTCCAGTCGGCTGGCCTCCGCGACCCGGTCCGACCAGGCGGGGGGGACGGCAGAGACGCCCGACAGGGCGCCTGCGATCGCACCGGCCATGGTGGCGATGGAGTCGCAGTCGCGGCCGTAGTTGACCGCGCCGAGCACGGAGGTCTCGTAGCAGCCGTCCGCGACGAGCAACATGCCGAGCGCCACTGGGAGTTCCTCGATGGAATGGAGGCGGGATGGGCGCCGTGCGCCCAGGGACGGCGTGCGGTAGTCCGGGCCGACCGAGTCGTAGGGGGCGACCGCCGCCCGCAGGGGGGCCAGCGCCGACTCGAAGTCCCGGTGCCCGGCGGCGACTTCGCAGACCGCCGCGATGGCCGCGCGGGTGCCGTCCTTGGCCAGGGAGAGGGCCGTGTCCACCACCGAGGCGGCCGTCGCCCCCGGCACGCAGGCCGCGGCCACCGCCGCCGCGAACACGCCCGCGGCCTCCCGCCCGTACGAGGACTGGTGCGCGCCGGTGACGTCCAGGGCCTCCGCGTACGCCGCGGCCGGATTGCCGGCGTTGACGAGGCCGACCGGCGCCGTGTACATCGCCGCGCCGCAGTTGACGATGTTGCCGTTGCCCGCCTCCCGAGGGTCCGCGTGCGCGTAGTGCAGCCGGGTCACGATCCACTTCTCGGCGAGGAAGATCCGCTGGAGGGGGAGGGCGTCCGCCTCCAGTTCCGGGATCCAGCGGGGGGTGGTCATCAGGTCCGGCACCAGGTGCTCGGCGATCGCGTACGCGTCCAGGTGGTCCCGTACGGCCTCGTAGACCCGTACCAGCGCGTGCGTCATCAGGGTGTCGTCGGTGACGTGGCCGTCGCCCTTGTGGTACGGGGCGATCGGGCGCGCCGTACGCCAGTCCTCGTGCCACGGGCCGACGATGCCGCGCACCCGGCCGCCGTGCCGCTCCACGATCTGTTCCGGGGTCCAGCCCTCCACCGGGCCGCCCAGCGCGTCGCCGACGGCCGCGCCGACGAGGGCGCCGGCGATCCGGTCGTCCAGGGCGGGAGAGGGAGTGTGGGTGCTGGGAGTGGGGTCCACGGGGGTCAGGGTCGTCATGTCCGGGGCTTTCCTTGGGGCTTGGGTGAGGTGAGTTCCGTACGGGTGAGCAGCGCGGCCAGCTCGACGAGGTCGGTGCCCGCGAGGCGGGGGAGGGCGCAGCCGGAAAGGGTGCGGCACGCTTCGCGCCAGGCGGCGGGGAGCGAGTCGCCGCCGCCGAGGGCGCCGGTCAGGGCCCCGGCGAGGGCGGGGGCGGAGTCCGCGACCCGCGACAGGCAGGCCGCGGCCGGGACCGCCTCGCCGACCCGGCCGCGGGCCGCGGTGGCGAGGGCCAGGGCCACGGGGACGGTTTCCGCGGCGGCGATCCCGTAGCTGTAGACGTGGTCGACGATCTGGTGCTCCAGGAGCGGGACGATCGCGAAGGCCCCGCCGGTCGTCTCGGCACGGGCGAGTGTCACCGCGTGCCGGGCGTTGCGGCCGATCTCGGTGGACTCGGGGAGCTGCGCGAGGGCGGCGTCGACGGCGGCGTCGGTGTCCGCGGCCGTGCAGGTTCCGGTGCCGGCGAGGGCGGTGGCGATGGCGGCGGCCATGGCGCGGGCGCCGTGGACCCCGTCGCCGTCCTGGGTGTAGCGGGCGTCGAACTCGGCGAGGTCCGCGGCGGCTTCGGGGTCCCCGGGATGGACGACGGCCAGGACGCAGGCACGGATGCAGGCGGCGTCGTCGAAGTAGTGCGGGTTGTCGTGGCCGGTGGCGGGCGGGCGCAGGCCGGCGGCGAGGTTGCCGAGGCCCGCGCGGACGGAGATCCGGGCGCGGAGGGGAAGGACGGCGGACTCGACCTCGGGCGCGCGGTCCGCTGCCGCGGCCACCTCGCTGGCCAGCGCGTTCCATGCGAGATCGATGGCGGCGCGCATGCGGCGGGACCGGGAGAGGTCGCTGAGCAGCACTCCGGCGGCGGTGAGGACGGACTCGGCGGCGAAGGCGGCCCACTCGGCGTCGTCGGAGGGGCCGAGGCGCAGCGGTTCCGGGGGCTGGTTGAGGGCGATCGGGACGGGGAGCGTGGTGGTGGCGTTCTGCTCGGCGAAGGTGTCGAGCTCGCGGGTGAGGCGGCGGGTCCACTCGGGCATGCGGCTGGCCCGGTGGCGTGCCGCGGGCCACCCGGCGGCGTCGCCCGCGGCGAGCCCGAGCAGCAGCCCCTCGATCCGGCGGGGCCCCGCGGGGGCGGGCCCGGGGGCCGCCTCGGTGCGGGGCTCGGCGGTGGCGGTGGATGCCGCCGTAGCCGTAGCCGTACGGGGCTGCGCGCCCCGCGGGGCGTCGGTTCCGGCCGGGGCGGCCGTGACTCCGGCCGGGGTGGCGAGCGGGCCGGCCGTGGCTTCCGCCGGGGCGGTGCGGGGCCGCGCGGTGGCGGTCGCGGGGGCGGCTTGGACGGAGGTGCTCCCGTTCGGGGGCTGGGGGTGGCCCTGGGCGGCCCGGTCGGGCGCGTCCACCGCATCAGCGGTACGGGCCTGCGTGCGCGCCGGGGCGGCGTGCCCGGCGGGGGCCGGCTGTGGTCCGGGGCCGGGGCCGGGGCCGGGGCCGGGCTGTGGTCCGGGGGCCGGCTGCGGGCCGGGGGGATTCGCCCCGTACCCGCCCCTTCCCGAAAGCGGGGGCAGGCCCCCGGGCCCCCGGTCCGGAGCCGATGTCTCCGTCGGCCCGGGGGCCGCGTCGCCCCGTACCGCGGTTGCGGCTCGACGGAACTCGGGCACCGGCGTGCCGGCGACCCCCGGTCCGCGGGCCGGGTCGGGCCGGCAGTCCGCGGGGGCGGCGGGCCCGCCCGCCTCCCCGGGAACCTCCCGGTCGCCGGCCGGGCGCCGCTCGGCCCCGGGGGTGTCCTCGGGGGGCGGGGCGGTCAGGGTGGTGGCTTCCGCAGGCGGAGTGTCGTGCCGGGGAGGTGGGTTCGCGGCGGAGGAAGTGGTCGGGGTCAGGGTCATCGGGGGGTCTCGGTTTCCGGGGTGAGGAGGTCCGCGATGTCCAGGACGTGGTAGCCGCGCATCGAGGGGAGGCAGCTTCCGCGGACCGGGCCGATCACCGAGGACCAGGCGGCCGGGATGGCGGGGGCGCCGGCCATCGCGCCGGCGAGTGCACCCGCCACGGCCGCCGTGGTGTCCGCGTCGCGGCCCATGTTGACGGCCATGAGGACGGAGGAGGCGAAGTCGCCGCCGCAGGCGGCGAACGCGCCGAAGGCGAGGCCCACCGCCTCGGGGGCCAGGTCCGTCCAGGGGTAGCCGCCGATGACCACCGCCGAGCGGACCGCCCGCTCGCCGCGCGGGGCGGCCGTCACGGCACGGCGCAGGGAGCGGGCCGTCCAGGAGTCGGAGGGGATGACGGAGAGGGCCGCCGAGATGACGGAGGCCGCCGACCCGCCGGCCATCGCCGCCGCGACCCCGGCCGCGACGGCCTGGCCGCCGTAGATGCCCTCGCCGTCGTGGCTGACGCACCCGTCGATGGCGACGAGCCGGGCGGCTTCGGCCGGGCGGCCCGCCGCGAAGACGCCGAAGGGGGCCGCCCGCATGGCCAGACCGTCCGACCAGGCGTGCCGGTGCTGGGCGGAGATGGGGGCCGCCAGGCCGCGGCGGAGGTTCTCCAGGGTGCCGCGTTCGGAGAAGCCTGCGCCGCGGAACGGGCCTTCGTCCAGATCCGCGATCCAGGTGTGCCACGCCCGTTCGACGTGGGCGACCGTCAGCGCCGATCCGTGGCGGGCCAGCAGCAGGCCCGAGAAGATCGCGTACTCCGTGTCGTCGGTGCCCGCCGGGTCGTCCGATACGAAGCCCTCGATCCGGCCCCATTTCGCCCGGATCTCCGAGGGCTTCATGTTCTCCGCGGGGGCGCCCAGCGCGTCACCCACCGCGAGTCCGAGAAGAGCGCCCCGGGCCCGTTCGAGGAGGACCTGCGGATTGCATGCAATCAGCTCCATGGCGCGCCTCTCCACTTGATGGGACTCATATTGAGCCCTTGGGGGATTTGTGCCATGGCATGTGGTTTGTCGCTCGTCGCGAAACACCCGCCGCGGGCCGCCGTCACCCGGTCGCCGATCCCCAAAACCCCAGGTAAGTACGGCCTTCCTTGCTGGCGGGCGACAGAAATCGTGCGTAGTTTCGAGGTGTTCCGGGGGAGTGGGTGTCCGCGCGTCGTCCATGGCACAGCTCTGTGCACCCACTCGTACAAAAGGGGAGATAGTCGGCATGTCCATCATCGATATCGAAGCACCGCTTCACACCGCCCACCGCGACAACCACACCCACCGTGACGTCAACGGCGGATGGCTGCGCCCGGCGGTCTTCGGTGCGATGGACGGGCTGGTCTCGAACCTCGCGCTGATGACCGGCGTGGCCGGCGGCGCCGTCGCCCCGCACGTCATCGTCGTCACCGGCCTGGCCGGCCTCGCCGCCGGCGCCTTCTCGATGGCGGCGGGGGAGTACACCTCGGTCGCCTCGCAGCGCGAGCTCGTGCTCGCCGAACTCGACATAGAGCGCCAGCAGTTGCGCAAGCACCCCATCGACGAGATGGAGGAGCTGGCCGAGCTCTACGTCTCGCGCGGCGTCGAGCCTGCGCTGGCCCGAGAGGTCGCCATGCAGCTCTCCCGCGACCCCGAGCAGGCGCTGGAGATCCACGCCCGCGAGGAGCTCGGGATCGACCCGGACGACCTGCCGTCGCCGATGGTCGCCGCGGTGTCCTCCTTCGGATCGTTCGCCCTCGGCGCGCTGCTCCCGCTGCTGCCCTACCTGCTCGGCGCGGTCACCCTGTGGCCGGCGGTCCTGGTGGCGCTGCTGGGCCTCTTCGCCTGCGGCGCGGTGGTCTCCCGGGTCACGGCCCGGTCCTGGTGGTACAGCGGGCTGCGCCAGCTCGTTCTGGGTGGCGCGGCCGCGGGTGTGACGTACATCCTGGGAACCTGGATCGGCGGAGCCGTAGGCTGACCGTGCAGGGAGTGAGACACTATGCAGTACGCAACATAAGTAGTCAGTTACTCGGCGGTTTCGATTCCGTGTCCGCCGGGCATCAGACTCTGGGCGCCGGGCAATGAGGCCCGCCCCGTGCCGGGACCTTCGTCCCGTGTCCCGATGGCAGGACACCTGCGAAAGTCCCCTCTTGTCTGCTCCGTGCAGTGTCCGCATGCTGGAATGACGTATCCGCTTCTCGGGATTGTCGTCATCATGTAATCTGCACGAAATTTCGCAGAGGGCCAACGTCGTCCCTCGGCTATGCACATATGCCACGACGACGACGGGAGAGCCGATGCGTTCCGCATCCACGCACTCCGCGACCGGCCTCAGCACCACCGCCTGGTCGCCCATGGACGGTCGCCCCGCCCAGCAGGGCATGTACGACCCGCGCAACGAGCACGACGCCTGTGGCGTCGGCTTTGTGGCCAACCTCACCGGCGAGGCCAGCCACACGCTGGTCGAGCAGGCGCTGACCGTATTGCGGAACCTCGAGCACCGAGGCGCCACCGGATCCGAGCCCGACTCGGGCGACGGCGCCGGCATCCTCTCCCAGGTCCCCGACGCGTTCCTGCGCGAGGTGGCCGGTTTCGACCTTCCCGAGGCCGGCGCGTACGCCGTCGGCATCGCCTTCCTCCCCGCCGACGGCACCGCACAGGCCGTCGCCGTGGAGCAGATCGAGGCCATCGCCGCCGAGGAGAACCTGACGGTTCTCGGCTGGCGCGAGGTTCCGGTCACCCCCGACCTGCTCGGCAACGGCGCCCGCGCCACCATGCCGGCCTTCTCCCAGCTCTTCGTGAGCAACGGGACGAGCGGGATCGAGCTGGACCGCAAGGCCTTCGTGCTGCGCAAGCGCGCCGAGCGCGAGGCCGGGGTCTACTTCCCGTCGCTCTCCGCCCGCACGATCGTCTACAAGGGCATGCTGACCACCGGCCAGCTCGAGCCCTTCTTCCCGGACCTCTCGGACCGCCGCTTCGCCTCCGCGATCGCCCTGGTCCACTCCCGGTTCTCGACGAACACCTTCCCGTCGTGGCCGCTGGCCCACCCGTACCGCTTCGTCGCGCACAACGGCGAGATCAACACGGTCAAGGGCAACCGGAACTGGATGCGGGCCCGCGAGTCCCAGCTGGCGTCCGGCCTCTTCGGTGAGGGCGCCCTCGAGCGCATCTTCCCGATCTGCACCCCGGACGCCTCCGACTCGGCCTCCTTCGACGAGGTCCTGGAGCTGCTCCACCTCGGCGGCCGGTCCCTCCCGCACAGCGTGCTGATGATGATCCCGGAGGCGTGGGAGAACCACACCTCCATGTCGCCGGCCCGCCGCGCGTTCTACAAGTACCACTCCACGCAGATGGAGCCGTGGGACGGCCCCGCCTGCGTCACCTTCACCGACGGCACCCAGGTCGGCGCGGTCCTCGACCGCAACGGTCTGCGCCCCGGCCGCTACTGGGTCACCGACGACGACTTCGTCGTGCTCTCCTCCGAGGTCGGCGTCCTGGACATCGACCCGGCCAAGGTCGTCCGCAAGGGCCGCCTGCAGCCCGGCAAGATGTTCCTCGTCGACACCGCCCAGAAGCGGATCATCGAAGACGACGAGATCAAGGACGCGCTGGCCGCCGAGCACCCGTACGCCGAGTGGCTGGAGACGGGCGAGATCGAGCTGACGGACCTGCCCGAGCGTGAGCACATCGTGCACACCCACGCCTCGGTCACCCGCCGCCAGCAGACCTTCGGCTACACCGAGGAAGAGCTCCGCGTCATCCTCGCGCCGATGGCCCGCACCGCGGGCGAGCCGCTCGGCTCCATGGGTACGGACTCCCCGATCGCCGCCCTGTCCGAGCGCCCCCGGCTGCTCTTCGACTACTTCACCCAGCTCTTCGCGCAGGTCACCAACCCGCCGCTGGACGCCATCCGCGAGGAGCTCGTCACCTCGCTGCTGTCCTCGCTCGGCCCGCAGGGCAACCTGCTGGAGCCGACCGCCGCGTCCTGCCGCAGCGTCACGCTGCCGTTCCCGGTGATCGACAACGACGAGCTGGCCAAGCTCATCCACGTCAACGCCGACGGCGACATGCCGGGCATGAAGGCCGCCACCCTCTCGGGCCTGTACCGGGTCTCGGGCGGAGGCGCGGCGCTGGCCGCCCGCCTGGAGGAGATCCGCGGCGAGGTCGACGCGGCCATCGAGAACGGCGCGCACCTGATCGTCCTCTCGGACCGTCACTCCGACGCCGAGCACGCGCCGATCCCCTCGCTGCTGCTGACCTCCGCGGTGCACCACCACCTCATCGCCACCAAGCAGCGCACCCAGGTGGGTCTGCTGGTCGAGGCCGGCGACGTCCGCGAGGTCCACCACGTCGCGCTGCTCATCGGCTACGGCGCGGCCGCGGTCAACCCGTACCTCGCCATGGAGTCCGTCGAGGACCTCCTGAGCGCCGGTACCTTCCTGTCCGGCCTCGAGCCGGAGCAGGCCATCAAGAACCTGATCTACGCGCTCGGCAAGGGCGTCCTGAAGGTCATGTCCAAGATGGGCATCTCCACCGTCGCCTCCTACCGCGGCGCGCAGGTCTTCGAGGCCGTCGGCCTGAACGAGGAGTTCGTCGCCGCGTACTTCGCGGGCACCGCCACCAAGATCGGCGGCGCCGGCCTGGACGTCATCGCCAAGGAGGTGGCCGCGCGCCACACCAAGGCGTACCCGGCCTCCGGCATCGCGGCCACGCACCGCGCGCTGGAGATCGGCGGCGAGTACCAGTGGCGCCGCGAGGGCGAGCCGCACCTGTTCGACCCGGACACGGTCTTCCGCCTGCAGCACGCCACGCGCAACCGCCGGTACGACATCTTCAAGCAGTACACGGACCGGGTGAACGAGCAGTCCGAGCGCCTGATGACGCTCCGCGGCCTGTTCGGCTTCAAGGCTGCGGAAGCCGGCGGGCGTCCAGCAATCTCCATCGACGAGGTCGAGTCGGTCGCCGACATCGTCAAGCGCTTCTCCACCGGCGCCATGTCGTACGGCTCCATCTCCAAGGAGGCGCACGAGACCCTCGCCATCGCCATGAACCAGTTGGGCGCCAAGTCCAACACCGGTGAGGGCGGCGAGGACCCGGACCGCCTGTACGACCCGGCGCGCCGCTCCTCCATCAAGCAGGTCGCCTCCGGCCGCTTCGGTGTGACGAGCGAGTACCTGGTCAACGCGGACGACATCCAGATCAAGATGGCGCAGGGCGCCAAGCCCGGCGAGGGCGGCCAGCTGCCCGGCCACAAGGTCTACCCGTGGGTCGCCAAGACCCGGCACTCCACCCCGGGCGTCGGCCTGATCTCCCCGCCGCCGCACCACGACATCTACTCCATCGAGGACCTGGCTCAGCTGATCCACGACCTCAAGAACGCCAACCCGGTCGCCCGCATCCACGTGAAGCTGGTCTCCGAGGTCGGCGTGGGTACGGTCGCGGCCGGTGTCTCCAAGGCCCACGCGGACGTCGTCCTCATCTCCGGCCACGACGGCGGTACGGGCGCGTCTCCTCTGACGTCCCTGAAGCACGCGGGCGGTCCCTGGGAGCTCGGCCTCGCCGAGACCCAGCAGACCCTGCTGCTCAACGGGCTGCGCGACCGCATCGTGGTCCAGACGGACGGCCAGCTCAAGACCGGCCGCGACGTCGTCATCGCCGCGCTGCTCGGCGCCGAGGAGTTCGGTTTCGCGACCGCGCCGCTCGTCGTCTCCGGCTGCGTCATGATGCGCGTCTGCCACCTGGACACCTGCCCGGTCGGCATCGCCACCCAGAACCCGGTCCTGCGCGACCGCTTCTCCGGCAAGCCCGAGTTCGTCGTCAACTTCTTCGAGTTCATCGCGGAGGAGGTGCGCGAGCTCCTCGCCGAGCTGGGCTTCCGCACGATCGAGGAGGCCGTCGGCCACGCCGAGCTCCTCGACACCAGCAAGGCCGTGACGCACTGGAAGGCGCAGGGTCTCGACCTGGAGCCGCTCTTCTACGTGCCGGAGCTGCCCGAGGGCGCGGTCCGCCACGCCCAGATCGAGCAGGACCACGGTCTGGAGAAGGCGCTCGACAACGAGCTCATCCGCCTCGCCGCGGACGCGCTGAACGCCGACTCGGCCGAGACCGCGCAGCCGGTCCGCGCCCAGGTCGCGATCCGCAACATCAACCGGACGGTCGGCACCATGCTCGGCCACGAGGTCACGAAGAAGTTCGGTGGCGCGGGCCTGCCCGACAACACCATCGACCTGACCTTCACCGGTTCCGCCGGCCAGTCCTTCGGCGCCTTCCTCCCGCGCGGTGTGACGCTGCGCCTCGAGGGCGACGCCAACGACTACGTCGGCAAGGGCCTCTCCGGCGGCCGTGTCGTGGTCCGTCCCGACCGCGGCGCCGACCACCTGGCCGAGTACTCGACCATCGCGGGCAACACGATCGGCTACGGCGCCACCGGCGGCGAGCTGTTCCTGCGCGGCCGCACCGGCGAGCGCTTCTGCGTCCGCAACTCCGGCGCCCTGGTCGTCTCGGAAGGCGTGGGCGACCACGGCTGCGAGTACATGACCGGCGGCACCGCGGTCGTCCTCGGCGAGACGGGCCGCAACTTCGCGGCGGGCATGTCGGGCGGCGTCGCGTACGTCATCGACCTGGACCCGGCCAACGTCAACGTCGGCAACACGGGCGCGCTCGAAGCCCTCTCCGACACCGACTCCCAGTGGCTGCACGATGTGGTGCGCCGCCACGAGGAGGAGACCGGCTCGACCGTGGCCGCGAAGCTCCTGGCTGACTGGACCGCCTCGGCGGCCCGCTTCAGCAAGATCATCCCGACCACGTACAAGGCAGTGCTCGCCGCCAAGGACGCCGCTGAGCTCGCCGGACTCTCCGAGTCCGAGACCACGGAGAAGATGATGGAGGCGGCGACCAATGGCTGACCCGAAGGGCTTCCTCACCACCCCGCGCGAGACCGCCTGCACCCGTCCTGTGGCCGAGCGCCTCAAGGACTGGAACGAGGTCTACGTTCCGGGCTCGCTGCTGCCGATCATCAGCAAGCAGGCCGGCCGCTGCATGGACTGCGGCATCCCGTTCTGTCACAACGGCTGCCCGCTCGGGAACCTGATCCCCGAGTGGAACGACTTCGCGTACCGCGAGGACTGGACCGCCGCGTCCGAGCGGCTGCACGCGACGAACAACTTCCCGGAGTTCACCGGGCGGCTGTGCCCGGCGCCGTGCGAGTCCGCCTGCGTGCTCGGGATCAACCAGCCGGCCGTCACGATCAAGAACGTCGAAGTCTCGATCATCGACAAGGCGTGGGACAACGGCGACGTCACCCCGCAGGCGCCCGAGCGCCTGTCGGGCAAGACCGCCGCGGTCATCGGCTCCGGCCCGGCGGGTCTCGCCGCGGCCCAGCAGCTGACCCGGGCCGGCCACACCGTGGTCGTGTACGAGCGCGCCGACCGCATCGGCGGGCTGCTGCGCTACGGCATCCCCGAGTTCAAGATGGAGAAGGTGCACATCAACCGCCGCATCGAGCAGATGCGTGCGGAGGGCACCAAGTTCCGTACCGGTGTCGAGGTCGGCCGCGACATCACCGCCACCGACCTGCGCAAGCGGTTCGACGCGGTGGTCATCGCGGCGGGCGCGACCGTCTCCCGCGACCTCCCGGTCCCGGGCCGCGACCTCAAGGGCATCCACTTCGCGATGGAGTACCTGCCCCTCGCGAACAAGGTCCAGGAGGGCGACTTCATGGCGCCCCCCATCACGGCCGAGGGCAAGCACGTGGTCGTCATCGGCGGCGGCGACACCGGCGCGGACTGCGTGGGCACCGCCCACCGCCAGGGCGCGGCCTCGGTCACGCAGCTGGAGATCATGCCCCGTCCGTCCGAGGACCGGCCGGCCGGCCAGCCCTGGCCGACGTTCCCCATGCTGTACAAGGTCACCTCTGCTCACGAGGAGGGCGGCGAGCGGATCTACTCCGTCTCCACCACCCACTTCGAGGGCGACGAGGACGGCAACGTCCAGGCGCTCCACCTGGTCGAGGTCGCCTTCGAAGACGGCAAGCTCGTCCAGAAGGCCGGCACCGAGCGCGTCCTCCCCGCGCAGCTGGTCACCCTGGCGATGGGCTTCACCGGCACCGACCAGGAGAACGGCCTCACGGCGCAGTTCGGCCTGGCCATGGACGCCCGCGGCAACATCGAGCGCGACGCCTCCTACGCGACCAACGTCGACGGCGTCTTCGTCGCCGGCGACGCCGGCCGCGGCCAGTCGCTGATCGTCTGGGCCATCGCGGAAGGCCGCTCGGCCGCCCGCGGCGTGGACCGCTTCCTGACCGGCACCAGCGCCCTCCCGTACCCGGTCAAGCCGACGGACCGCTCGATCACCGTGTGACCCGCAGTACCCCCGGCCCGGCCGGGGACCTCTCCTGAGGTCTCGTAGTACCCCCGGCCCGCCGGGACCCCTCATACGGTCCGTACAACGAAGTACGGCACTCGACACAACGCCCGCCACGTCCCCGACCAGGGGTGGCGGGCGTTGTGGCGTTCGGGGAAAGGATCAGGCTTCGGGCGTGAACTCGTACTGGAGCTCGTACAGGTGGCCGGCCTTCACCATTACGGTGACCTCGATCGGCTGCGCCTCCGCGTCGTACACCGTACGAAGGGTCCGCAGGACGGGTAGATCGCCGGGCAGGCGCAGTGCGGTGTACTGCTCCTGCGTTGCGACACGGGCGGAGAGCCGGTCCACGCTGCGGTGGGGCGGGAAGCCGAGCCCCGTCAGCAGGGTCGGAGTGCCGCCCCGGATCCGGCGGGGCTCCGCGAGGGCGGTGCCACGCGCGACGTCCGGCCGGTAGTACGAGCTGACCAGCTCGGCGGGTTCGCCCTCGAGGGCGATCAGCTGGCGCCTGCACACGGCGGGACTGCCCTCGGGGAGGCCGAGCGCGGCAGCGACGTCGCCGACGACCGGGACCTCTTCCACTGCCAGCAGGGTGCTGTGCGCTGTGCGGGCCGGTTCCGATGCTTCGGTGAGCCACGGGTAGGCCGCCCCGTCCACGGCCGGTGTCAGGGAGCCGGCCGGGCGAACGGTCCGCTGCCGGGTGTCCCGTACGGTCACGGCCGAGCCCGCACGTCCCAGGGCCAGTCCCTCGTCCTTGAGGAGCTGGACGGCCTTCTGGATCGTGGCGTTGGAAGCATCGAACCGGGTCTTCAGCCGCGCGGTCGAAGGCAGCTTCGATCCAGGCGCGAGGCCGCCGCTCATGATCTCGTCCCGCAGATCGGCGGCAATGCGGGCGTGGAGCGGCCGGGGGTCGGAGCCTTCGGCTTCGGAACTGGACAGGGTCATGCGACCTCGATGTCGATCTCGTACCGCAACTGCTGGCGCGTGGCAGGCATGACCATCACGTCGGCCTGGATCGGCCGCCCCGCTGCGTCGTAAGTGGTCCGGGCGAGTTGGATGATCGGCTCGACCGGCCCGAGGCGCAGTTGCTCCCGTTCTCCGGGACTCGGCATGCGGGCCGTCACGTTCTCGACGGCCCGTACGCCGATGTGTCCCAGTCCGGCCAGCAGGGTCACAGCGCCACCTCGGATCTTTGCCGTGCCGGCCAGAGGTGTGCCTGAGGCGATGTCGGCAGGGTAGTAGGTGTCGGTCAATTCGGTTGGCCCGCCGTCGAGTTCGATGATCCGGCGACGGACGATGACGGGCTCCCCGGTCGCGAGGCCGAGCATCCTGGCGACTTCAGCCGGGGCCTCGCCCTCTCCGGCGTGCACGATGCGCTGCCCGCCGCGACGGCCCGCGCCTTGGGCCTCATCGGTCCAGGCGTCCGAGTCTCCGGCGGCACGGGGGGTGAGGTACGGCATCGACGTGCTGATCCATCCGCTGCCGCTCACGCTGCCTCCTGAGTGTCTGCCGCTCTCTGCCGGTGCCCACGTTAAGCGACACCTCTCTCCTATCCCAGCCTGCAAACCTTGCTGGTTTTCGCGAATAGCGATACGTTCTGTGTGGCCTTGGAAGCTCAGCGTTAAGGCGGTGGGGTGCTATGACCTTGTCCCGGCAGCAGCGGTTCCCTCGGGCCCGTGCCTCGGTGCGCGCGGCCCGTCAGTTCGTGGGTGACACGCTTGGTGATTGGGGCCTCTGCGAGCGGCGGGACGACATTCGGCTCTGCGTGTCCGAACTCGCCACGAATGCCGTGCTGCACGGGGTTCCGCTGGGGCGGGAGTTCTCCGTGCGGCTGGAGTGGGAGGGCGGGATCGTGACGATCGAGGTGCGTGACAGCGGCCCTGGTTCCCCCGTCGTGCAGCGACCAGATCCTGGCGCCGGGCGTGGCCGGGGGCTGTGGTTGGTGGTGGAGCTCGCGGACGAGTTCCAGATCCGTGACGAACGGGTGGGCAAGACGATCAGGGCCGGGTTCAAGCTGGCCTCGGTATGAGGTGAGTGACTGTGACACAACGCCCGCCACGTCCCCGACCAGGGGTGGCGGGCGTTGTGGCGTTCCGGGGCGGTCAGGGTTCGGGCCGGGGGGCGGTGTGCCGAGCTGCGGGGGCGGTGGGGGCGGGTTATCAAGGGGGGTGAAGGCGAACCCGGCTGGTGTGGGGGTCGTCGCCCCCACGGTTGAGGAGTGCGTCTCGTGGAGTTCGAGGTCAATGGCGTCCCGTGTGCGGTGGACGTGGACGGTGATCCTGCTGCCGTGGAGGTCGTGCGGGAGCAGTTGGGGCTGACCGGGACCAAGCTGGTCTGCTCCGGCGGGGTGTGCGGGGCGTGCACGATCCAGGTCGACGGGGAGCCGCGGGTGGCGTGTCTGACGCCGGCGGCGCGGCTGGGCGGGCGGCGGGTGACGACCGTGGAGGGTCTGGCCGGTCACCCGGTCGGGCGTGCCTTCGCCGGGGAGGACGCCCTGCAGTGCGGTTACTGCACGCCCGGGTTCGTGGTCGAGGCGGCCGCGTTCTTCGAGCGGTGGCGGGCCGCGCACGGGCGGGCCAGGCCGGGCCGGGAGGAGATCGCGGAGGCGCTGGCGGGTCACCTGTGCCGTTGCGGCGCCTATGAGGGGATCCTCAGAGCCGTGGCGGCGGCCTGCGCGGGCGAGTACGAGACGGATGCGGTGCGGGGGCCGGTCCCGCGCGCCGAGGCCGCCGAGAAGGTCGACGGGTCGGCCCGGTACACCACCGATCAGCGGCCCGAGGGGCTGCTGGAGGGAGTGATCATCCGCTCGCCGCACGCGCATGCGCACGTACGGTCCCTGGAGGCCGGGGATGTGGTGGTGGTGCCCTTGCTGCCCCCTGATGGGGTGGTGCGGTACGTCGGGCAGCCCGTCGCGGCCGTCGCCGCGGCGGACCGGGCTTCCGCGCGGGCGGCCGCCGGGCGGGTCAAGGTGGAGTACGAGGTGCTTCCGGCCGCCCTCGACGCGGACCGGGCGCGGGCCGGCGAGGGGCCGCTGGTCTACGAGGACAAGGCGGCGCGGAAGCTGGCGCCGGGATCGGGTGAGGCCCCGCAGCTGACGCCCGCCCGCTGGCGCGGCAACCGGCGCGGGCCCTCCGCCATGAGCAAGCGGCCCGCCACGGCCGTGCGCCGGATTGTCGAGGCCCGCAAGAACAGCCCCGAACGGGTGGTGGAGGGCCTGTTCACGACCGCCGCGCAGACCCACACCCCGCTCGAACCGCACGCCTGCCTGGCTCGCTGGGACGAAGGCACCCTCCACCTGGAGGTGTCCACGCAGTCGGTCAGACAGGTGGCCGTACTCGCCGCCGAGCGCTTCGGCGTGCCCCTCGACCGGGTCGTGGCCCGGGCCGTGCACGTCGGCGGCGGCTTCGGCTGCAAGATGGGGCTGACCTCCGACGTGGTCGCCGCGGTGGAACTGGCCCGGCTGCACGGCGCCCCCGTGCGGGTGGTGCTGGACCGGGACGAGGAGCTCACCGACGGCGGGTACCGGCCCGGCACCCGGATCCGGCTGGCGATGGCCGCGGACTCCGCCGGGGAGCTGAGCGCGCTGGCCATGGACGTGGACACCGACGGCGGGGTCTCGGTGGGCGGCACCGTCGCGGCGCTGGCCCGGTTCATGTACGGCAAGGCCCCGCGCCGGCTACGGGACTTCGACACCGTCACCCACCGGCCGCCCGGCGCGCCCTTCCGCGGCCCGGGCGGACCCACCATGTGCTGGGCCCTGGAACAGGCCGTCGACGAGATGGCCCACCGGCTCGGCCAGGACCCCATCGCCCTGCGCCGCCGCTGGGACGGCAACCCCAAACGCCACGCCCTGTACGACCTGGCCGCGGCCCTTCCGGCCTGGTCGGGCACCCGCGGCGGCACCGGGCGGTTCCGCCGGGGCGTCGGCGTCGCGGCGGCCAACTGGCTGTACTTCCTCGACCCCGCCACCGAGGTCGAGCTCACCGTCGAGGACGGGATCGTGGTCGCCCGCTGTGCCGTGCAGGACATGGGCACGGGCGCGCGCACCGTACTGCGCCGGGCCGTCGCCGAAGGACTCGGCGTGGCGGAGGACCGGGTCCGGGCGGAGGTCGGGCACAGCGACACCGTCCACGGCCCCACCTCCGGCGGCAGCCGCACCACACCGTCGATCGTGCCCGCCGCCGCGGACGCCGCCGCACGGCTGCGCGACGCGCTCGGCGCCGGTGACGGCGACGTGGCCTCCCGGTTGGGCCTCGCGCACGGCGTACGGGTCACCGGCCGGCGCACCCGGGACCACCGGGGCTTCGTGACCCCCCTCAACCTGACCATGGGCGGCGTGGCCATCGGCCGCGGCTTCACCGGATCGGTGCAGGTCGCCGAGGTGGAGGTGGACACCCGGCTCGGCCGGATCCGCCCGCTGCGCGTGTGGAGCGGCATCGCGGCGGGCCGCATCCACGAGGAACGCCTCGCCCGCAGTCAGTGCGAGGGCGCCGTCATCCAGGGAGTCGGCTACGCCCTGTTCGAGGAGCGGCGCACCGACCCGGCCACCGGCCGGGTGCTGACCGACAACCTGGAGGACTACCGCATCCCCGGCATCGCGGACACCCCCGAGATCACCGTCCACTTCCATCAGGAAGGCTTCGAGCACGTCCCCGGCGGCGGAGTCGGCCTCGGGGAGATCTCCACCCTGCCCACCGCCGCCGCCCTGGCCAACGCGGTCCACGACGCCACCGGCCGGCGCCCGTACGACATGCCCATCCGACCCGACCGTCTCCTGGAAGGACTGGGTACGTGAGCACCGAGCCCACTCTCACCGACCTCTCGGCCGCCGTCCTGGCGCGCGGCGGGGAGCTGCGCGCCGGTGGCACCGACACCACCGCCCGGCAGCGCTCCGGCATCAGCCCGGGCCCGTTCACCGACCTCGACGGCGCGGACGGCCTGCGCGGCTGCACGCCGCTGCCCGGAGGAGGGCTGCGGATCGGCGCCCTGACCACGCTCGCCGCGCTGGCCGCCGATCCGCGGGTGCGCTCCGGCTGGCCCGCCCTGGCGATGTCGGCCGGGACCGCCGCGACCCCGCAGATCCGCGCCGCCGGCACCCTGGGCGGCAACCTGCTCCAGCGCAACCGCTGCTGGTACTACCGCAATCCGCACGTCAGCTGCCTCCAGAAGGGCGGCTCCGGCTGCCCCGCGCGCGAGGGCGACCACCACTTCGGCGTGGTCAGCGGTGACGGCCCGTGCGTCGCCCCGCACCCGTCGACCCTCGCGATGGCCCTGCTCACCTACGACGCCGGGGCCGAGATCCACGGCGAATCGCCGCGCACCGTAGCCGAGTTGTACGGGGACGGCGACCGGCTCCACCAAGCCGACCACCTGCTGGCACCGGACCGCATCCTCACCGCGGTCCTGCTGCCGCCGCCGCTGCCGGGCGAACGCGCCGCCTGCCACCGCGCCACCAGCCGGGCCCTCGGTGAATGGCCCCTGGTCGAGGCCACCGCCCGGCTCGCGCTGGACGGCGCCACCGTCACGCACGCGGCGGTCGCGGCGGGCGGGGTGGCACGGGTTCCGCTGCGGCTGCCGGAGGTGGAGGCGGCCCTGATCGGCCGGGAAGCCACCCCCGGGGTCCTCGAGGCCGCGGCAGCGACGGTGCTCGCCCGCTGCCGGCCGCTGCCCCAGACCGGCTACAAGACCACCCTGTTCCGCGACACCGTCCTGGAGGTCCTGGAACGGGCCGCGGCCTAGGCCGTCTCTTTCGGATCTTGCCTGGCCCGCGCCGCCCGGCACCGCACCTCGCCGCACTGCCGGGTCACCGCGTACGTCCAGTACGCGGGAGACCCGGCAGCACGGCGAGGCACGGCACCGGACGACGCGGGCCTGACCGGCAAGATCCGAAAGAGACGACCTAGGCGGAACCGGTGGCGCCAGGTGGCAGGGGCTGCCGAGAGAGCGCCACCAGCACACCGTGCAGGGGCTGGTCCTCCGAATCCTCCTCGGCCTCGTCGACCAGTCTGCCGAGGGTCTCGCCGAGTTCCCTTGCCTTCGAGGGGCTGAGACGCAGGTGGCGCAGTGTCAGGTGGGCCTCGGCGGGCGAGCGGTTCAGCTCCTGGGCGAAAGCGGCGAGCAGCGCGGCGGTGCCTGCCGCCCGGGGTTCGGCGACGACCATGTGGCGGGCCGTGCGCTGGTAGTACCGCTCGGTGCCGCCGCGGACCTGGCGGGTCCCGGCGATGTGGACCAGCCCGGCTTCGCGGAGGACTTTGAGGTGGTGGGCCACGTCGCCCTTCTTCGCTTCGAGCTGCTCGGCACGCTGCCTGACGGGGTGCCGAAACTCTTTGACGCTTTCGCAAGGGCAGTGCTCTACTCCCAGCCATGACCACTTCAACCAAGCTTCCGCCGGCTCCTGTCATCGACGAAACGGTCCGGCTCGTGAACGAGCACTACGTCTTCCCCGAGATAGCCGAGCAGCTCGCCGGCCTGCTGCAACGGCGCCTCGCCGAGGGTGCCTACGAAGTCGACGGCGCCGAGGAGCTCGCCCGTCTGGTCACCGCGGACCTGCAGTCCGTCAACGGCGACCGACACCTGAGGCTGAAGCACCACGTCGACCCGGTGCCCCCGAAGCAGGACGCGGCCACCCTGCAGGCCATGCGCCGGGACTTCGACACCTCGCTGGGCGGTGCGCCCCGGGTGCAGTTGCTCGACGGAGGGGTCGCCGTGGTGGAGCTGGCACCGATGCTGTTCCCGCTGGACTGGGCCGCCGAACCGCTGGGCGCCGCGCTCACCCTGGCCTCCCGCGCCCAGGCGCTGATCGTCGACCTCCGCGCCAACCGGGGCGGCGACCCGGACACGGTGGCCTTCGTCGCCGGTTACCTGCTCGACGAGCGCACCCATCTCAACACCATGCACTGGCGCGGCGGCGAGCGCAGGGAGCAGTCCTGGAGCCCGCCGCACGTTCCCGGCGCACGCTTCGGCGGCAGCAAGCCGTTGTACGTGCTGACCGGCGACAGCACCTTCTCTGCCGCTGAAGAGCTGGCGTACGACCTCCAGCAGCTCGGCCGCGCCGTGGTCGTCGGCGAGCGCACCCGTGGTGGCGCACACCCGTGCAAGGGCTGGACGGTGCACCCACACCTGGAAGTCACCGTCCCCTTCGGCCGCGCCGTCAACCCCGTCTCCGGCACGAACTGGGAAGGCACCGGCGTGCAGCCGGACATCCCCTGCGCTGCTGCGGACTCCCTCGACCGCGCACACGCGCTGGCCCTCGCCCGACTGGCAGGCTGACCCGGTCCAGGGCATCGACACCGACCCCCGCACGAGTAGTGCCCGGCCGGTCCTACCCGCGAATATTGACTATTAGTCAATTCGGGCCCACGCTCGACGCGAGCCGTCGTGTCGTCTTTGGTGTGGGAGGTCGTCCCGTGCGTACAGATGAGGAAATGGGCCGCTTGGCAGGGGAGTTGGGGGGTGCCCGGCCCCCCGCTTCGTTCGCGGAGCTGGATGCCGGGGAGCTCGCTCGGCTCGCCGAGGCGCTCAAGGCGGAGCGGGCGCGCCAGGCCGAAGGCCTGAACCAGGCCGCCGAGGAGGCGCTGGGACTGGTCCCCGCCCTCGCGCGCGGAGCCGTGCGCAAGGTGCTCTTCCGGTGAGCCGCGCCGAAGTGGAGAAGATCGCCCGGCTGGTGGGCGCGGACGCCGGGGAGCTCGGCTTCCTGCGCGGGCTGCCGGACGAGGACGTACGGGCGTTCCGCGAGCAGGTCAGCGGCGTACTGAACGACGGCGCACCCGAGATGCTGGACCGGATCGCCGCCGCGACCAAGCTGGTGCCCGCCGGGGTGGCGGCCGCCATCTCGCAGAAGGCGCTCGGGCCCCGGCTGGCCGCCGGCGTGGCCGGCCGGCTGGAGTCGGGCCGGGCCGCCGCCATCATCGAGAAGCTGCCCGTCTCCTTCACCGCCGAGGCCTGCGGACACCTGGACCCGCGGAAGATCTCCGGGATCGTCGACCGGCTCGACGAGGGGCTCGTCGTGCGGATCGCCACCACCCTCGCCGAGAACCGCGACCACCTCACCATGGGCCGGTTCGTCGGTCACATGCGGGACCGGGTGCTCCGCCGGATCCTCGACCAGGTGGACGACGCGGTGGTGCTGCGCGCCGGCTTCTACGTGGACCTGCCCGAGCGGCTGCCCCGGATCCTGGAGCTCATGGGCGACGACCGGCTCGGCGCGGTCGTACGGGCCGCTGCCGCCGAGGAGCTCTGGGAGGAGGCCCTCGGCGTCGCCGCGATGGTCGGCGGCGACCAGCGGCTGCGCATCGCCGAGCTCACCGCCCGCCTCGGCGCGGCCGAACTCGACTCGCTCGTACGGGTGACGCACGCCGAGGGCCTGTGGGAGTCCCTGCTCCCGCTCGTGGCGCTGCTCGGCGAGGAGGACCGGCTCGCGGTGGCCCGGCTGGAGTCCCTGCGGGACCCGCTCGTGCTGGCCGGGGTGGTGCGGGCCGTCGTGGCGACCGCGCTGTGGGGCGCCTTCCTGCCCCTGGTCGGCGTCCTGCCCGAGGAGTCGCGCAAGGTGGTGGCCGATGCCGCCGCCGGACTGGGCGACGCGGAGCTCGAAGGGCTCGTGCGCGAGGTCGACAAGCAGGACCTGTGGGAGCTGGTGCTGCCGCTGGTCGAGCTGATGGAGGAGGCGGGCAAGGAGCGGATCTTCGCCCTGCCGGCCTTCCAGGAGCAGGGGGAGTAGCGGAGCGTTCCCGGGGGCGGCGGTCGGGCGGGTGGTGCGGCGGCCCGTGGCCCGCAGGGTGGTGTGCACCACGGCCTCCGGGGCCGGGTCGGGTCGGGTCGGGGGACGTCGGCTCTGCCTCAGGCCCCGGCTCAGGCCCCGGCTCAGGCCCCGGCTCCGGCCCCGGCTCCGGACCCGGCTCCGGACCCGGCTCCGCGGCGGTGGGCGGCGTACGGTCAGCGCTCGGAGGACGGGACGAGGCCCGGGGCGAACCGGTGGGACAGGGACTCCATCAGGGGCTTGCGCTTGGTGTTCTGGAACGCGGCGATCCGCCACTGCCCGTCCGGGTCGCGGACGAGGGTGTACGTCTGGACCTTGGTCGGCTTCGCCGGGCGCTTGCCCTTGTAGGTGTCCCCGCGGCCGTTGGCCACGGCCACGTCCGGGCCGTAGAAGCGGACGTCGAGGACCTCGTCGGCCAGCCGGGTGCCCTTGAGGAAGCCGGCGAAGAGGGTGCGGTGGCTGTCCACGATGTCGCGGCGGCCCCGGTAGAAGGTGCCGACGTAGGTGACGTACGAGGCGTCCTCGGTGAAGAGCTCGCCGTACGCCTCGGCGTCGTGGCGCTCCCAGGCGGCGACGAGCCGGTCGAGCACGGCCCGGACGGAGGCGGAGGCGGAGTCCACGGACCCGCCGGTGGGCTGCTGCATGACGGACCATCTCCAATTGGCTAGACTGAGGCAGATACTGATCAAATGCAGTATCTGCATGCGTGCAGATATAAAGGTAGGAGGCGATCCCGAGAATGGCAACAGGCGGCGGCGGCCCGGACGCGCACACGGTCTTCCGGCAGTACCTGGACGCCGTCGGCCTCCAGGGCCTGGCCAGCGCAGAGGCGGCCGGACTGCACACCTCCGAGTGGTACGCACTCAGCCTCATCACCCTGGAGGGGAGCCTGTCCTCCGGTGAGCTCGCCACCCGCACCGGGCTGACCACGGGGGCGACGACCCGGCTCATCGACCGCCTGGAGCGGGCCGGTTACGCCCGCCGGGCCGCCGATCCGGGGGACCGGCGGAGGGTCATCGTGGAGCCGGTACCCGACGCGCTGGACCGCATCGAGGACGTGGTCGGACCGGCCCGCCGGCACATCGCGACCCTGATCGGGTCCTACACCCCGGAGCAGCAGGCCCTGCTCTTCGACTACTTCGCCCGCGCCGCACCCGCGTTCCGCGCGGCCACGGAGGAGATCCGCGGCGCCACCGCCCCCCGCCGGAGCAAGGGCCGCCCGCCTGCGGAGTAGGGGGTAGGGGAGCAGGGGGGGAGCGAGGGAACCGGGTGCGGCCGTCCGCGGCGCGGTGCGGCCGTCCCGTCAACAGGTGGCCGCGGGCTCTCGTGCCTCTGCGTCAACCCCCGGGCCTTCTGGTAACAGTGGGTCACATGCTCCCCACCCACATGATGTTGAGCTGCCTGCTGGGCGCCGCGCTGCTCGCTCCCGTCCCCCTCGGGGCCGCCGAGGGTCCCACAGCCGACGGCCGCACCGCCGACGGCCGCACCGTCGACTACCGCGGGCTGCGCCTCACCGTGCCCGCCGACTGGCGGGTCGTCGACCTCGAGCGCAACCCCGACGCCTGCCTGCGCCTCGACGTGCCCACCCTCTACCTCGGGCACGCAGGCGGCCAAGGCGAATGCGGAGCCGCCCGCGCCGCCGCCCCCCGTTCCGACACGCTGCATCTGGAGCCGCTCGACGGGGCCCCGCCGCGCGCCGACATCCCCACCGTCGGGGGTGACGAGGGCGACCCCCTGGCCAAGGTCCGGGGCGACAGCAACGAGATCCGCTACGCCCTGCGCCGCGCCGGGGTCATGGCCACCGTCTCCTACGCCTCCACCCCCGAGGCCGTCCGCGCGGTCCTCACCCGGGCCCGCGCCCTCACGCCCCCGGCGGCCCCCGGCCCGGTCCCCGTCGATCCGGCCGGGGTCGTCGGCGGGGGTCCCCGCACCACCGTCCAGGGGCCCTTCACCGGCGAGGGCTTCGACGCCTGCACGGCCCCCACCCAGCGCACCATGAACGCGTGGCGGGCCGACTCGCCCTTCGGCGCCGTCGGCGTCTACATCGGCGGCCGCGCCCGGGCCTGCGCCCAGCCGCAGCTCACCGCCGGATGGGTGAGCCGGCAGGCCGGGGCGGGCTGGCACCTCATGCCGATCTGGGTCGGCCCCCAGCCCTGGAACAGCTCCTCCACGGGGCTCTCCACCGACCCCTCCGAGGCCAACGAGCAGGGCCGGGCCGAGGCCGAGGGAGCGGCCCACGCGGCCGCGGCACTGGGCCTGGCCGAGGGCACGGTCCTCTACAACGACCTGGAGAACTACACGGACCGGGCCACCTGGGACGCTCCGGTCGTCGCCTACCTCACGGCCTGGACGGTGCGCCTGCACGAACTGGGCTACGGCGCCGCCGCCTACGTCGCGGCGAGCTCCGGGGCCAAGGCGCTGAGCGCCCACTATGCCCAGGCCCCGGACGCCATGCCCGACGTGCTGTGGGTGGCCCGCTGGAACGGCGCGGCCTCCGTCACCGACGCCGACCTGGGGCTGCCCGCCGGCACGAGCCAGTGGGCGGGGGGCCGCCGCGCCCACCAGTTCCGCGGGGACCACGACGCCACGTACGGGGACGTGACGCTCAACATCGACCGGAGCTGGCTGGAGGTCGGAGCCCCGGCCATGAAGGCCCCGGCCCCGGCGAAGGCTCCGAAGGCCCCGGGCAAGACGCCCAAGGCCTCCAAGACTCCCGGCAAGAACCCGAAGGCCCCGGCCAAGACCCCGCCCGGGATCCTGGCGGACGTCCTGACCCGTGCCCCGGCCAGGACCTAGGTGTGTTGTCCGGGGACGTTGGTGACACGCGTGCTGGGTTCTTGAAATGGGTGAGGGCCTCCGGGTTCGGTGGGGATTGCGACATCTCAA
>NZ_JBIAHN010000025.1:0-92530 GCF_042870555.1 Streptomyces sp. NPDC006487
GGGGGGACCCTGTGGGAGAGTAGGACGCCGCCGAACAATTTTTGAGAAAAGCCCCGTACCGGGTAACCGGTACGGGGCTTTTCTGCGTTCACGGGCCGAATCATTGGTGGTGACCAGGGGCCGGATCCGGCCCTTCTCCGGCTCTTCGATGAGCCGGTGGGGCGGCGGACGGGTTCGTGTCACCGGAATGGGTGAGGGGGAGGCCGGCACAGGATCTTTGGATGTCCTGCGGATGCCCGGCATGGGGTCCGGATGGATTGGGCCTGACGGCTCGTAGGGTTGTCGCATGGGCTACGACCTCGTCATCTTCGACAACGACGGCGTGCTGGTGGACAGTGAGCCGCTCGCCAACAGCATCCTCGCCGGGTACCTGACCGAGCTGGGCCACCCGACCTCGTACGAGGAGTCGCTCCGCGACTACATGGGAGCCGCGGTCCACCGGGTCCACGACCTCGTGCGGGAGCGGACCGGGCAGGACCTGCCCGCCGACTTCGACAGCACCCTGCACGCGCGTACCTTCGCGGCCTTCGAGCGGGAGCTCAAGCCCGTGCCCGGGGTCGAGGGGGTGCTGGCGGCTCTGGTCGAGAGCGGGACCGCGTACTGCCTCGCGTCCTCCGGGAGCCACGAGCGGATCAGGGTCGGGCACCGGGCGGCGGGGCTCGACGAATGGTTCGAGGAGGAGTGGATCTTCAGTTCGGAGGACGTGGGGAAGGGCAAGCCCGCCCCCGATCTGTTCCTGCACGCCGCGGACCAGATGGGTGTGGCGCCCGGCCGCTGCGTGGTCGTCGAGGACAGCCCGCTGGGTGTCCAGGCCGCGCTGGCCGCGGGGATGGACGTGCTCGCGTACACCGCGATGGTGCCCGCCGACCGGCTGCCCGGCGCCACCGGATACTTCGGCGACATGAACCAACTGGCCGGGTTGCTGGGCCTGGCGGAGGGCGCCGGCTCCGGATACAGCGGTTACGGCGGCGGGTTCTCGCACTGACCCAATCGATATGTGATCGCTCTACCCACCGGTAGCACCGGCGCCTACGCTGAGCCGCCATGACAGCAGACGTGCGGCTGCGCCGCGGGCGCGGGGCGTTGGGGTTCAGTTTCTTCGTGCAGGGCGTGGCCTTCGCGCTGCTCGTGACGCGGATCCCCGCCATTCAGGACCGGTACGGCATATCCGACGCACTGCTGCCGGCCTTCCTGGCCGCCGTGCCGATCCTCGCCGGTGTGTCCAGCGTGGTCACCGAGCACCTGGTGAAGCGGGTCGCGCCCAGCACCGTACTGCGGTGGGCGCAGCCGCTCGTGCTGCTCGCACTGCTCGGGGTCGGCGCCGGCAGCGAGATGTGGCACGTGGCGGTGTCCCTCGGGGCGTTCGGGCTGTTCGTGGGGGCGCTCGACGCCTCCATGAACATGCTCGGGGTGAGCCTGCAGGGCGCGTACGGGCGCAGCATCATGCTCGGGTTCCACGCCTCCTACAGCCTCGGCGGGATCCTGGGGGCGTCCGCCGCGTGGGCAGGGGCGCACTGGCACTTGTCGCTGTTCAGTTCGTACCTGCCCGCCGTGGTGGTCCTGCTGCCGCTCGCGCTGCTCGCCAGCCGGTTCTACGTGGACCAGGACGCCAAGGCCGGCGCCGCCGAGGCCAAGGGGCTCGGGCCGGGCGGGTTCAAGCTGTTGCTGCCGCTGTGCCTGGTGATGGCGTGCGCGTACATCGGGGACTCGACGGTGTCGAACTGGAGCGCCAAGTACCTCCAGGACGTGCTGGGCAGCTCCGAGCAGCTCGCCACCGTTCCCTACAACGTCTACATGGTGACCACCCTGCTCGGGCGGGCCGTGGGGGACCTGGGGGTGCGGCGCTTCGGGGCCGTGGCCGTCGTCCGGATCGGGACGGTCGTCGCGGCGGCCGGGTTCGGCGTGGTCGCGGTGGCGCCCGGGGCGTGGGTGGGGATGCTCGGCTTCACGCTGCTGGGGTTCGGGCTGTGCGTGATCGTGCCGCAGACCTTCGCCGCGGCGGGCCGGCTGTTCCCGGGATCCTCCGACACCGCCATCGCGCGGCTCAACATCTTCAATTACGTCGGATTCCTGATCGGGGCTCCGCTCGTGGGCGGGATCGGGGACGCCTGGAGCTACCGGGGGGCGATGCTGGTGCCGATGGTGCTGGTCCTCGTCACTCTTTTCCATGCCCGCTCGTTCGGTACGGAGCCCGCTCGATACGGTGTCCGGCATGAGCGGTCGCGGGTTGTTGATGTGGGACGAGGCGGTAACGAAGTATGACTTCGGGCCGGGCCATCCGATGGATCCGGTGCGCCTGGAGCTGACGATGGGCCTGGTACGGGCCTTCGGGCTCGACCGGGAGCTGGAGGTACGGGCGGGCCGGCCGGCCGGGGAGTCGACGCTGCGGCTGGTGCACCGCGAGGAGTACGTCGCGGCGGTGCGAGAGGTGTCCGCCGACCCCGGGGTCGCCGACGGCTCGTACGGGCTGGGGACCACGGACGATCCGGCGTTCCAGGGGATGCACGAGGCGTCCGCGCTGATCGCCGGGCAGTCCGTGGCGGCGGCCGAGGCGATCTGGCGCGGGGATGCCGAGCACGCCGTGAACTTCGCCGGCGGGCTGCACCACGCGATGCCGGGCGGGGCGGCCGGGTTCTGCGTGTACAACGACGCGGCACTGGCGATCGCGCGGCTGCTGGAGCTGGGGGCCGAGCGGGTCGCCTACGTGGATGTGGACGTCCACCACGGGGACGGGGTCCAGGCGGCGTTCTGGGACGACCCGCGGGTGCTGACGATCTCGATGCACGAGCATCCGCGGACGCTGTTCCCGCAGACGGGCTGGCCGGAGGAGACAGGCGGGCCCGAGGCGGAGGGGTCGGCGGTGAACATCGCGCTGCCCGCCGGCACCGGGGACGAGGGGTGGCTGCGGGCCTTTCACGCGGTGGTGCCGGAGCTGTTGGAGGAGTTCCGGCCGCAGGTGCTGGTGACGCAGCACGGGGCGGACACGCACTTCGAGGACCCGCTGGCGCATCTGGCGGTGTCGTTGGACGCGCAGCGGGCGGTGATGGAGGCGTGTCACGAGCTGGCGCACTCCTGTGGGGAGGGTGGGCGGTGGCTGGCCCTCGGTGGGGGCGGGTACTCGGTGGTCGACGTCGTGCCGCGGTCGTGGACGCATCTGGTGGCGATCGCCGGGCATCGGCCGATCGATCCTGAGACGGCTGTGCCGGGGTCTTGGCGGGATGCGGCGTATGCGCGGACGGGGGCGGTGGCGCCCGGGCGGATGACGGATGGGCGGGTGCCGGGCCTGCGGGACTGGGATGCCGGGTACGACCCCGCCGACCGGATCGATCAGGCCGTGCTCGCCACGCGGCGGGCGGTGTTCCCGCTGCGCGGGCTGCTGGCCTGATCCCTGCCTCGCAGGGTTACGCCAACGGTGGGGGGATTGGCCGGAACTGGCGACCCGTCAGAGTCTGTGCGGGAGCATCGGGAGGGTGTTGAGCACCGGCGCGCTGCGTGCGCATCTGCTGGCCGCCCGCCTGGCCGGGCCCGTCGCGACCTCTCGGGAGGAAAGCCTGCGCAGTTATCGGCTGTTCGCGGCGCGCGATCCGCGGGTGCTGCTGGGACTGGATCCCGCGTGGGGGTGGGGTGAGGGTGACCTGCTGCGGCTGATGGCGCTGAAGTGCGGGGTCTCGGCGGATCCCGCGCACGTCAGCGGGCCGGACGTGATCGATCCCGAGCTGACGGTGGCGGGGTTGGAGGCCTTCGCGGGGCGGCTGCGGGCGGCGGCGGAGGCGCGGGCCCCGGTGTTGTTCGGTACCGGGCACCCGCACCGGCTCCTGGGGTTCTACGCCACCTTGGCGGGGGCGTTGTCGGCGGCAGGATGTGATGTCCTCACTCCGGCGCGGGGGGCACCTGTCGACATGCAGACCCGGTTCGGCGTACGCACGCACCGCATCGATTACGTACGAGGGGTCGCACTGGTGCGGGAAGACGGCGCGCGGCCGGACGGGAGTGACACCGGCGCGCACTCCCATTCGCCGCTGCCGGTTCGGATCGCGCTCGGGGCGCTGGCGGAGGCCGGCGGGCCGTTGCCGGAGCTGGTGGTGGGGGACCACGGGTGGGTCTGCGGCGCAGGTCAGCTCGGTGTGGAGGCGATCGGGCTGGCCGATACCGATGATCCCGCGTTGTTCGTGGGGGAAGCCGAGGGGCAGGTCTCGGTGGCCGTTCCGCTTGATGACGCGGTGCGTGCGGACTATTACCGACCGCTCACTCGCTATGTACTCAATCGGGCGAGTCTGTCGGCTCGGCAGGAGTGGACGTAGCTCCTCTTCCCCACTCGTATCACACGCCCCTACTCTGGGGAGTGAGCGTGCGACGACGGGGCGTAACCGGAGGGGAAGCCGGTGCCCGTCATGCGCGGAAGGTCAAGGTGTGTCATGGCTGCTGGCGAGAGGCCTCTCAGTGAGGTTCAGTTCCTGACCGTGGCGGAGGTCGCCTCGGTGATGCGAGTGTCGAAGATGACCGTGTACCGCTTGGTGCACAACGGACATCTGCCCGCAATCCGGGTGGGCCGGTCCTTCCGGGTCCCGGAAAACGCGGTGCACGAGTACCTCCGCGAGTCCTTCGTGGGGGTGGAATCGGCCTGAAGGTGAGGGTCGGGAGCCCACGGTGACCCCTCGGGGGCATGCGGATTACAAGCTCAGAGCTCGGGCGGGTAGGCTAGGCCGACGTAGGTCGTGTGGGCCCCGACGCCCCGCACCGAATGAAGAGAAGTGAGCGAGGGTAGTCGTGGGCTCTGTTATCAAGAAGCGGCGCAAGCGGATGGCTAAGAAGAAGCACCGCAAGCTGCTCAAGCGCACCCGCGTCCAGCGCCGTAACAAGAAGTAAACGGTAGCTGTACGTGTTTACCGCAGCCCCTCCACCATTCTGGTGGAGGGGCTGCGGTGCAGCCGGGGGACTTCTTCGAGGGAGGCGCTGAGCTCGTGGGGAAGGTCGTGCTGGTCACCGGGGCTGCCCGGCAACTGGGAGGCCGCTTCGTGCGGCGGATCCAGCGGGACCCGGAAGTGGAGCGGGTGATCGCGGTCGACGCGGTGACCCCGCCGCACCGGCTCGGCTCGGCCGAGTTCGTCCGTGCGGACATCAGGCAGTCGGCCATTGCCAGGGTGCTGGCCGAGAACGCCGTGGACACGGTGGTCCATCTCGCGGTCACCGGGGGAGCGGCGACGGGCGCGGGCTCCGGCTCGTACAGCACCGTCAAGGAAACCAACGTCATCGGGACGATGCAGCTCCTGGGAGCCTGCCAGAAGTCCCCGACGGTGCGGCGGCTCGTGGTGAAGTCCAGTACCAGTGTGTACGGGGGCACCTCGCGGGATCCGGCCGTCTTCACCGAGACCACGCAGCCGAAGTCGCTGCCCTCCGCCGGCTTCGCGAAGGACGCCGTCGAGGTCGAGGGGTACGTACGCGGCTTCGCGCGCAGGCGGCCCGACGTCGCGGTGTGCGTGCTGCGGTTCGCGAACATCCTGGGGCCCTTCGCCGACTCGGCGCTCGCCGAGTACTTCTCGATGCCGCTGATCCCGACCGTGCTGGGCTACGACCCGCGGTTGCAGTTCGTGCACGAGGACGACGTACTGGACGTGCTGCGGCTGGCCTCGCAGACCAGCGGGCCCGGCGGGCTCAGCGGGACCTTCAACATCGCCGGCGACGGGGTGCTGCTGCTGTCGCAGTGCGCGCGGCGGCTGGGACGGCCGACGGTGCCGCTGCTGCTGCCCGCGGTGACCTGGGTGGGTGCGGCGCTGCGGGCGGTCGGGGCGACGGAGTTCTCGCCCGAGCAGATAAGGCTCCTCACGCACGGGCGGGTCGTGGAGACCACGCAGATGCGCGAGGTCCTGGGATTCGAGCCGATGTATACGACCGCCGAGACCTTCGCCGACTTCACGCGGAGCCGGGGCGGCGGGCTGCTGCCGCCGGAGCGGGTGGGCCGGGCCGTGGACCGGGTGGCCGGGTTGCTGGACGTGGACATGGATGGAGCGAAGCGATAGTGGCGGACGCCAAGGTCATTCCGTTCGACGAGGACCGGCCGCGTCGGCGGTCCTCGCCCGCCCGGCGGGTACGGGTCGCGCCGGAGGCGCCGCTCGCGCCCGTCGCGGAACCGGTGGCGGAGCCGGTGGTGGAGGCCGCACCGGAGCGGGTGGAGGCGGGGGACGGCTGGGACCGGCGGATCGCCGGCGGCCTGGCGTTCCTGCGGCGCCGGATCACCGGGGAGTACGAGGTCGACGACTTCGGCTACGACAAGGAGCTGACGGACCAGGTCCTGATGTCCCTGATGCGGCCGTTGTACGACAAGTACTTCCGGGTCGAGGTCAAGGGCATCGAGAACATCCCGAAGGAGGGCGGCGCGCTGATCGTGGCGAACCACTCCGGGACGCTGCCGCTGGACGGCCTGATGCTCCAGGTCGCCGTGCACGACCAGCACCCGGCGCAGCGGCACCTGCGGCTGCTGGCCGCGGACCTGGTGTTCATGCTGCCCGTGGTGAACGAGCTGGCGCGCAAGGCCGGGCACACGCTGGCGTGCGCGGAGGACGCGCAGCGGCTGCTGGAGGCCGGGGAGCTGGTGGGCGTGATGCCCGAGGGCTTCAAGGGGATAGGGAAGCCGTTCGGAGAGCGGTACAAGCTCCAGCGGTTCGGGCGGGGCGGGTTCGTGTCGACGGCGCTGCGGGCGGGGACGCCGATCGTGCCCTGCTCGATCGTGGGGGCGGAGGAGATCTACCCCATGATCGGCAATTCGAAGACGCTGGCGCGGCTGCTGGGGATTCCGTACTTCCCGATCACGCCGACGTTCCCGCTGCTGGGGCCGTTGGGGGCGGTGCCGCTGCCGACGAAGTGGACGATCCAGTTCGGGGAACCGATTCCGACGGACGGGTACGCGGCGGAGGCCGCCGAGGACCCGATGCTGATGTTCAACCTGACGGATCAGGTGCGGGAGCAGATCCAGCACACGTTGTACAAGCTGCTGGTGCAGCGGAGGTCCGTCTTCTTCTGACGCGCCGTTCCGCGCCGTTCCGCGCCGTACGGCCGAGCATGACGAAAGCGCCGGCGGGACTGGAAATCCAGTCCCGCCGGCGCTTTCGTCACGTGTCGCCAGTCGCTGCCGACCGGTGCCGGTCGCTACTGGTCGGCGTCCTCCGCCTTGATGCCCAGGCCCGGGAGGAGGCCGGGGAGGAGCGGCGGGAGGGTGATGTCCGGGTGGGCGGGGGTCGGGGTGGTGCCCGGTTCGGACGGGGTGGACTGGCCCGCGGGCGGGTTCAGCAGGTCGCCCGTGCCGCCCAGGAGACCGCCGCCGCCCGGGGGCGAGGTCTTCGGGGAACCCGAGGGTGACGGCGTGGGGGCCGCGGACGGGGTGCCCGGAGGGGGCGTCGCCTGCTGCTTGCCCGCCGGTGTGCTCGGCTTCGTGGAGGGGCCGGAGCCGCGGGTCTGTTCCGGAGGCTTCGGGAGCAGACTCTGGAGCGGCGCCACGTCTTGGTCTATGGCCTGGAAGACCGATTCCACCTCACCGCCCACGTCCGTGAGCTGCGCCGGGAGGTTGCCCCGGAGCTTGGCCCACGCGTCCCGGTGCGAGCGGGAGAACGAGGACAGCGCCTGGATCGGGCCGAGCGAGCCGTCCCGTTCGTAGGCGGCCTGGAGCAGCCGGTGGCCCTCCGAGGCATCGTGCTTCATGCCAGCGAGGGCTCGGCGGATCGCGCCGAGCGACTCGTGGTCGAGTGCGCCGAGACGGCCGCGCTCCATGAGCCGGCGGGCTTCCGACAGGCGGCTCGAGGCCTGGTCGAGATAGAGCTCGCCCCGGTCCGAATCGTCGTCGGCCATCCCGAGCCGGATGTCCTCCATGCCCCGCTTCACGGGGTACAGGTGATCACCCGGCAGGGCGTCCGTGCTGGCAGCGGCCACTCCGCTGAAGGCCCCCGCGGCCACACCTACGGTGAGACCGCCTGCCGCGATGCCCTTGGACCAGCGGGAGCGGGGCCGCAATTTCCGGAGCGAGGTCGCCCGGTGGGCGCCGCGGCCGGTCCGCTGTTCGGGCACTTGAGGGTCGGCGGCCACGCCGCCCCCGGCCCTCTCTTCCATCACCTTGGCTTCCATGGCGGCAATGAGCTGGGCTCGTTGCACCACTTTGACCTCGGGGTCCAGCACCGGGCGCGGCATTCTTTCGCCGAGCACGCTCGCCAGGGCCAACAACCGGTCGTGGTCGGCAGGTTCGGCAGGTGCCTCGGACTGCTCGGCCGCCGGGTCCGGTTCCGAAAGGTCGGACGGGGTCCGCTCCTCCAGGGCCTGGGCGAAGGCGTTCGCCCGCCGGTGCGGAGTCACGTTCGCGATCACTGGCGGCACCTCCTCTCGTCATGACGATCGACTCCCCAAGGTGTCCGGAAGGTTGCCTTCCTTGAGCACATCCACCCTTTCGAGTGAGCGGCTTCGGGCAGGGCGTGTCCACAGGGAGCCTGCATTCCCCACAACGAGCGGCGCGGCACTTGGGTTACGGACGAAGGATGATCGGACCACAGCGTCGTGGGATTCGACGGTGCCGTCGATCTCTTCGGGGTCGTCGGAGTCGTCGGTGTCATCAAGGTCATCAGGGAGGAGTACCGAAATGTGAGAGGAGGGCGGGGTCAGCGGGCGTCGTCGGGGAGCAGGCGGGCCAGGGTGCGGACCGCGCGGTACTGGAGGGTCTTGATGGCACCCTCGTTCTTTCCCATCACCCTGGCCGTCTCGGCGACCGAGAGGCCCTGCAGGAAGCGCAGGGTCACGCACTCCTGCTGCTGCGGATTGAGTTTCCGTACGGCTTCCAGCAGGGCCGCGTTGGAGAGGGACTCCAGGACGGAGTCCTCGGGGGACCGTTCCACCTCGTTGGCGTCGAGCATTTCGCCGGTGGTGACTTCCAGGCGGAAGCGGCTCGACTTGAAGTGGTCGGCGACCAGGTTGCGGGCGATCGTCACGAGCCAGGCGCCGAAGTCTCGGCCCTGCCAGGTGAAGGTGGAGATGCGGCGCAGCGCCCGCAGGAAGGTCTCGCTGGTGAGATCCTCCGCGGTCGCCTTGCCGCCGACGCGGTAATAGATGTAGCGGTAGACGGTGTCGCTGTACTGGTCGTACAGGCGACCGAAGGCATCGGCTTCGCCGGCCTGGGCGCGTTCGACCAGGTCCATCATGCGGGCCTGGTCGCTGTCCGCGGTGGGGCGGCGGGCTGCGGGCGCGGTGGTCCCGGCGGCTGCGCCCCCGGCGGACGAGCCGCCGGCGCGACCGCGTCTGCCCACCGTTGCCCCGCCGTCGGTCAGGGCATAGCAAGGACCGGCCGGGCCGAGTCCGGCGGGGACCGCGGTGGCGAATGCGGGGACGGTGTACGCGGTGGGGACGAAGCCGCGCAGCTGGTCGAGGACCGTTGCGCGCAGCGTAGCCAGGCCCGAGGCGTCAACCCCGACAGGTGGGTACACGGGACTCCCAGAGGCAGAGCTTCCATCACGTGCAGTGCGGGACCGTTCACCCGTCGTGGCGACAGATGGCGGTGGCATGCGTTTGAGGAGAATAACGCTTCGTACAGGCAGCGCTACACCCAGTTGCTCAAATCACCGGTTACGACACTTCTGTTGCGTGTCGAGGGCATATTCAGGCACGGATGGTGATCGATTCTTGATCACTTGGATGCGCGGAATGCCTGCTTCCACGGTGGCTCACGACCGAGTAGGGCAGGCCGGAGTGCCGCGCCGGGGGCGCGGGTAGAGGTGAGCGAATGTCCCGGGCGGGGGAGGGCGCCGGGCCTGGTGGGGCGGGAGGCCGGGCGGGGCCCCGCGGCCGCTACTTGCGGCGGCGGTGCAGGGCGATGGCGGCGGCCGTGCCGCCCGCGATCGCGCCGACGCCCGCGGCGGCCGGGACGCCGATCTTCACGGCCTTGCGGCCGGTCCGATAGTCGCGCAGGCGCCAGTCCTTGGAGCGGGCATGCTTGCGCAGTTTTGTGTCGGGATTGATCGCGTACGGATGTCCGACCAGCGACAGCATCGGGATGTCGTTGTGCGAATCGCTGTACGCCGCGCAGCGCTCGAGGTCCAGGCCCTCGGCGGCGGCCAGGGCGCGGACCGCCTCCGCCTTGGCGGGGCCGTGCAGCGGCTCTCCGACCAGCCGGCCGGTGTAGACGCCGTCCACGGACTCGGCGACGGTGCCGAGGGCTCCGGTCAGGCCGAGCCGGCGGGCGATGATCGTGGCCGTTTCCACGGGGGCGGCCGTGACGAGCCAGACCTTCTGTCCGGCGTCGAGGTGTGCCTGGGCCAGGGCGCGGGTGCCCGGCCAGATCCGCTCCGCCATGTACTCGTCGTAGATCTCCTCGCCGATGGACATCAGCTCGGAGACCTTGTGTCCCTTGACGATCGACAGCGCACTGTCACGGGCGTCCTGCATGTGCTCGGGGTCCTCGACCCCGGCGAGCCGGAACCAGGCCTGCTGCCAGGCGAAGCGGGCGAGCTCGCGGCGGCGGAAGAACTCCCGCTTGTAGAGGCCGCGGCCGAAGTGGAAGATCGCGGCACCCTGCATGACGGTGTTGTCGAGATCGAAGAAGGCGGCGGCCAGGTCGTCGCCGGCAACGGGAAACTCCGGCTCGGCGGCCTCGGGGTGCTCCTGCGGAGCTTCGGACTCCGCCTCGGCGGCGGGTTCCGCAGCGCGTTCCGCTTCCGTGGTTCTCGCGAACTCCGGTCCGCCCCGTGGTTCGTCGGCCAGCGCGGTCTTGCGGGCGGCCTCGGCCGAGGCCTCGCCTGCCAGCACGCTCCGCGCGGTGGCGGAGCGCCTACGGGGGGTGAGCCATCCCAGAGCGGCCATGACGCGAGCATAGCCACTGTGTTCGGGAGTTCCCGAACCGATGGGAATCGGTGGTGTGAACTCTTCGGTGCGCCCGGCCCGACGCGGTGCGCCCGGCCCGACCTGATGGACGCGCGCCGGGGACGGTCGGCTTCCGGGCGCGGGAGAATGGGTGCATGAGTCCTTTGCTGCGCCGTGCCGGAAAGAAGCGTCCGCAGGAGCGGGTGGTCACGCTCATCGGGAAGCCGGGGTGTCATCTCTGTGACGACGCCCAGGAAGTGGTCGAGAAAGTCTGCGCCGAGACGGGCGCACAGTGGGAGAAGAAGGACATTTCGCAGGACGAGGAGTTGTACCGCCTGCACTGGGAGCAGATTCCGGTCGTGCTGGTGGACGGCGAACAGCACACCTTCTGGAGGGTGAACCCTGACCGGCTCCGACGGGCATTGCAGGCTTGAGCCGTCGGGCGGTTACCATCATGGGCGATTTATGGGGTCTCGGGGGCGTATTGGTGAGGAGTGTGTACCGTTTTGCCCCCTTCGGGAATTGAACGGGTTCGGCGTGTCGTCGGTTCCCGGCCCATACGCCCAAGGCGCGTGACCCCGGTCACTTTGCTCGGACAAAGCGGACACAATCTTTGTGCACGCGTTCACAAAGACATAGCCTGCATTCGACGGGGTGGTCCTGGGACAAGTGGCCACCTGCAGCCCCGCTCATCCCGCAGGAGCATCGTGGCAACTGGCCGAACTCACCGACCGGCGACCCGCAGCCGAGGTATTCCCGAGGCCACTGTCGCCCGGCTTCCGCTGTACTTGCGTGCCCTCACCGCGCTCTCCGAGCGATCGGTGCCCACGGTGTCCTCCGAGGAGCTGGCCGCGGCCGCCGGAGTCAACTCCGCGAAGCTCCGCAAGGACTTCTCCTACCTCGGCTCCTACGGGACCCGCGGGGTCGGGTACGACGTGGAGTACCTCGTCTACCAGATCTCCCGCGAGCTCGGGCTGACCCAGGACTGGCCGGTCGTCATCGTCGGCATCGGCAACCTCGGCGCCGCGCTGGCCAACTACGGCGGTTTCGCCTCGCGCGGGTTCCGCGTGGCGGCGCTCATCGACGCCGACCCGGCCATGGCCGGCAAGCCGGTGGCGGGGATGCCCGTGCAGCACACCGATGAGCTGGAGAAGATCATCGAGGAGAACGGCGTCTCGATCGGGGTCATCGCGACCCCGGCGGGGGCCGCCCAGCAGGTCAGCGAGCGGCTCATCGCCGCCGGGGTGACCTCCATTCTGAACTTCGCGCCGACCGTGCTGTCCGTGCCCGACGGCGTCGACGTGCGCAAGGTCGACCTGTCGATCGAGCTCCAGATCCTGGCCTTCCACGAGCAGCGCAAGGCCGGCGAGGAAGCGGCGGCCCAGGCCGCTGCCGGCGGCCCCGCCGCGGGCACCGGCACCGGGGCGGCTCCGGCCGCCGCCGTCGTGCCGCCCGCCGGACGGGCCGCCGCCGTCGCACGGAAGGGCGGACCCGAGGGGGACGTCCCGGCGGTGATGCCGGCATGAGTCTGCTCGTCGTTGGGCTGAGTCATCGCAGCGCGCCCGTGAGCGTGCTGGAGCGCGCTTCGCTGGCCGCCGATGCCAAGGTCAAGCTGCTGCACGACACGCTCGCCGCGGAACCGGCGGCGGAGGCGGCGGTGCTCGCCACCTGCAACCGGATCGAGCTGTACGCCGACGTGGACAAGTTCCACGCCGGTGTCGCCGAGCTGTCGACGCTGCTGGCGCAGCACAGTGGTGTCGCGCTGGAGGAGCTCACTCCTTATCTCTACGTGCACTACGAGGACCGGGCCGTCCACCACCTGTTTTCGGTGGCGTGCGGGCTGGACTCGATGGTGGTCGGCGAGGGACAGATCCTCGGACAGATCAAGGACGCGCTGGCGCTGGGGCAGGAGCTCCACACCGCGGGGCGGTTGATCAACGATCTGTTCCAGCAGGCGCTGCGGGTCGGCAAGCGGGCGCACTCCGAGACCGGGATCGACCGGGCGGGGCAGTCGCTGGTGACCTTCGGGCTGGAGCAGCTCGCCGTACGGGTGCCGGTGGAGGAGTGGGCCGCGGGGAAGCGGGCGCTCGTCATCGGGGCCGGGTCGATGTCTTCGCTCGCCGCGGCGACCTTGGCGCGGGTGGGTGTGGCCGAGGTCGTGGTCGCCAACCGGACCGCCGAGCGGGCGGAGCGGTTGGCAGAGATTCTGGTTGCCTCGGGCACCGGGGTTGCGGCTTGCGCCGTGCCGATGTCGGCGGTTGCCGATGAGCTCGGTCGGGTTGATGTCGTCATTTCCTGTACGGGTGCCACTGGCTTGGTGCTGACCGGGGACGACGTGGCGGTGGCCATGGAGGAGCGCCCTGCGGGGCTGTCCCCTACCCGCCCTTCCGCCGTTCCCCGGGGCTTCGCCCCGGACCCGCTTCCGGGTGCGGCGCCGTTGCCGGGGACCAGTCCCCGGACCCCTGCGCCTCAAACGCCGGCGGGGCTGGATGGGGCCCCGGCGGGGCTGGATTCGGTCGACGCCGCGCTCGTCGCGCGGCTTGCCGTGCTCGCGGGTGAGGGGCGGCGGATCGCCGATGCCGGGGCCGTGCGGAGCAAGGTGGTCGTCGAGGAGCGGGACGGGTGTCCTGTGGGGCTCGAGGCGCTGGCCTCCGATCCGGGGCGCACCGCCGATGGGCGGGCCACGCTCGCCGGGGTGGACGCCGGGTCGCTGGAGCTGCACGGGACCTGGGCCGACCAGGGCGAGGCCGCCGCGCAGCGGCAGCCGCGCAGGACCGTGCGGAGCCAGGACGGCGCGCCCGTACGGCTCGCGCTGCTCGACCTGGCCATGCCGCGCGACATCGACGCCGCCGTGCACCGGATCCCCGGAGTGCGGCTGGTCGACATCGAGTCGCTCGCCGAGGCCTCCGCCGATGCGCCCATGGCCGCCGACGTCGACGCCGTACGCGGGATAGTGGCCGCGGAAGTGGCCGCCTTCGGGGCGGCTCAGCGGGCCGCGCACATCACGCCCACCGTGGTCGCCCTGCGCGCCATGGCCGCCGAGGTCGTCGCCATGGAAGTGGCACGGCTCGACGGGCGTGTGCCTGATCTCGACGAGCGGCAGCGGGCCGAGGTCACCCAGACCGTGCGGCGCGTCGTCGACAAGCTCCTCCACGCGCCGACCGTGCGCGTCAAGCAGCTCGCGAGCGAGCCCGGCGGCGCCGGGTACGCCGAGGCGCTGCGCGAACTCTTCGATCTCGACCCGCAGACGGTGGCCTCCGTCAGCCGGGCCGACGAGGCTGACAAGAACCACGACTCAGGACGGGCATCATGAATCCACGTCTCGACCAGCCGCTGAGGCTCGGCACGCGGCGCAGCAAGCTGGCCATGTCCCAGTCCGGGCATGTCGCCGAGGCGGTCCGGGCGATCACCGGCCGGCCCGTCGAGCTCGTGGAGATCACGACCTACGGTGACGTGTCCCGCGAGAGCCTCTCGCAGATCGGCGGGACCGGCGTCTTCGTCACCGCCCTGCGCGAAGCCCTGGTGCGCGGCGAAGTCGACTTCGCCGTCCACTCGCTGAAGGACCTGCCCACCACGCAGCCCGACGACCTCGTCATCGCGGCGATGCCGCAGCGCGAGGACCCGCGCGACGCGCTCGTCGCCCGCGACGGTCTGACCTTCGAGCAGCTGCCCGACGGTGCGCGCATCGGCACCGGTTCGCCGCGGCGCAGGTCGCAGCTGCACGCCTACGCCAAGTCGCTGGGCAAGGTCATCGAGACCGTCGCCATCCGCGGCAACGTCGACACCCGGATCGGCTTCGTGCGCAGCGGCGAGCTCGACGCCGTCGTGCTGGCCGCAGCCGGGCTCAACCGGATCGGCCGCGGCGACGAGGCCACCGACCTGATCTCCGTGGACAACATGCTGCCCGCGCCCGGCCAGGGTGCCCTGGCCGTGGAGTGCCTGGCGTCCGACACGGACCTGATTTCCGCGCTCGCCGAGCTCGACGACCCGTACACCCGGGCCGCCGTGACCGCCGAACGCGCCCTGCTCGGCGCCCTGGAGGCCGGCTGCAGTGCCCCCGTGGGCGCGCTCGCCGACCTGTTGGCCGACGGGCAGATTGTCAATGAGATGCGCCTGCGTGGAGTCGTGGGGACCCTCGACGGTTCCACGCTGGTGCAGCTGTCCACCACCGGTCCCGTGCCCCAGTCGTACGACGAGGCCATGGCGCTCGGCCGCGAACTCGCGGACGAGATGCTGGCCAAGGGCGCGGCCGGTCTGATGGGGGAGCGGTCGCTTTGAACCCCACAAGCCCAACCACCTCCGCGTTTCCGTCCGTCGCCGTCCAGGGGCACGTCACCTTCCTCGGTGCCGGCCCGGGCGACCCGGGACTGCTGACGCTTCGCGCCGTGGAGGCCCTGGCCGCCGCGGACGTACTGATCGCGGAGCCCGAGGTGCTCGAGGTCGTACGGACGCATGCGCGCGCGGGGGTGGACACGCCACAGCTGACGATTGCTGACGAGAAGTCAGCAGCCGCCGGGGTCCCGGTCATCCGAGATGCCGCCAATCTTGTCATGGAGGCCGCGCGCTCCGGCAGGCGGGTCGTCCGTGCCGTCACCGGCGACCCCGGGCTCGACGGGAACGCGGCCGAGGAGATGCTCGCCTGCGCCACCGGCGGCATCCCCTTCGAGGTCGTCCCCGGCGTCGCTACCGCCGTCGGCGTGCCCGCGTACGCCGGTGTCCCGCTGGCCGGCAAGCAGGGCGCGGACGTGCGGTTCGTGAACGCGCGGACCGCCTCCGCGCGCTGCTGGAGCGAGGTGGGTGCCAGCGACGGCATCCTCGTCGTCTCCGCGACGCTGGAGACCGTCTCGGCGGCGGCGGCCGAGCTGATCGGCGCCGGGCGCAAGCCCGACACCCCGCTCACCGTGACCGTGGCCGGTACGACGACCCGCCAGCGGACGTGGAGCGCGACCCTCGGGACCATCGCGCAGGTGTTCAAGCAGGGCAAGATCCTCCCCTCGCCCGAGGGAGCGCGCTCCGTCATAGCCGTGGTCGGGGAGCACGGCGCCGTCGCGCGCCGCGAGGAACTGTCCTGGTTCGAGTCGAAGCCGCTGTTCGGCTGGCGCGTGCTCGTCCCGCGCACCAAGGAGCAGGCAGCCTCGCTCTCCGACCAGCTCCGCTCGTACGGCGCGGTCCCCCACGAGGTGCCGACCATCGCCGTGGAGCCGCCGCGCACCCCGCAGCAGATGGAGCGGGCGGTCAAGGGGCTCGTGACGGGCCGCTACGAGTGGATCGCCTTCACCTCGGTGAACGCGGTCAAGGCCGTCCGCGAGAAGTTCGAGGAGTACGGGCTCGACGCCCGTGCCTTCGCCGGCATCAAGGTCGCGGCCGTCGGCGAGCAGACCGCCGCCGCGCTGGTGGAGTTCGGCGTCAAGCCCGACCTGGTGCCCAGCGGCGAGCAGTCCGCCGCCGGACTGCTGGAGGACTGGCCTCCGTACGACCCGGTCTTCGACCCGATCGACCGCGTCTTCCTGCCGCGCGCCGACATCGCCACCGAGACCCTGGTCGCCGGGCTGATCGAGCTCGGGTGGGAGGTCGACGACGTCACCGCCTACCGGACCGTGCGCGCCTCGCCGCCCCCGCAGGACACGCGTGAGGCGATCAAGGGCGGCGGCTTCGACGCCGTGCTCTTCACCTCGTCGAGCACCGTGCGCAACCTGGTCGGCATCGCCGGCAAGCCGCACAACGTCACCGTCATCGCGTGCATCGGCCCGGCCACGGCCAAGACGGCCGAGGAGCACGGGCTCCGCGTCGACGTGCTGTCGCCGGAGCCGAGCGTGGGCAAGCTGGCGGAGGCCCTGGCGGAGTACGGGGCCGCGCGCCGCGAGGCTGCGAAGGAGGCCGGGGAGAACGTGTACCGGCCGAGCGAGCGACGGCCGGGGGCGCGCAGGCGTCGTACGACCTGATGTGCGCGTTAGCGGTGTTAGGTGACAGGGCCCGGGTGCGATGCGCACCCGGGCCCTGTGGCATGTTCGGGCCGTGACGGAACCCACGGATCCCGATGAGGCGGTGGCCGCGCTGTGCGCGGCGGTGGCGGCGTACGACCAGGAGGCGGCCGAGGCGCTGGTGGAGGCCGGCGCGGACCCCGACCGGGTGCTGCCCGACGGTACGACCCCGCTGCTGCGGGCCGTCGAGGGCGGCTCCCCGGGGATGGTGGCGGCGCTGCTCGGCCACGACGCCCGCGCGCGTCTGCCGGAGGCGGAGCGCGGCCGGCTGCTGGACGCGGCCCGGCGGTGGTACGGGGCGGGCGCGGAGGCGGAGCTGCGGCGGCTGACGGGGGTGGCGGGCCCGGCGGACGTCGCGTGGGTGACGGACTCGGAGTGCAACACCGTCCCCGAGATCACCCTCGGAGGGCGGCGCGTACGGGCCGGACACGGCGCGGTCCTGACCGATCTGGAGTGGGCCTTCCGCGTCCTGGCGCCGGTGGCGGAGCTGGTGGCCCGCGGGGTCCGGTCCCCGGCGAGGGACCACGTGGACCGCAACGCGGCGCTGTACGTCCTCAACCGCCGCGTCAGCGCGCAGACTTGGGGCCAGGTGGTGGCCTTCCGGGACGATCCGGATCCGCTGCGGCGGGCCTTCGTGGTCGACGTGGTCCGGTACCGGCTGTGGGGGTGGGCCGAGACCGCGCACGCGGGCTGGTACGAGAAGGAGTGCAACCGGATCCTCGTCGAGCGCGAGGCCGAGGAGACCGACGCGGGCGTACTGGCGCGGGTTCTGGAAGTCCTGGGCGAGGCGGAGGTGCCCAGCCGGGAGGCCATCGGACTGCGGCGCGCCGGGCACCCGGACCCGGGGGTGCGGCGCTGGGTGCCGGGTCTCTTCGACTGGTGGGCGTCCGAGGACGCGCCGCGGGTGCTGTCCCCGGACGTGCGACGGACGCTGCGGGAGCTGTGCCGCGACGGGGACGGCGAGGTGCGGGCCGCGGCCGCCGGGGTGCTGGCCGGCGAGGAGCCGGAGCAGGAGGACCTGGAGCTCCTGCCGGACCTGCTGTGGGATCCGGACCCGGAGGTCGTGCGCCGGACCCTACGGGGCCTCGGGTCCGTCACTCGTGGTGTGCCGGAGGTCGCCGAGCTGCTGGTGCGATGCCTCGACTCCGACGATCTGGACGTCCGGCTGGGGGCGGCCCTCGGCCTGGCGGTACGGGACGACCCGCGCACCCCGGAGGCCTATGCGAAGGTCGGCCCGCTGGGCCCCGAGTACGAGCACGACCACCGGGCGGACGGGCTGTGGCGGTGGAAGTGGCGGAACCGGCCTGACCCGGGCCCCTCGTCGCCCGCGTAATGGCGTGGTGCGTTCCCCGGCCGTGTGGCAGGTTCCGGGCATGACGGCACTGGGGGACGCGGTACGGGCGGATGACGCCGAGGCGGTACGGAGGCTGCTGGCGGGCGGCGCGGATCCGGACGCCCCCGAGGGGGACGGACTGCCGCCGCTGTGCGCGGCGGTGGCGGCGTACGCGTACAAGGCCGCCGAGGCTCTGGTGGCGGCCGGCGCGGACCCGGACCGGGTGCTGCCGGACGGTACGACCCCGCTGCTGCGGGCCGTCGAGAGCGGCTCCCGGGCGGTGGTCGGCGCGCTGTTGTGGTCCAGGGACCTCCCCGACCCGGGGGAGCGCCTGCCTGAGGCGGAGCGGGCACGGCTGCTGGACGCGGCCCGGCGGTGGTACGGGGCCGGCGCGGAGGCGGAGCTGCGGCGGCTGACGGGGGCGGCGGGCCCGGCGGACATCTCGACGATCGAGGAGGAATGGGTCCAGGTCGAGCAGGTCACGCTCGGCGGGCTGACGGTGCGCGCGGGACACGGCGCCGTACTGACCACCCTGGAAGGGGTGTTCGGCGTACCGGTCCCCCTGGAGGAACTGGTGGCCCGCGCCGTCCGGCACACCGACTCCTCGCACGTGGACTGGTCCGCGGCCTCCTTCCGGCTCGTGGACCGCCTCGCGGAGGGCAGCCGGGAGGTGGTGACGGCCCTGCGGCACCACCCGTCCCCGGTCCACCGGCGCTTCGCCGCCGACTGGCTGCTGACCCGGCAGTTTGGCCTGGAGGCCGACGCGTACCCGTACGGCGAGGAGGACCGGGAACTCCTCGCCGCCTGGGCGGACGTGGAGCCGGATCCCGAGGTCCTCGCGGTGGTGCTGTGGGCCCTCACCGAACAGAACGTGGGGCACCCGGGGCTGGAAGCCCTCGGGCTGAGGTACGCCGTCCACCCGGATCCGGCGGTGCGCTTGCGGGCGGTGGACTGCATGGGCTGGTCCGACGGGCCGTTGTCGGTCGCGGAGCGCGAGGCCCTGCGGATCCTGGCGGGCGACCCGGAGGACGAGGTGAGGTACTCCGCCGCCTTGAGCCTGCTGTGGGCACAGCAGGACGTGGAGGCGATGCACGGCGTGCTCCGCGACCTGGTCCGGGACCCGGGGAGCCCGATGCGGCAATCGGCGGCGGACAGGATGGCGGAGTCCGGCGACCGTACCGCCGATGCCACGGACCTGCTGGTGTCCCTCCTGGACGTGGAGGACTGGCTGACACGGATGATCGGCGCCTACGGACTGGCGCTGCGGGACCATCCGGACACCCCGCAGGCGTACGCGAGGGTGGAGGAGATCGGCCCGCTCTTCTCGCCGGACCACCGGGCGAACGCGCTCTGGGCCTGGAAGGAACGCAACGGGGCGGGGCGGGCCGGAGGCACGGCCTAGGCTGGTCCCGACTGCTGTCGAAGCTCGAAGAGGCGACTAGAAGATGAGCACGTACGGATCCTTCCCCGGCTCGCGGCCCCGTCGGCTGCGCACCACCCCGGCGATGCGGCGGATGGTCGCGGAGTACCGGCTGCACCCTTCCGACCTGATCCTCCCGGCGTTCGTCCGGGAGGGCATCAGCGAGCCGCTCGCCATCTCGGCGATGCCGGGCGTGGTCCAGCACACCCGGGACACGCTGCGGAAGGCCGCCGTTGAGGCGGTCGAGGCCGGGGTCTCGGGGATCATGCTCTTCGGTGTTCCGGCCGACGAAAACAAGGACGCGCGGGGCACGGCGGGCACCGAGCCGGACGGGATCCTCCAGGTCGCGATCCGTGACGTGAAGGCGGAGGTGGGGGACGATCTGGTGATCATGTCCGACCTGTGTCTGGACGAGTACACCGACCACGGCCACTGCGGTGTCCTGGACGAGCACGGCCGAGTGGACAACGACGCGACGCTGGAGCGGTACGCCGAGATGGCGCAGGTCCAGGCCGACGCGGGCGTCCACATGGTGGGGCCGAGCGGGATGATGGACGGCCAGGTCGGCGTCATCCGCGACGCGCTGGACGAGACGGGCCACGAGGACGTCTCGATCCTCGCGTACACGGCCAAGTACTCGTCCGCCTTCTACGGTCCCTTCCGCGAGGCCGTCGCGTCCTCGCTGCAGGGCGACCGCAAGAGCTATCAGCAGGACCCGGCGAACGCCCGGGAGTCGCTGCGCGAGCTCGCCCTCGACCTGGAGGAGGGCGCCGACATGGTGATGGTCAAGCCGGCCGGGCCCTACCTGGACATTCTCTACCGGGTCGCGCAGTCGGTGGACGTTCCGGTGGCGGCGTACCAGATCAGCGGCGAGTTCGCGATGATCGAGGCGGCGGCGGAGAAGGGCTGGATCGAGCGCGACCGGGCCATCTTGGAGACCCTGCTCGGCATCAAGCGGGCGGGCGCGGACACGATCCTGACCTACTGGGCGACGGAGGTCGCGCAGTGGCTTCGGGCCGAGCGGTAGCCCCGGACCTTCCCGATTCGCACGGCACCCCGGGCAGGCGCACCCTGGAGACAGGGTGACCCCTGGAGGTGATGGATCATGTCCACGCTCGTCGGGTGGCATGTGGAGCTCGAATTCACCGAGGAGGGCCACCGCACCAGTGCGGCGGCCCTGGTCAGGCTCGGGGACGGCTCCGAGATACGGGCGCACGGCTACGCCATGCGCCACCCCTCCGACCCGGAGCAACTGCGGGTCGGGGAAGAGATCGCGGGCGCTCGCGCGCTCATGGACATCGCGTCCCAGATGTTGCAGAAGGCCCATACGGAGATCGACGCGGCGACGGGCAGACACTCCTACCCGCTGACGCATTGACGTACGGGGGATCCGGTCACCGCGGCCCGTTCGTGTTCATGGACGGGCCGCGGCGGGCGGCTACCGCGTCCGCCGTTCGAAGACGAAGGCCGCCAGGGTCACCGACACCGCACCGATGGCCGCGCACCAGGCCAGGGCCACCCAGGGGGCGTCGCCCGCCGGCTGGGCCAGGAGCAGGGCCCGGAGGGACTCGATCACCGGGGTCAGCGGCTGGTGGTCGGCGAAGCCGTGGAGCCAGCCGGGCATGGTGTCGATGGGGACGAACGCGCTGGACGGGTACGGCAGGAACATCATCAGGAAGGTGAAGCCGCCCGCCGCCTCGGGCGTGCTGGCGAGCAGCCCGAGCGTCGCGGCCAGCCACGAGATCGCGGTGATGTACGCGACCAGGAGCGCGGCCGCGGCCAGGTAGCCGCGCAGCGAGGCCTGGGGGCGGAAGCCGATGGCGAGGGCGACCGCCAGGACCAGGCCCGTGGAGACGAGATTGCGCAGGACCGAGGCCGCGACGTGCCCGGCCAGGATCGGGGCGCCGCCGATGTCCAGGGACCGGAGGCGGTCGATCACGCCTTCCTTCATGTCGGTGGCGACGCTGACGGCGGTGCTCGCCGCGCCGAAGCCCGCGCAGAGCAGCATCGCTCCCGGGACCACGTAGGTCACGTAGGCCGTCCCGGTGTCGATGGCTCCGCCGAAGAAGTAGACGAAGATCAGCATCAGCATGACCGGCAGCATCAACGCCGTGATCAGGACGTCCGGTTGGCGGCTGCTGATGCGCAGGCTGCGCCCGGCGAGGCTGCGGGCCGCCACGATGAAGCCGGGGCGGGCCGGGGGAGCGAGGGGGCGGGCCGCGACGGTCTTTGCGGCGGCGGCAGGGGCGGAAGTGGTCACGGAGCGGCTCCCGTCAGGGTGAGGAACACGTCGTCGAGGGTGGCGCCGCGGACCGAGAAGCGGTCCACGGCGGTGCGGTCCGGGTCGAGTTCGTCGAGCAGGGACCGGACGTGGGCGGCGCTGCCGTCGGTGGGCAGGCTGAGGCCGAGCTCCTGCGGCGCGAGGGTCAGGCCCTCCGCGACGGCCGCGGGTTCTCCCGCCGAGAGGCGGAGCGCGCGCGGGGTCAGGGCGTCGTAGGCGGCGCGGCTGGCGAGGGTCAGGTCGAGGCGGTGGCCCGCCACGCGGGACTTGAGCTCCGCGGGGGTGCCTTCGGCGGCGATCCGCCCGCCGGCCAGGACGGCCACGCGGTCGGCGAGCCGGTCGGCCTCCTCCAGGTACTGGGTGGTGAGCAGCACGCTGGTGCCGTCGGCGCGCAGTTCCCGTACGAGGTCCCACAGGTCCTGGCGGCTGCGCGGGTCGAGCCCGGAGGTCGGCTCGTCCAGGAAGATCACCTCGGGCCGGGCGACCAGGCTCGCCGCGAGGTCGAGGCGGCGGCGCATGCCGCCCGAGTAGGTCTTCGCGGTGCGCCCGCCGGCCTCGGTGAGCCCGAAGCGTTCCAGCAGCTCGTCGGCCCGCTCCCGGGCGGCGCGCGGCCGCATTCCGCGGAGCCGGCCCATCATGCGGAGGGTCTCGGCGCCGGTCTGGAGGTCGTCGACGGCCGCGAACTGCCCGGTGAGGCTGAGGGATCGGCGGACCAGGGCCCGCTCGGACGCGGTGTCGTGGCCCGCGACCCGGGCGGTGCCGGAGTCGGGCTCGGTGAGGGTGGCGAGGATCCGGACGGTGGTGGTCTTCCCGGCGCCGTTGGGGCCGAGGAGGGCGAGGACGCTGCCGCGCGGGACGGCGAGGTCGATGCCGTCGAGGACGCGCAGGGCGCCGTAGGACTTGGTCAGGGCAGTGGCGTGGATGCCGAAGTCGTCCATGCCGGACTCCGTTCTAGGTTCTGCGTATGGGTTACGCGCCATTGCGTAAGTAATACACAGAACTAGGATGTGCGTCAACGACTCATGACGGACGGTGGAGGAGGGAGCGGCGATGGCGAACGAACCGGAAGACGACGGCACCGGGCTCCCGGCGAGCCTGGCGATGGCCTGGGGCCTGCGCGAACGCCCCGGCAAGGGCCCGCGCCCCACCCTCACCCTCCAGCGGATCGTGGACGCGGCGGTGGCGCTCGCCGCCACGGAGGGGATGGACGCCGTCTCCATGGGCCGGGTGGCCAAGGAGCTCGGCGTCTCGACGATGTCCCTCTACCGGTACGTCACGGCGAAGGAAGAGCTCTACATCCTGATGGCCGACGCGGGTGTCGGCGCCCCGCCGGCCCCCTCCGGGGTCGCGGGCTGGCGGGAGCTGCTGACCGAATGGGCGTACGCGCAGCGGGCCGTCCTGATGGCCAACTCCTGGATCGTGCGCATCCCGCTCACCGGGGCGCCCGTCAGCCCGAACCAGCTCGCCTGGATGGAACGCGGGCTCGCGGCGATGACCGGGACCGCGCTGCGGGAGGGCGAGAAGGTCTCGGCGATCATCCTCATCGGCGGGCTCGTCCGCAACGAGGCGACGATGGTCGCGGACATGATGGACGCCAGCGTGAAGTCAGGCGTCGCACCGGACCAGGTACTGGGCCGCTACGTACGCACCCTGCGGGTGATGACCCGCCCGGACACGCACCCGGCGGTGACGCGCCTGCTGGAGTCCGACGCGTTCTCGGGCGCCGACGAGCCGGACTTCCAGTTCCGCTTCGGCCTGGACCGCATCCTGGACGGCCTGGCGGCGCTGATCAGCGAGCGGTCCACTCCGTGAGGGCGGCCCAGGCGGTGGGGGTCAGGTCGAGGACCGGGCCGTTCGGGACCTTCGAGTCCCGGACGTGGATGGTGTCCGTGCAGGTGGCGACCTCCACGCACTGGCCGCCGTCGGTGTCGCTGTAGCTGGACTTGAACCACTTCAGTGCGGTGGTGGGGCTCACGGCTCTCCTAGCAGGCGCTCCAACAGGCCCTGTGTCTGCTCGGTGTTGAGGGCCTGAGTTCGCAGCATTGCATACTTGCGCGCCAGGATGCTGACGTCATCTGGGGCCGAGATCAGCAGGCTTCCGTGCTGCGCTTCGGAGTAGGCGAGCTGCTGATGCTCTGGCGTTTCCAGGATGGTGAATGGCCCGTTGAGGCCGGCGTGCGTGGTGCGGCCAAAGGGCATCACCTGCAGGGTGACGTTTGGAAGGCTCATGCAAGCGATCAGGTGGCGCAGCTGTTCCGCGTACACCTCGTCGCCGCCGATGCGGTCCTTGAAGACGGCCTCCCAGACGATGAAGCTGAGGCTCGGCGGCACCTTGCGGTGCAGGATCGCCTGGCGCTTGACGCGCCTAGCGGTGAGATTCTCGATCTCCTCCTCCGCGCGCGCCGGAACGCGGATGCGGAACAGGGCTCGGGCGTAGTTCTCGGTCTGGAGGAGGCCGGGGAAGCGCATGCACTCGTACCAGGACAGGGCGATCGCCCGACGCTCGAGTTCCATGTACTCCTCGGCCCATGGCGGCGTTACGTCGACCAGCGGCATTTCATTGGCCGCCACGGTCAGCGTCCCCGGCAACCCCAGATGCTGGTCCATCAGCTCCGCGACGTTCGGCATCAGCGCCCGCCGGCCCTGCTCGATGGAGGCGATGGTCTCCGCGTCCAGGCGGACCAGCTCGCCGAGCTGTGTCTGCGTCAGGTTCTTGGCGATGCGGGCCGCGGCCACCTGCTTGCCGACCATCTTCATGGTCGTCGCGTTCGGCCGTGCGCGTTTCCTCGGTGGCATGACGATGAACTCCCCACCCTTGCGGCTGCACTACCCCGTGCCAACCCGTACTCATCACTGAGTACGGGTTGCCGTACTGCTCCACGCTAGTCACGTAACGCGACGATCGGCACGTGAATCTGCATACTCAACCCGCCCTGGTCCAGGAGCGCCTCTACCTGCGCTCACCCCAAACCATCGGCGCCGCACGCCACTTCACACGTGACACCTTGCACGCGTGGTGCAGGACCTCCCGGCAGGACGACCTGTTGCTCTGCGTGAGCGAGCTGGCGACCAACGCGCTGCGGCACGGGGTCCCGCGCGGGCGGGGCTATCTGCTGCGGCTGCTCACCTACGACGGGACGGTCCGCGTCGAGGTGCACGACAGCGGGCCCGGGCTGTCGCGGATCCGGGAGCGGACGGCCGGGCGCGGGCTGCTCCTCGTGGGGGCGCTGGCCGATGCCTGGGGCGTGCTGCCGCGGGCGCCCGGGAAGGTCGTCTGGTGCGAATTCCGGGGGCTCGGCTGCTAGCTTCGGCTCTCGGGAAAGTTCGGCCGAGGGGGGTCAATGTCGCTTCCGCTGCGGTGGGTTGTGGTCGTCGGGGGGACGGGGATCGCCTTCCTGATCGGGTTCCGGCTGGGAGTGTGGGACCCCTTCGGCTGGCTGCCGGAGAAGGACTCCGACCGGGTGTCGGCGGCCGCCGGATTCGGCGGTGCCATGGCCGCGGTGTGCGCGCTGGTCGGCGGCTGGTGGGCCGGTGGCGGCGGGGAGGGCGGGAACTCCCTGCGGCAGCGCGCCCGCGCCTCCGGCACCAGCCGGGTCACGCAGACCGGCGGTGGAGCCTCCGGGCCGGTGGACCAGTGGGCGCGCGCCGACGGGGACTCCCGCGTACAGCAGACGGCCGCCGGCGGCGGTGAGCAGCAGCCGGATCCGGACCCGGCTCCGTGAGCGCCGAGCAGCGGGCTCGGGCCGAGGGGCATGCGCGGATCACGCAGGTGACGGTGGCGGGGGACTACGTCACCCACACGCCGTCCGTGGGTCCCCCAACCCCGGCCGCACCGGGGCTGCCCGCTCCGCCCGCGGCGCTCGTCGGACGGGAGAACTCCGTCAGAGTGCTCACCGACCTGCTCGACGAGGGCGGGGCTCCGGTGACGGTCGTGGCCGGGCTGCCGGGGGTCGGCAAGAGCGCGCTGGCCGTTGCCACGGCCCATCGGGCGCTGGAGTACGGGTGGTTCGATGAACGGGTGTTCTTCCTCCAGCTGCACGGCTACGCCCCGAACGGCGCGGTGAGCGGGTCGCAGGCGGTGCGCGAGATGCTGCGCGGCCTGGGGGTCGGGGACGCCGACGTGCCGCCGTCCCCCGAGGGACAGGTGGCGCTGTACCGGGCCCGGTTGGCCTCGCTGGCGCGGGCCGGGCAGCGGGTGCTGATCGTCGCGGACGACGCCGGGGCGGTGTCCCAGGTGCAGGACCTCGTGCCGCCCGACGGCACGCACCGGCTGCTGGTGACCTCGCGGCACCGGCTGGTCGCGCCGGGCTTCGCCGCGCGGGTGGTCGGGCTGGACGAGCTGGGGGTGGAGCCCGCCGCGGAACTGATCGCCGGCGCGCTGCTGCGGACCTGGCCGGAGGATCCACGGCCGGCGCGGGAGCGGCAGGCGCTGGGGCGGATCGCGGAACACTGCGGGCGGCTGCCGCTGGCCCTGACGGTGGCGGGTGCGCTGCTGGCGGGGGATCCGGGGCTTCCGGCGGCGGAGCTGGCGCGGCAGCTGGCGCGGGCGCGGAACCGGCTGGAGACGCTGCACGTCGACGGTGACGTGCCGGTCGGGGTCCGGGCCGCGTTCGACCTCTCCTACGCGAGGCTTCCGGCGGACCAGGCGCGGCTCTTCCGGCTGCTGACGGTGGTGCCGGGACCGGACTGTTCCACGCTCCACGCCGCCCTGGTCACCGGAAGTGGCGTCGCATTCGAGGACATCACGGCGGCCGCCGGGGCCGAACTGCGGCCCGCGCTGGCCGCGCTCGTACGGGCCAGCCTGCTGGCGGAGCAGCCGGTCGGCTCCGGGCGGTGGCGGATGCACAACCTGGTGCGGCTCTACGCCCTGGAGCGCGGGGAGGAGCGTGCGCAGCAGGACGGCCGGGAGCGAGCGGTCGAACGCTTCCTGGCCTGGCTGATCGCCGAACTCGGTGCTGCGCGGGCAGCCCTCGGCCTGGACGGGAGTCCGCAGACCGGCCGGGGCTTCTCCTCGGCGGCGGCTCTGCACTGGTTCGAAACGGAACGCCTCGTGGCTTCGGCCACCGTGGCATTCGCGGCCGAAGCCGGGCGTTGCAAGGACGCCCTCCTCATGTCCGTGGACCTGGGCGAGTACCTCAAGGTCTACGGCCACATACGGGACCTCCTGGTGATGACGCGCCAGGTGGTGGAGGCCGCGCGCCGGAGAGGCGATCGGTTCATCCTCGGTGTGGCGCTGTCCAACTACGGCAGCGCACTCGTCGACGGGGGGCGATCGGAGGAGGGTGTGGAGCAGTTGGAGGAGGCGCTGTCGCTGCTCCGCGGGACCCTGCGCGAGGGCGAGGGCAAGGTGCTGGCCGACCTGGGCCAGGCGTACAGCGAAATGAACCGGCTGGAGGAGGCCCGGGAGGCGAGCGAGGATGCCCTGCGCATCTTCCGTGAGCTGGGGAACCTGCACGATCAGGGCCCACCGCTGGCACGTCTCTCCTACATCTACTCCCGGATGGGGCGCACCGACGAGTCCGTCGACTTCTTGCGGCAGGCCATCGGGCTGATGAGGGAGACCGGGGACCGCCATCGGGAGGCCTCCTGGTCGACTTCCCTGGCGGTCGTGCTGTGGCGGTCCGGTCACCGGCAGGAGTCCCTGGCCGTGGCGCAACGGGCCCTCGCGGTAAGGCGGGAGCTCGGTCACCGGGCCGGGGTGGCCTGGTCCCTCACCTGCCTCGCCGAGTCACTCGTGGAGGCGGGACGGCCGCAGGAGGCGGTCGTGGGTCTGGAGGAAGCGGTCGCCCTCTTCGGGGAGGTCGGCGACCACGCCCGGCAGGCTCCCGCTCTGAGTGACCTGGGGATGCTGTACCTGAAGGCCGGGCGGCTGGAGGAGGGGCTGGCAGCGGCGGAGCGTGCCCACGACCTGCTCGCGGGCACGGGACGACCGGCTGACGAGGCCAGGGCCGCCCAGCGGAGGGCGGTGGGGCTGGCCCTGCTGTACCGGATGGGTGAGGCTGTGCCCGTCTTCGAGCGGGCGGCGGACTGCTTCGGTGCCGCTGGTCTGACCCGGCAGGAGGCGGACTGCCGGGAGGTGGCAGAGGCCGTGCGGCAGGAGGCCTCCGCCATGGCGGCGAACACCGAGGGCGCGAGGCCCCCCTTGGGGCCGCTCCCGCAGGAACAGGCGGACCCGGCCGCCGCTCCGGTGCGGCCGCCCGTGGCCGAGGGCAGCCGCTGGCGCGATCGCCTCATGCCCCGACTGCGCCGCTGACCCGGCCCGCCAACCGGGCCATCGCCTCCCGGAGTTCGCGCTCCGCGCCCACCGGGACGATCGCCGCGCGGCCCGGTACGCGTACGCCGCCCGTCAGGGCCACTCGGGTGGCGCCGTCGGGGGTCGGGGCGGCGGCCATGCCGATGATCAGGAAGCGGCTCTGGAGCCAGCACCAGCCTGGGCGCAGGACACCGCGGAAGTGGGCCCGCAGACCGTACTTGCTGCGGGCCAGGGCCTCCACGCGGTCGCCGGTGACCCGGAGCACGCGCACGGTGCGCATGTCCGGCTGGAAGCGGCCGAACTCGCCCTCCAGGTCCGACATCACCGCCCAGACCTCCGGCAAGGGGGCGGGGAGGGTCGCTTCGACGACCCGGGCTCCCGGAACGCCGGCCGCCATGATGCGGAGTCGGGCGACCGGATCCAGTTCGTACGTCATGAGGACCACGCCTTCCGGAAGCTCGTACGGGCCCGGTGCAGCCGGGACTTGGCGGTGCCCGGCGGGACGCCGAGCAGGGCGGCGGCGGACTCCTCGTCGAGGCCTTCGACGTCGCGGAGTACGAGGACGGCCCGGTGGGCCGGCGAGAGGCGGGTCAGGACGTCCTCGATGTCGGTGGCGAGCTGCGGGTCGTCGCGGGCGGGTACGTCGGCCAGTTCGGCCGGGCGGTCGCGGGCGGCGCGCCGGGCGGTACGGACGGCCTCGCGGACGGCGATGGACCGGACCCAGCCGTACAGGGTCTCCGGGTCACGGAGGGTGCGGAGCGACCGGAAGACGCGGAGCAGGGCCTCCTGCGTGGCGTCCGGGCCGTCCGCGAGGGCGACCGGGTGGCAGATCCGCGCGATGTACGGGGTCAGGTGGTCGAGGAGGTCGTGGAGCGCGAGGGTGTCTCCGCTGCGGGCCGCGCGCGCGAGGGCGACCCCGCGGTCGCGGGCGGCGGGGGTGAGGGGGCCCGCGGCGGGGCCGGCGGGCGCGCTCACCGGGCCCGTGCCAGCCGGGCCGCCGCCCAGCCGAAGCCGAGGCAGGCGGGGGTGTAGAGCGCGAGGTTGAGGGCCCGGAAGGGGCCTTCCGCGGGGGTGGGAAGGAGGTCGGCGGCCCAGCCCAGGCCCGCGAGGCCCCGTACGGCCAGCCCGGCGGCGACGGCTGCCGTCACCAGACGGGCGGGCCGCCCTCCCCGGCCGTGCGCGTGCGCGAGCACGGCGGCGGCGCCGGTCAGGGTGAGCGCGGCGAGCGGCAGGACGACGGGCGGGCCGAAGGACACCTCGGAGCCGAGCACGGCCAGGGACAGGGTCCCCTCGTCGGGGGCGGGCCAGGTCAGGCCGGTGGCCCAGTACAGGTGGACCAGCCCGTCGGCGGCGAGCAGCGCGGCGAGCGCGCGCCCGGTGCGCATGCGTGTCGTGTCCTTCATCGTGTGGCCCCCTCGGTGGTGGAACGCTCCGGCAACGATCCGGCACACAGAGGAGGGGGCTCACGGGGGAAACGTTCCCTGTGAGCCCCGTCACGCACCTGGCCGCGTGCCCGTCAGTCGACGATCTCCGGGCGGGCCTTGATCACCGAGAAGACCGCGCCCTGCGGGTCCGCCAGGACGGCCATGCGGCCGGCCGCCATGTCGAAGGCCGGGGCCATGACGGAGCCTCCGGCGCGGGTGGCGGCGGCCTGGATCTCGTCGACGTCGTCGGCGCTGAAGTACGGGATCCAGTTCGGCGGGGTGCCCGGCGGGAGGTCCTTCAGGTCCATCATTCCGGCCACCGCGCGGCCGCCGACCTGGAACTCCGTGTATCCAGCGGCCTCCGGCATCTCGGACGGGGTCGTGGTGACCGGCAGGACGGAGCCGTAGAACGCGGACGCGGCGGGGACGTCGCCGGTGCTCAGCTCGTTCCAGATGAGTGCGCCGTGCTCGTTGACGATGCCCGCACCGTCGAAGGTGCCGGCCTGCCACAGGCCGACGACGGCGCCGGTCGGGTCGACGATGACGGCCATCCGCCCGAGGTCCATGACGTCCATCGCGCCCATCATGACCGTGCCGCCCGCGTCGGTGACGGACTTCAGGGTGGAGTCGAGGGAGTCCGTGGCCAGGTACGTGGTCCACACGGTCGGGGGCATCGGGTCGGGGGTGGTGCCGTCCGGGTTCATCGCCTTCATGATTCCGGCGACGGGCTTGCCCTTGAGGGTGCAGACGGCGTACCCGCCGGTCTCGGGCGGCCCGACCTCGCCCTGCCAGCCGAAGAGGTCGGCGTAGAAGTCGATTGCGGCCTGCTGGTCGGGAACCATCAGGTCGATCCAGCAGGGGGTGCCGGGCTTGTAGGGGCCGTTCATGTCGGGCACGGGGCCCTCCGTCGGGGTGGGTAGGGGTTGGACGGCCCGTCCCCTACCCGGCCGGGGTGGCCGGAATCGGACCGTACGGGTGAACCGGCGCCGCGGAGGAACGGGGAAACGCAGCGGCCCCCGTCTCCCGGTGGGGGAGGCGGGGGCCGCCGGTGCGACGTGGTCCCGGGTCAGAGCTTCTCGGGGGTGCGGATCCCGAGGAGGGACATGCCCTTGCTGAGGGTGCGAGCGGTCAGCTCGCACAGGAACAGGCGGTTCTCGCCGACGACGAGCTCGGGCTCGGGCTTGATGACCGGGCACTGCTCGTAGAACGTCGCGAACAGCGAGGACAGCTGGTAGAGGTACGCGGCCACCTTGTGCGGGGCGTGCTCCGCGGCCGCCTCGGCGATGAGCTCGCCGAAGTGGTCCAGGTGCAGGCCCAGCGCGCGCTCGGCCGGCGCCAGCTCCAGCTCCGGGTGCGCGACCGGCTTGCGGTCGCCCGCCTCGCCCGCCTTGCGCAGGATCGACTTGATGCGGGCGTACGCGTACTGGAGGTACACGGACGTGTCACCGGTCAGCGAGACCATCTGGTCCAGGTCGAACTTGTAGTCGCGCGAGGCCGAGGTGGACAGGTCCGCGTACTTCACGGCGCCGATGCCCACGTACCGGCCGTTCTCGAGGATCTCTTCCTCGCTCAGACCGATCTTCTCGGCCTTCTCCCGGACGACCGCCGTCGCCCGGTCGACGGCCTCGTCGAGGAGGTCCACCAGCCGTACCGTCTCGCCCTCGCGGGTCTTGAACGGCTTGCCGTCCTTGCCCAGCACGGTGCCGAAGGCCAGCTGCACGGCCTTGGTGTCCTCGTTCAGCCAGCCGGCGCGGCGGGCCGTCTCGAAGACCATCTTGAAGTGCAGGGACTGCCGCGCGTCGACCACGTAGATCAGCTCGGTCGCGCCCAGCTCGCTCACCCGGTCGCGGATCGCCGAGAGGTCGGTCGCGGCGTAGCCGAAGCCGCCGTCGGACTTCTGGACGATCAGCGGGGTCGGGTTGCCGTCCGGGCCCTTGACGTCGTCGAAGAACACGCAGAGCGCGCCGTTGGAACGGACGGCCACGCCCGACTCCTCCAGCAGCTTGCAGGTCTCCACCAGCATGTCGTTGTAGCCGGACTCGCCGATCACGTCGGGGTCCTGGATGTCCATGTCCAGCTTGTCGAAGACGGAGTAGAAGTAGATCTTCGACTCGTCCACGAACCGCTGCCAGAGGGAAAGGGTCTCCGGCTCGCCCGCCTGCAGGTCCACCACCCGCGCCCTGGCCCGCGTCTTGAACTCCTCGTCGGAGTCGAAGAGCGTGCGCGAGGCCTTGTAGAGCCGGTTCAGGTTGGACATGGCCTCCTCGCCGGAGACCTCCGCGCCCTTCTCGGCCTTGTGGTCCAGCTCGTGCGGGTGCTCCATCAGGTACTGGATGAGCATGCCGAACTGGGTGCCCCAGTCGCCGATGTGGTGGCGGCGGACCACCTTCTCACCGGTGAATTCGAGGATCTCCACCATCGCCGCGCCGATCACGGCGGACCGCAGGTGACCGACGTGCATCTCCTTGGCCACGTTCGGCTGCGCGTAGTCGATGACCGTCGTACCCGGCTTCGCGGCGAGCGGCACGCCGAGCCGGTCGTCGGCGGCGCGCGCGGTCAGCGTCTCGACGATCGCCCGGTCGGTGATGGTGATGTTGAGGAAGCCGGGCCCGGAGACCTCGATCTCCTTGATCAGGTCACCGGTGTCGATGCCCTCGACCACGGTCGTCGCCAGCTCGCGCGGGTTGGCCTTGGCCTTCTTCGCGAGCGCCAGGATGCCGTTGGCCTGGAAGTCGGCCCGGTCGCTTCGTCGCAGCAGCGGGTCGCTCGCACCGGCGTCCGGCAGGGCGGAGGCGAGTGCGTCGGCGACGCGCTGGTTGACGGAGGAAGCGAGGGAAGGGACCGAGGCCATGAGCTGCCGTTCCTGTGAGGTCGTGCCGATGCGTGCACTGGGGTTTCGGTTGGGGGTTCAGACAAGGACCGAGTATCCCACGCGGGGGCTGTCCACATCCCGGGATATACGGGGGATGAGGTGGCGCCGATAAACCTCGGAGCGCTCCCTTCCGTCTGGGAGAATGGCGAGAAGCCAGCATTCGAGATAGAAGGACGTGTCGTGGCTCAGAGCGCGCAGAGCAGCACCGAGACCGACTGGGTCTCCCGTTTCGCGGACGAGGTCATCGCCGAGGCGGAGCGCCGAGCCCCCGGTAAAACGATCGTCGTCGCGTCCGGCCTGTCCCCCTCCGGCCCGATCCACCTGGGCAACCTCCGCGAGGTCATGACCCCGCACCTGGTCGCGGACGAGATCCGCCGCCGGGGCCACGAGGTGCGCCACCTGATCTCCTGGGACGACTACGACCGGTACCGCAAGGTCCCCAAGGGCATCCCCGGCGTCACCGAGGAGTCGCACGCCCAGCACATCGGCCGCCCGCTGACCGCCGTGCCCGCCCCCGAGGGATCCGCGTACCCGAACTGGTCCGAGCACTTCAAGGCCGCCATGGTCGAGGCGCTGGCCGAGCTGGGCGTCGAGTACGACCCGATCAGCCAGACCGAGCAGTACACCGCGGGCACCTACCGCGAGCAGGTGCTGTTCGCGATGAAGCACCGCGGCGACATCGACGCGATCCTCGACCAGTACCGGACCAAGGGGAAGCCCGGCGGCAAGAAGCCGCAGCAGAAGCAGGTCGACGAGGCCGAGCTGGAAGCCGCCGAGGGCTCGGGCGCGGCCGCCGAGGACGACGGCAGCGCGGAGGGCACGGAGTACTTCCCGTACAAGCCGTACTGCGCCGAGTGCGGCAAGGACTTCACCACGGTGACGTCCTACGACGACGAGACCACCGAGCTGACCTACGTCTGCACCGAGGACGAGTTCACTGAGACGGTCAAGCTCAGCGAGTTCAACCGCGGCAAGCTGGTCTGGAAGGTCGACTGGCCCATGCGCTGGGCCTACGAGGGCGTGATCTTCGAGCCCTCCGGCGTCGACCACTCCTCGCCCGGCTCCTCGTTCCAGGTCGGCGGCCAGATCGTCGGCATCTTCGGCGGCGAGCAGCCGATCGGACCGATGTACGCCTTCGTCGGCATCAGCGGCATGGCCAAGATGTCCTCCAGCAAGGGCGGCGTCCCGACCCCGGCCGACGCACTGAAGATCATGGAGCCTCAGCTGCTGCGCTGGCTCTACGCCCGCCGCAAGCCCAACCAGTCCTTCAAGATCGCCTTCGACCAGGAGATCCAGCGGCTCTACGACGAGTGGGACAAGCTGGAGGCCAAGGTCGCCGACGGCTCCGTGCTGCCCGCCGACGCCGCCGCCCACGCCCGCGCCGTACGCGTCGCCTCGCACGAGCTGCCGCGCACCCCGCGCCCGCTGGCCTACCGGACGCTCGCCTCGGTGGCGGACATCACCGCAGGACACGACGAGCAGACCCTGCGCATCCTGAGCGACCTGGAGCCGGAGCGGCCGCTGACCTCGCTCGACGAGGTGCGCCCGCGCCTGGACCGCGCCGAGAACTGGATCACCACCCAGGTCCCCGCCGACCAGCGGACGCTGGTGCGCGAGGAGGCCGACGTGGAGCTCCTGTCCTCCCTGGACGACGAGGGGCGCGAGTCCCTGCGCCGTCTCGTGGACGGGCTCGACTCGCACTGGTCCCTCGACGGCCTCACCACGCTCGTCTACGGCGTGCCGAAGGTGATGGCCGGCCTCGAGCCGGACGCCAAGCCGACGCCGGAACTCAAGGTCGCGCAGCGCACGTTCTTCGCGCTGCTCTACCGCCTCCTCGTGACCCGGGAGACCGGGCCGCGCCTGCCCACGCTGCTGCTCGCGGTGGGGGCGGAGCGGGTGCGCAAGCTGCTCGCCGTCTGAGGCCGTGCGACACGGGAAGGGCCCGCACCCCTCGGGGGTGCGGGCCCTTCCCGTGTCCTGCGGCGGCGATCACGCGATGTGCTCGTTCTCCAGCTCGGTCTGGTAGCGCTGCTTGAGCTGCGGGAAGATCTTGCGGATCAGCGAGGCACTGCGCGGGTGCACCACGCCGTACCGGTCGGCCAGCAGTATGTCGAGCTGCTCGGCGGTCAGGACCTCGCCGTTCTCCTCCAGGTGGGAGCGGAAGACCTCGTACGCCGCCTCCGCGAACTTCACGTCGTCGTCGCTCGGCGGCTCGCCCTCCGGGAAGGCCTCCTCCTGGCGCGGGCCCGGTATCGGCAGCTCCTCCTGCTCCGGCTCCCGCTGCGCCGGCTCCTGCTCCGGGCCCGCCGGGGGCATGACCGGGGTCGGCTCCAGGCCCTCGACGTACTGCGGGTTGTAGCCGCCCTCGTACGCGGCTTGCGGCGCGCGGGGTGCCGCGAACCACGCGCTGTTGTGCGCGGCCGGCATCGCGGTCGGATCCACCACGAAGGGCGCGGCGTCGGGGTGGCCCTGCGGAGCCATGGGCCCGGCGGGCTGCTGCTGCTGGTGCTGCGCCGCGCCGGTACCGGCCGGGCCCTCGGCGCCGACGGCGTCGGTGGTGTCGGTGGTGTCGGCGTCGGCGTCCGGGCCGGCCGGGCCGAGGGCGGGAACGGCCAGGGCCGTCGCCGCGGCCGGCCGCTGCGCGCCCTCGGCGCCGGCCGTGAGGGCCGGAGCCGCCGGGTCGGCGGCCGGGGGCGGCGGGATGAGGAGGGGGTCGATGCCCGCCGCGGCCAGGCCTTCGGGGGCGGTCTGGGAGAGGGGGACGCCGATGCGGGCCAGGCGCAGCGGCATCAGGGCTCCGACGGGGGCCTTGCGGCGCCAGGCGCGGCCGTAGCGCGCCTGCAGGCGGGCCTGGTAGATCAGGCGGTCCTGTTCCATGCCGACGGCCTGCTCGTAGGAGCGCAGCTCCCAGAGCTTCATCCGGCGCCACAGCTTGAAGGTGGGGACGGGGGACAGGAGCCAGCGGGTGAGGCGGACGCCTTCCATGTGCCGGTCGGCGGTGATGTCCGCGATCCGGCCGACCGCGTGGCGGGCTGCTTCCACGGTGACCACGAAGAGGATCGGGATCACCGCGTGCATGCCGACGCCGAGGGGGTCGGGCCAGGCGGCCGCGCCGTTGAAGGCGATCGTCGCCGCCGTCAGGAGCCACGCCGTCTGACGCAGCAGCGGGAACGGGATCCGGATCCACGTCAGGAGCAGGTCCAGCGCGAGCAGGACGCAGATGCCCATGTCGATGCCGATCGGGAAGACCAGCGAGAAGGAGCCGAAGCCCTTCTTCAAGGCCAGGGCGCGCACGGCGGAGTACGAACCGGCGAATCCGATCCCCGCGATGACGACGGCTCCGGCGACCACGACACCGATCAATATCCGGTGCGTACGAGTCAGCTGCATCGCGGCCACCCGCGATCCCCTCCCCTTGTCGAGCTACGGCAGGGCACAGCGTACGCGCGTACGGACAAGGGGGCGTCGGCGGTCCGGACCCGGGGCTTCCGGGCCCGGTCCGCCGACGGCGCGGTGCGTCCTAGGAGTTCGAAGGCGAAGGCGAAGCGGAGGGCGACTGCTCCGGCTGAGCCGACTGTTCCGGCTGCTTCGCCTCGTTGGCGGCCGCGACCGAGGCGACGGTCTCCTTCGTCGCCGCGATGGCGTCCTGGAGCAGCTTGGCCTGGTCCGGGGCGGCCGCGCCCTCGTAGGCCGTGCCGTTGTAGTCGAGGGTGATGACGACGTTGTGCGCGCGGGCGATGACCGAGGTGTTGAAGAAGTCGCCGTCCTTCTTGGTGGTGAAGGTGACGGAGGTGGCCTGGTCGCCGATGCCGCCCGCCTCCTCCGGCTTCACGTTCTCCGCGCCCTCGACGGCCTTCGCCTTCTCGACCTGCTTGGCGTACTCGTCCTCGGCGCGCTTGCTGCCGGTGCCGACGGAGGCGAGGGAGTCGTAGCGGACCAGGGAGATCGAGAGCCAGCGGTACTGCGAGCCCTTCAGACCGGCCTCGTCCAGACCGTTCCAGGTGCAGGTGGCACGGCTGGTGAGGTCGTTGGACTTGGCGGCGGTGCCGTTGGCGTCCTTCGCCTTCGGGACGATCGTCTCGATGGTCTTCGCGGCGACCGCCTTGCACGGCTCCGGCAGCGTGGCGTACACGGCCTTCTCCAGCGCCTCCTTGGAGGCCTTGGCGCTCGGCTCGGCGGACGAGGATGCTCCGGACTTCTTGCCGCTGTCGGCACCCGACTTCTCGCCCGAGTCGGACGAGCAGCCGGCGACCGTGAGGATCACCGGGACGGCTGCGCAGGCGAGGACGCGGGTGAGGCGCGAGGCTGATCGGTGCATGATTCCTTCAGACGTTGTGGGTCTTCGTGCGGGCTCGGACGGTCCCTCTTGCGGGCGCGGGACCCGAGCAACCGTAGCCCGACCCGGCGCCCGTCTGCTGTGCGCGCCGTCACGACGGCCCCGCACGCCCCCCTGGGACGGGACCGGCTAGTCGTCGAACCGATCCACGAGGGCCTGCGCCAACTGCCGTGACTTGTCCTGGGTTTCACCGCTGGGCGGGACCGTGCCGGGGAGCGAGGGCTGGATGCTGTACTCCACGGTGACGATGACATTCGAGGTACGGAACACAATGCGGACCGTGCGCGCCTGTGCGGCGGTGGCCCCGGCGGCGGCGAGCTTGTCCTCGAGGTAGGCCTCGTCGCCGAGCCCTTCGAGGACGCGGGAGCCGAGCTCGGGCGGGGCGGACGGACTGGTGGACGGGCCGGCGGACGCACCAGGACTGGTGCTCGCGCCGGGGCTGGTGCCGGCACCCGTGCTCGGCTTCGCACCGGGGGCACCGGGCGTCGGGGCCCCGGACCCGGACGCGGACCCGGACGGGGTCGGCGTCGGGCTCGCCGACGGCCCCGGGGCGGGCAGGTTGGCGGCGGTGAGCTTGCGGCCGTAGACCTGCCGCGCCTTGTCGTCGTCGCTCGTGGTGGCCCGGTCGTACGAGACCACGCGCTCGAAGCCCACCGACAGCAGCCGGGTCTCGGCCGGCGTCTGCGAGGTCCACCGGCAGCCGACGCGCCGGTCGGCGTCGTACGAGGCGTCCGCGACCCCGGCGTAGAGCGCTTCGAGGGCCTCGGGGGTGAGGCCCTCGGCGGCCGGGAGCATGGCCTTGACCTTCTTGGCGTCGGCGGCCTTGCAGGGCATGGGCAGGCTGCGGTACTTGCCGGGCTGCGCACCCGTCCCGGCGTTCGCACCGGGCTTCGCGTCGCTGGAGGTTCCGATTCCGGCGCCGCCGTCGGTGCAGGCGGTGAGGCCGGCCCCGAGGGCGGTGAGCATCGCGATGGCTGGCAGGACTCCACGTACTCGTACCGTCTTGCGCTGCACGTTCCACCGGCTCCCTTCGGGAAAATGCGTTGCCGCGGCTGGGGCGCGGATGGACACAATGTCTATCGCACACGCTGGTGCCGGCGCCGGTCTCATGTCGTATTTGAGGCCATGAGCGAGGCTTTTTGCGTTGAGAGACTTTTGTGGTGTTGACGGGGTGTTGAGGATGAAATGTCATACGTAGAAGTGCCCGGGGCGAAGGTTCCCATCCGGATGTGGACCGACCCGGCGTCGGTCGAGGACAGCGCGATGCGCCAGCTCCAGAACACCGCCGGCCTTCCCTGGATCAAGGGCCTCGCCGTCATGCCGGACGTGCACTACGGCAAGGGCGCGACCGTCGGCTCGGTCATCGCCATGAAGGACGCGGTCTGCCCGGCTGCGGTGGGAGTGGACATCGGCTGCGGCATGTCGGCGGTCAAGACCTCGCTGACCGCGAACGACCTCCCGGGGGACCTGTCCGGGCTGCGCTCGCAGATCGAGAGGGCGATCCCGGTGGGGGCGGGGATGCACCGGGAGGCGGTGGATCCGGGGCGGCTGTACGGGGTCTCCGTGGAGGGGGTCGCGGATCTGTGGAAGCGGTTCGACTACCTCGCGGACGCGGTGAAGTTCCGTCATGAGCGCGCTTTGCGGCAACTGGGAACCATGGGAGGCGGCAACCACTTCTGGGAGCTTTGTCTCGATGTATCCGGTTCGGTGTGGATCATGCTGCACTCCGGCTCCCGGAACATCGGGAACGAGCTGGCCGACTTCCACATCGGAGTGGCCCGCGGACTTGCGCACAACCAGGGACTGGTCGACAGGGACCTCGCCGTGTTCCTCGCGGCCACGCCTGAGATGCGGGCTTACCGGGAGGACCTGTTCTGGGCGCAGGAGTACGCCAAGTACAACCGTGCCGTGATGATGAGCCTGTCCAAGGAAGTGATCCGCAGGGAGTTCCGCAAGGCGAAGGTCTCCTTCGGGCAGGAGATCAGCTGCCACCACAACTACGTGGCGGAGGAGCGGTACGACGGCATGGACCTGCTGGTCACCCGGAAGGGCGCGATCCGTGCCGGCAGCGGTGACTACGGGATCATCCCCGGCTCCATGGGTACGGGCTCGTACATCGTGAAGGGTCTCGGCAACGAGAAGTCCTTCAACTCGGCCTCGCACGGCGCGGGCCGGAAGATGAGCCGGACGGCGGCGAAGAAGAGGTTCTCGGCGCGCGACCTGGCGGAGCAGACCAAGGGCGTGGAGTGCCGCAAGGACTCGGGCGTCGTGGACGAGATCCCGGGCGCGTACAAGTCGATCGAGCAGGTCATCGACCAGCAGACCGACCTGGTCGAGGTCGTGGCCAAGCTGAAGCAGGTCATCTGCATCAAGGGCTGATGCCCGGGCGCGGACGTCGGGGGGAGCGGAGGGGTCCGGACCGTTCACGGTCCGGACCCCTCCGTGTCGTGCGTGAGGGCTCGGCTCCGTCGAGGGGGAGGTCCACCGGGAGTTCCCCGCCGGAGTCGTCAACTCCGTTAAGGCGCAGTCGGATTCGGCTGGAGGAAGTCGCCGTCCGGGGTCTTGACGTTGGGAGTTGGTCTAGACCAAGGTGTCCCGCATGTGGAGATCCCGTGCGGTTCTTGCCGCGCTCGCGTCGTTGTCGCTCACCGTTGGTGCCGCTCAGGCAGCCGACGCCGTCGGGGCCGAGTCCGCAGCTCCGGCCGCCGCCGCGGCCTCGCGGGCGGTGGGGCTGCCGCCCGTGGTGTCGCACGTGCCGACCGCGGAGAAGGTCGTGTTCATCACCATCGACGACGGGTGGTCGCACGATCCGGCCGTTGCCCGGACGCTCGTCGACCAGCGGGTGCCCGCGTCGCTGTTCCTGCTGCCGGGGGCGTACTCGTACGACGCCCAGTACTTCACCGGACTCGTCGCGCAGGGGCGGTCGGTGAACGTGGAGAACCACACCGTCAATCACCCTGATCTGACGTCGCTCGACGCCTCCGGCAAGGACGCCGAGGTGTGCGGGGCCGGGGAGCAGGCCGCCGCGGCGTTCGGGCGGGAGCCGAAGCTGCTGCGGCCGCCGTACGGGGCCGTCGACGACGACGTCCGGCTCGCCGCGAAGGCGTGCGGGGTCAAGGCGCTGATCACGTGGACGCACGACTTCACGACGTGGAGCGAGACGCCGGCCACGCCGCAGCTGAAGGCCGGCGACATCGTGCTGCTGCACTTCACGCCGACGCTCGGCGCGGACCTGAAGCGGGCCCTGGACGCGGCGAAGGCCGCCGGGCTGAAGCCGGCGGCCTTGATGCCGCACCTGAAGAGCGCCGGGCTGGTGCCGTAGCCCGCTCTACGGGTTACAGCTCGCGGTGGAGCTTCGTGTTCGAGGCCTGGGCGCGGGGGCGGACCACCAGGAGGTCGATGTTGACGTGGCTGGGGCGGGTCACCGCCCAGGTGATGGTGTCGGCCACGTCGTCGGCGGAGAGGGGCTCGGCCACGCCGGCGTAGACCTTCTCCGCCCGCTCGGCGTCGCCCCCGAAGCGGGTCTTCGCGAACTCCTCGGTCTTGACCATGCCCGGCGCGACCTCGATGACGCGGACGGGCTGGCCGACGATCTCCAGGCGGAGGGTCTCGGCGAGGACGCGGGCGCCGTTCTTGGCGGCCACGTATCCGGCGCCGCCCTCGTAGGTGGCGTGGCCGGCGGTGGAGGAGAGGACGACCACCGTGCCGTCGCCCGAGGCGGTCAGGGCCGGCAGCAGGGCCTGGGTGACGTTGAGCGTGCCGATGACGTTGACCTCGTACATCGTGCGCCAGTCGGCGGGGTCGCCGGTGGCCACGGGGTCGGCTCCGAGGGCGCCGCCGGCGTTGTTGACGAGCACGTCGCAGCGCTGGAGCGAGGCGGCGAGGGCGTCGACGGCGGCGCGGTCGGTGACGTCGAGGGCGTGGGCGGTCGCCTCGTGGCCGGCGGCCGTGATCTCGGCGGCGAGGGCCTCGATGCGGTCCTTGCGGCGGGCGGTGAGGACGACGTGGTAGCCGGCCGCGGCGAGCTGCCGGGCGGTGGCCGCGCCGATGCCGCTGCTCGCGCCGGTGACTACGGCGGTTCGGGTGGCCGTGCTCATGCGGGCTCCTCGTGCGTTCGTGTGTTCGTACGGGTGGGTACTGGCCAGCATAGGCCGGTCGCCGTGCAGGTCACCGGCCGCGCGGGGCGTACATGATCACGGCCATGCCGGCGAGGCAGACGAGGGCGCCCGCGATGTCCCACCGGTCGGGCCGGTACCCGTCGGCGACCACGCCCCAGAGCAGGGATCCGGCGACGAAGACCCCGCCGTAGGCGGCGAGGACGCGGGCGAAGTCGCCTGCGGGCTGGAGGGTGGCGACGAACCCGTAGAGGCCCAGCGCGATGACTCCGACGCCGATCCAGGCCCAGCCCTTGTGCTCGCGGACGCCTTGCCAGACGAGCCAGGCACCGCCGATCTCCAGGAGTGCGGCGAGGGCGAAGAGGGCGGCGGAACGGGCGATGAGCATGGCCGGAACCCTATGCGGAGCCGAGGGGCGAATGAGCGAACGGGGAGGTGGGCTCGCCCTCGTTCGTGTGATGGTCCGACCATCGGACGGGCGGGAGGGCTAGCGTCCGCGCGTGGAGGTGGTCGCGGTGCGCCGAGGTGCCGTACGGAGTGTGGTGATGGCCGGGCTGCTGGTGCTGCTCGGCGGGCTGGGGAGCGGTGTGGGGAACGCCCTCGCCGGGGCCGGGGCCGGGGCCCGGGCAGGAGTCGGGCCCGAGGCCGAGGCGGACGTCGCCTATCACGGGCGGGTCGCCCTGACCGGGGGCCGGCTGCGGATCCTGCTGGTCCCGGAGAACGAGGGTCCGTCCGCCCTGGCGAACGCGACCGTACGGCTGCGCCTGTCGGCCGACCTCGCGGACCGCCAGGAGCTGGCGGAGGGCTGCGCGCGGGCCGGGCTGAGCGAGGTGGTGTGCGAGACGGGGGAGCTGCCGCTGCACGGGCGGGGGCGGCACATCGGGCTGGCGCTGCGGCTGAAGGAGCCGGCCGCGGAGGTGGTGGTGCGGGTCGACACCTGGTGGAACGGCGGCGCGACCGACCGGAACCACGCCAACAACGAGCACGTGGTGCTGGCCCTGGACACGGGGGACACGTACGCGTTCTGACCGGGACGTGTCCCGACCGGACGCGGTCCGACCGGTGTGTGTTCTGACCCGTCTGCGTTCTGACCCGTACGTGTTCTTACGCGTACGGGTCCTGCGGCGTACGGGTCCTGCGGCGTACGGGTCCTGCCGCGTACGGGTCCTGCCGCGCGGGCACGAGTGCGCGCGGCTACGGGGTGCCGACGCCGCCGAACTCGGCCACGGCCTCGTCGACGATGCGCTCCAGCCGGGCGTGGTGGGCGCCGCGCCAGTAGACGCGCTCGCAGTCGGCGCACTGGGCGAAGACCTCGTACGAGCGCTGCGTGCCGCTCTCCAGCCGGTCGCCGACGCTGTCCTTGTCGGCCTCGCGCAGGGTGCCGTTGCACGCGGTGCAGCGGGTCCAGGGCGCGAGGGCCGGGGCGAACCGGCCCAGGATGTCGCGGACCTGCTCGTCGGGGTTGTCGCTGTAGACGTACGCGCCGGCGAACAGCTCGCGGCGGCGCAGCAGTCCGCGGTCGCGGGAGAGCAGGACGCGCTGCTCGGCGGCGGAGCGGGTGGCCAGGGCGGGGTCGCCGATGTCCTCGTTCTCGTACGCCGCGTCGACGCCCAGCAGTCGCAGGCGGCGGGCGAGGGTGCCGAGGTGGACGTCGAGGAGGAAGCGCAGCGGCGTGGTTCCGGGGACGCCGGGGAGGTGCTGGGGGCGGTCGACGCCGAAGACCTCCACGGATTCGCCGGCCCGGGGCACGTGGGCGAGGGGCGTCTCGGCTCCGTCGACGAGGATCCGGCCGACTTCGGTGAGGGGGACACCGGCCGATTCGACGACGTGGCCGAGGCTGGAGACGCCGTCGGTGGTGGTCGGCACGCGGGCGCCGCGGCGCGCGGGCGCGGCGAACACGTGCAGTTCGGGGGCGAGGGTGAGCTGAATGCCGGGTCCGTTCACGAGGTCAGCATGCCATCGCCGGGCGCTGGTCCGCGGGCGATTTACGGGGCCGCGCACGCAGGTCCGCAGGGCCGGGTGCCGCGACCGGGCCCGGGGCCCGGCTAGGCGTCCATCGCCGCCGCGGTGGCGGCGTCGTGCAGCTCGCGATGGGCGTTGACCTCGTCGAAGTGGTTCTCGGCCCACTCCTTCACGGAGCTGAGCAGGCGGCCGAGGTTGCCGCCGAGGTCGGTGAGCCGGTAGTCGACGCGGACCGGGACGGTGGGGGTGACGGTGCGGGCGACGAGGCCGTCGCGCTCCAGGGAGCGCAGGGTCTGGGTCAGCATCTTCTGGCTGACCCCGGGGATCCTGCGGCCGAGCTCGCTGTAGCGCATGGTGCGGTCCTCGGCCTGGGCGAGCGCGCTGACGATGAGGCCGACCCACTTGTCGCTGATGCGGGCCAGGAGCTGACTGGTGGGGCACTCCTTGAGGAAGGCGTCGTAGGCCTCACGGGCCTCTTCTCGGCGGGCCTCGGCGGTACGGGTGGCCATGGGTGCCCCACTTCCGGGTCGGGTACGCACTCCGGGGTACGTACTTACGATTCGAGAGTAACTCTCCCTAGGTTAGTTCTCACCGGAAACGCCGGAAAGAACGAACGAGTGAGCGAACCTGCGGAAGAGGCGATGGCGATGAGCACGACGATGCTGGCGGCAGTGACCGAGGGCTTCGGCGGCCCCGAGCGGATCGAGGTCGTACGGGTGGCGGTCCCGCAGCCGGGCGCCGGGCAGGTCCGCGTACGGGTCCGGGCGGCCGGCCTGAACCCGGTCGACGGCGCGGTACGGGCCGGGGTCTTCGGCGGCGAGGGGCAGCGGCTCGGCTTCGGCTGGGACGTGGCGGGCGAGATCGACGAGCTCGGCGCGGACGTGGCCGGCTGGGCGGTGTCCGACCGGGTGGTCGGCCTGCACTACGGGCCGGTCAAGCCGCTCGGTACGCACGCGGAGTACGCGGTGCTCGACGCGTCGGCGCTCGCTCCGGCCCCGGTCACGGTCGACACGGTGACGGCTGCGGCGCTGCCGCTGAGCGGCCTGACCGCGGCCCGTGCGGTGGACCTGCTGGAACTCCCGGCCGGGGCCGCGGTCCTGGTCACCGGCGCGGCGGGGGCGGTCGGCGGCCTCGCGGTCCAGCTGGCGGCGCGGGCCGGCTACGTGGTGACGGCCCTGGCGGGACCCGATGACGAGGCACTCGTACGGTCCCTGGGCGCGGCCCACTTCGTCCCGCGCGGCTCGGCTCCGGCCGCCGCGGTGGACGGTGTCGTGGACACGGCGGTCCTCGGCGGCCCGGCCCTGGCCTTCGTCCGCGACGGCGGCGCCTACGTCGGCCTGATTCCCCACGCGGCCCCGGCGGCGGAGCGGGGCGTCCGCGTGGTGGAGCAGGAGGTGGCGGCGGACGGCGCGCACCTGGCCCGCCTGGTGAAGCTGGTCGACACGGGCGACCTGACGCTCAGGGTGGCGCGCACCTTCCCCCTGGCGGAGGCCCCCAAGGCGCACGCCCACCTCGCGGACCCGGGCACGCGCGGCCGCATCGTCCTGACGGCCTGAGGCCGCGCCCCTGCGGCCGGGGACCGGGCCCGGCGCCGCACTGGGCAGCGCCGGGGCCGGGACCCGCCGGGAGTACGGACCTCTTAGTACAGGCCCTTGTAGATCTGCCAGCCGGTGGCGACCTTCACGCGGCTGCCGAAGGTGCCCTTGCCGGTGCCGGGGATCCGCCAGATGGCGCCGGAGGTGTCCCGGGCCAGCAGGTCGGCGCGGCCGTCGCCGTTCAGGTCGCCTGCGGCGACCACGGAGTTGTAGGTCGAACCCCAGCTGTCGGAGAGCTTCACGGGCGCGCTGAAGGTGCCCTTGCTGCTGCCGTTCATGCGCCACAGCCGGTTGGACTTGTCCTGGAGGATCAGGTCGCCGAACCGGTCGCCGTTGAGGTCGCCGGCGCCGAGGATCTTCTTGTAGCCCTTGTACGAGCCGGGGATCTGCACGCGCGGGGCGAAGGTGCCGTCCTTGGCGCGGGCGTACCGGTACAGGGCACCGGTCGAGGCGTTGCGGGCGACGAGTTCGGCCGGGCCGCCACCGGCGACATCGCCGGGGGAGGTCAGCACGTCGTACTGGTTCCAGCCGCCGCCGATGAGCGTCTTCGGGGTCTTGGGCGTGAAGGTACTGCCGCAGTTGGCGGTGTAACGGCGGAGCTCGCCCTTGGAGTTGCGGACCAGCAGGTCGTTGCAGAGGCTGAGGTCCGGGCCCTTGACCGGGATGGGCAGCGTGCCGGCGGGCCAGCCGTAGCCGGTGGCGGTGCCCTTGAAGGCGCCGGTGGCGCGGTTCCCGAAGATCGAGCGGATACCGCCGTCGGTGGTCATGACGAGCGCGTCGCCGGTGCCGTCGGGCTTGCCGGAGGCGCTGCCCATGTCGCGGAGGGCGGAGGCGCCGTTGTAGACGGTGACCGTGCCCGTGGCCAGGGTCTGCTCGCTGGTGTCCCCGGCCATCGATGTGGCCTTGAGGGTCCACTTCAGGGGGCCGCTGGGGGTGAGGGTGGTCCCGTCGTCCCCGTAGCCGTCCCAGGCCACCGAGGGGTTCGGCGTCGTGCCGCCCTTGATGGTGCGCCGGAAGGTCCCGTCGGCCCCGGTGAGGGTCACGGTGTAGGAGTAGACGGGCCGGCTGAGCTGCCACGACGCGCGCCAGTCGCCGTAGTTGCGGTCGTTCTGCGACGGGACGTAGGCGCTACGGACCGTCAGGGGTGCGTTCGTGGTGCGGGCGCTGCGGAGAGCGGTGATCTCGCTCTCGCCGCCCATGTCCCAGGTGGCGGTCGCCTGGCCGTCCGGCCCTGCGGCGATCCGGCCCTCCACGTCGTCGGCGCCCTGCGAGCCCCACAGCAGGGTGCCGGCCGACCACACGCCGTCCTTGAAGTGTGCCTGGTGCAGCTCCTCGGAGATTTTCCACAGGGCCCTGATGGTGCCGTCCTTGCCCACCGAGGCGTCCTGGAAGGTCGCCCAATTCGGCGAGGACGAGAGGGTGGTGACGCGGGACCACTTTCCGTCCGCGTGGGTCAGCGTGGCGGATGCCACGGCGACGTCGGGGTCGTCCCCCTGCGGCGCGGACCAGATCAGGGTCACGTCGCCGTCGGGCTCGACCAGGGGCTCGGAGGGCAGGGCCCACGGGTACGGGCCGACCCTGAGGTCCGGCGCCCGTCGCCAGTCGGCCTTCGTGTCGGGCAGGACGGCAGTGTGGAGCAGCCTGTCGTTTTCGGCCTTGAGGTCCTCGGTCCACGCCAGGGCCACGGGGCGGCCGGCGCCGCCGGCCAGCCGCGGTGCTCCCAGAACGGTGGCGGAGTCCGCGATCGGAGCGGGCGCCGTCCAGCCGGCCGCGCCGGCCGGGCGGGTGGACGTACGGATGCTGGAGCCGCCGGTTTCCGTCAGCTGGCGGAAGGCGACCACGGGCGTGCCGTCGGAGTCGACGGTGGCCTCGGGCTGTTCTGCCCCGGTGTCGCCGTCCGCGGCGGCGTTGCTCACCTGGGCCGCGGCGGACCACGTGCCGTCGGGGGTGCGGGTGGCCGCCCAGACGGACCACACCGTGCCGTTCGCCTTGCGCTGCTGCCAGGTGAGGGCGAGGGTGCCGTCGGCGCCGGCGGCCAGGTCGGGTTCCGTCAGGAGGTGCCCCCGGTCCCGGTCGACGAGGATGGTGGGCGCCGACCACGCGCCGTTCTTCAGGGTGGAGGTGACGAGCCGGGTCGGCACCTTGCCCCAGTCTCCGGGCTCCCTGTGGTCCGGGTACTCGGTCCACGTGGCGACCACGTCACCGCCCACGAGGGTGAGGGTGGCCTGTCCCCGCTCCTCGGCCGCCGAGGACAGCTGCTTCGGGGTCTCCCAGGTGTCGCGGCCGGCCGGGCGCACGGCTGCATGGAGCACGGGCCGCCGCGCTCCGGAGACGAGGACGTACTGGTAGTAGAGCACCACCGCGGAGTTGTCGTCCCGCTGGACGAGTCCCTGCGTGTACGACTCGGAACCCAGTTTGGAAATGCTCGACCAGCCGGTCCACGGCGGCAGGTCCGCCGCGTGGGCGGTGCCGGTCAGCGCCGGGACGGTGCCGGCCACGACGGCGGCGACGGCCAGCGCGGACAGGCCCCGGCGGCGCAGGCCGGGCGCGGAACGGACGGAAGCAGGCAGGTGCACGGATCCCCCAGGCGAAAGACGGTTGCTCGCAAGGGAGACACCCGAAGATCCCGCCGGGTTGTACGGGCCCGGGCGATTACCTGCGCCGCGGGCGGGAAGCCCTCGCCGAGGGCCGCCCACCGGGCCGCCCGCAGTGGGTGAATGGCCGGATCAGGGCCACACGAGGCAGTACGGCTGGTGCCCCGCCTCGTGGAGGCGGTGGGAGAAGTCCTGCCATTCGTGGAGCAGCTGGTAGACGTTGAAGGCGTCGCGGGGGCCGCCGCGGTCGGGGACCGTGGACCAGATGAAGGCGGCGGCGCCGACGGATTCCTCGCCGATGCCGCGCAGCGGGTCGACGACGGTCATCGGGAGTTTCACGACGGCGTAGTCGGGGTGGAGGACGACCAGTTCCAGCGGGGGCACCTTGTGCAGGGGTATGCCCTCGATGCCGGTCAGGACCATCGCGGCGACGGTTTCCGGCTTGATCTTGCTGAACATGCCGCCCATGCCGAGCTCGTCGCCGCCGAGCTCCTCCGGCCGCATCGTCACCGGGACGCGCGCGGCCGTGGCCCCGTCGGGGGCGCCGAAGTACTTGTACGTCACGCCCATGCCGCGGCCCCTGGGGAGGCCGTCGGGGTCCTGCGTGGGGCCCGGTACGTGTTCTGCCGCGTCCGTGGCGCGACGGCGGTGCTTGCCGCGGCGACGTTCCCGGGCGCGCTGCGGGTCCAGGCCGTCCGTGCCCTCGCCCGGTCCACCACCGCGTTGCATATCTCCACCCGACGTGTCTTGCCTGCCCCGGCCCCGTGACCCCCGCCACGCAGCCTGATCATCATGGCAGTGACCTCCCCCGGGGCGGCGCGGTGAAACGCCCGTCCGCAAGTCAGTCGCGGCCTGATGAGACCATGGCTGGTGTGAGCTACCCGTACCCGTATGAAGCCAAAGTCTCGCAGACTCTCTTTGACCGCGCGTCCCTCGTGACGCCTGGCGGCGTGAACTCTCCCGTGCGCGCCTTCCGCGCCGTGGGCGGAACGCCCAGGTTCATGGTGTCCGGTACCGGTCCGTACCTGACCGATGCCGACGGGCGCGAGTACGTCGACCTCGTCTGCTCGTGGGGGCCGATGATCCTCGGCCACGCCCACCCGGCCGTGGTGGAGGCCATCCAGGCCGCCGTCGTCCGCGGCACCTCCTTCGGCACCCCCGGTGAGGGGGAGGTCGCGCTCGCCGAGGAGATCGTCGCGCGGATCGAGCCCGTGGAGCAGGTCCGCCTGGTGTCCTCCGGGACCGAGGCGACCATGTCCGCGATCCGTCTCGCCCGCGGGTTCACCGGCCGCGCCAAGATCGTGAAGTTCGCCGGCTGCTACCACGGGCACGTGGACTCGCTGCTGGCCGCGGCCGGATCCGGGCTCGCGACCTTCGCGCTGCCGGACACCCCCGGGGTGACGGGCGCGCAGGCCGGGGACACGATCGTGCTCCCCTACAACGATCTGGAATCGGTCCGGGCGGCCTTCGCCGCGCACCCGGGCGAGATCGCCTGTGTGATCACCGAGGCCGCGCCCGGCAACATGGGCGTCGTGACCCCGGGGGAGGGCTTCAACCAGGGGCTCGCCGACCTGTGCCGGGCGAACGGCGCCCTGTACATCTCCGACGAGGTCATGACGGGTTTCCGCACCTCGCGCGCCGGCTGGTACGGCGTCGACGGGGTCAAGCCCGACCTGATGACCTTCGGCAAGGTCATGGGCGGCGGCTTCCCGGCCGCGGCGTTCGGCGGCCGTGCGGACGTCATGGGCCACCTGGCGCCGGCGGGTCCCGTCTACCAGGCGGGCACGCTGTCCGGCAACCCGATCGCGACGGCCGCCGGTCTGGCGCAGCTGCGGCTGCTGGACGGGGCGGCGTACGAGAAGGTCGACGCGGTGTCGCTCCAGATCCAGGGGCTGGTCACCGAGGCGCTCACCAAGGAGGGCGTCGCGCACCGGCTGCAGACGGCCTCCAACATGTTCTCGGTGTTCTTCACCGAGGACGAGGTCCGCAACTACGACGACGCGAAGAAGCAGGAAGCCTTCCGCTTCAACGGCTTCTTCCACTCGATGCTGGCGCAGGGCGTCTACCTGCCGCCGTCGGCGTTCGAGTCGTGGTTCGTGTCCACCGCCCACGACGACAAGGCGATCGAGCGCATCGCGGCCGCCCTGCCGGCCGCCGCCCGGGCCGCCGCGGAGGCCACCGCATGAGCGCCGGAACGAGTGCCGCAACGGGTGCCGGAGGCGGCGTCCCCGCCGAGGGCAACGAGATCACCGTCGTTCACGTGGTCCGCCACGGCGAGGTGCACAACCCGGACGGGGTCCTCTACGGCCGCCGCGCCGGCTACCACCTCTCCGAGCTGGGCCGCAAGATGGCGGACCGGGTCGCGGAGCACCTGGAGAACCGGGACGTGACGTACGTCGTGGCCTCCCCGCTGGAGCGGGCCCAGGAGACGGCCGCGCCGATCGCCAAGTCGCACGGGCTGGACCTCGCGACCGACGGACGCCTCCTCGAGGCGGGCAACGTCTTCGAGGGCAAGACCTTCGGGGTCGGGGACGGCGCGCTGCGCAGGCCCGAGAACTGGAAGCATCTGACGAACCCGTTCAAGCCGTCCTGGGGCGAGCCGTACGTCGAGCAGGTCGTGCGGATGATGAGCGCGATCGAGTCCGCCCGTGACGCGGCCCGCGGCCACGAGGCGGTGGCGGTCAGCCACCAGCTCCCGATCTGGATCGTACGGAGCTTCGCGGAGAAGCGGCGGCTGTGGCACGACCCGCGCCGCCGCCAGTGCACGCTGGCCTCGCTGACCTCGTTCACGTACCAGGGCGACAGGCTGGTGTCGGTGGGCTACAGCGAGCCGGCCCGGGACCTGGTCCCGGCGCACCTCCTCGCGGGGGCGAAGCCGGTGAAGGGCAAGTCCAAGGCGTTCGGGGCGTAAGCCCCGGCCGCGTCGGCGGTACGGACGACCGGGCCCGGCCCCTCGGGGCCGGGCCCGGTGCCGTGTGTCCGGCGCCGTGCGGGCAGGGCGCAACCCCTCGGACCGTGCCCGTTTGGTCAAGACTCTGCCTAATTTCATACAAGTTGCTGGACGAGGCCGTGTCCTCTCTCGACTTCGCTGAAATGTCCGCTTGTATGACATTTCATGAGCGATATGCGCGGCTTCAGCCGAAGGGGAGTGCTCGGACTCGGACTTGGAGCCGCCGCGGCGGCCGGCATCGCCGGCTGCAGCGTCGGCGGTCCGTCCGGTACGGGCAATCCGGGCCCGGCCAACCCGACGGGCGCGGCCCCGCCCTCCGGCCCGGTGGTCAAGCCCATCGGCGACGGATCCACCGCCGACACCGGGCCGCAGCCGCACCAGCCGGCCGCCCCCGTACCCCTCCGGCCGGGCGAGACCCCGCCGCAGTTCGTGGTGTTCAGCTGGGACGGCGCGGGCGAGATCGGCAACGGCCTCTTCCCCCGGTTCCTCAAGCTCGCCAAGGACCACGGCGCGGCGATGACCTTCTTCCTCTCGGGCATCTACCTGCTCCCCGAGTCGAAGAAGAGCCTCTACAAGCCCCCGAACAACCCCGTCGGCGCCTCCGACATCGGCTACCTCAAGGACGAGAACGTCCGCAACACCCTCAAGTACGTGCGCGAGGCCTGGCTCGACGGCCACGAGATAGGCACCCACTTCAACGGGCACTTCTGCGGCGGCTCCGGCTCGGTCGGCAAGTGGACCCCCGAGGACTGGCGGAGCGAGATCGACCAGGCCGTGTCCTTCGTCACCAACTGGCGCACCAACACCGGCTGGACCGACCTCGAACCGCTGCCCTTCGACTACCGCAAGGAACTGGTCGGCGCCCGCACCCCCTGCCTGCTCGGCCAGGACAACCTGCTGCCGACCGCGCAGAAGCTGGGCTGGCGCTACGACTCCAGCTCGCCCGGCGGCCTCCAGCAGTGGCCGGTCAAGCGCGGGGGCCTGTGGGACCTGCCGCTGCAGTCGCTCCCGTTCCCCGGGCACTCCTTCGAGGTGCTGTCGATGGACTACAACATCCTCGCGAACCAGTCCAAGAGCACCACCAAGGGCGTCCCGTCCAACTACCCGGCCTGGCGCACCCAGGCCACCGCCGCCTACCTCGGCGGCTTCAAGCGGGCCTACGAGACCAACCGCGCTCCGCTGTTCATCGGCAACCACTTCGAGGAATGGAACGGCGGCATCTACATGGACGCCGTCGAGGAATCCCTCAAGGGCATGGCGGACAAAAAGGACGTACGTCTCGTATCCTTCCGGCAGTTCGCCGACTGGCTGGACGTCCAGGACCCCAAGGTTCTGGCCAAGCTGCGCACCCTGGGACCCGGTCAGTCGCCGACCGGTGGCTGGGGCACGTATCTCGCGGCGGTCTGACCCGGCCCGGGTCAGCACCTGACCAGCGGCTTAACAGACCCCCCGGGGGGCGCGGAAGATCCGCAAACCGCACATGCGAAACTTTTCACATGAGCCTTAGCCGCGCCCCCCGCCGCAGCCGCTCGACCAGCGGCCGCGCCATCCTGCTGACCGCGGTGACCCTCGCCGGCGCACTCACCCTCACGGCGTGCGGCGATGCGGACGGCGGCAGCAAATCCTCCGGCTCCGCCGGAGGCAACTACGTGACGGGCTCCAGCGGTGTCTCCACCGTCGCCCGGGGCAAGCGCATCGACGCCCCCAAGCTCGACGGCGGAACCGTCGACGGCGCAACCCTGGACACGACCACCCTCAAGGGCAAGGTCGTCGTCCTCAACGTCTGGGGCTCCTGGTGCCCGCCGTGCCGCGCCGAGGCCAAGTACTTCGCCAAGGTCTCCAAGGAGATGGCGGACGCGGGCGAGGACGTCGCCTTCGTCGGCATCAACACCCGGGACACCAGCAAGCAGAACGCCACCTCCTTCGAAGAGACCTACGGGATCACCTACCCGAGCCTCTACGACCCGGACGGCAAGCTGGTCCTGCGCTTCCCCAAGGGATCGCTCAACCCGGCGGCCATCCCCTCCACGATCGTCCTCGACAAGGAGGGCAAGATCGCCGCCCGCACCCTGGCAGCGGTCAACGAGCAGCAGCTGCGCGCGATGATCAAGCCGCTGCTCGCGGAGAAGTGACCTCGTGGTCACCGAGCTCTCCGCGCTCTCCGCGCTCTCCGGGACCGTGCTCGCCGCCGAATCGACCGGCGTGAACACGACCGTCCTCAACGGCGGCCTGCTCCTGGCCCTGCCGATCTCGCTGCTCGCCGGGCTGATCTCCTTCTTCTCGCCCTGCGTGCTGCCGCTGGTCCCCGGTTACCTCTCCTACGTGACCGGCGTCGGCGGAGCCGACCTCGCCGAGGCCCGGCGCGGCCGGATGCTGGGCGGCGCGACCCTGTTCGTCCTCGGCTTCACGGCCGTGTTCACCTCGACCGGCGCACTGTTCGGCTACTTCGGGCGGACCCTGGACGCCAACAAGGACGTCATCTCCCAGGTGCTCGGCGGGCTGGTGATCCTGCTCGGCCTGTTCTTCATGGGCGCGATCCCCGGTCTGACGATGCGGGAGTTCCGCTTCCACAAGAAGCCGGCGGTGGGCCTGATCGGCGCGCCCGTGCTCGGCGTGCTCTTCGGCCTCGGCTGGACCCCCTGCATGGGCCCGACCCTCGCGGCCGTCGGCACCCTCTCCATCGAGCAGGCGACGGCGGGCCGCGGCGCGCTGCTGACCGTGGTCTTCTGTCTGGGACTGGGGCTGCCGTTCATCGCCACGGCCCTCGCCTTCCGCAAGGCGCTCGGCGCTTTCGGCTGGGTGAAGAAGCACTATGCGTGGGTGATGCGCATCGGCGGCGGCATGCTGATCCTGACCGGCCTGCTGCTCGTCACAGGTTTGTGGAGCAGCATCGTCAGCGACATGCAGAGCTGGACCAGCGGCTTCACGGTGGGGATCTGAGGACTACACGGACATGAGTACGACCGACAAGGCGTCCACCGAGGCGCCGCACGATGCCCCGGAGTCCGAGGATTCCGCTTCCGCCGACGTCTCGGCCGAATCCTCCGCGGAAGCCTCCGCCGAGGCCGCGGCCGGCGCGCAGCTGTCCACCGCCCCTCTGGAGGACGCCCCCGGCGGCCCCGTGGGCATCGGGGTGCTCGGCTGGGCCCGCTGGTTCTGGCGGCAGCTCACCTCCATGCGGGTGGCGCTGATCCTGCTCTTCATGCTGTCGCTGGCGTCCATCCCCGGCTCGCTGGTCCCGCAGAACCAGGTCGACCTGATGAAGGTCGCCGCCTGGAAGAAGGAGCACGCCTCCTGGGTGGGAGTCGCCGAGAAGCTCCAGCTCTTCGACGTCTACAGCTCGGTGTGGTTCTCCGCGATCTACCTGCTGCTGTTCATCTCGCTGATCGGCTGCATCCTGCCGCGTTCCTGGCAGTTCGTCGGACAGCTCACCGGCCGGCCGCCGGCCGCGCCCAAGCGGCTGAACCGGATGCCCGCGTACACGACGTGGCGCACGGACGGCTCCCCGGACGAGGTGCTCGCCACCGCGCACGGTCTGCTCGGCCGCCGCCGTTTCCGGACGGAGACCGGCGCGGGATCGGTCGCGGCCGAGAAGGGCTACCTGCGCGAGGCCGGAAACCTGATCTTCCACGTGGCGCTGATCGTCATGCTGATCGCCTTCGCCTGGGGCCAGTACTTCAAGTCCGAGGGCGGCAAGCTGGTCCTGCGCGGGCAGGGCTTCTCGAACACGCTCACCCAGTACGACGACTTCAAGGCCGGCGGCCTCTTCGACCCCGACGACCTGCCGCCCTTCTCCTTCACCCTGGACAAGTTCGACGCCACCTTCGAGCGCACGGGCCCGCAGAAGGGCACCCCGCGCGACTTCAAGGCGTACGTCACCTTCAGCGACGGCGCGCACGGCAAGCCGGAGAAGCGCGAGATCCAGGTCAACAAGCCGCTGGAGGTGGACGGCTCCAAGGTCTACCTGCTCGGCCACGGCTACGCGCCGGTCATCTCGGTGACCGACTCCACCGGCAAGACGGTCTACAAGGACGCCGTGCCGATGCTGCCGCAGGACGGCAACCTGACCTCCACGGGCGCGGTCAAGGTCACCGACGGCTACAAGGACAAGGACGGCAAGCCGACACAGCTCGGTTTCGCCGCGATGTTCGTGCCGACCTTCGCGGGCGCCGGCCAGGGCACGATGTTCTCGCAGTTCCCGGAGCTGGACTTCCCGGCGCTCGCGTTGAACGCGTGGCACGGCAGCCTCGGGGTGGACTCGGGCCTGCCGCAGAACGTGTACCAGCTGGACACCTCCAAGATGGAGCAGTTCAAGTCCGAGGACGGTCAGCCGCTCGCGAAGCGGATGCTGCCCGGGGAGACCATGGAACTGCCCGGCGGGCAGGGCACCGTGAAGTTCGAGGGCATCGAGCGCTGGGCGACCTTCTCGATCACCCACCAGCCCGGCAGCGGCCTCGCCCTCGCGGGCGCCGTCGCCGCCATCGCCGGACTCGCGGGCTCCCTCTTCATCCAGCGCCGCCGGATCTGGGTGCGTGCGTTCCGCGGCAAGGACGGCGTGACCGTCGTCGAGATGGCCGGCCTCGGCCGCAGCGAGTCCGCCAAGCTCCCCGAGGAGCTGGCGGCCCTGGCCGGCGCGCTCCACGAACAGGCGCCCACGGCGGCGCCCCCGTCGGCCGCCGCCGATACCGCACCAGAATCCGAACCTGCCGTACCTGCCGAAGAAGCCGAAGAAGTCGAAGGGGAGCGCGCGTGATGCAGCTCGCGGCCGCAGCCAACGAGAGTCTGGCTCACCTCAGCAACAACCTGATCTACGCGTCCATGGCGGTCTACACCCTCGCCTTCTTCGCCCACATCGCCGAGTGGATCTTCGGCAGCCGCAGCAAGGTGGCCCGTACGGCCGCCGCGCTCACCCGGTCCGGGGACGCCCCCGCGGCCGGGGCCGCCGCGCCCGCCGTCCAGGTGCGGGGCAAGGCCGGTACCGCCGTCCTCGACAAGCCCAAGGTGGTCACGCGCAGCGCCGCCGGCACCCGTGACGTCCCGGACGGCCCCGGCGCGGCCGGCGGCACCGTCCAGGGCGACCTGTACGGGCGCATCGCGATCTCGCTGACCACCCTCGGCTTCCTGCTCGCGGCGGGCGGGGTCGGCGCCCGCGCCATGTCGGTGGAGCGCGCCCCCTGGGGCAACATGTACGAGTTCTCGATCACCTTCTCCACGGTGGCCGTCGGCGCGTACCTGCTGCTCCTGGCGCTGAAGAAGAACGTCCGCTGGCTCGGACTGTTCCTGGTCACCACGGTCCTGCTCGACCTGGGCATCGCCACCACGGTGCTCTACACCGACAGCGACCAGCTGGTCCCCGCGCTGAAGTCGTACTGGCTGCTGATCCACGTCTCCACCGCGATCATCTGCGGCGCCGTCTTCTACATCGGCGCGGCCGGCGCGGTCATGTACCTCTTCCGCGACTCCTACGAGGCGAAGCTCGCGCGCGGCGGCAAGCCGGGCAAGTTCGCCACCTCGGTCTGGGAGCGCTTCCCGTCGGCGGCCTCGCTCGACAAGTTCTCGTACCGCATCAACGCGGCCGTCTTCCCGCTGTGGACCTTCACGATCATCGCGGGCGCGATCTGGGCCGGCGACGCGTGGGGCCGCTACTGGGGCTGGGACCCCAAGGAGGTCTGGTCCTTCGTGACCTGGGTGGCGTACGCCTGCTACCTGCACGCCCGTGCCACCGCCGGCTGGAAGGGCCGCAAGGCCGCGTACCTCGCGCTCTTCGCGTTCGCCTGCTGGATCTGGAACTACTACGGCGTGAACATCCTGCTGAGCGGAAAGCACTCGTACGCGGGCGTCTGAACCCGTCGGACGGAACACAGGAGGGGCCGGGCAGCCGAAAGGCTGCCCGGCCCCTCCGGCGTTCGCGTCACCAGGCGGGGCGCAGCGGCGGGAGGGGGCCGTCCCCGTTCAGGGTGCGGACCAGGCGGCCCAGCTCGGTGCGCAGCGCGCCGAGATCGACGCTGTCACGGCCGAGTTCGGCCTCCAGCTCGTGCAGGACCCGGCCGGCGGCCCCCAGGTGGGCGGTCGCGGCCTCCGTCAGGACCACCAGCTTGCGGCGGCCGCCCTCGGGGTGCGGGATGCGGCGCAGGTAGCCGCGCCGCTCCAGGTCGTCGACGAGCTGGCCGGCGGCCTGCTTGGTCACTCCGAGCCGCTCGCCGAGCTCGGTCGCGGTGGCACCGGAGGGTCCCAGGGCCTGGAAGGCCATGCCGTGCAGGGGGCGCAGGCCGTCGGCGTACCCGGCCTCTTCGAGGCGGCGGGTGAACTCGCCGAGCAGGAGCTGGAAGCCGAGGCCGAGGAGGAAGGCCAGCTCGATGTCGGGTCCGGCGTTCTCGTGGGTGGTCACGCAAACATGGTGACACAGGTGAGTCAAGCTGCTTTACTCATGTGAGTAAAGCAGCTTGACTCACCCTGTCGGAGAAAGCGAAGGACCCGCCGTGCGCGTCATCACCCCGTCCCCCGACCACGTCACCACCACCCCGAACGCCACCATGACCGGCTTCGCCTCCCCCAGCCGGGGCAGCGCCGAACTGAGCACCTGGCACGCCGCCATCCCCGCCGGAATCACCGGCCCCGAGCACTCCGTCAGCCGCGAGCAGGTCTGGACGGTCACCGTCGGCGCCCTGGACGTCACCTGCGGCGGCCGCACCGAGAAGGTCGCCGCGGGTGAAGCCGTGGTGCTACCCCCGGACGTCCTGCGCCACGTCCACGCCCTGGCGGACACCGAGGTGTACGTCGCCATGCGCGCCGACGGCCTCGTCTCCGTCCCGGGCACCGAGGGCACCCGCCCCCTGCCCTGGGCGGTGTGAACCCCGCCGCAGCCCCGGCAGGCTGACGGCCGCGGCCACCAGGACCGCCGCGAAGGGGACGAGCAGCGCCGCCCGGTACCCGTCCAGGGGCTCGGCGGCGCCGGCCGCCACCCCCGTCACACCGGCCAGCCCGAGCGCCGCGCCGAACTGGAACGCCGTGTAGAGGAGACCGCCCGCCAGGCCCTGCTCCTCCTCCGCGACCCCCTCGGTGGCGACGATGGTCAGCGGCCCGTAGACCAGAGCGAAGGCGAGGCCGAGCAGGATCAGGCCCGGCAGCATCAGCAGGTAGGACCAGTCGGCGCCCAGCGGCAGGAACAGCCCGTACGCCAGCGCCGCCAGCACCAGGCCGCCGAAGATCAGCCGGCCGTTCCCGTACCGCGCCACCAGCCTGGGCACCACGGTCGGCGAGAGGACCGCGTCGATCCCGATCACCAGCATCGCGAGGCTGGTCTGCAGGGTGGACCAGCCGCGCAGCTCCTGGAGGTAGAGCACCACCAGGAACTGGAAGCCGAAGAACGCGGCCGAGAACAGCAGCGCCGCCGCGTTGGCCCGCAGCAGCCCGGGCGAGCGCAGGATCCCGAGCCGGACCAGGGGCTCCGCCGTGCGCCGCTCGACGAGGGCGAACGCCCCGAGCAGGGCCAGCCCCGCCACCGCGGGCAGCGCCGCGAGCTCCTCCACACCGAGGACGAGCAGGACGACGCCCGCGGTCACGAGCACCCCGCCCCACACGTCGATCCGGCCCCGGTCCCGGCGCGCGGCAGGTGCCTGCTCGGGTACGAAGGCCAGCGCGCCCGCCAGGATCAGCGCGGCCAGCGCCACGGGGGCGAAGAACACCCAGCGCCAGCCCACCGAGGCGAGCAGTCCGCCCGCGACCAGCCCGACGGAGAACCCGGCCGCAGCCGTGCCCGAGTACACGAGCAGCGCCTTCTCCCGCTGGGGCCCCTCGTCGAAGCCGGTGGTGATGATGGACAGGCCCGCCGGGGTCATGAAGGCGGCGGCGACCCCGGTCACGAAGCGGGCGGCGATCAGCTGCCAGCCCTCGGTGGCGAGTCCGCCGAGCCCGGAGAACAGCAGGAACACCGACAGCCAGCCGATGAACATCCGGCGGCGCCCGAAGAGGTCCGCCGCGCGGCCGCCCAGCAGCATGAAGCCGCCGTAGCCGAGCACGTAGGCGCTCATCACCCACTGGAGCGTGCCGGTTTCGAGGCCGAGGTCGGCGCGGATGGACGGCAGGGCCACGTTCAGCATCGCGACGTCGATGCCTTCGAGGAAGATGGCGCCGCACAGGACGAGCAGGACGCCGAGTCGGCGCCCGCGGATGGTTTCCATGGAAGGACCTCGCAGAACGGAGGAGGGGAAGGAAGAGCGGGAAGTTGCCGGCTCGACCACCCTCGCCCGCCGCCCGTACGGGAACAACGGCGAAGACCTCAACGTTCGTTCAGCCATGCTTACCGATCGCGATGAGCTGGACTGCTTCCTGATCCTGGCCGAGGAACTGCACTTCGGCCGCACCGCCGAGCGCATGCTGCTCTCCCGGGCCCGCGTGAGCCAGCTCGTGCAGCGCCTCGAGCGGCGCGTCGGCGCCCGGCTCTTCCTGCGCACCAGCCGCAGCGTCGCCCTCACCTCGCTCGGCTCCCAGCTCCGCGCCGACCTGGAACCCCACCACCGCGGCATCGCCGCCGCCCTGGACCGGGCCGCCGCGACCGCCCGCGCCGCGGACGGGGTGCTGCACGTCGGCTTCACCACCCCGCCCGCCGGCGAACTCGTCCTGCGCGCCGCGCAGGCCCTGCGCACCACGCACCCCGGCATCACCGTCGAGGTGTGCGAGGTGCCGCTCTCCGACCCGTACGGGCAACTGCGCGGCGGGGCCTTCGACGTGGCCTTCGCCGAGTTCCCGGTGCGCGAACCCGATCTGGGGGAGGGGCCGACGCTGTTCACCGAGGCGCGGTCGCTGGCCGTGGCCGCAGGGCATCCGCTGGCCGCACGGGACTCCGTGACGCTGGAGGAACTGGCGGGGGTCGCGCTGCTGGGGGTCGCCGGGGACCTGCCCGGGTACCTGCGCGAACACCAGGCTCCGGCGCGCACCCCGGCCGGGCGGCCGATCCGGCGCGGCCCGGAGGTGACGAACCTCCAGGAGGCCCTGATGCTGGTCGCCGCCGGTCGGGGCGCCCTGCTGACGTCGGCGCACGCCGCGGCCTACCACGCCCGGCCCGGGATCACCCACGTCCCCGTGGCCGACGCCGAACCGGTCGGGTACGGGCTGGTCTGGCGAGCGGGCGAGGACACCGGGGCCGTACGGGCCTTCGCGCAGGCGGCGCAGCGGGCGGCGGCGCGGGCGGGCGCCGCGGCCCCGCGGGACCAGGTCCCGCAGGACCAGGTCCCGTAGGAGCAGGTCCCCAAGGGCCCCTGCTCCTCCTTCCTGCTTCCTACTCCTTGTCCTTCTCCTTCTCGTCCCGCTCCTCGCGCAGGGACTTCAGGAACTCCGGGTTGTCGTCGGGCGCCACCCACGTACGGCGGCCCTGGCGGGGCCGGCCCGCTCCGCCGGGCACCCGCTTCTTGCCCGCGAAGAGCCACACGATCGGACCGACGATCGAGAAGAGCAGGATGATCAGGACCCAGACGACCTTCGGAAGGTGCTTGACCTCTTCTTCCGGCGTGTTCAGGCAGTCGATGAAGGTGTAGATGGTCAGCGCGATGATCAGCAGGAACGGCAGATAGCGCAGCACGGTGTGGGACCGACCCCCAGAAGAACGGGTGCGGGCCGGGCAGGCCCGCCGTGGACTCTTCCAGGGTAGAGGGCCCGCCGCGGTTCGGGCTCTGAGCGGGGATGCCACAATTGCCCGCATGGCTTACGACGATCTCCGCTCGCTGCTCCGGGCCCTCGAGCGGGAGGGCGACCTCAAGCGCATCAAGGCCGAAGTGGACCCGTACCTAGAGGTCGGGGAGATCGTCGACAGAGTGAACAAGGCGGGCGGGCCCGCGCTGCTCTTCGAGAACGTCAAGGGCTCGGCGATGCCGCTGGCCATGAACGTCTTCGGCACCGACCGGCGGCTGCTGAAGGCCCTCGGGCTGAAGTCGTACGCCGAGATCAGCGAGAAGATCGGCGGCCTGCTCAAGCCGGAGCTGCCCCAGGGCTTCATCGGTGTCCGCGAGGCCTTCGGCAAGCTCGGCTCGATGGTGCACGTGCCGCCGAAGAAGGTGAAGGGCGATTCCGCGCCCGTCCAAGAGGTCGTCCTCACCGGCGACGACGTGGACCTGGACCAGCTGCCGGCCCTCTTCACCTGGCCCAAGGACGGCGGGTCCTTCTTCAACCTCGGCCTGACGCACACCAAGCACCCGGAGACGGGCGTGCGCAACCTCGGCCTGTACCGCCTCCAGCGCCACGACAAGCGCACCATCGGCATGCACTGGCAGATCCACAAGGACAGCCGCAACCACTACGCGGTGGCCGCGGCGCGCGGTGAGCGGCTGCCGGTCGCGATCGCCTTCGGCTGCCCGCCGGCCGTGACGTACGCGTCGACCGCGCCGCTGCCGGGCGACATCGACGAGTACCTCTTCGCCGGGTTCGTGGCGGGCAAGCGGATCGAGATGGTGGACTGCAAGACGGTCCCGCTCCAGGTCCCGGCCAACGCCGAGGTGGTCATCGAGGGCTGGCTGGAGCCGGGGGAGACGCTTCCCGAGGGCCCCTTCGGCGACCACACCGGCTTCTACACCCCGCAGGAACCGTTCCCCGCGCTGACCATCGACTGCGTGACGATGCGCAAGCGTCCGCTGATCCAGTCGATCGTCGTCGGCCGGCCGCCGACGGAGGACGGCCCGCTGGGGCGTGCGACGGAGCGTTTCTTCCTCCCGCTCCTCAAGATCATCGTCCCGGACATCGTGGACTACCACCTCCCCGAGTCGGGCGGCTTCCACAACTGCGCGATCGTCTCGATCGACAAGAAGTACCCGAAGCACGCGCAGAAGGTCATGCACGCCATCTGGGGCGCGCACATGATGTCGCTGACCAAGCTGATCATCGTGGTGGACAAGGACTGCGACGTCCACGACCTCCACGAGGTCTCCTGGCGGGCGCTCGGCAATACGGACTACGCCCGCGACCTCACCGTCGTGGAGGGCCCGGTGGACCACCTGGACCACGCCTCCTACCAGCAGTTCTGGGGCGGCAAGGCGGGCATCGACGCCACGAAGAAGCTGCCGACGGAGGGGTACACCCGGGACGGCGGCTGGCCTGACATGGTCGAGTCCGACCCCGCGACCGCGGCCCTGGTCGACAGCCGCTGGAAGGAGTACGGCCTGTGAGCGACATCGAGACGGGTGGCCCCGCCCTCTTCATCGGCACGGACACGGTCTACGTGGCCCTGGTCCGCCCGGAACTCGACCCGTCGGACCCGGGCGTCCGCGAGGCCGCCGCGGAGGCGGGCGTCAGCCCCGAGGAGTTCGCGGGGCCCGGCAACGTCTGGGCGCTGATGCTCGACGAGGACGGCGAGGGCGACGGCTTCGAGCTGCCCGGCGCGCGGGACGTCGAGGCGGACGACTTCGCGGAGCAGCTCCAGCGAGCCCTGGCGACGGGCGAGCCGTTCACCGCGGAGGCCGGGAACTTCCTGCGCCTGGAGGCCCGCCCGTCCGGCGCCGCCTGCGCGGTCACCGCACACGTCACCCCGCCCGAGGGCCACGACGCCGGCCCCTGGACCCTGGAACTCGGCGCGCTCCCCACGGTGGAGCTGCTGGCCGACCTCGAAGACTTCCGGAGAACCCTCGTATGACATCCGCAGCCGAAGGGGTCCTCGGATCCGGGCCCGCGCCGCAGGCCACCGGCAAGGTGAAGGCGTTCCTGCGGCTCGTGATGATCGAGCACTCGGTCTTCGCGCTGCCCTTCGCCTACATCGCCGCGCTGACCGCCATGTTCACGCTCGACGAGCGGATGCACTGGACGAAGCTGCTCCTCGTCACCATCTGCATGGTGGGGCTGCGGACCTTCGCGATGGCCGCCAACCGGATCATCGACCGGGAGATCGACGCGCGGAACCCGCGGACCGCCGGGCGCGAGCTGGTGACGGGCGCCGTCTCGGTCCGCTCGGCCTGGACCGGGGCCGGTATCGCCCTGGCCGTCTTCCTCGGGTCGGCGGCGCTGCTGAACCCGCTCTGCCTGATGCTGGCGCCGGTCGCCGTCGTACCGATGGTGGTGTACCCGTACGGGAAGAGGTTCACGAACTTCCCGCACGCCATCCTCGGCATCGCCCAGGCGATGGGCCCGATCGGGGCCTGGATCGCGATCACCGGCGAGTGGTCCTGGGACGCGGTGATCCTCGGCCTCGCGGTCGGCGTGTGGATCGGCGGCTTCGACCTGATCTTCGCCTGCCAGGACGTGGCCGCGGACCGCGCGGAGGGCGTCAAGTCCGTCCCGGCCCGCTTCGGCATCCCGGCCGCTCTGTGGGGCGCGCGCGGCGCGCACGTGGTCACCACCGGCCTGCTGGCCTGGTACGCGGTGGCGACGGACGCGGGCTGGCTGTTCTGGCTCGGCCTGCTGATCGTCGTGGCCGCCTTCGCCTACGAGCACACCATCGTCACCCCGCACGACCTGTCCCGTCTGAACCGTGCCTTCTTCACGGTGAACGGCTTCATCGGCATGGCCCTGTTCGTGTGCGCGCTGCTCGACCTGGTGGTGCGGGGGCTGTCGCTGTAGCTCGATCGTGTGTGCCCTGCCGGAACCGGCGGTTCGTGCCCTGCCCCGGTGGCTGGCGTGCGGCATACCATCGAGTGCATGGACAGGGAGGCCGACGTGACCGTCTCGGAGACCGAGCGCCTGCACTCACAGCTCAGCCGGTTCGAGGACATGTTCCCCGGTTACCGGATGGAGATTGTCGAGGGCGCCATCGTGATGAGTCCGCTGAAGCCGCACCACGCCAGGACCATCCGGTTGCTGTGGAACACGCTGGAAGCCCAGATTTCGCCGGAGTGGGGGTTCATCAGCGATGTAGCCGTTCCCTTCGACGGCGACAACGAGTTCTGCCCTGACCTCGCCGTCATCCCCGCCGTGGAGGCGGACAAGAACCTCAGCGCCTACCCGCCCGACCTCGTGGAACTCGTCATCGAGGTCGTCTCCCCGAGCAGCGTGCGCAACGACTACGAGATCAAGGACCGGGCCTACGCCCGGCGCGGCATCCCGCACTTCCTGATCTTCGACCCGTACCAGGCGCAGTGCATGACGCTGTGGAATCCGGGGCCCGACGGCTACCGGGGACGTGACGTGATCCCGTACGGGGAGACGGTCACCGTGGAGACCGGCGTCGGGAAGGTCTCCGTGGATACGGCCGGGCTTCCCGTGGACCCCGGCACCGCCGCCTAGAGCCTGCCTCGTGGAAGTGAATCCACGGCGGACGCGGCCGGGCGGCGGGCGTGGCGTCGGGATCCGTGCGGCTCGCCGGGTGATGATGGCGCCGTGCGACTTGATCACGTGTCCTATGCGGTGGCCCGCGACAGCTTCGTCTCGACCGTCCAGTGGATCGGGTCGGCGCTGGGCGCCGGGTTCGTCGACGGGGGCGTGCACCCGCGGTTCGGCACCCGCAATTTCATTCTCCCGCTGAGCGGCGGCACCTACGTCGAGGTCGTCACGACACTCGACCACCCCGCCGCCGACCGCGCACCCTTCGGTCAGGCGGTCGCGCGCCGCGCCGCCGAGGGGGGCGGCTGGCTCGGCTGGGTGGTTTCCGTCGACGACATCGCCCCGGTCGAGGCCCGCCTCGGCCGCACCTCGGCCGACGGCCACCGTGTCCGCCCCGACGGGTTCGACCTGAGGTGGAAGCAGATCGGCCTGCTGGAGCTGATGGACGACCCGCAACTGCCCTACTTCCTTCAGTGGGCGGTCCCCGTCGAGGAGCGCCCGAGCGCCGACCCGCGCACCTCCACCACCATCCACGGGGTCTCCCTCGCGGGTGACGCCGCCTCCATCGCCGAATTCCTCGGCGAACCGGCCGACCACCCCCTCGACCAGATCGACGTCACCTGGGTCGAGGACGAGGAACCGGGCCTGGTCTCGGTCGAGTTCGCCACCGCCCGCGGCCCGGTCACGATCTGACCGGGGCCCGACCGCCCCGCGGGAGCAGCCGGCAAGATCCGAAAAGAGACGGCCTAGAGCGCCGCCACCTCCGGCCGCGGCCGGGCCACCGTGGCGACCGCCGCGCCGGCCAGGAGGCCGAAGAGGTGGGCCTGCCAGCTGACCACCGAGTCCGTGGGGAGGGCTCCGGCCAGGAAGGTCGTGCCCCAGACGGCGGCGATGACGACGGCGACCGCGACGCCCAGCGGGCTGCGTTCCACGAAGCCGCGGACCAGCAGGTAGCCGAAGAGGCCGAAGATCAGCCCCGAGGCGCCCGCCGTGATGCTGTGGGGCGGGGAGATCAGCCAGACCGCGAAGCCGTCGGCCAGGACGATGGCAGCGCAGACGGCGAGGAAGCGGCCGATGCCGCTCAGTGCGGTGACGAAGCCGAGGACCAGCAGCGGGACGCTGTTGGAGGCCACGTGGTCGAAGCCGAAGTGCAGGAAGGGCGCCAGGGGTATCCCGCTCAGGCCGTCGGCCTCCCGCGCGGTGATCCCGTAGGAGTCGAGTGCGTGGCCCGTGGCGTGGTCGACGGCCTCGATCAGCCACAGCAGCGCCACCCAGCCCAGCATCAGCTTCGCGGCGGCCACGGCCCGGCCCGTCCGGGTCCAGGCGAAGGAGCCCGTACCGCCCGGGTGTGTACTGCTTCCGCTCATGACGACCCCTCCGCCGTGTCCACCCCTTGAACGTGCGGACACCTTAGCCAGTGCCCGTCGGCGGTGGCCGGATAGTCTCGGAGGTATGACTGAGGGCAAGCGCACCCCGTGGGTGGTCGGGGTTTCGGGGGCGTCCGGGACGCCGTACGCGGCCGCGGTGATCCGCGGGCTGCTGGCGGCGGGCGAGAGCGTGGACCTGGTGGTGAGCCGGGCCTCGCGCCTGACCCTGCTGGACGAGACGGGGATCGCCTTCCGCGACGCGCACTGGCGGGACGACCTGGGCGAATGGCTGGAGCGGGGCGCCGACGGCAAGCCCGCGACCTTCGCGCGCCCGGAACTGGACGGCGTGCGCCACTGGCCCGCGGGCGACCTGGCGGCCGGGCCGAGCAGCGGCTCGTACCCGGTCAAGGGGATGCTGATCGTGCCGGCGTCCACGGCCTGCGTGGCCGGGGTGGCGCTCGGGCTGTCGAAGGACCTGCTCCAGCGGGTCGCGAGCGTGACGCTCAAGGAGCGGCGCCGGCTGGTGGTGACGGTACGGGAGACCCCGCTGAGCGGGCAGACGCTGAAGCATCTGGTGAGCCTGGACGAGGCGGGCGCAGTGGTGCTGCCCGCCTCTCCGGCGTTCTACGCGGGTGCGACGCACATCCAGGATCTGGTGGACTTCGTCGCGGGGCGGGTGCTCGACGCGGCAGGGGTGCCGCACGGGCTGTACCGCCGGTGGGAGGGGGAGCTCGGTGGCTCCCGCCCCCGGGAGGCAAGCGGTGGCGCCTAGCCCTTCTTGGCGCGCCCCGGCTTGCGGGTCTTGTCGACGCGGTGTGCGGCGGCGGGCTGGTCGGTGCGGGATCGGTTGGCCAGCTCCTGGAGCTGTCGCATGTGCGCGTAGGCCATCTCGATCGTGTACACGGTGAACCACTCCTGAAAATCGTCAGATCATCTTTGATCTGTTGAAAGATTCACAGGGTGTCGACCCTGTGTGCCTTTGATTCTATACGTAAACTTGAGGGAATGCCGAATAATGGAAGGTTCCAGGTACATGGACGCGGTGGACAAGCAGCTCATCCAGGCACTTCGTGAGAACGGACGCGCCTCGTACGCCGAGCTGGGCCGGCTCGTGGGCCTCTCCGGCCCCAGCGTCACCGACCGGATCAACCGGCTGGAGACGGCCGGAGTCATCACCGGGTACCGCGCGACCGTGGACGCGGCCTCGCTCGGCCTCGGCGTCACGGCACTGATCGGCATCTCCCTGTCCGACGCCGCGGACCACGAGGACGTGGCCCGCCGACTGCGCGACCTCTCGGAGATCGAGGACTGCTGGTTCATCGCCGGCGACGACTCGTACATGCTCAAGGTCCGCGCGGGCGACGTGGACGGGCTGGAGCGGATCATCCGCAAGCTCTCCAGCACCAAGGGCGTCTCGCGCACCCGTACGACGATCGTGCTCTCCACCAAGTGGGAGAACCGGGTCGGGGGCCTGCCGGAGGAAGCCTGAGGGTGCTGAGAGTACGGTTGGGGCGCGGTTGTGGGGCACACGTACCGCGCCGCGGACCGAGCGGGACGGGACCGCACGACGCGACCGCAGGACGGGACCGCACGGCGGGACCGCAGGACGGACATGAGGACAGATGGAGAGGACCGGCATGGACGCTGGGTTCAAGCGTGAGCTGGAGGACAAGGTTCGCTCCGGCGAGCGGCTGACCCGTGAGGACGGCATCGCCCTCTACGAGTCGGACGACCTGGCCTGGCTCGGTGGCCTCGCCCACGAGGTGCGCACGCGCAAGAACGGCGACGTCGTCCACTTCAACGTCAACCGCCACCTCAACATGACCAACGTGTGCACGGCCTCGTGCGCGTACTGCTCGTTCCAGCGCAAGCCGGGCGAGAAGGACGCGTACACGATGCGCATCGAGGAAGCCGTTCGCCTGGCCAAGAGCATGGAGAACGAGAGCCTCACCGAGCTGCACATCGTCAACGGCCTGCACCCCAGCCTGCCGTGGCGGTACTACCCGCGCTCGCTCTCCGCGCTGAAGGAGGCGCTGCCGAACGTCTCGCTGAAGGCGTTCACGGCGACCGAGATCCACCACTTCGAGACGATCTCCGGCATGTCGGCCTCCGACATCCTGGACGAGCTGATCGAGGCCGGTCTCGAGTCCCTCACCGGCGGCGGTGCGGAGATCTTCGACTGGGAGGTCCGCCAGCACATCGTCGACCACCGCACCCACTGGGAAGACTGGTCGCGCATCCACCGCCTCGCGCACTCCAAGGGCCTCAAGACCCCGGCGACGATGCTCTACGGGCACATCGAGGAGCCGCGCCACCGCGTGGACCACGTGCTCCGGCTGCGCGAACTGCAGGACGAGACCGGCGGTTTCCAGGTCTTCATCCCGCTGCGCTACCAGCACGACTTCGTGGACATGAAGGACGGCAAGGTACGCAACAAGCTCCAGGCGCGCACGACGATGGCGACGGGCGCCGAGGCGCTGAAGACCTTCGCGGTCTCCCGTCTGCTCTTCGACAACGTCCCGCACGTGAAGGTCTTCTGGGTGATGCACGGCGTGCAGACGGCGCAGCTCGCCCTCCAGCACGGCGCGGACGACATGGACGGCTCGGTCGTCGAGTACAAGATCACGCACGACGCGGACAACTACGGCACCCCGAACAAGCTGGGCCGCGAGGACCTGCTGGAACTGATCCGCGAGGCGGGCTTCCGCCCGGTCGAGCGCAACACGCGCTACGAGATCATCCGCGAGTACCCCGGACCGGACGCGGAGCTCCGCGAGACGCCGCAGGCGATGCGGGTCTGACGTCCGGCTCGCCGCTCCGACGCTGACGCTTTGGGCCCCGGTCCTCCCCTCGGGGGTGGCCGGGGCCTTTTGCGCACTCCGGTCAGTAATAGCTAATCTAGCTCTATGGTCCTTACTTTTACCTTCGATCCGGTCATCGGCCCCGCCCTGGCCGAAGACTTCGCCGCGCTCTGGACCGAGGTGACCAATGCCGGCGGGGCGGTGGGCTTCGTGCCGCCCGTCACCCTCGAGGACGTCCGCCCCGAGGTGGACAAGCACCTCGCCGCGGTCGCCTCGGGCCGCAGCCGCCTGCTCGTCGGACGCGACGCCACCGGACGGGTGCGCGCCACCGCCGTCATCGCCCTCAACCGGCACCGGCTGCAGATGCACTGGGTCTGGGCCTACACCGTCATGGTCGACCCCGCCCTCCAGGGTCACGGCGCCGGCCGCGCCCTGATGGAGGCCGTCGCGGACGCCGCCCGCACGATGGAGGGCATCGAGGCGATCCGCCTCGGCTGCCGGGGCGGGCTGGGCCTGGAGCACTTCTATGCCGCCTGCGGCTACAAGGAAGTCGGCCGGGTCCCCGGCGCGATCCGCGTGGCCCCCGGCGACGACCGCGACGACATCACGATGCTCCTGCCGCTGCACTAGGGGGAGGGTTCCGGGGGGAAGCCGGGACGATCTTGGTTGCTATACGCTGCGCGGGATCTGTTCGAACAGTCCGGCGCATCCGGGCCACCGGATCGCCTTGCCCGGGGGGGCATTCCCATGACTTCGCATTCCCGTTCCCGCGCGCTGCTGGGCATCGCGCTCACTCCCGTACTCGCCCTGGCGGCCGCCGCTCCGGCCGCCGCCCACACCGCCACCGCGGCGGCCGGCACCGACGCGGCCGCCCTCGCCGCCGCCGCGGCGCGTACGCCGGGCCCGTGGGGCGCCGGCGCCCTGCACGCCGCGAACCCCAACCCCGGCTCCGCCTCGGGCGGGCTGAACGCCCTGGTGTCGGCGGGGAACGGCGCCCTCGTCTCCCTCACCGGCGACGGGCTCTCCCGCTCCACCCGGATCCGGCCCGCCGGCAGCACCGGCTGGCTCGCCCCGCGGGCCTGGCCGGACGCCGGCGGGTCCAACACCGAGCTGGTCTCGCTCGGCGACGGCTCGGTGCGCCTGGTCTGGCGGGCCAAGCGAGCCGACGACCACGACAACCACTGGCTGAAGGTGGCCACTCTCGCGCCCGGCGCGACCGCCTTCTCCGAGCCCGAGTACGTGGCCGCGGTCCCCGAGAAGGGTTACCACCACCTGGCGGCGGCCCCCGACGGCCGGCTGGTCGCGGTGTGGTCGGTCTTCGGCGTCGTGAAGGCCGCCGAGAAGGCCGGACCGCAGGGCGTCTGGACCGCTCCGGCCGACCTCAACGAGCAGCCGCCGTCCGGCAGCCGGGAGATCCACGCCATGGACCTGGCGGTCGCCAAGGACGGCACCGCCCTGCTGGTGTGGCAGTGGCAGGCGAGCAAGGCCGTCGTCGCCCTGGAGAAGGCCCCCGGCGCGGCCGCCTGGACCACCGTCAAGGACTTCCCGGTCCCGGGCGGGGCCCTGGCGCGCCCGAAGGTGTTCGCCGAACCGCAGGGCGGCTTCGACCTGTTCTACGGCAACAACGATGACCTCCTGCACACGCGCCGCACCGCCGGCGCCACGCAGTGGAGCGCCCCGTCGACCGCCGCCAGGTCGGCCGGTACGTTCGGGATGGCGGCGCCCGTCCACCTGCCGGGCGGCGACCTCTTCGTCGCCGGCTCCACGTCCGACCCCTGGTACGGGGTGCGCTCGGCGGCCACCGGGAAATGGCAGCAGAACCTCCAGTTCTTCTCCACGCACGAGAAGGTGCGCGGGGTCGCCGCGGCCGCGACCTCGGGCGGCACGGTCACGGTGACCTGGCGGGAGGGGTACTCGTACGAGGAGTACACGATGGCCGCCGTCTTCAAGGGCGGCATCTGGTCCGCCCCGCGGCGGCTGAGCACGGCGGGCGCCCGGTTCACCGGGCCGCCCCAGGTGGCCGCCGACGCGCTCGGCCGGCCCGTCGCGCTGTGGGACGAGTACAAGCGGTCCGAGACGAACAGCGCCGTCCTGAACGGCGTCTACCAGGCCACCACCACCAGCCGCGCCCTGCCCAAGTGGCGTGACCACACGGACGACGGCAAGGCCGACCTGTTCGGCCGGGGCAGCACCGGGCTGAAGGTGTACGCGGGCGACGCGACGAAGCTGACCGCGGGGCAGCGCGCGATCACCTGGGCATCGGTGGACACGCAGGTGCTGCCGTTCGGCGACCTCGACGGCGACGGCTGCAACGACGTGTTCGTCCGCTTCCCGAAGGGCGAGGCCCGCGTCTACCCGACGATCTGCGGCGGGCTGCCCAACCTGGAGTCGGCCCACGTCACGGTCTCCTCGGACTGGAGCGCGTACGACCAGGTCCTCTCGCCCGGGGACGTGACGGGCGACGGCCGGGCCGACCTGCTGACCCGGTCCGCCTCCACCGGGAAGCTGTACGTCTACGCGAACAACGGCGCGGGCGGCTTCAAGGCCCGCACGCTCGCCGGGTCCGGCTTCGGCGGGTACAAGAAGCTGATCGCCGCCGGGGACCTCGACGGCGACGGCAAGAACGACCTGCTGGCCCTCGACGCGTCGAACGAGCTGTGGCGGTTCAACGGGACCGGCGCCGGCACCTTCGCGCCCCGTTCCCTGGTCTTCAAGGACTGGGGCACCACGTACAAGGACGTGGTCGGCGGGCTCGACCTGTCCGGGGACGGCCGGGCCGACCTGGTCTCGCTCGACAAGGACGGCCGGGCCTGGCTGAACCGGGGCAACGGCCGGGGCGGCTTCGACAACCGGTCGCAGGCCGGCAAGGCCACGAACTGGACGAACATCCGCATCTCCTGACGGCGCGGGTCCGGGGGGCCGACTTCACGTCCGTCGAAGCCCCCCGGCGCCCTCGTCCGTGGCACGGGCGTGCTTCACTGGACGGGCACGTACAGACGTAGGACGACGAGAGAGAAGGGGTCACCGTGTCCCTCAAGCCGAGCGCGACGATCCGTTACACCGCGATGCGCCTGGGGATCTTCGTCGGGTGCCTCGTCATCGTCGCCGGTCTGGTCCGGCTGGGCTGGGTGCCCTCCGGTCTCGGTGACGCCAACCCCGCCTGGGTCGTGCTGCTCGCCCTCGTGCTCTCCGCCCCGCTCTCCTTCGTCCTGCTGCGCAAGCAGCGCGACGAGATGTCCGCGGTCATCGCCGGACGCGTCGCGGGCGCGAAGGACAAGCTCGCCGCGAACCGCAGCCAGGAGGACGACGCGGTCGACGAGGCCGCGCGCGCCAGTTAGCTTCATCACACACCGAATTGCCCCGGCCCGGGTTCCTCGCCCGTGACGCCGGGGCTTTCGGCGTTTTCCGGGGGGTTCGCAGGGGTTTCCGGCCTGCGGTGGGCCTGTTGACCCAAAGGGAGGCTTTGAGATTCCCAAAGGTGAAGTGTTAGCGTGTTCAACATGTTGACGACAGCCGCGCACCAGATGACCCCGAGCGTTCCGCTCGTGGCGCGCCTGCACGTCGACCTCTGCCGCCGCGCGTCCGCGGCCTGTTGCTGTTGTCGCTGAGTCCCGCGACCAGCCCTGGCACAGCAGCGGTCCCGCCCGCCCGGCTCTTGGCTTTTCCGGGTGCTGCCGCACCGCACCACCACCCCACCGCAGAAACCGCAGAACCACCCGGAGAGTGTCCGTGTCCGCGTCACCGCAGACCCCTGCCGCCGAGGCCCCCGCCCCGGCGAAGAAGTCCTCCTCGTTCAAGTTCCCCTTCTGGGCGCAGATCGTCACCGGCCTCGTGCTCGGCGTACTGCTCGGCTGGGTCTCCCGCAGCCAGGAGATCAGCTGGCTCGGTACGACCCTGGAGCAGATAGGCGACATATTCGTCCAGCTCCTGAAGCTGGCCGTCGCCCCGCTCGTCTTCTTCGCCATCCTGGTGTCGATCACCAACCTCCGGAAGGTGAACAACGCCGCGCGGCTCGCCTCGCGCACGCTGCTCTGGTTCATGATCACGTCGCTGATCGCGGTGGCCATCGGCCTCGCCATCGGCCTGATCACCAACCCGGGCTCCGGCACCGGCCTCACCCCGCAGGACGGCAAGCTGCCGAAGCGCGAGGGGTCTTGGCTGGACTTCCTGACCGGCATCGTGCCGACCGACGTCATCACGCCGTTCACCGAGCTGAACGTCCTGCAGATCGTCTTCCTCGCCGCCGTCGCCGGCATCGCGGCCCTCCAGCTCGGCACCAAGGCCCAGCCGGTCCTGAACCTCGCCGAGTCCGTGCTGGAGCTGCTCCAGAAGGCCCTGTGGTGGGTCATCCGCCTCGCCCCGATCGGCACCGTCGGTCTGATCGGCACCGCGATCGCCACCTACGGCTGGGACCTGCTCGGCAAGTACGCCACCTTCACGGTGGACGTGTACGTCGGCTCCGCGCTCGTGATGTTCGGCGTCTACCCGCTGCTCCTGTGGACCGTCGCCAAGGTCAACCCGCTCCAGTTCTTCAAGGGCGCCTGGCCCGCCATCCAGCTGGCCTTCGTCTCCCGCTCCTCGGTCGGCACCATGCCGGTCACCCAGAAGGTCACCGAGCGCCTCGGCGTCCCGAAGGAGTACGCCTCCTTCGCCGTCCCGTTCGGCGCCACCACGAAGATGGACGGCTGCGCCGCGATCTACCCGGCGCTCGCCGCGATCTTCATCGCCGAGATCTTCGGCGTACAGCTCGGCATCACCGACTACCTGCTGATCGCCTTCGTCTCGGTCATCGGTTCCGCCGCGACGGCCGGCCTGACGGGCGCCACGGTCATGCTGACCCTGACCCTCTCCACGCTGGGCCTCCCGCTGGAGGGCGTGGGCCTGCTGATGGCGATCGACCCGATCCTGGACATGATGCGCACCGCCACCAACGTGGCCGGCCAGGCGCTGGTCCCGGTCATCGTCTCGGCCCGCGAGGGCATCCTGGACAAGGTGGCCTACGCCACCGCCTCCTCGTCCCTCCTGGACGAGCCGGCCCAGGCCCCGGCCGAGGTCCCGGCCCGGTCCGACGCCTCGGACCCGGACTCCTCGGACCCGGACTCCTCGGACGCCGACCCGGCGAAGGCCCTCGTCACCGCCTGAGCCCCGCCGCCGCTCAACCGCCGCAGCCCCCGCCCCCGTCCGGGCGGGGGCTGCGGCCTTGTCAGGCCGCCCGTACCGCCATCAGCAGTCCGCTCGCCCAGGCCAGGCGGACGCACCGGAAGTCCTCGCGCGCGTCCAGCTCGGCCAGGAGGCGTGCGACGGCGGCCTCGTGGTCCCGCGGCCGGCCGGGCTGGGGGAGGAGGTCGTCGATCAGGTAGGTCCCGCCGGGAGCCACCAGTTCCAGGGCCCGGTCGAGGTGGGTGAACTTGCCCGGCCAGGTGTCCGCGAAGACGAGGTCGAAGGGCGGCCCGTCGAAGTCCTCCAGCCACGCACCGCCGTCCCCGGCCACGAAGGTCACCCGCGGGTCGGCGCCCAGCTGCTCCCGGGCGATGGCCTGGACGGTGGCGTCGAGCTCGACGGTGGTCAGGCGGGAGGCCCGGTCCATACCGCTGAGGAGCCAGGCGGCGCCCTCGCCCGCACCGGTGCCGAGTTCCAGGATCCGGCCCCCGGGCCGGCCGGCGGCGAGCGCCGCCAGGAGACTGCCCGTACGGTCCTCGCTGGACAGGGTGAAGCCCGCGTCAGCCGCCTTGACGCGCAACGCGCAACGCGCGCAGGGCGGAGGGGCGTTGGTTCGGCGTATCGTCCATGCGGAGATCATGCGAGGGTACTGGCCGCCGGGCAAGGCAGATTCCCGGCGGGGCGGGTCCCTTCGGCGGGCGGGATCGGGGGGCATGTCGATGGATCCGTTGGTGATGCGGGCCCGCGAGGTCTGGGAGGACCTGGCCCGCGTGCCGGTGTCCTTCGCGCCGCCGGGCGGTGTGGAAGTGGTGGTCTCCCCGCGGTCCGGGCTGTGCCCGGCCGGGTGGGTCGGGGTGGTGGCTCTGGGCGGCTCTGCGATCGTGACGGCGCCGAGTGACGCTGCCGCAGGGCTCGTTCGTGGCGTGCTCGAGGAGCTGTCGGTGGAGGCCCTCGTGGACGGCGATTCCGTCCGGAAGGCCCTCCCGGTGGCTCGGGTGCTCGGGCCTGCGGCGCTGGCGTACGTGTCCCCGTCCGGGTTCCGGCCGGTGGAGGCCGGCGCGTTGACGGTGGACCGGCTGCCGGCAGCCCATCCGGACGTACGGGGCCTGGAGCGGGCGGCCGGCCCGGAGGCCGCGGGCGAGGCCGCTCTCGACGAGATCACCTCACCCGCGTTCGTCGTGCGCGACGGGCACGGCCGGGCGGTTTCCGCCGCGGGGTACCAGGTCTGGCCGGGACGGGCGGCACATGTCGGGGTGCTGACGGCGCGGGGTGTGCGGGGGCGCGGACTGGCGCGGGTGACGGGCTCGGCGGCGGTCGCCCACGCCCTCTCCGCCGGGCTGCTGCCACAGTGGCGCGCACGCCTTCCCGCCTCCCGGCGGGTGGCTGCCGCAATGGGCTTCGAGGAGCTGGGCCTTCAGCTCAGCTTCGAGCTCGCTTGAGCGGACCGTGCGTCCCTCCGGCCTTGGTAGGCTCCCGGCCCGACCGTGAGCGGCTCTCCGCACCATTGAAGATCTCTAGTCCGAAACGGCGAAGGCTTGGGTTCCCCAGCCGCCCGGCGTGGCCACCATGTGCCGGGCCAGTTCTTGCAGTTCGCCCGACTCGGGGGACATCCGCCCGATGTCGATGTTGACGCACAGGAACGCGACCAGCCCGAGCGTGCTGTCTTCCAGCGGGATGGTGGTCGCTTTGATGATCTGGCCGGTGGCGGGCTGCCGCAATTTGTAGGCGACCTGTGGGCCCGTCCAACGGCGCCCGTAGGCCCGTACGACGTCTTCGCCGAAAACTGAGACGGGGTCGCCTTCCCTGCGGCCGGTGATGGAATTCTTGATGGTGTGGATCGAATTCAGCGGGTCCCGCGTGTCATGGAGGACGAATTCGATCGGCAAACCACTGAAGGTTTCCCCGAGGGCGTCGGTTATCCGGCCGAACTGGCGCAGTATGTGCTGGCGCTGCTCGCCCAGCTGTTTGGGCTCGACGAGGTGCCGGTACCGGCGGCGATAGCCTCGGCGCAGCCGATCAAGCGCGAGGGCCGCAGGGGGTGTGATGAGGTTCCTGTTGCGCTCGGCCAGGTAGAGGAGGTCGATGGCGGCTCGGGGCTCACGATTCTTCAGCAGATAGGTGCAGGCCGCGATGAGCTCGGCCATGTCGAGACGGATCTTTCCATCCGCGCCGACCGCGACCGGATAGTTTTCCAGCTCGGCCAGCGGGCGCCCCTCCAGGATCGCTTCGGCCGGCGGCCGCAGCATCGTGATGGCCATGGTGACCAGGACACCGGCTACGGCACCGAGCGTCGCGCCAAGAATTTCGGTGAGCATGGATGAGCTATCTCCTTGAGGTCGGCCGTGCGAAAAGCATCCGGACCAGGCAGCGTCGCGAATCGAGGTCCCAGAATTCGGACCGCCCGTGGAGTACCAGGTGGTCGTCGATGACGAGCAGCTCGCCGGGCCGGATATCGTGGTCGAGCTGAACTCCGGGACGGGCCATCACCGCGTCCAGGGCGTCGAGGGCCCCCACCTCGGACGGCGATAACGGTACGCCGGTGATTCCTGCCGCCATTTCGATGCGCTGACGGTTCCAATGAACCCTCATGCCGGCAGGGCTGAGGTCGAAGACGGGGGCGAAGAGCACCGGCTCGCCTCCTGGCGGTGCGACGTGTGAGCGTTCGAACGCGAAGGGGCGGCAGAGCCGTTCGAAATGGTGCGGGAATTCCCGCCGCACGATGTTCATCACGGTGAGAGCGCTGACCAGCGTGGTGCGGCCGCCTTCGGCGGCACCCTCGATGCAGAGGAGTGAAGATATGTATACGTGGTGCCCGTACGGCTCCATCGCGCCGTCGTTGTGCATGTCGATCGTGTCGCGTGACTTCGAGGTGTAGACACCTTGTTGGAATCTGCCGTTCGAGCCGAATCGGTGGACTCCCTCGTTGCGGACGAGCCACGTCAAGGAAGACGCGTTCGGAGGCCCTTGGGGCAGGGGTCGGCCGAGACGGCTCAAGAGATCCACTGCGGCCTCGGCGGACTCCTCGGGGCGCAGGGGGTCCACCGAGAGGCCTGTTACCAGGGCGAAGCCGAACTCGATCTCCAACTGGTCGAATATCTGCCGGGCGACGAACCCGTGATCGGTTTGATACGGAATGGGGCGCTCGATGGAAGACTTTGCCTGTTCGGCTAACCAGTCGTGCACGGATCCTGCTCCTTGTCTGTTCGATCTGTGAACGGCCGAGGGGTGGCGGTAGACTCCGCGCTCGGCGGATCCGATATACGGGCGGCGATCTCTCTCGGGCCGTCCGTCCCCTGTCGCCGGAATGATCAAAGCCGATTGGAAGATCACCTATGCGTACGGAGTTCGATCACCGAAGCTCCGCCCCTCCTTACCAGCCACCGCCTCCCCTCCCTTTGGGCCCTTACGCCCCCACCGTCACAGCCGGAGGATTCGTATTCGTCTCGGCCCAGGCGGGAGTCGATCCGGTCACTGGAGAGATCCCTTCGGGGGGATTCGAGCAGGAGTGCAAGCAGGCTTTTACGAATCTGATGCAGGCGGTCGCTTCAGCGGGTTCGTCACCGCGTGACGTCGTGAAGGCCACCGTGCTGTTCGCGGACGCGGAGGATTTTCCGACGGTGAACGCGGTGTTCGCCGAGTTCTTCCCCGACAATCCGCCGGCCAGGACGGCGGCCATCGTGCAGCTGATGGGCAACAAGAGGATCGCGGTCGATGCGGTCGCCGTGGCCACCGGTGCGGGTGCCGGGCTGGCGTAGCGGGAGGTGCGACGGCTGCTCCGGCAGTCAGCGCGCGGGAGCCCCCCGAGGGGGCGATCTCGTCGGCCTCAGGGGCAGCGGATCCACCGGGTTGCGGATACCGCCGGAGTAGGGCGGCAGAACGGTATGCAACTGCGTCTGCATGCTGGCGAGTTACCCAGCACCGCTGATCGTCGAACCAAGGGCGGTCCGGTTAATCCCCGGCCGGCGTGCGGCGGCATATGCGGCAGCGCGCCGCGTCGCGGGAACGCCCGGATCCGCCCCTCGCTTCAGCTGTGGGAGGCGTGCGCCACGAAGCCGGACCAGACATTCGCCCCGCCATACCTGCGTGCTCCTCGACATCGGTCGGCATGACCTGGAACTCGACGTTCGGCAACTGGGCTACCTCCAATACGCGTTCGAGCTGTCGACGCAGGACCATTGTCCCTCCGATAGGCCGTGCGAGCGTGACTGCCTCCTGGACGAAGCTGAGCGTCGGGGCGGGAGAGCGATCGAAGATCGACTGGTGTGCCATCCGGGCTGCCAGCATGCGTTCCGTCTCGTCCGGCGTGTAGACGGGCCGCCATGTGCGGAACAGTGCCCGTGTGTACTCCGGTGTCTGTAGCAGCCCGTGGATGTTGTGGTTGTTGTACGTGCTGATCTCGACGGCCCGATCCGCGGCCGAGCGCGGCCAGGACGGCCACTCCCTGTTCGTCCTCGGGATCGACGTCCCAGCCGGCGTCTTCCGTACCGTCGTTGTCCACGCTCATGCGTGCCCCACCTTCAGCGCACCGATTTCCTCAGCGCTCTGTTCCCGTGGCCCGGACGGGACAGGCGCGACAGCACCGGACAACGACCGGACAGAAGTCGGACGCTCGGGCGGTTCCGCTTCTCACGGTACGCACGCACCGCCACGCTCGGTGACATGAATACGCAAATCCGTTACTCCACGCTCCAGTTCACCGCCCGGCTCGCCGCCACGCCCCTCGGCGCCGGCCAGGCCCGGCGGCTCGCCGTCGAGACGTTGACCGGGTGGGGACTGCCCACCGAGAGCCCCGCGCTCATCGTGGCCGAGCTCGCTGCCAACGCGGTGACCCACGGCCGGGTGCCCGGACGGGGCTTCCGGATCGGGGTGGCCCTGGGCGGTGGGGTGCTGCGGATCAAGGTGGTGGACACGCGGGGTGACCGGGTCCCGGGGCTCCGGGACGCGGGTGGGGGCGCGGAGGGCGGGCGGGGGCTGGTGCTGGTCGATGCGCTCGCGGACCGGTGGGGCGTGGACCTCGGGCTGCCGCCGTGCAAGGTGGTCTGGGCGGAGGTGGGTGTGGAGTGCAGGCCTGCGCAGGTGGTCCGGGGGTGAGGTGTGCGAGCCCGATAGGGTGCGCCGAAGTCGGTGATGGGAGAGCTGTGTTGGAGCGCCGGAAGTTGATCGGGGTAGTGGTGGGGCTGGCGGTTCTGCCTGTCGGGTGGGCCCTGTGGCAGGTGGTGGACGGGGGCGAGGGCGGGGCCCGAGGTGACTGGCGTACCGACGCCGGGCCGCTGGTGCAGGCGTTTCCGCAGCTGGGTCCGCTCACCGGTGCCCAGTGGGTGAGCAGTCGGTAGCCGGGGAGGCGGAGTGGGCGCGGACCGCGTCGTGGGTTCCAGGACCCGGTCGGGCCGGACGTAACCCCTTGAAAGGACCGGCTGAAACCACCCAACCCCACCCCTCCGGCTCCCCGGCGCGGCGCCATCACTCGCATGGGTGAACTGTGCCAACTCGGCTGGATTTCGGGAGGGTTGCCGGGCATATGCTCGCCCCACCAACATCAGACATGAGACGGCCCCCGCCGGGACGGCAATCCCGAACGAGGGCCTGACCAAAGTAGGAAGTTCGCACCTTCCCCAGGGCTCTTTCGCAGCTTAGCGCGCCCTCGCGCGCATCGTCCCGTGTTCCCGCCGGGACCCCCCGATCAGGTGTCGACCACGTCAAGGTCGGACACTCCGGTCACTACACCGTGATCGGCAACCACCTCCTCCAGCACCACTCGCTGTCGCTGGTTGCGATCGGCCTCGCCGGTTACATCCAGTCGCTGCCCGCCGGGGCCCGGATCGGCATCAAGAGGCTGACGGAGCGCTTCCGGGAGGGGGAGGTTCGGATCTCCGGCGCCTTGCGGGAGTTGGAGGAGTACGGGTACCTGGAGCGCAGCCGGGTCCGGCTCGCGAGCGGGCAGGTGGTCACCCGGACGGTGTCCTACGACCACCCGGCTGCGAAGTGCGGCGTGGGCGTCCGCCCGTCGGGACCGGAACGGGAGGCGGCACCCGGGCGGGTACGTCGGCCCGGGCCGCTTCCGGAGGCCGGGCCCGGTCCTGTGCCCGGGACGGGTCCTGAGCAGTGTCCCGTGTCCGAGCCGGTGCTCGTGCCGGGACCGGTGCCCCGACCGGTATCGGTGTCGGAGCCCGGCCTGGCGGTGTCGGTGTCGGAGCCTGGCCCGGAGCCCGGTCCCGTACAGCCGCCGGAGGCCTTCGCGTTGCTCGCGCGGTTGCGGGCGGAGGATCCGCGGTTGCTGCTCGCCGATCGTGACGTGCGGAAGTTGGCACCCCGAGTCGCGGAGTGGCTGGAGCGCGGGGCGGATCCCGCGGCCGTGCGGGTCGTGCTGGCCTCGGGGTTGCCCGACAGCCTCCGCCATCCTGCGGGACTCATCGCGCACCGGCTCAAGGCCTGGCTCCCGCCCCACCGGCTGCGACCGGGGCTTCAGGTCGCCGGATCCGGGCGGACGCTGCCGGGACTGCCCGCCCGCCGACTGACAGGCCGTGCTCAGACGCCCTCGTGACTGCTTTCCCCGGCTTCCCGCGCCGCCTGCTCCAGGCGGGCGTGGTGGGCCTCCCACCAGGTGGTGTCGGCCGGGGGGAGGCCGGGGTTGGTCGGCTGCATGCCCGTGGTGCCGTCCAGGAGTTCGCGGAGGATGTCGGCGTGGCCGGCGTGCCGGTGGGTGTCGGAGACGACGCGGATCACGGCGTGGTGCAGGGAGACCTCGTTGTCGTCGGCCGGCCACCACGGGACCGTGCCGACCGTGTCCAGGGGGAGGGCGTCGAGCGTCGCGTCCGCGTGCGCCCATGCGCGGTGGTAGAGGCCGATGACGTCGGCACGCGACTGGTCTGCGGTGGCCCACATGTCCGCGTTGGGCTCGGCGTCCGGCGCGACCCAGGGGAGGGGTTCGCCGGAGGGGCGGGCGAAGGTGTCGCCGAGGTAGCCCAGCTCAGTGGTGGCCGCGTGCTTCACCAGGCCCAGGAGGTTGGTGCCGGTGGGCGTCAGGGGGCGGCGGGCGTCGTACTCCGAGAGGCCTTCCAGCTTCCAGAGGAGGGCTTCGCGGGCCGACTGGAGGTAGAAGTGCAGCTCGGCCTTGGGGTTCGGGTCGGGGAAGGTCATGGGGACAGTCTTCCCGACGGGTGATCTTCGGGAGCGAGCGAGGGCGCGAGTGCGGGAGCGAGTGCGGGAGCGTGAGCGCTTGGTGGGGGTGTGGGTGGCGTGGCGTGGAGCAACGGTGAAAAGGCGGTCGCAGGGGTGTTCAGACGTGGTTACCGCTAAGTAAATTACCGGCGGTAACACACCGTCCTGCCAGGGAGGCACGCCGTGACCGCCGAATCGAGCCTGGTGAGGGTCGTCAAGCCCCCTAAGTACACAGAGCCCGTCAAGACCGTGATCGAGGGGCGGGTCCGCGAGGTGTGGGTGCCGCCGCTGGCCCCGGTGCCGGTCCGCGGGTCCCTCGGGGACATCCCCTTCGACAATGCCCGGGAGGCTCCGCGCGATCCCGTACTCGCGCGCAAGGAGCCGGACGGGACCTGGCGGGACGTCACGGCCGCCGAGTTCGCCGCGGAGGTGCTCGCCGTCGCGAAGGGGCTGATCGCCGAGGGGCTGCGGCCCGGCGACCGGCTGGCCATCATGGCGAGGACCACCTACGAGTGGACCCTGCTGGACTTCGCGGGCTGGGCGGCCGGGCTGGTCACCGTACCGGTCTACCCGACCTCCTCCGCGATCCAGGCGCGCTGGATCATCCAGGACTCGGGCGCCGTGGCCTGCGCCGTGGAGGACACCGTGCAGGCGCGGATCATCAGCTCGGAGCGGGCCAACCTGCCCTGGCTGCGCCACCTCTGGGAGTTCGACACGGGGGCCGTGGCCCGGCTGGTCAAGGCCGGGGAGCACGTGCCCGACGAGGTCGTGACGGCCCGGCGGGCCGGGTGCGCGCCGGAGTCCGTGGCCACGCTGATCTACACCTCCGGGACGACGGGGCAGCCCAAGGGGTGCGTGCTGACACACGCCAACTTCTTCGCCGAGGTGGACAATTCGGTGGAACTGCTGCACCCCGTCTTCAAGTCGGTCAGCAAGGACCCCGCCTCGACCCTGCTCTTCCTGCCGCTGTCGCACGTCTTCGGACGGATGGTGGCCGTCGGGTGCATGCGGGCACGGGTGAAGCTGGGCCACGCGCCGAGCATCAGCAGCCAGGACCTCCTCGCGGACCTGGCCGGCTTCCGGCCGACGTTCCTGCTGGCGATCCCGTACGTCCTGGAGAAGGTCTACAACACCGCGCGGGCGACGGCCGAGAAGATGGGCCGGGCCTCCTCCTTCGACCGGGCGGCGCGGATCGCGCGCAGCCTCGGCGAGATCGCGGTCGTGGAGGGCAAGCGGCCGGGGCTGGGCCTGCGGATGGCCAGGGCCCTGTACGAACCGCTCGTCTACCGGCGGATCCGGGACGCGCTCGGTGGGCGCGTCCGGTACATCCTCAGCGGCGGCTCCCCGCTCGGCCGGCGCCTCGCCGCCTTCTACACGGGTGCGGGCATCGAGGTCTTCGAGGGCTACGGGCTCACGGAGACGACCGCGGCCGCGACCGTCACCCCGCCCCTGCGGCCCCGGCTCGGCACGGTCGGGTGGCCGCTGCCGGGGACGGCGGTACGGATCGCGGACGACGGGGAGGTGCTGTTGCGGGGGCCGCACGTGTTCGCGGGGTACTGGAACAGCGGCGTCGCGGTGGGCGGGGAGCAGTGGCTGTACACGGGGGACATCGGGGAGCTCGACGCGGACGGCTACCTGACGATCACCGGGCGGAAGAAGGACGTGATCATCACCTCCGGCGGCAAGAACGTGGCCCCCGCGCCCCTGGAGGACTGGCTGCGGGCCCACCCGCTGGTGGGCCAGTGCATCGTGGTCGGCGACAACCGGCCCTACGTCACCGCGCTCATCACCCTGGAACCGGAGGGGCTCCACCACTGGCGGCAGATGCACAAGAAGGCGGGCGTGCCGATCAGGGAGCTGGTGGGGGACGAGGAACTGCGGGCGGACCTCCAGCGGGCGGTGGACGAGGCGAACCGGCTGGTGTCGCGGGCGGAGTCGATCCGGCGGTTCGCCGTGCTGGCGGGGGACTTCACGGAGGAGCGGGGGCACTTGACGCCTTCGCTGAAGCTGAAGCGGGGCGTGATCGTGCGGGATTACGCGCGGGAGATCGACGCGCTGTACCGGTCCGCCTGAGGGCGATCCGCGCTTCCGATTGCATCCGATCGCATCGGATCGCGGCGGTCGGGTCCGGCCGGGATGCCGCCGGGCAGGGTGGACTCCGAAAGGAGGCCTCGTGATCTCGGCACTCAACCGGCTGGTCGATCTCGTCGAGAAGCATCTCGGCGAGGAGCTCGACGTCCACGGACTGGCCGGAGAGCTCGGCACGACCGAATACCACCTGCGCCGCATGTTCTCGTCGCTGACCGGCATGCCGCTGTCGGAGTACGTGCGCCGGCGCCGCATGACGGTGGCCGCCGCCGACGTGGTCCGGGGCGAGGACGATCTCCTGAGCATCGCCGTCCGGCACGGATACGGCTCGACGGAGGCGTTCGGACGGGCGTTCCGCGCCGTCCACGGCGCCGGCCCCGGCGACGTGCGCCGGGACGGAGGCCCCCTGCGCGCACAGCCCCGGCTCAGGATCCGCCTGACCGTCGAAGGGAGCACCCCCATGGACACCCGCATCATCGACCGCCCCGCGTTCCGCCTGGTCGGACACGCGGCCCGCGTTCCGCTCATCCACCAGGGCGTCAACCCGCACATCCGGCAGCACATCACCGCACTGCCGCCCGCCGAGCACCTCCGGCTGAAGGCGCTCGGCGACACCGAGCCGGGTGGCCTGCTGCAGGTCTCCGACGACGTCGACCCCGACGGCACGGAGGGGAGCGAACTGACCTACCTGCACGGAGTCGCCGTCTCGCGGTCCACGCCCGCCCCCGACGACCTCGACGCCATCGAGGTGCCGGCCGGCAGGTGGGCGGTCTTCCGCACTGCCGGGCCGCATCCGCAGGCCCTGCAGACGACCTGGGCCGCGACCGCGACCGACTGGTTCCCCTCCAACCCGTGGCGCCTGCGGCCCGGTCCCTCGATCGTCGCGGTCCTCGACCGGGCGGAGGACTTCAGCACCGCGACCTGTGAGCTGTGGCTGCCCGTCGAACCGGCGTGACGGCTCGCGGCCGCGCCCGGTCGCTGCGATCGTTGCGGCTGCTGCGGCTGCTGCGACCACGGCGACCGCAGCGACCGGGGCCTCCCGTGTGCCGTCACCCGCGCGGCCCCCTGGGCGATCGCCGCCCGCACCCCGCGCGCCCTGCCCGGCCGGCCCTGTCCCGCAAGGCCGGCGGGGACCGGAGCGCGTCGGAGCCGCCCTGACCGTGCCGGACGGGCCGGAGCGGCCGCGGCAGGGTCTGCTTATCGTGAGCCGACCGGTCCGGGGGGTCGCCCGAGGAGGGTGCAGTGCACCGTGCCCGTGCCCGTGTCCGTTTGCGTGTCGGCTCCCGCCCCCGCTCGCTTTCCCGGGCCCGTACCCGGATAGGCGCCGGGGTCCTCGGCACCGCTCTGGCCGGGGCCCTGCTCGCCGCCGTGCCCGGAGGGGTGCCGAGGACCCCGGCGCCCGCCGCTCGGGCGATCCAGTGGGGCGCGTGCCCGGAGAAGCCCGTGCCCGCCGGTATGCGGTGCGGCACCCTCACCGTGCCGCTCGACTACGAGGCCAAGGGCCAGAGCCGGGACCAAAGCCAGGGCCAGGACCAAAGCCAGGGCACCGGGACGGTCGGCATCGCCGTCGCCCGGCTCCCCGCCACCGGGCCCGCCGGCAAGCGGATCGGCTCCCTCGTCCTGAACTTCGGAGGTCCCGGCGCCCCCGGCGTCTCCGCCCTCGCCGCCGACCCCAACGCCTTCGCGGAGCTCAACAAGCGCTATGACCTCGTCGTCTTCGACCCCCGGGGTGTCGGACACAGCGCCCCCGTCACCTGTGGCGGAGAGGTCCGGGAGGCGGGCGAGGCCCCCGACGGGCCCGCCGCCCAGCTCGCCGCCCTGCGCGCCGTCGCCAAGCGCTGCGCGCTGGACTCCGGCCCGGTGCTCCCGTACGTCGGCACCGTCAGCGTGGCCCGCGACATGGACCTGCTGCGCCAGGCCCTCGGAGAGGACAAGCTCGACTTCCTCGGCTTCTCCTACGGCACGCGCCTCGGTGCGGTGTACGCCGCGCTGTTCCCGCGCCGCACCGGCCGGATGGCCCTCGACGGGGTCGACACCCTCACCGAGCCGCTCGGCGAGCAGGCCCTGCTCTCGGCCGTCGGGCAGCAGCGGGCGCTGGACGGCTTCCTCGTCTGGTGTGCCCACCGGCAGGGCTGCGTCTACGGCACGAACACCCGTACCGCCAAGGAGAAGGTCCAGGCCCTCGTCACCCGCCTGGACGCGACGCCGCTGACCGGGGAGGGCGGGCTGCGCTTCACCGGGCAGGACGTGGCCGAGTCCATCGGGGCCGCCCTCTACTCGCCGAAGGCCTGGCCCGACCTCGCGGACGCGCTCGCGCTGGTCGAGCGCAGCGGTGACCCCGTGGGGCTGATGCAGCTCGGCGGTCCGGACGAAACGCCGCCGCCATCGCCGCCGCCATCGGCATCACCACCGCCATCGGCATCACCGCGGGATGAGCCCGAAGCCGCCGCCGTGCCCGCCGACAACGCCACCGCCGCGCTCGTCGCCGTGAACTGCGCCGACGACCCGGACCGCGGCGACGCCAAGGCCTCCCCGGTGGCCGTCGCGCGGGAGCTGGCCGAGCTCCAGCCGGTCTTTCTCGCCGCCTCGCCGATCTTCGGTCCGCGCCAGCTGATGACGGTGCTGGCCTGCTACGGGCGCCCCGCCGGCACCGATTTCATCCGCACGATCGACCGCCCGGCCGGCATCCCGCGCATCCTGCTCGTCGGTACGCGCGGAGACCCGGCGACACCGTACGAATGGACGGAGGAGACGGCGAAGCGGCTCGGCAACACCGTGATCGTGGACTACAAGGGCGACGGCCACACCGGGTACGTCTCCTCGCGCTGCGTGCAGGGGTACGTGGACCACTTCCTGATCGACGGCCGGCTGCCCTCCGGGACGCGCTCCTGCCCCGCCGAGGAGTGAGGGCGCGCACGACGCGGCCGGGCATGTGGCAAGGCCCGCCCGATAGTTCGTGCGTCCGTGCGTCCGTGCGTACAACCGGAACGTCTGCCCGAGTGTCACACCCGGAGAACGTCACTGACTTCATGTGACTTCTTGTGACTTCCTGGGGGGACGTCTTGAAGAGATTCACCTCGGCGGCGCTCATCGCCGCCACTGCCGTTCTCGGCACCCTGCTCGCATCCGGAACCGCGCAGGCCGCGGATCCCGTCGGTTCCATCAGCGCCTACGCACGGCCTGACGGCATCGGTGTCATGACCGCGAAGCCCATGCCCTCCTTCGTCGCCCACATCCGCAAGAAGGGCAGCGAGACCCGGATCCGGACCGTCACGTACTTCGAGCACACCGCCCCCGGCTGCGCCGGCTGCCTGGAGGTGTACAAGTCCGGCGGGTTGAGGCTCGCCGACCTCGGCCTCTACTCCGTGGACGTCGAGTACAAGGGCACCAAGGGCGAGCCGATCCTCCGCAAGGCCGTGGCGGAACTCGACTACCGTGCGCTCGCCCGGTTCGAGAACAGAACCGTGTCCAAGAACGTGTCCCTCGACAGCCTGGACACCACGCTCTCCGCCGACCTGATCGCCTATGACCCCCGTAACGGGCGGGCCACCCCGCTCGCCGGCAGGAAGGTGACCGTTGCCCTCGAGGGCCAGTCACTGACGGCTTCGACCGACGCCGCCGGACATTTCTCCACGCCGGTGACCTACAAGGGTACGGAGAGGCATCTCGGCGCCTCCCTCACGCACGACTCTGCGGACCACCGCAGCGAGTTCGACGGCATCGTGCCCGACGTCGATCTTCAGCCGGTGAAGATCACCCTGGACGAGGGCTCCCGCTCGGTGTCGGCCCCGTACGGCACCGACGCCACCTTCAGCGGAACCATCACGCGGACCGCCCCGGACGGCACGCAGAAGCCGGTCGCCACGACGATGCTGCTGGCGGTCCCCTACGACTCGAACAACCGGTACACGATTTCCTCGTTCAAGAGCGATGCCGCGGGTCGGTTCACCAAGTCCGCGAAGGTCCTGGAGTCCTCGACCTGGGAGGTGGGCACCGCATACAACCAGCCGTGGTACGTCATCTCCTACAGCGCCGAAGTCAAGGCCGCCCCGACGGCGGGAACCGCCTTCCAGTCCGTCGCCATGAGCGTGGACGAGTACCGCAAGGTGTCCGTCAGCGGCGGCCTCCACCAGTACGCCACCTCGGCGCCGAGCGGTCCCGCCAAGGTGGAAGTCCAGTACTCGGCCGACGGCCGCACGGGCTGGTCCACCCGCAAGACCGTGGACACGGTCGTCGGCCGGTACTTCTCCTCGGTCACGGTGGAGAACGCGCCGGTCGACGGCTACTGGCGACTGCGGTACGCGGGCACGCCCGAGCTCCACGGGTCGACCTCGCAGCCCGTTCGTCTGACCCGGACCGTGACCGCCGTCGCGGACTTCAACGCGAAGCCCGAGCCGGTCCGCAAGGGCCAGTACCTCACGCTCACCGGCTCCCTCAAGCAGCGGGCCGCGTCCGCCACGACCTGGCGGCCGTACGCGGCCAAGACCGTGCGCTTCTACTTCAAGCCCGCCGGGACCGGAACCTCCTACGCCTACGTGGGATCGACCACCAGCGCCGCCGACGGCAGCTTCAGCCGGAGGTTCACCGCCACGAAGGACGGCACGTGGCAGGCCCGGTTCCACGACGACGGCACCACCCACTTCGCGAGCAGCAGTCGCGAGGACCACGTCGACGTCACCGGCTGACGAGGCGGCAAGGCGGCAAGGCGGTGAGACGGCGAGGCGGCCCGGCTGCTGTGGCAGCCGGGCCGTCCGACGCTGTGCGGGTCAGCAGTTGGGGCGCGCCGTGCGGCCCGCGAAGCGGTCCGCGAGCCAGTTGCCCGCCGCCAGGGACTGGGTGATGACGCCGCTGACGTGCTCACCGAGCCAGATGGTGTCGAACTCGAGGTTCGCGCCCCGCGCGCACCAGTCGGAGCGCAGCCGGCTCCCGACGGCGTACGGGATGAGCTCGTCGCCGAGCGCGTGGTACTGGTACACGGGGGCGGCCGGGGCGGTGCGGCCGAGCTTGCTCTGGTTCAGCCGGGCCTGCCAGTCCGGCTGGGCCAGCGGGTTGCGGGTGGTCAGGTCGGAGATCCGCTTGAAGGAGCCGGCGATGGCGTCGATGGCCACGCAGTTGTCCTTCATGGCGCCGACCAAGACCTTCCCGGCCGGGTTGAGGTAGGAGTCGAGCTTCAGCTCCGGGAAGGCCGCGTCCTGGCCGGCGGCGGCCATGAAGATGAGGCCGGAGCCGTAGGAGCCGTTGTTGAAGTCGGCCACCTTCAGCAGGTCGGCCGGGACTCCGCCCGTCGCGGTGCCCTTGACCCGCAACTCCGGTGCGTACGAGCCCTGCAGCTCGGCGGCCCAGCTGCTGGCCTGGCCGCCCTGGGAGTACCCCATGATGCCGACGGGCGTGGTGGCGGACAGCCCCGCCTCGGGGAGGCGGGTGGCCGCGCGGGCGGCGTCGAGCACGGCGTGGCCGGCGGAGGGGCCGACGGTGTAGGTGTGCACGCCCGGGGTGCCGAGGCCCTCGTAGTCGGTGACGACCACGGCCCAGCCGCGCAGGGTGAGCTGCTGGATGAGGTTGGCCTCCAGGGCGGTGCCGTACGGGAGGTTGTTGCTCGGCGCGCAGGAGTCGCCCATGCCGACGGTTCCGACGGCGTAGGTGATCAGGGGGCGCGGGCCGGTGCGGCCGTCCTGCGGGACGATGACGGTGCCGGAGACCACGTTCGGGGCGCCGTCGGCGGTCGTCGAGTTGTAGTGGATCTTCCAGGCCTTGGTGTTGGTGGGCTGGCCGGGCAGCGGGTGGAACGCGGACGGCGCGCTGGCGACGATGTCGCCGGGGCGGGCGGTGGTCTCCTCGGCCTGCGGGGTGGCGGCGGCGGTGGTGGTGGGGATCGCGGCCGAGAGGGCCAGGGCGGCCACTGCGGCGAGTGCTGAGCTTCGGATGCGCATGGGGCGGCTCTCCCAAGGGTCCGGGTGGGGGTGGTAGGTGAGGTGAAGGTAGTGACCGACCGGTAGGAACGTCGCTGACCGCACAGCTCAGCTTTCCTGACCCGGGGCCGCATCCCTGTCGCGCCGCGCCCGCCGCCCGCTGGCCCGCTAGCCCGCGGGCATTCCCGTCGAGGCGTCCTCCAGCGTCCCGCGCAGCAGGGCGAGGGTGGACGTCAGCTGCTCCAGCGAGCCGGCCGTCAGCGGCTCGGCCAGCCAGGTGCGCAGCCCGTCCTCGAACGTGGGTGTGGCGGCGGCCAGCAGCTCGGTGCCCTCGGGGGTCAGCTCCAGCAGGGACGAGCGGCGGTTGCTGGGGTTGGGCCGCCGGAGCACCCAGCCGGCGGCCTCCAGGCGGTCCACCGCCTTGCTGGTCGCCCCCACGGTGATGGCGGCGTCCTCGGCCAGGTCGTTGACCCGGCAGCCGTCCCGGCCCTCGATGATGTGCAGGAACTCGTACTGACCCAACGTCAGGCCGTGTGCGCCGCGCAGTCGTTCGCCCAGTGCGTTGTAGAGCCTGGTCTCGTAGCGGACGAGGTCCGTGAACACCTGAGTGAGGTCGGTCACAATCTGCTCCAGATTCGAGGGAATGATATTCCTAGGAATATAGTTCCTAGTGAAGAACATCGCTTCACCTGGAGGATCGCATGAGCAAGGCACAGCGCGCGACGATCGACGCCCTGATGCGGCAGGCCCCGTTCGACGGCGGCCTCGCGCCGGAGCAGATGCGCAAGGACTTCGAGATCCAGATGACCTCCGGCCCGGCTCCGGCCGGGGTCCGCGTCACCCCCTCCGTCCTCGGCGGGCGTCCCGCCCTGACCGTCGAGCCCGAGGGCAGCCCCGCTGCCGGGACGATCGTCTACTTCCACGGCGGGGGCTGGGTCTTCGGCTCACCCGCCACCGCCCTGCAACTCACCGCCGCACTGGTGCGCCGCACCGGAGTCCGCGCCGTCTCGGTCGACTACCGGCTCGCCCCCGAGCACCCCTTCCCCGCGGCCGTCGAGGACGGCCTCGCCGCCTACCGCGACCTGCTGGACCAGGGTGTTCCGGCCGACCGGATCGTGCTGGCCGGGGAGTCGGCCGGCGGCGGCCTCGGCATCACCACCCTGCTCACCGCCCGTGAGGCCGGCTTGCCGATGCCGGCCGCGGCGGTCGCCCTCTCCCCGGGCCTCGACCTCACCCTCTCGGGCGAGAGCATGACCACCAAGCACGGCGTCGACCCGCTCTTCACCCGCGCGGACCTGGCCGCCCTGTTCGCCCACTACCTGGCCGGACAGGACCCCGAACAGCCGCTGCTGAGCCCGGCCCTCCACGCCGACCCGACCGGACTGCCCCCGCTGCTGCTCCAGGCCGGATCCAACGAGGTCCTGCTCGAGGACGCCACCCGGTTCGCCGCCCGGGCGGCCGCGGCCGGGGTCGACGTCCGGCTCGACGTCACCGCCGACGTCCCCCACGTCTTCCAGGCCTTCGAGGGCATGCTGGACGAGGCCGACGCGGCCCTGGACCGCGCCGCACACTTCATCACCGCCGCACTTGCGGACCCGGTTGGCTGAGCTGGGCACCTGGGCACCTGGGCACTTGGTGGGCCCCTGGGTGCCTGGGCACTTGGGCCCCTGCGCTGCCGGGTCCCTACGTCCCTGGGCTCCTGGGTCCCTACGTCTCTGTGCCGCCGGGTCCCTACGTCCCTGGGCTCCTGGGTCCCACGTCCCTGCGCTGCCGGGTCCCTACGCCCCGCCCGACGCGATGCGGTACGCCCCCGGGGTCGTGCCCGTCCAGCGGCGGAAGGCGCGGTGGAAGGCAGTGTCCTCCGAGAAGCCGAGGCGGGCCGCCAGTTCCGCGATGGGTTCGCGGCTCTCCGCCAGGCCGGCGATCGCCGCATCGCGCCGTACGTGGTCCTTCAGCTGCTGGAAGGACGTGCCCTCCTGCTGGAGCCGTCGCCGCAACGTCGCCGGTGACACCGCCAACCGCCCCGCCACCTCGCCCAGTTCCGGCAGTCGCGGCGAGCCGCGCAGGGCCTGGGTCAGGGTCCTGCGGACCTGCTCCGCGACCGTGGTCCCGTACGCCGGCCGGGACAGCAGGTCGAAGGGGGCCCGTCGGAGCATCGCGTCGAGCGCGGCCTCGTCCCGAACCAGCGGAGCCGTCAGCCAGTGGGCGTCGAAGGCCACGGCCGCGCCCGTGCGGGCCTCGCCGAAGCGGACGGGGCAGTCGAAGAGCAGCTCGTACTCCGCCTCGTGCGGCGGCGCCGGATACGCGAAGGAGGCGTAGGCGAGGGGGATGCGCCGGCCGATCAGCCAGCTGCTCAGCCGGTGCCAGATCGCGAGCACGCACTCGGTGAGGAAGCGTTCCTCGTCCCGCGCGAACTCGTTGCGCACCGCGAACCACGCCTGTCCGCCCTCGACTTCGAGCGCCAGCTCGGGCCCGCCCGGGAACAGGCCGTAGAAGGTGGCGGAGCGTTCCACCGCCGCACCGAGATCGCGGCAGCCCAGCGAGGCCCTGCACATCATCGCGAAGGTCCCGGGCCGGCTGGGGACGGTGGACAGGCCCAGGAACTCGTCCTGCGTGGCCCGGTACAGCGCCCGGAACAGCCGCGCGAACTGCGCGGGCGTGACCCGCGCCCGGTCGTCACCCAGCAGCAGCGGCGGAATCTGCGCCTCCTGGAGCAGCGGCACGGTGTCCAGCCCGCGGCCGCGCGCCCCCGCGAGCACGGCACGCACGTGGTGCACGGTGACCGTCCGCCTCCCCATGAGGTCGACGGTAGCCGCAATGAGCGCTGAGGTCAGCGGGGGTGACGCTTCCGGTCATGCCGCGGACGCCTCCCCGGTGCCTAGCGTCATCGGTACGACCCGAGGGGAGGCGAGCCGATGAGCCCGATGAGCCCGATGAGCCCGATGAGTGGGATGGGTGGGATGGGTGGGATGGGTGGGAGTGAGGCGGACGGAGCCGTGCGGCCGCGCACGCTGGCGGTGTTCACGGAGTGGACCGGCGAGCGGTACACGGCCGAGACCGCGCTCCGCCGGAGCGATGGCAATGGGGGCTGGGTCACCGTTTCCTACGGTCAACTACGCGCCCGGGTGAGGGAGTCAGGGTGCGCCCTGCTCGCCCTGGGGGTCGCCCCCGGCGAGCGCGTCGCGGTGCTCGCGGAGACCCGGCCGGAGTGGACGTACACCCACTTCGGGGTCCTGGCCGCGGGGGCCGTCCTCGTGCCGGTGTACCCGACGGCCGGGGAGGAGGAGCTCGCCTGGGTGCTGTCGGACTCCGCCGCCGTGGTGGTCGTCTGCGACGACGCCGCGCAGGCGGCCCGGGTGGAGGCGCTGCGCCCGAAGCTCCCCGCGCTGCGCGCCGTGGTGGAGATGGACGGGCTGCGCGCCCTCCCCGACCCGGCGCCGGAGGCCGAACTCCTCGCCCGGGCCGCCGCGGTGGACCCCGCGGCCGACGCCTCCATCGTCTACACCTCGGGCACCACCGGCCTGCCCAAGGGCTGCCGCCTCACGCACGCGAACCTCGGGGCGATCCAGGACGCCACCCTCCCTCTGATCAAGGGGGGCCCGGGGGACTCCACGTACCTCTACCTCCCGCTCGCCCACCTGCTGGCGCAGCTGATCCAGTTCACCACCCTCCTGGAGGGCGGGGAGCTCTGCTACTTCGGCGGCCGCATCGAGGACGTCATCGGCGAGCTCGCGCAGGCCCGGCCGACCCATCTGCCGTCCGTACCCCGGCTGTTCGAGAAGCTGCACTCGGTGGTCCTCTCCCTCGCGGAGTCCCAAGAGGGCGGAGGCGCCCGCTTCGCGGAGGCGGTACGGCTCGGGCTGCTGGCCGCCGACGGCCGCCTGCCGGCCGAGGACCGAGCCGCCCACGAGGCCGCCGAGAAGTCCCTGTACTCCCTGGTCAGGGGGGCCTTCGGGGGCCGCCTGAAATGGGCGCTGACGGGCGGTGCCCCGATCGCCCCGGCCACCCTCGACTTCCTGCGGGCCTGTGGGATCGCGGTGTTCGAGGGCTACGGCATGACGGAGTCGGGCGGGGTCATCAGCCTCAACCACCCGGACGGGGTCCGCTACGGCTCGGTGGGCCGCCCGATCGCCGGATGCGAGGTCCGCATCGCCGAGGACGGTGAGGTGCTGGCCCGGGGCCCGATGATCTTCCCCGGGTACCACGCCAACGGCACGGCGACGGCCGAGGCGCTGGACGGGGAGGGCTGGCTGCACACGGGCGACCTGGGGGAGGTGGACCCGGACGGCTACCTGCACATCACCGGCCGCAAGAAGGAGCTGATCATCACCTCGGCGGGCAAGAACATCACCCCCACCGAGCTGGAGTTCGCGGTGCAGCGCTCCCGCTACGTCTCCCGCGCCGTCATGATCGGCGATCGCCGCCCCCACCCGGTGGCCCTGATCACCCTGGACGCGGAGGAGATCGCCGCCTGGGCCGCCCGGGAGTCGGTGACCCTGGACCCCGCCGCCCCCGGAGACCACCCGGCCGTACGGGCCCTCGTCGCGGAGGCGGTCGAGGCGGCCAACGCCACGGTCTCCCGCCCGGCCCGCGTCCGTGCCTTCCGGGTCCTGCCGGGGGAGTTCACCGTGGAGGCGGGCACCCTCACCCCGACGCTGAAGCTGCGCCGGAGGGCGGTGGCGGAGCGGTACGCGGGGGAGATCGAGGAGCTGTACGGGTAGGGGCTGGGGGGCTGGGGTGTGGGGGTGGGTGGGGGTGTGGGGGTGGCCGGCCTGTGCTGCGGGTGGGGTGGTGGCTTTGACAGGGGTTCGGGGGGCGTCCCGGTAGTCCAGTGTTCTTTCGGCGTGGGCCGGTCCCTCAAGGGCGCT
>NZ_JBIAHN010000026.1:0-84252 GCF_042870555.1 Streptomyces sp. NPDC006487
AGACGCAGCTTGAGCGTGTCCCAGTACTTCTGGCCGTCGGCGACGTTCGACTCTTCGATCTTGATGTTCGGATGCGCCTTCGTGTACTCGGCGTACAGCTTGGCCCCCGTCGCGTCGTCGTAGCCGAAGGAACCGAAAGTGCCGATCCGCAGCGTGATCTGCTCGCCGCTGCCGCCGCCGGCCGCGCCGTCGCCCTTGGCCTTGCCGTTGTCGCCGTCGCTGCCGCAGCCGGTGAGCAGGGCCGCACCGGTCGCCATGACGGCGATCGCTGCGACCGCGTTGACCGCGGTGCGGCGTCCGCGTCCGTGTCTGCTGCTGGAAGTGCGCATTCCACTCTCCTCGTCCAAGGTGGTGCTCGTTGTGCGCCGGGAGGTCCGGAGGGCTGTTCGCGGCTCGGCGAGGGCCCTGCCAGAACCTGATGTGAAGCGCGTTCTCGCATCCGAGGATGGGAGCGCTCCCACGTCATTGCCGGAAGGTTGCTGCTTGACGGGTGCGGGTGTCAAGAGATGAACGCGGATTCGTGACGTGAAGGCGTTCGATGCGCGCCGCGCCGCGCTTTCCGGCGCGGCCTCATCGGTTCCTGAATGCGGCCATGGCATCGAGGTGGGATCATGAGTAGTGTGGGAGCGCTCCCATTCGCGCCGTCCGTGCGCCGGACCGGCGTAACGTGTTCCGCGTGAGATGGGGGCGGGATCCACTTCTTACCTGATCAGACGCGACCGGCCCGGCAATGCGCCGGCCCGGAGCGCGAGAGCGCACGAGGGGAGTTCGAGAATCGTGACCGGACGGCAGAACGGCAGACCCACCCTGGAAGAGGTTGCGGCCCTGGCCGGCGTCGGCCGGGGCACGGTCTCCCGGGTGATCAACGGCTCGCCGCGGGTGAGCGAGCAGGCCAGGGCCGCCGTCGCCCGCGCCGTCGCGGAGCTGGGGTACGTACCCAATCAGGCGGCCCGGGCGCTGGCCGGGAGCCGGACCGACGCGGTCGCCCTCGTCATCCCGGAGACCGAGGCCAGGGTGTTCTCGGAGCCGTACTTCCTCGACCTGATCCGCGGGGCCAGCGCCGAACTGGCGGAAGCCGACAAACAGTTGCTGCTCACCCTGGTGCGGACCGAGGCCGAGCGCCGCCGGTTCGAGGACTACCTGGCCGCCCAGCGGGTCGATGGCGTCCTGCTGGCATCCGTCCACGGCGACGACCCGCTGCCCGACCGGATCGTGAAGCTCGGGCTGCCGGTCGTCATGAACGGGCGGCGCTCCGAGGCCGAACCCGTCGCCTATGTGGACTCCGACAACATCGGCGCGGGACGGGCGGCCGTCGCCCACCTGGTGGGGCGGGGCCGCAGCCGGATCGCGACCATCAGCGGGCCGCTCGACATGTACGTGGCCCGCGCGCGTCTGGGCGGCTACCGCGCGGGGCTCGCGGAAGCCGGGTTCGGGCCCGACGAGTCGCTGGTGGCGACCGCGGACTTCACCGAGGAGGGCGGCCGGCTGGCGATGCGCGAGCTCCTGGAGCGTGCCCCCGGCCTGGACGCGGTCTTCGCCGCCTCCGACGTGATGGCGGCCGGCGCGCGCGGGGTGCTGCGCGAGGCCGGCCGGCGCATCCCCGAGGACGTGGCCCTCGTGGGGGTCGACGACTCCGCGGTGGCCCGCCTGATGGACCCGCCCCTGACGAGCGTGCGCCAACCGATCGAGGAGATGGGCCGCACGATGACCCGGCTGCTGCTCCAGAAGATCGCGGCGGCGTCCGGAGCCGGATCCGAACCGGCGCTGGAGAAGGGCGAGGAGCCGCGCAGGGTCCTCCCGACGGAGCTGATCGTGCGGGATTCCTCCTGAGGCCGGAGCCCTCCGATGGCGGTTCCGCGCCTGAGCCGGTTCTGCCTGAACCGGTTCCGCCTGAGCCGGTTCCCCTTGAGCGTGCCGCGGCCGGGGCCGTACGGAATCCAGAGGTTTCCGTACGGCCCCGGCCCATGAGCGGGGCGGGAACGTCAGCTCACCAGCGCTGCGTCACAGTGCCGGGTGGGCGTTCTTCATGAGCTCCTGGAACTGCGCCGAGAACCACTGGCCCGACAGCGGCGCGTCCGGGAGGGACCCCGACATGCTGTTGCCGTTGCGCGCGTTGCCCGTGTAGGTCGGGTCGCACATCCGGTCGAAGCCCTTGCCCTCGTTGTTGGGGATCTCCTTGCTCGCCCCGTCCGACTCGCCCGGCGGCTTGATCCACACATAGGCGTCGATGCCCGCCGCCGGAGCGGCCTGCGGCCGCTCGCCGAGGCCGGCGCCCGACTGGTTGCACCAGTTGCCGAGGTGGATGCGCCGGTCGTAGCGGCCCCCGTTGACGTAGGTGTCCACGCTCGTCAGCGCACCGGGTCCGGTCGGCCGCGCCGTGCCGCCCCAGCCGTTGCGGGAGGTGTCGATCAGCATGCCGAGGTTCGCGTCGAAGCCCAGGGAGACCAGCTTGGTCCGCATGGCCTGGGCGTACGAGAGCTCGTCCGTGTACCGGTTCCAGTCGACCCACTTCGACTGGCGCACGGAGGTGCCGTTGACGGAGTCCTCGATCTTGAAGTGGTCCTCCTTCAGGGCGCTGTAGTTGGCCGTGTTCACGATGAAGCCGTGCACCTTGGCGAGCGTGGAGCCCTCGGCGGTCGCCGCCTGCTTGAACATCTCCGCGGAGGAGCCGAAGTTGTCGTCCCAGCCGAGCCAGCCGTGGTGTCCCGCGTCCACGTAGTTGTAGACGTTGGCGATGGAACCCAGCTTGTTCAGCGCGTAGCCGACGCCCTTGATGTAGTTGCCGTTGGCCTTCATCACGTCGCAGTTGGCCGTGGCCGTCGGCCGCCCGGTGACGTTGGTGACCAGGTTCGGCAGCGAGTCGATCTCGACGGTGGTGACGATCCGCAGCCCCGCGTACTTGGCGTCGGCGAGGATGGCGGCGATCGGGTCGATGTACTGCGTCTTGTACTTGTCGATCTCGGTCGGACCGAGCTCGCCGTTCGAGGCGAGCGCGGCGCAGTCCCGTCCGGGCAGGTTGTAGATCACCAACTGGACGACGAGCTCGCCGCTGCCCTTCTGCGCCAGCGCCGCGTCCAGGTGGGCGCGCAGACCCATCGAGCCGCTCGTCCCCGCGATGGCGGCGGTGCGGTCCAGCCAGACGCCCGTGGGCTGGTTCGACACCTTGGTGCCGCCCGGCTCGGCGGCGGCCTTGGCGGACCATTCGGGGTTCACGTACACCTTGGCGCCGGCGTACGGGTTGTCGGCCTTGCCGCCCGACGGAGGCGGAGTGGTCGGCGGGGTCGTGGGCGGCGTGGTGGGCGGCGTCGTCGGGGGAGTGGTCGGCGGCTGGGTCGGGTCGGTCGCGCCGTTGCAGGTGACGCCGTTGAGCTTGAACGTCGCGGGCACGGCGTTGGTGCCGGTGTGCGAACCGTTGAAGCCGAAGGAGGTCGAACCCCCCGTGGCCAGGTTCCCGTTGTACGAGAGGCTCTTGGCGGTCACGGCCGCCCCGGACTGGGTGATCGTGGCGTTCCAGCCCTGCGTGACCTGCTGGCCGTTCGCATAGGACCACTCCACGGTCCAGGAGGCCACCGGGTCGCCGGTGTTGGTGACGATCACGTTGGCGCCGAACCCGGTGTTCCACTGGTTCGTGATCTGGTACTCGACCTTGCAGCCTGCGGTGGCGGCGCCGGCGGAGGTGCCGAACACGGTGGCGGTCGCGCCGGCAGCGGTGACGAGGCCGAGGGCCGCCATCAAGGCGGTGCGCCTGGTCGTACGGGACGTGGTGCGGGGAGTCGTGCCGAGTGCTGTGCGGCTCATCTTCTTGGAATGCCTTTCAGTTCAGGGTGCGCAGGTGGTCGCGCAGCCCGGTGCCGAATGCGGTGGGGGTGCCGTCGTACGAGGTGATCAGGGCCGGTCCGGAGTTGCAGTTCCAGGTGTTCCAGGTCCAGCCGAGGTACGAGAGGGAGCGGTCGTCGAACCACTTCATGACGCGGTCGACGAACGCGTGTGCGCAGGTGTTCTCGCCGATCTCGCCCGCCACCAGGGGGACCCGGGCGGCGACCGGGGCGAGAGCGGAGTCCCAGCAGGCCTCGCTGGAACAGGTGTTGAAGTTGTAGACGTGCCAGGCCGCGGCCAGATTGCCCGTCGGGTCGGTGGGGACATGGGTGAGCCACTGGCTCAGGTCGTTGGAGTAGGCGATGCCGGGGACGAGGACGAGGTTGCGGGCGCCGGTCGCGCGGACGGCGTCCACCAGGTCCTGCATGCCGGCGACCTCGTACCCGATGCCCGGACAGGTGCCGCCGTCGCGCCAGCAGGTCCATGCCTGGGCGGCGGTGGAGGTGGCCCGGTCCGGATAGGGCTCGTTGAACAGGTCGAAGACGACCCGCCGGTCGTTCTTGAAGGTGTTCGCCACCGAGGTCCAGAACGCCGGGGTGTACTGGGCGTCCGGCATCGGCTTCTGGCAGGAGGCGTGCACGTCGGCGCACCCGGAGGAGTTGCCGGTGTACTGGCCGTGGGTCCAGTGCAGTTCGACGACCGGTGTCATGCCGTGTGCGAGGACCCGGTCGACCAGTCCCCTGACGGCATCGGCGTAGTTCGTGCCCCGGTACTCGGGCTTGATGTTGTCGAGGCCGAGCCAGCACTCCTCGTTGAGCGGAATGCGGACGGTGTTCGCCTTCCAGTCGGCGATGGCGCGCACCGAGGCGTCGTCGACGGGACCGTCGAAGATGCCGTGGCCCTGGACGCACATGAACTCGGCCCCGGAACGGTTGACGCCGAGGAGGCGGCGGGTGGCACCGTTCCGGTCGGTGAGGCGGTTGCCGGTGACGCTCAGTTCGGGCGCCCCGGAAGCCGGGTCGGTGGGTGTGGGTGTGGGTGTGGGGCCCGTGGGAGTGGGCGTGGGGACGGTGGGCGTCGGCGTGGGCGTGGGCGTGGGCGTGGGCGTCGGAGTGGGTCCGGGCCCGGAGTCTGTGGTGCAGGTGGCTCCGCCCAGCGTGAACGTGCTCGGCGCCGTGTTGGCGCCCGACCACGAGGCGATGAAGCCGGTGGTCACGCTCGCGCCGGTGCCGAGCGCGGCGTTCCAGCTCTCGTTCACGGCGGTGACGGCAGGACCGGTCTGGGACCACTTGGCGCCCCAGCCCTGACCGACGGTCTGGCCGGCCGGGAAGCCGAAGCCGAGGCTCCAGCCGTTCAGCGCGGAACTGTTGTTGGTGACGGTGACCGAACCCTGGAATCCGCCGGCCCATTGGCCGACGACCGAGTACGTCACCGTGCAGGAGGGTGAGGCCGCGGCTCCTGCGGCCGTACCCATGACGGCGAGCGCGCAGCTCGCCATCGCTAGCGCTGCCGTTGTGAGCAGCGCGGACGTACGTGGGGGGTGTCGCATGAGCGAGTCCTTGCAGCGAGGGCACGCTTGTGACGGCGCGCCGACTGACGGATTCGCTCCCACTGGTTGGGGCCAGACCGTAGCGGCAACTCACGCCAAGCAACAGAGGAGTTGACGAATTTTCCGTGGGAATGGCTTCGACTCTTCACGGACCTTGACGGCCCTGGGTCACGAATGCACAGTGGGAGCGCTCCCACTGGTTCAGGGCTTGTGCCCACTCTCCCCGTACGCCTTCATTCCCGAGTCGAGAGGAGATCCATCCCCATGCCGGTCCGGCGCCCGGACCCGTCCCCCAGATCCACTCGTGGAGCCAGGAGTCAGTCCACGCGTGGAGCTTCGAGGCGGCCGACGAGTTCCTCGACGAACGCCTCCAGGTGGGGCGGGCGGACGCCGGTCCGGGTGGCGACGAACCACGTGCGGGTCAGCGGCTTCGCGCCCATGCGGACCAGGGCCAGATCGTGCGAGGCCGCGTAGGGGGCGGCCACCCAGTTGGGCAGGACCGTCAGCCCCTGGCCTCCCGCCACCATCTCGATCACCAGGTCGGTCACCACCGGCATGGTGGTGATGCGGGCGGGCCGCGCCCCGGCGGGGATCGGCAGTGGCATGGACGGGATGCGCTTCTGGTCGTAGAAGTCGTAGAGGACCAGATCCGTGCCGTCGAAATCGCGGGCGGTCACGTGCGCGCGGGAGGCCCACGGGTGGCCGGCGGGCACCACCGCCACCATCTCGTCGTCGAACAGCCTGGTCAGGGACACCCGGTCCATCTGCAGGTCGGGCTTGGTCACCAGGGCCACGTCGACCAGGTCGGCGAGCAGGGCCGGGATCGGAGCGTCGTCGGCGACGGTCTCGATCCGCACCTCGATGTCCGGTTCGCGCGCCCGGAAGGCGCGCAGGACCGGAGGAAGCCACGGGAAGGTGGTGCTGCACTGCGCGGCGAACCGCACGCGCCGGTCCCGCCCGTCGCGGAGCTCCCGCAGGTCGCGCGAGGCCGATTCGAGTTCCCCGAGGACGTGGCGGGCGGCGACCAGGAGCCGGCGGCCGGCGGCGTTGGGGATCAGACGGCGGCCCTTGCGGTCGAAGAGCGGCATCCCGAGACGGGCCTCCAGCCGGGTGAGCCGCTGGCTCAGCGCCGGCTGGCTGACGTAGAGCCGCTCCGCGGCGGCGGTCAGCGAACCGGCCTCGGCCGTGGCCTCGAGAAGTTCCAGGTCGCGCAAGTCCACATCCATAACGCTGGATTATCACATGCTCCATATTCCGACGTGGTGTTATGGGTCGAACGCTCTTAGGTTTCAGGTGTCGGCCACCGGAACTCCCCGGCCGCCGCCCACGAAAGGAACCCCTTCCATGAGCGTCACCAGCACCAGCACCAGCACCAGCACCAGCGCGGGCAGCAGGACCACCACGGCCCTCGTCACCGGCTCTTCCAGCGGCATGGGCCTCGACATCGCCCGCGCCTTCCTGGCGGCCGGCGCGAACGTCGTCCTCAACGGCCGCGACCCCGACCGTCTCGCCAAGGCCGCCGCCGGCCTCGGGCATCCGGAGCGCACCGCCTGCGTCGCGGGCAGCACCGCCGCCCGGGAGACGGGCGAAGCGCTCGTCCGTACGGCGCTGGAGCGCTTCGGGCGGATCGACGTCCTGGTCAACAACGCCGGCACCTTCGAGCCGAAGCCCTTCACGGAGGTGACGGAGGAAGAGCTCGACGGTTATCTGACGGGGAACCTCAAGGGCACCTACCTCACCACGCAGGCGGTCGTACGGGCGCTGCGCGCCCAGGGTGAGGGCGGCAGCATCGTGAACATCGGCACCGTGCTGGTCGACCACGCGCTGGCGGGCTTCCCGGCCTCCGCGCCCGTGGTCAGCAAGGGTGGTGTGCACGCGCTGACGACGAGCCTCGCGGCCGAGCTGGCCGCCGACGGGATCAGCGTCAACCTGGTCGCGCCGGGCATCATCCGCACCCCCCTGCACGAGGGCGCCGACGTGGACTCCTACGGCGGCCTCGCCCTGCAGGACCGCGTCGGCGAGGTCGCCGAGATCTCGGACGCCGTGCTGTACCTCGCGGGCGCCGGCTTCGTGACCGGCCACTCCCTGCGGGTGGACGGCGGCCACGTCACCGGCCGTCGCATCTGACGCCCCGCCCCGCCCCGCCCCGCCCCGCCTTCGCCCGAGCATCCGCCCCTTGCCCGTCACCGCCACGAGAAGAGGAACCCCCGTGCCGTACGTCAACGTCAAGATCACCCGTGAAGGAGCCACCGCGTCGCAGAAGGCCGAGCTCATCGCAGGCATCACCGACCTGCTGGTCAAGGTCCTCGACAAGGACCCGGCGACCACGTTCGTCCTCATCGACGAGGTCGCCCTGGAGGACTGGGGCGTGGGCGGCGTCCCGACGGACGAGTACCGCCGCCGCAACCGCCCCCGCGGCTGACCCGCGGGTCAGGCCGCGCGCAGGTCCGCCGCGCACAGGTCCGGGCCGATGAACGGCAGCAGTCGCACCGTGGTCCCGCAGTCCTCCAGCAGTCCGTCCAGGACGCCTTGATGGACGGCGCACACGACCTCGGGCCGGGCGCGGGCCAGCTCGCGGTACGGGCACTCGTGCAGCAGTACCCGCCGGGTGCCGGGGTCGGGACCCGGTGCGTCCCGGGGTGCGAAGCCCATGCGGGCGGCAGCGGCGAACACCCGCTCCGCCGCCGGACCGCGCCCGTCCAGCCGGCGCCCCCAGCCGAGGCCGGCCTCGCGGGAAGCGCCCGGGCCGCCCCCGACCGCCTCGGCCAGGGCGCGGGCGAGCTCCCGGAAGGGGGTGTCGGCCGCTTCCTCCCTGGGATCGGGCCGGGTGGCCGCGTACCGCAGTCGGGGCCGGCCCCGGCCCGGCCCGGCCGAGGCGGTGGCCGTGATCAGGCCCGCCTCGGCCAGGGCGGCCAGGTGGTGGCGGACGGTGGCGACGGAAAGCCCCGTGGCGGCGGCCATGTCCTCCACGTCCAGCAGGCCGTCCGCCTCCCGCAGCAGGGTCAGCAGACGCCGGCGCGACGGTGCGGCGAAGGCGTGGTGCACACGCTGGGCATCCACATCACGGGGCATTTCGGTCATGGCGCAAATATAATCGACGCCCATGGATTAAATGGATTAAAAGGGGGAGGAGTCCCGGTCCCGCGGTCAGGTGCCGGTCCGGACGGCGAGGGACCGCTCGTTCAGCACCCCGGCGTTCGAGACGACCGCGTCGGTGATCCTGAGCTTCCGGCTCCCCGGCACGGAGTCGCCGATCAGCGGGGCGAGCGGGGAGGGCGGCTGCGAATCCAGCGTCACCCGCAGGTTCTCGACCGATCCGTCCCCACCCCCGCCGGGACGGTTTCCGCGGACTGTTATCGTCCGCTCATGCCCGAGCTGATCACACCCACCCCCCGTCTGTACGCCTCCTGGCTCGCCGCGCAGGAGGAATGGGGGCCCGACGCGCACATGGACGGCGCCGGGCTCGGCTCCGATGACGACGTGGACACCCTGGAGGGCTTCACCGCCTGGACGGAACGGCTGCGGCGGTACGGGGACCGGGCGGTGCCGCTCGAGCACGGACGCGTGCACGCCACCTACTGGTGGATCGCCGAGGGGGACGAGTACCTGGGCGCCATCGACCTGAGGCACTATCTGAACGGTTTCCTGCTCGACGCGGGAGGCCACATCGGCTACAGCGTGCGCCCCTCGGCCCGCCGCCGCGGCCTGGCCACCTGGGCCCTGGGCGAGGTCAAGCATGAGGCCCGGCTGCTGGGGATCGACAGAGTGCTGCTGACCTGCGACCCCGGGAACCAGGCCTCGATCCGCACGATCGAAGGCAACGGCGGCGTGCTGGAAGACGTTCGCGAGACCCTGATCGGCCCCAAGCGCCGCTACTGGATCGACCTCTAGCCGACCGGCTGCGCGCGACCGCCACCACCGGCGCGACCGCCACCACCCGCGCGACACCGCCCGCCCGCTACCGCGCCGCCGGACGGTGCGGGAACGCCGGCGCCGCGGGAGCGGGGCCCAGTGTCGTGGTGCCGGGGGCCGCGCGGTGGCCCAGTCCCGTGCGGTAGGCGTCCAGCGCCGCCTCGGTCCGGCCGGCCCGGCGCAGCAGGTCACCCAGGAGCCGGCACAGGTCCGCGAGGTCGCCCGTCGCCCCGCTGCGCTCCAGCAGCGCCAGGGCCTGTACGTAGTGCTCCTCGGCGGCCTCGGGCTCGCCCCGTTCCTCGGCCATGAGGCCGAGGAGCCGGTGCGCGCCGCCCGCGTGGACGGCGCCGTGGCTGTCTCCGAGGGCCAGCAGCGCCGAGAGCAGCCCGGCGGCCTCCTCGTACCGGCCGAGCCGGCGCAGTACGTCGGCCAGCTCGACCTCCACCTGGGCGGTGTACAGGGCCGCGCGCCCGGCCGAGAGCATGTCCCGCGCCGTGCGCAGTTCCCGCTCGGCGGAGGCGAGGTCCCCGTCCTGGGCCTGTACGTAGCCGCGCATCCAGTGGCAGTGAGCCAGGTCCGTCCGCAGCTGTAGCTGTCCGTAGATCGCCTGGGCCTTGGCCAGTGAGGCGTCGGCGTCGGCCACCCGCCCCTCGGTCAGGAAGGTCCGTGCGACCTGCCGGTGCATGCCCGCCACCAGGGCCGGGTCGGTGACCCGGGGGGCCAGTGCCAGGGCGAGCTCGGCGGCGTGGGCGGCCCGGGCATGGGCGCCCATGTCGATGTACGGCCCGATGACCGCGGCGTAGAGCAGGAGCAGGGCCTCGGGGTCGGCCAGCCCGCTGGTCCCCAGCTCTTCGATGGTGGATTCGAGCAGGTAGCAGGCGTAGCGCAGTTCCCCGGCGAGCAGGTGCGCCACGGCGCGGCCGCGGATCGGGCGGGCGCGGCGGGGGAGCGGCTCATCGGCCAGGAGCCGTTCGGCGGACTCGAAGTATCCGATGGCGTCGGTGAGTTCGCCCGTCTCCAGGGCGCAGTCGCCGAGTCCGAGCAGCGCCCCGACCCGCTCGCCGGTGAGCCCGAGGTCCTCCGCTTCGGCCAGCAGGCGCCGGTAGTGGACGGCGGCCTCGCCCGCCGCGCCGGAGGCCAGGAGCTGCTGGGCGTCGGTGAGGGCGAGGCGCAGTTCGGTGGCCAGCCCGGCGGGGCGTCCGGTGGCCAGTTCCTCGTAGGAGGTGCCGAGCCGCCCGGCCAGGAAGCGCAGGGCGGCCTCCGAGGGGCGGACCTTGCCCGACTCCAGCGTGGAGATATAGGCCGGGGTGTACGAGGGCTCCGCCAACTTGCGCTGTGTCAGGCCGAGTTCGGTGCGCATGCGCTGAACCCTGCGGCCGATTTCGGCCGGTTCGTCCATGGGATCCCCCTGGTTGCTCGAACTGCCCAGTATTCAGGGGGAGCAGGGCATTGCGCACCCGTCGTGCGCCGCCTAATTTAAGCAACCGATTCAGTGTGTTTATGCAGCTGCTTAACTCCAGTCATCGCAGGAGGACTTCATGCACCACATCAGACGCCCGGCTGCCCGGGCGGTCCTGCGGGCAGCCGTCGCGGCGGCCTGCGCGACCGCGGCTCTGCTGGCCGCCGGGCCCGTCCGCGCGGCCGGCGCCCCGGTCGTGCCGCGGCTGGTGGTGGAGATTCCGGGGCCCGAGCAGGGTGGTGACGCCGGATCGGGCCACGTCCGCGTCCCCGCACGGGCCGGCCAGGCGGCGGGTTCCGGCGCACGGCTCTCCGAAGCGGAGCGGGCGGCGGACGGCGAGGTGGTCAAGCTCGTCGACAACGGACCCACCGGCGACCGGCTGGACGTGGTCGTCATCGGCGACGGCTACACGGCGGCCGAGCTGGGGAAGTTCCACACCGACGCCGCGGCCAAATGGGCCGAGGTGACCGCCGTGGAGCCGTACGCCACCTATCGGAACCTCTTCAACGTCTGGACGGTCGACGCCGTCTCCCAGGAATCCGGAGTCTCCGCGGACCCCGACCGGACGGTCGTCCGCGACACGGCCCTCGGCTCGTACTTCTGGTGCGAGGAGATCGAGCGGCTCCTGTGCATAGACCAGCCCAAGGTGGACGCCTACGTGGCCAAGGCGCCCGAGGCCGATCTGGTCATCGTCCTGGCCAACAGTGCCAAGTACGGCGGCGCCGGCTACAACGAGCCGAGTGCCGCTCTCGGTTACGAGGGAATCTCCACCGCCTCGGCGGACAACGCCAAGTCCGGCCAGGTGGCCATCCACGAGACGGGCCACTCCCTCGGCAAACTCGCCGACGAGTACTTCTACCCGGGCGTCCCGGACTACGCGAAGTACACCGGTCCCGAGCCCGCCGAGTCCAACACCTCCAAGCTGTCCGCCGACCGGATGGCCCGGCAGCGGGCCAAGTGGTACCGCTGGCTCGGCGAGCCCTCTCCGGACGGCGGCACCGTGGGCACGTACGAGGGCGGCGGCTACTTCGTCACCGGGATCCAGCGGCCCACCGACAATTCGCTGATGCGGGTCCTGGGCAAACCCTTCAACCTCCCCGGCGTCGAGGCGATGATCGCCGGCTTCTACAAGCACGCGAAGGCCGTCACCCCACTCACCCCGACGGACCGCACCCTGCGCACTGCGCAGACCGCGAAGGTGGCCGTGCCCCTGCTCACCGGCGGTGACGGCCGCCGGATCCTGGTCCGCTGGTACGTCGACGGCCGCGAGGTCAAGCGGCTGGCGGGCCGGACCGACGTCGCGATCGCGGAGCTCCGGCTCCCCGACCGGCGCACCCACACCCTGTCGGTGACCGCCGAGGACCGGACCCCCTCGGTCCGCGACCCGGAGATCGCCCGCACGCTGCGCTCCACCGTCGCCTGGGACGTCCGCCGGTAGCGGGCGACCGGGCGGGCGCACCACCGACGACGGCGGCGCGGGAGCCATCGCTCCCGCGCCGCCGTCGGCCGTCCCCGCTCCGGCCTAGTACTCCAGTGTGACTTCGTAGTTCCACGTCACGTCACGTCGCGTCACGCGTGTCGTGGCTATTGGGCGGTGTCCTGTCCGATCGCGCGGAGGACATCGGCGAGCCAGACCAGATGGTGGCCCACGGCTCGGTTCGGGTCGGCGAGGAGGTCCTCAAGGTGCTTCCATGACTCGGAGAGCTGCCCGATTGTGATCGTTTTCGGTTCGTTGGGGACGTCGTAGAGTTCGTCGCCCGGAACAGACCAGAAGTAATCGTGTTCGAGCGCCACTGCGCTGCCAGCTGACGCTTCGATGTGTTGCAGTGCCAGCTCGAAGGCCGCCCGAAGCTGATCGAGGGGGATCTGCAGAGGTTCGCTGTCCATGTGCTCATTGTGTCGATCAGGCGCCGCCGTCGGACCGAAGTAAGGCGTTCGGCGCTGCCCAGGACCCGGCCCGGAGCGAGAGCGGCCACCGCGTGATCATCGGGGGTTGTGTGGACTCCTGAAGATCGTGCGGTGGCCGCGAGCCAGAGCGTGGACCCGATCCGGTGGCGGGCGTTGTTCGACCAGGCCATGGATTGGATCGCGGGCCGGTTCCGACGGGTGGAACCGCGGGCGAACGCTCGCGCATACCTGCTCGGGCTGCTGTCTGGCGTCGAGCGCAAGAACTGCTGGCGGCTGGCCGAACAGGCTGGTCACGCACGTCCCGGACCAATGCAGCGTCTGCTGCGAAGCGCCCGCTGGGACGCTGATTCCGTCCGCGACGAAGTCCGCGCTTACGCCGTCGACCACCTCGGTGGCGAGGGCGGCGTGCTGATCGTCGACGAGACCGGCTTCATGAAGAAGGGCCGGGCCTCGGCGGGCGTGCAGCGGCAGTACACCGGCACCGCCGGGCGCATCGAGAACAGCCAGGTCGGTGTCTTTCTCGCCTACGCCACCGGTCGAGGGCGGGCGTTGATCGACCGCCGGCTCTACCTGCCTGAGCATTCCTATCGAAGAATGCTTCCAGGCCGCCAAAGGCCAAGTAGGCCTGGATCACTACCACGTGAGGCACTGGACCTCATGGCACCGGCACGTCACGCTCGCCATGCTTGCGCTGGCCTTCCTCGCCACGGTCACCGCTGACGCAGCCCCCGACCGGCCAGCGAAACCGCGTCACCACGTTCGGGGCAGCGGCCCGATCTCGCTGACCGTCCCGGAGATTCGCCACCTCTTCACTGCCGTCCTCAACCCACCAGGCGTGTCCCCGGCCAGACTGCTGCACTGGTCAAACTGGCGCAGACGCCACCAGGCAACAGCCCGGCGCAGCCACTACCGACGACGCTCAGCCCACGAAACCAGTGGATAGATCACGAAACCGTATTGGAGTACTAGGGCCTGTCGTCAAACTTCCGTCTGCCTCGCGACGCCTGGCACGCGCTCTCGCCGCACCGAACGGCAGCCAAGTACGCCTAGGCCGGCTCGCCCACGGGGTCGGCGGCCGGGGTCCCGGCCCGCTCGCCGCTCCGCGGCAGGCGGCGCAGCGCAAGGGCGACGGCGGCCGCCGTGTACGCGCACAGCACCGCGACCCCGGCCCACCAGGGCAGCGGGAAGTACCCCGCGGAAGGCGCGTAGTGGGCGGTGACCTGGTGGTGCTCCACCAGCGTCTGCTGGACGGCGAAACCGGCGGCCGGAGTCACCCGGAGCAGCCACTGCGCGAGCTGATCACTGAGCAGGGGGACGGTGGCCACGGCGTACGGGACCACGACGGCCGAGACGGCGAGGACGCCCGCGATCAGGCGGCGGCGGAACACCGCGCCCAGGGCAAGGCCGAGCACGGCCGTGAGGGCGAGCGCCGCGGAGACGCCGATGACCACCCGGGCTCCGGTGAGCGCGGACAGCCCCACGACGGGAACCCCGTTCGACTTCAGGACCGCCACACCGACCGGCACCACGATGCCCACGGCGAGCAGCCCGGTCACGAACGTCACGGCCCCCACGACGACGGCCCTCGCCCCGAACGCCGCACGGGTGAGCGGCGCGCCGTCCCCGGGCCGGCGCCGGCCCGACCCACCACCGGCGAACCGTACCGCCACCACGAGCACGATGAGCAGGGCGAGGCTCAGACCGGTCAGCATCCCCTCCACGGGGCGGCCGCCCGAGGTCGCCACGGGCGCGATGTCACCGGTGCCGGCGACGGTGATCGTGCCGTCCTTCTCCACGGCCCCGGACGGCCGGTGGTGCTTCTCCCAGTCGGTCGCGTTCATCTCGCCGACCAGCCCGCCCCGCCAGCTCCCGCCCGCGGCGGAGCCCTCCAGGCCGACGTGGTCGAAGGAACCGGCGGCCTGCGTGAAGCGCACCTCTTCCGTGGCCCCGCCCAGGCCCACCGGCCGCAGCGTCAGGTCACCGGGCGAGGTGGCGAACATGCCGACCTGCGCCGTCTCGGGCAGCCCGGGAACCTTCACCGCGGCCACCTTCACCCACCGCTCGCCGTCGGAGGACTCGTACCCCGTGATGGTGTCGCCCGTCCGGGTCAGCCGCAGCCATCGCGGCGATCCGGCCGAGACCGCGGCGCCGCCGGCGCTGCTCCCCGCGATGTCGTGCCCGTAGTCGTACTGCATCCGCACACCGTTCCCGCCGGTGACCATCAGGGCCGCGTACGAGGACCCCTGGCGGACGCCGTCCTTGATGATGATCCCGGCCTTGGCCCAGGGCACCAGGCCGGGGACGATCCGGTCGTGGTGGGGCGGCGGATAGGTGATGGTGCCCGTCATGGACGTCATCCGGACCGTGATGCTGCCCTCGCGCCCCATGTCCCGGTGCATGAAGGCGAACTGGTCGCTGACCGCGGTGCCGTCCGGGCCGGTGGGCTCGGCCGGGCAGGTGCCGGCGCAGGACGCGTGGTTGCCGAAGGCGTGGAGCAGAGCGAGGGCGAGGACCATCAGGGCCGCCGTGATCAGTGCGACGAGCCGGCCCGGACGCCGGAAGCGGATCCACTCCTGCCGGAGGAGTTCGTTGTGTGTGAGCATGCTCCGGTTCTACGCAGCGGCGCGTAACGGGGTCCGAACCGCCGCTGTCATGACGCTGTTAGGTGCCGCCGGGCATGCTGGACCGGATCGGACGGGGCGGGACGGGAAGGGGAGCGGAACATGGCCGGACTGCGGAGCAGGACCGTCGGGCGGCGGTTCACGATTCTCTACGCCACGGTCTTCCTGCTGTCGGGGATCGGGCTGATCGGCCTGATCTACCTGTTCTCCCGCTCCGACCTGACCGTGTCCGCTCCCGGACAGCCACCGCCGGGCGGACCGGCCACGGGCGTCGCGCAGCACGTCCTCGACCTCGAACGACAACTCGCGGACGTACACGCCCAGCAGTCCAGGCAGCTCCTGTTCGGGTCGCTGATCGCGATCGTGGTGATGGCGGCCGTCTCGCTCCTGCTCGGGCGGATCCTCGCCGGGCACGTCCTGCGCCCGCTGCGCCTGATCACCGCGGCCACGCGGCGGATCTCCGCGGAGAACCTGGACCAGCGGCTCGCCGTGGCCGGGCCCGACGACGAGGTCAAGGAGCTCGCTGACACGGTGGACGGCCTCCTGGCGCGCCTCGAGGCCTCGTTCGCCGCGCAACGCCGCTTCGTGGCCAACGCCTCGCACGAACTGCGCACCCCGCTGGCGACGATCCGGGCTTCGCTCGACGTGGCCGTGGCCAAACCGCAGCCCGCGGCGCAGACCGTCGCGCTCGCCGACCGGCTGCGGACCGAACTGGACCGGGTGGACCGCCTGTTGGAAGGTTTCCTCGTACTCGCACGGGCACAGCACGGCGCCCTCCCCGACCGGGTCCCCGTATCGCTCGCCGAACTGGCGGCGGAGGCCCTGGCCGCCCGGACCGCCGCCATCGCCGGGAAGGAGCTGACCGTCGAGGACGGGCTGAGCTCGAAGGCGTGGACGCGGGGCAGCCCGGCGCTGCTGTCCCGGCTGGTGCAGAACCTGATCGACAACGCGATCGTGCACAACCAGGAGGGCGGCTGGATCCGGATCGCCACGGAGGGCGGCGCGGCCTGGGACGGCGCGACCGGCGGCGGCGCGACCCGGGACGGCGCGACCCGGGACGGCGCGACCCGGGACGGCCTGACGGGGGACGGCGCGGCCGGAGACGAGGCCGCCGGGGGCGGTTCCCCAGGGAATGAGGCCCGGGGGAGAGACACGCAGGGGGCCGCCCGCCTCGTGGTCGAAACCGGCGGCAGCGTCCTCGACCAGGACCAGGTGGACCGGCTCACACGGCCGTTCGAGCGGCTCGGCGCCGACCGGACCGGCTCGCAGGAGAGTTCCGGACTGGGGCTGTCGATCGTCGCCGCGATCGTCTCCGCGCACGGCGGCAGCCTCGACCTCCGCGTCCGGCCGGAGGGCGGGCTGAAGGTGACGGCCGCGATGCCGGCGGCGGACGCCGCGAACGGCCCGTACGGGGTGACACCGTGAGGATCCTGGTCGTCGAGGACGCGCGCTCGCTCGCGGAGGTCGTCGCCGAAGGACTGCGCGACCAGGGGATGGCCGTGGACCTCGCGTACGACGGGCTGGCCGCCGCCGCGAAGCTCGACGTCAACACGTACGACGTGGTGGTCCTCGACCGGGACCTGCCCGGCATCCACGGCGACACGCTCTGCCGGATGATCACGGAGCGGGACGACCGGGCGATGGTGCTGATGCTGACCGCGGCCGGATCGCCCGGCGACCGGGTCAGCGGCCTCACCCTGGGCGCCGACGACTACCTCGCCAAACCCTTCCACTTCCCCGAACTGATCCTGCGCATCCGCTCCCTGGCGCGCCGCAGGCCCGCGGCCCGGCCCCGAACGCTGCGCGCCGCCGGAATCGAACTCGACCCGGTTCACCGCACCGCCCTGCGGGACGGCGTCCGCCTGGAGCTCTCCGTCAAGGAGTTCGCCGTCCTCGAGGCCCTGCTCCGGGCCGGCCCGGGCTTCCTGAGTGCCGAGGCGCTCCTGGAACAGGTGTGGGACGAGAACGCGGATCCCTTCACCAACACGGTCGCGGTCACCATGGGCCGCCTGCGCCGCAAACTGGGCGCCCCGCAGATCATCACCACGACCCCCGGCGTGGGCTACCGCATCGCCGTGCCCGAGCCCGGCTAGAGGGGGATCGGCTCCCCGGTCCGGCCGTTCCGGATGCCGCCCGCAGGGCGGCGCGGACCGGAACGGATAATGGCGGGGCACGTACCGAGCGGAGAGTTGAAGAAACGATGACGCTGAACGAAGGCCGGCGGGTGAGGCTGGCGGCGGACACCAGGCTGACCGACTGGGTCGCGATGACGGAGGGCCCTTCGGCGGGGACCGGGGCCGTCGCCGGTTCGCTGTCTCTGGCGGCGGGCACCGAGGGCACCGTGGTGCGGGTGGTCGAGCACGACCTGCAGACTCCGGAGTCCCTCGAGTACGAGAGGCTCAAGTCGCTCCTCGACGCCTTCGGCGCGGGCATGCCGACGGAGAGCAGGAAGCAGCTGGAGGAGAAGGTCGCCGGCCTGGAGCCCGCGTGGATCGCCTACCGGGCGGAGCCCCTCCGGGTGACCGTCGGGGTGCGCTTCGACAACGGATTCATCCTCGACGACGCACACGAAGACCTCTTCGTCCCCGCCTGACGGGTCCTGGGAGGGTCAGGGCTCATGGGGCGGGGCCCATGGGCCCAGGGCCGCGTCCACCGCGGCCTCGGCGTGCAGGCGGGCGGTGGGGAAGAGCGGTACGGGGCTGTCCCCGGGGCCGATGAGGAGTTCGATCTCCGTGCACCCCAGGACGACTCCCTCGGCGCCCCCGGCCACGAGGTCCTCGACGACCCGGCGGTAGGCCGCACGCGATTCCTCGCGGACGATGCCGAGGCAGAGCTCCTCGTAGATCACCCGGTGTACGAGCGCACGCCCCTCGGGATCCGGGACGAGGACGTCGAGCCCGCCGGCGGCGAGGCGGCCCCGGTAGAAGTCCTGCTCCATCGTGAACGCGGTGCCCAGGAGCCCCACCCGGCGCAGTCCGGCGCCGCGGACCGCGGCCGCCGTGGTGTCCGCGAGGTGCAGCAGCGGGACGGAGACCGCCGCCTCGACCGAGTCGGCGACCTTGTGCATGGTGTTGGTGCAGATCAGCAGGAGCTCCGCGCCCGCCGCTTCCAGCGCGCGGGCGGCATCGGCCAGTGCCTCGCCGGCTTCCGCCCAGCGGCCCTGGACCTGGAGCCGCTCGATCTCCGCGAAGTCCACGGAGTAGAGCACGCAGCGTGCGGAGTGCAGTCCGCCGAGGCGTTCGCGGGTCCGCTCGTTGAGGATCCGGTAGTACTCCGCCGTCGACTCCCAGCTCATACCGCCGATCAGCCCGATCGTCTTCATGCGCCCACCATAAGGGAGAATCCGTAATGACCGCTCATCCATAAGTCGGCCTTTGGTTTTCTGTGGGTGGGGCCTACGGTGGGGCCTCCGATGGGACCTCCAGCTCGTCCAGGACCCGGTGCAAGGGCCGGCGCAGGGCAACGGCCACGGGCCGGGAGTCCGCGCGGGCATAGGCGGCAAGCTCCTCGCGGGCGGCGGTCACGGCGGCCCGGGGATCGTCCCCCGACAAGGCCGTCTCGACGGCCCGCGCGGTGAGCGAGGCCACATCCGGCACCCGTAGCCGGGCTCGGGCGAGATCGGGAGCGAGGTCGTCCCGGCAGGTGAACGCGTCCACTTCACCGGCCAGGGTCGCCACGTGCACGGCGAGCCCGTCGGCGGTGGCGATGCGCTCGGCCCGCAGGCGTACGGTGCCGCGCTGACGGCGGCGCAGGGGGTTGAAGCGCAGGGCGCGTTCGGCTTCACGGGCGCGTGCGGCGCCCGCGTGCACCGCTTCGACGTGGGTGTGCACCCGGGCGAGGTTGTCACGGGCGGCGGCCGGCCCGCCGCCCAGCACCGCCGCGGTGCCCGTGAGGGAACGGCTCAGGCGCGCGGCGCAGTCACCGGCGACGGCGGTCAGGACGCGCTGGGGGTCGGGCGGCCACAGCAGCGGGGCCAGGAGGATGGTGACGGCCGCGCCCGCCACGGTCTCCCACACCCGGTCCAGCGCGTAGGAATCGGGGGAGGCGTTGGCGAAGACCAGCAGCGAGGACAGCGCCACCTGGATGTTGTTCGTGCCGCCGGCCCGCAGGACCAAGCCGAGGCCCAGGCCCAGGGTCACCACCAGGGCCAGGGTGAGGGTGGAGGGCTGCCACAGGTTCAGGACGCCGATCGCGATCAGCACGCCCGCCACGACCCCCAGGATCCGCTGCAGCGAGGTGCCCAGGGCCGTCATCGGATCACCGCGCAGGGCCACCAGGGGGACCATCGCCGCGAACACCGGTGGCTGCTCGGCACCCAGCCACAGCGCGGCCTGCCAGGCGGCGGCCACGGTGACCACGATGCGGGCGGCCGGCGGCCCCTCGGTGCGCAGGAGCGCCAGGGCCCGCCCGCTCGGACGTGCCGGGGAGTCGGCGAGATCGGTCATCCGGTCCCTTCGGTGTGACCCCCCGGCACGGACGGTTCAGCGGCGGTGGATCCGGTCGATGCCGTACCACTCCGACACGCAGGCGGCGACCCAGTCACGCTTGTAGGTCTTCGTGAAGAACGGCTCGGCGAGGCTGCCGATGTACAGGGGCTTGTAGGCCACGTCCGTCGCACCGCGTTCGGCCTCGGCCTCGATGCGCGCGTTCTGCGCGTCCCAGGCGGTCGAGCGTGCGACCGTCATGGTCGTGAGCCGCTGGACCTCCGGGATCAGGACGGCCACCGCGGCCAGCGCGAGGCAGCCCGCCGCCACGGCCCCGGCCAGGAGGGCCGGGACGGCGTTGCGGTGTTCCCGGAGCCGGCGCCCGCCCCAGGCCCCCAGCAGGGCGCCGTAGCCGCAGAGCGCCAGCTCCATCGGCACCAGGTAGCTCGTCCAGGTACGAGCGTACGTCCAACCGGTCGGCCCGTAGCCGCTGCGCAGGCCCACCACCACGGCGAACGAGCCCAGGATCACCACGGGCACCGGGAGCAGCAGGAGGGCGATCATCGTGCCGCGCGGCACGGTCCGGCGCGGCTCCCGCTTCTCGGGTACGACACCGCCCCGGCGGGCCCTGCCCAGGACCATCGCCAGCCCCAGCAGCACGCCGACGGCGGCGGCTCCCAGGTAGGCCGGCCGGCCGGTGACGGAGTCCCACATGCGCAGCCAGTCGTCGAAGGTGGCCCGGAGTTCGCCCGCGGAGAGCAGGGACTCCTTGGCCGGCTGCTGCGCCCGGCGCCAACGGGCGCCGGGGGAGGTGTAGAGCACGATCAGGCCGGTGACCAGGCCCGAGCACCAGACGAGGCACCAGGTGAAGGGCTGCCAGTTCCGCGCCAGTCCGAGCCGGGGCACGCAGAGCAGCCCGACCAGCGTCGCGAGGAGACCGCTGACGAGCGCGAACGGCTCGCTCAGCGTGCCGATGGCGAAGGCGATGAGGAACCCGCCGACCAGGCCGGTCACCCGGACGGCGGTACGGGGGTGGGAGGCGGTCCGCAGGGCCAGCAGGAGCGCCCACACGCCTATGACGCTCGGTATGGTGTGCGAGATCGTGGCGGGGGCCCACAGCAGGGCCTGGTAGCTGCGGGGGCCCGCGAAGTAGACCAGCGCCTGGATGACCAGGGCGCACGCGAGCAGGACCGACAGCCGGGGCCTGCCCCCGGCGAACCGGACGAATTCGCGGCCCAGCAGCACCAGTCCCACGGTGAACGTCACGGCTATGACCGCGGGCAGGACCTTGGTCCCGACCAGCCCGTCGCCGTAGATGATCCCGCTCAGGAAGGCGTTGGTGATCCTTCCGTTCTGCGTCATGTAGAAGTCGGAGGTGATGCCGAAGACCCCCATGTCGCGCGACTTCCACGCGGCGCACCAGTCGTCGGACGTGGGCCGCACATAGAGACCGAGGAAGCATCCGACGGCGACCAGTGCCCCGGCCGCCGCGACGAGTACCGACCCGGTGGCCGCGAAGACTCCGCGCAGGAGCGGGCGGCGCCGGCCGCCGGTGTCCCCCACCCTCTCCCTCTCGGTCTCGCCCTGGCCCTCAACTGTGCTCATGTACCTGTCCTTCGCAGCGGAAGCCGGCCGTGAGAAGCGGCCGACGCGCCCGCCGCCCCGCGGTGACCTAGGGCCCGCGGAAATCCATGATGTGCACGGCCCGCGGCCCCCGGCATCCTGGGTGCGCCAGGACGGGTACGGGGCCACGAGGCCCCTCCGCGCTCCCGGGTCACCCGCGCGGCGGGCCTTCCGTGGCAGCCTACGCGGGGCGCTCCCACTATGGGGAATCAGGGTCCGCACGCACGCGGGCCGGCGGAGGGAGCTGCGATGCCCGGTGTCCGGCCCGGCCGTTGGGTGGTCGTCACGGCGGCCCTGGCGAGCGTCGCCGTACCCGTGTGCACCTCGGGCCATCCCACCACCCGGTACGACGCCGGGCACACCGCCCGCTACGACGCCGGGCACGCCGCCCCGATCGAGGCAGCAGCCCCCGGAGACCGGCACGCCGAGCAGCAGGACGGCGGCCCGGCGCCGTTCGCCCTGCCCGTGGGCCACCGGGCCCCTTCCGGCGCCGGGCCCGGACACGCACACCCGACGGCGCTCGAGGCCCCCACCGCAGGGCTCCTGTCCAACACGACGGCAGCCGTGGGCGTTCCGCCGTCCCTCGCCGCGGACGCGCGCTACGTCCGGGGCAGTCACGTCCTGCGGCTGGCCTCCGGCCGGTGGATGTACCTCCCGGACGGCAGGACTGCCTCGGCCGTGGTCGCCGCAGGCCATCCGGCCGCCCTGCGGCAGATCGAACGCAGCCGGGCCTGGCTGGCCTCCGGCCGGGTCCCCGGCACTTCGTCCGAACAGCGCGCGGCGGCCGAGCGGGCCCTGCTGGCCATGCGCGCCCTGCTCCTGCCCAACGGCGCCGTGGCGGCGGGCTGGAGCCACGGCTGGAAGTACTCCTGGCCGCGCGACTCCAGCTTCGCCGCGGCGGCCTTCGCGCACACCGGACACGACGCCGAGGCCCACCGGATCCTGCGCTACAGCGCCGCGACCCAGCGGGCCGACGGCACCTGGGAAGCGCGTACGAAGCTCGACGGATCCGGGCCGCCCGACGCCAGGAGCCCGCAGCTCGACGCCAACGGCTGGGTCCCCTGGGCCACCTGGCAGTGGTACCAGAAGGCCCCCCGGGCCACCCGCGGGGCCCGGCTGGCCACCCTCTACCCGATGATCCGCAAGGCGGCCGACCACGCGGCGGGCTCCCTTCGGGCGGACGGGCTGCCCCCGGCCTCCCCCGACTACTGGGAACTGACGACGCCCACCGCGAACATCGGCACGGCCGCCCCGCTGCTCGCCGGGCTCAACGCCGCCGCCGACCTCGCCCGGGAGGCGAAGCGGCCCGGGGACGCGGCCCGCTGGGCCGGCGCCGCGCGGCGGCTGTCGGCCGGGATCTCCACGCGCTTCCTCCCCCTGGGGTACCAGCGCACCGTGGACGGACGCCACGGGCACGACAGCGCGGTGGCCTTCATGGCGCCCCCCTTCAACGAAGCCCCCGCCGGCCTGGCGGAGGCGCTGGACACCACGTACCGGGAACTGCTGCTGCCCAACGGCGGGCTGACGCCCGGGAACGATCCCGGGGCGCGCTGGGGCGCCTACGCCTGGACCCCCAGTACGGGCTTCTTCGCGCTCGCCTGGGCCGGCACGGGCCGCCCCGAGAAGGCCGGGCGGGTCCTGGACTGGGTCCTCTCCAAGCGGAACGCGCTCGGTGAACTGCCGGAGAAGGTGGACGGGTCGGGCCGGCCCTGCTCGGTCGCCCCTCTCGCGTGGACGGGCTCCATCGCCGTCCTGGCGCTCGTGGCGCTCGAGGGCGCAGGGCTCCCGACCCCGCCCCTGCGCCCGTAGCGGGCCGCCGCGGCGGCCCCCAAGGAAGGCTCAGGGGCTGCCCGGTGCGCCTGCCGGCGGCGGGACGGCCGGGTACCAGGGGGCGGTGGGAGGCCGGCTGCCGCGCTGCCCGGCGGCGCCCGAGGGGGGCGTCGTGACGTGCAGACCGGCGTCCAGGCCGAGAACCGCGCCGACGGCCGTGCCGTCCTCGGGATTCAGGGCCGCCGGGGCACCCGTGTAGTACATCTGGGATTCGTACCAGGACGGTCCGCGGTCCGTTTCCGAGACGCCGACCGTGCCGGAGCCCGCACGGCCCGCGAACAGGTCACCCGCGATGCCGACGGAGCCGTAGCCGCCCTGGCCGCCCAGCTCTTCGACCGGGGAGAACTTCGGCACGGGCCCGTCGGCGGTGACCGTGCTCGTGGCGAACGTGCCCGTGCCGGGGCGGCGGAAGTACAGGGCGACGCCCTCGCCCTTCGCGGACGCCGCGAGCGCCCCGGCGGTCGCCGGCAGCTTGGTCGGTACGGGGGGACCGAGAGGGGCGTCGGGTGCGTGCTGGATCCAGGCCAGCACGCTCTGGGCCGTGGCCGCGTACACGTGGCGCCGGCCGGACGTGTCCGTGACGGTGACCGGGTCGCCCTGCAGACCGGCGCCGCCCAGGGAGGCCCACGTGCCGAAGGCGCCGTCGGGGGCCGTCTGCGTGCTGGCGCGCAGGGTGCGCCGGGAATCGCGTACGTAGACGGTGATCCGGCCGGCACGGTCCTGGGCCACGGCCGGTCCGCTGATCGCCGAGGTGCCCGTCACGTCGTCCTTTTCCGGGGTGCCCAGCGACCGCCACGGGCCGAAGTCGCCGTCGGGCGCCGCCTGTACGGAGTACACGAGCTCGCGCCGGTATTCCTTCGGCGTGGCGCCCAGCGTGGTCCGGGTGCCGAAGACCCCGACCCTGCCGTCGGGGAGCCGGACCGCCGTCGCACCGGTGTCCATCCCGGTTCCGGTGAGGAACTGGGGCCCCGTCCAAGGGGTGTTGTGTCCGCTGCGGGACCAGTAGGCCATCCGGCCGTCCAGCACGGCGAAGGCCCACAGCCGGCCGGACGTGCCCTCGGTCATCCAGCTGCTGACATCGCCACGGCTGTAGCGGATGGTCCGGTTCCAGCCGGCGCCGGTGGGCCGGGTGGCCGTCTTGCGGTCGCCGCAGCCGGCGGGGCTGCCGCACCAGTTCTGGTGGTCGGTCCAGGCGTAGGTCTTGAGGTAGCCGAGCTTCTCCGCGGCGGTCTTCGGGTCGAGGGCCGGGGGCAGGGCGGTGGTGGGATAGCTCATGTAGTTCTGGATGGAGAAGTGCGGCCGGTCCGTGGACTTCGCGTAGCGCTCGGCCGCGGCCTGCACGAACCGGGCACCGTATATGTGGTCCTGGTGGTCGATGAAGTTGCCGCCGATGCGGGTCCGGCCGGGCGCCGGGTCCTGCGTCCGTATGGTGGTCGGCCGGTACATCGCGAATATCCCCGCGATGGCCTCCACGACCTGATCCTTCTTGTACGAGAACCCGGGCTTGACCGGAGTCCCCGAGCTCACCTGGACACCCAGGGAGGGGACGCGGCCGTCCCACAGTCCGCGCAGGCTGTCCGGATTGTCCCCCGAGATGCTGCGGGCCTCCCGCAGCTGCATCCACACCAGGTTGACTTCGGGCCGCGCCACGAGGACGTCCACTTCGGCGCTCCCGCCGCCGACGGTGGGTATGGAGCGGCGCTGCCAGGCGCTGGCGCGGTCGCCGGTGCTCATCTGCGCGTAGGCGGCCCGTATGCCGTTCTGCCGGGCCTCAGCGTAGGCGGCGTGGTTCGCGGGGGCGACGGGGTCCTGCAGGCGCGGGCTGTGGGCCTCGTTGTGGCCGTCGGACTCGCCGGCGGTGAGGAAGACGGTGGTGACCTTGATGCCCGTCGCTATGGAGCGGCTCAGGTCGGGGTTCATGAAGAAGAGGTCGTCGTCGGGATGCGCGACGACCTGGAGGACCGTGCCCTCGGTCACACTCGGGCGGGGGGCCGCGCCGGGGGCCGTCGGCTCCGAGACGGTCCCGTCGCCGTAGGCCCAGGTGGTCACCCCGACGGCGCCGACGGTGAGCACGGTGAGTACGGCCGCGAGGCGGGTGCGGCTGGCCAGGGACATCTGCAACGCCTCGGGGATCGGTCGGTCGGGTGCGAAGTTGGGCTGCGGGGCGGGTCGGTGCCCCGTCGGCCCCACCGTTCTCCGGAGACGACCGGGTCTGATTATGCCTCGCGCGCGTGCGCCTGACACACCGTCAGGTCCATTTTCGGTCGACATCGAGTGACTTTCCCCCTATCACCCAAGTTGGGCCTTTTTGTCCGTATGTGTCAGGACTGAATTCCTGTCCCGTGCCCCCGTGAACCGCGCCGCCCCCGCCGAGGCCGCAAAACCGGCGCCCCCTGCTGTCCGCGGAGCCCGCCCCCTGGTGGGCGCGGCGGCTGCCGCAACTCCGGCCGCGACGAGAAGCCGGCGGCCGGGTCGCGAAGGGTCCCCGGTGGTCGCGCGGGGAGGGGCTTTGCGTGTGAGCGGATCCACACGGCGGACGGCGCTGCCCGGGGTGCGTCGGCGGGCTGCACGCCAGGCCGGCGATCGTCTCGGATCCGTCGCGCACCGTACACCCCCCACCATGATCAACATACAGGGGCGAGCGGGGCTCTCAACAAGCCCGGGGGCGTGTCGAAACATCGTCGGCCGGAGCCGCGGTCCACGGACCTTCGACTCTGCCCGCATACCGGAAGGGGAGTTGCCCCATGCGTGCGGTGATGTCGACGTACGGGTCGCGCGGGGCCGTGGGGCCGATGGCGGGGCCGTCGGTGCGGTTGCGGGAGTTCGGCGCGGACGCGCGGATGTGCGCACCGCCCGACGGGGGTCCGCGGCACGTCCGGCCGGGCTCGGCGTGGATTCGCTGCCGGTCACTTCGGGTGCGCGGTCGGTGGCCGGGAAGCCGGGTCTGCGCCACGTGCAGGCGAGCCACCAGCCGGTCGGCCTGCCGTCGCCCCACCGGCTGCCGCCCGGGCGGCGGGGGCAACCGCTGCCGCCGGACGCCACCGACAACCTGGCGTTGTGGGACGGGGGCGCCCGGATGGCGGACACCATGTTCGGCGAGACGCTCAGCACCCCGCGGACGGCTGCCGGCATGGCGCCGGTGGACTCCGTCCGTGACCACGCCTTCACCGCCCATCCGTAGCCGGCCGCGGCCCCCTTCCTCTCCCCCCGGGAGCCGGCGGACCTGGTCGTGGTGCGGACCGGAGCGCGGTGCGCACCGGACGAACGCCCGCTCCCCGCCGAGCTGGTGGAGTTCCCGGACGACGGCCCCGCCCGTCTCCGTGGGCTTCGGCAGCATGCCGCAGGGCGCCCCTCGAAGGGGTCGCGCGGGCGGCCGTCGCAGCGATCCCTGCGCGGTGCCGCCGTCTCCCGGGGCTGGGCCGAACCGGCCCTCTGCGAAGGCCGTGGGAGCGGCCGGCGGAACCGAACGGACTCACCCCGGCCCGGGTCCGGCGAGGGTTCGGGAACCTGCGCGCGAAGACCGGCACGCCAGCCGCGGTACCCCGGCGAACTGGACGGACATCGAGCTGACCGTGGCCGGGACCAACAGGCCGCGGCGATCTCGCCGCGCCGTCAGGTCACCATCCGAGCTGTGGCTCGCCCAGGACCTTGCCGCCGATGCGCGCGGCGAGCTCCTGGGCTCTGGTCAGGGCCCCGCGGTTACTGCCGCCGTGGACGAAGACAGTGTGATGCTCCGTCCACCGGTTCAACTGGGCTTCCTCGCCGTGGAACACGATCTGGACTCCGTCGTGGTTCGCGCTCGCGTATTGGACTGTCTCCGGGTGCTCCGGCCACAAGCCGCGCCAGCAGATGTCGGCGATGCCCTGGCCGAGAGCCGCCACGAAGCGCTCCTCCACAGTCCCCGTCGGAACGTCTGCCGTGACATCCAGCGGCAGGTGTGCCTCCAGTGCGGCGGCGCCCGCGGTCGTCACGTCGAGGTCGAACCAGAGGCCCTCACCCGCAGGACCGGCACGCATGTCCAGGTGGTCGAAGTTCGCCTCCGGCAGGACCGTGACCATCCGCCGCACGTCTTCGACCGTTCGCAGCTCGGCGTAGAGCCCGGCTTTGCCCTCGCACTCCGCCATCAACGTACGCAGGTGCTCGGCCTGCCTGTACGCCATGGGTGCGTCGGTGGTCTGGAAGACGGGATACGCCCTGGAGTTGCCCATGGGGCGAACCGTCACACGTCCTCGCGGGCGTCCGCCACCGCAATTCGTGTGATCACCGCGGTCAGTGGACTCGGCGCGCGCACGCTCGGCATCCGCAACCGGGGGCCGGTCCCTGCCCAAAGTCAAACGGCAGGCCAGGTGCCGCCGCCGCTCCGCCCCGGCCGGCGCCCTGCCGGTCACCGGCCGGGGCGGGGGCCCCGGGCCGGCCCGCCCTCATCCGGTCGGCCCAGCGTGACCCGGGGCCGAATCCGCAGGCCGGGGCCGTACGTTCCGCATCCGGTCGGGCCCGCCGTCTATCCCGGCCCGCCCCGCGGATGGGAACCTGAGGCTGCCGCTCAGCCGAGCGAGGGGCGCCCCACCCTCCCCCCGAACCGGGTCGTCCCCCTGCCTCCGACCTGCCATCAAGGGAGTTCACCGCATGCAGACCCGTTTAGCCGATGATGCGCGCAAGCGAGTGGTGTGGGGGATAGCCCTCGTCCTGATCGCGGTCACGGCGCTCCTCGGAGCAGGTCCGGGGGCCGCCACGGCGACCGCCCTGCCCGCCCCGCCCGTCCCCGTGCTCACCTGGGGCCCCTGCGCCGACGACCAGGGCGACGGCTTCGAGTGCGCGACCGCCCGGGTACCTCTGGACTACCGCCGGCCCACGGGAAGCACGATCCCGCTGGCCGTCACCCGCCGGCTCGCGGCCGACCCGGCCCACCGCACCGGCGTCCTGGTGCTGCACCCCGGCGGACCCGGCAACTCCGGCGTGAACTTCGCCCGCAACAGCTACGCCGCCCTCCCCGCCGCGCTCCGTGACGGCTTCGACGTCGTCGGGTACGACATGCGGGGCGTGGCACGCAGCGGCCAGGTGGAGTGCTGGAACGACGCGGAGTACTCGGCCGCCGTCGACGCCGCGCGCGGGGTCCCCGGACCGGGAGCCCTGCGGACCGCCATCCGGCAGGGCCAGGAGTTCGCCGCGGCCTGCCGGGAACGCGCGGGCGACCTCGTCCCGTTCATCGGCACGGGGTCGAACGCCAAGGACCTCGACCTGCTGCGCCAGGCCCTCGGCGAGGAGACGCTCACCTTCTACGGCCGGTCCTTCGGCAGCTACGTCGGCACCGTGTACGCCGCCCAGTTCCCCCGCCGCGTGCGGGCCATGGTCCTGGACGGGGCCTACGATCCGCGCCGCTACGCCGACGTGCCGTACGCCTACGACGCCGCGCAGTTCACCGCGCTGGACACGGCCGTCGGCCGGTTCCTCGACTGGTGCGCACAGAACGCCACCGCCTGCGGATTCGGCGCGGGCAAGCCCAGGGAAGCCTTCGAACAGCTCAAGCGGGACCTCGACGCCGATCCGGTCATCACCCCGAGCGGACGCCCGGCCACCGGCTACACCCTCGCCTACCGCCTGATGTTCAACATCAACTCGGGCAAGGAGATCTGGCCCTACCTGGGCGAGGCGCTGGCCGCGGCCCAGGCGCACAAGACCTCTTTCCTGCTGTCACCCCCCTCACCCGGGTCCTTCGACTTCCTCAACGTCAACCTGGCCGTCGAGTGCGCCGACCGCGTCTACCCGACCAGCCGGCTCCTCCTCGGCGCCATGGTCGGCGCGCAGTCGGCCTCGGCGCCCCTGCTCGGCCCGCCCATCGGCCTCGGACCGCCCACCTACGACCACAACCACGCGCCCGCCTGCGCGCAGTGGCAGGCGGAACGCCCGAGCCGCTACGAGGGCTCCTACCGGGCGGCCGGGTCCGCCCCGATCCTGGTCCTCGGCACGACCGGAGACCCGGACACCCCGTACCGCGACGCCGTGGCCCTGGCCGGGACGCTGGAGGCAGGCCGGCTGGTGACCTTCGACGCCGAGGGGCACACCGCCTACAACCGGAGCGCGTGCGTCAGCGCGCTCGTCAACGACTACCTGGCCACCCTGGCCCTGCCCGCACGGGGCACCGTCTGTGCGGACGAGACGCCCCCGGAAGCGCTCGGTCGGCGCACCACCGGTCCCGTGGAAGCCGACGAGACGAACGACGTGATCCCCACCCTGCGCTGACGGGGGATCCGCCCCGGCCGCTCGCCTCAGCCGGCCGGCGCGGGTGAGCCGGGGCGGGCCAGGCGGGCGAGGTAGCGGACCAGTCCGGTCGCGTCCTCGCCCGCCCAGCCCACGTACCCGTCGGGTCGGACCAGGAAGAGCCCCTTGCCGTACGGCTCGTACGGTCCGATCCGGTGGACGTGCAGGAACTCCGAGCTCACAGGCGGTAGTTCGGCATCCGTTCCGACGGCCAGCAGCGTGAACTGCGGCCCCCGGAACAAGTCGAAGAGCCTGCGCCCGTCCGGCAGGGGGCCGTCGGGGGCCCGGTCCCCCGCCTCCAGGGCGCCCGCACCCCCTTCGGAGAGGGGGCCGCCCCGGTAGCCCAGGCCGAGCTGGCGGGTGGCGTCGCCGCGCTCCGCCTGGCCGCGGTGGATCCGCGTGGACAGGCCCAGTACGTGCGCGGCGACGGGCTGACGTTCCTGCTCGTAGGTGTCCAGGAGCGCGGGGTCCGCGCCGTGGCGCAGCACCTGTCCGAGCTTCCAGCCGAGGTTGTAGGCGTCCTGGACGCTGGTGTTGAGGCCCTGGCCGCCGGCCGGGGAGTGCACGTGGGCCGCGTCGCCCGCGAGCAGCACCCGGCCGGCGCGGAACCGGTCGGCCATGGCGGCGCGCGGCCTGAAGTCGGAGGCCCACCGGACCTCGATGACGTCCTCGGCGCTCAGGTGGGTCAGGGCGGCGACCGCGGCCGGGATCTCGAGGGCGTCGGAGGCCTCGGTCCGTGCGACGAACTGGTGCTCGTCGGTGCCGGGCAGCGGGCACAGCGCGGCGAAGCCGCCGTCCGCTCCCGGGAACAGGTGCCAGTGGTCGCGGTCCAGGGCGCCGGGCCGCAGCCGGACGTCGGCCACGGCCATCGGCGCGGGATCCACGGTCTCGCCCGTCATGCCGATGTCCAGGGCCTTGCGGACGGTGGAGCGGCCGCCGTCGGCGGCGACCAGATAGGCAGCGCGCAGCGTGCTGCCGTCCGAGAGGTTCGCGCTCACCCCGTCCGGGTCCTGGTCGAAGCCGGTCAAGGCGGTGCCGAAGCGGATCCGGCCGCCGAGTCCGGTGAGGCGCTCGAACAGGATCTCCTGAGTGCGCCACTGGGGCAGGAGCCGGGCCCGCGGATGCGGCTCGGTGTCCGTGGGACCGCCGACGCCGGCGTCTCCGAGCATGTCGTGCTCGCCCACGGGCCGGCCGTCCTGCCAGATCCGCCCGATCGGTGCGTGGTCGCTCGCCTCCCGTACCGCGTCCCCGACCCCGAGATCGTCGAAGACCTCCAGGGTCCTGGGCTGGAGCCCCTTGCCCCGGGATCCGGGGAAGAGGGTGCCGGCCCGCTCGACGACCAGTGCGTGGACGCCGCGGCGGGTGAGGTCCAGGGCCAGGGCGAGCCCCGTGGGGCCGGCGCCGACGACGAGCACGTCGGGAGCCCCGATTTCCTTAACGCTGTTAAGTTCGGTCATGGGTACGAGAATGTGCTTAACGCTGTTAAGTTGTCAAGGTGGTCAAAGAAGAACGAGAAGCGAAACCCGAACGGGCCCGGCTCGACCGGGCGACGGTGGCCGCCACCGCGCTGCGGCTGCTCGGCGAGGTGGGTCTGGAGGGGCTGACCCTGCGGGCCATCGCCAAGGAGCTGGACGTCAAGGCACCCGCCCTGTACTGGCACTTCAAGGACAAGCAGGCCCTGCTCGACGAGATGGCCACCGAAATGTTCCGCCGGATGACGGCGGACCTGGACGCGGCCCGTCCGCCCCGGGACTGGGTGCGGGCACTGGAAGCAGCGATGCGGGGCCTGAGGGGGCACCTGCTGCGCTACCGGGACGGAGCCAAGGTCTACAGCGGTACGCACTTCACCGACATGAGCTACGCCGCTCCCATGGAAGCCCATCTGCGGACGCTCGTCGCGGGCGGCTTCACGGCCGCCGGGGCGGCCCGCGCCTGGTTCACCGCCTACAGCTACACCATCGGGTACGTGATCGAGGAGCAGTCGATGGGCCCGCTGCCCGGCTCGGACGGTGAGGGCTACGACCTGGAGGCCCGCGCCGAACGGCTCGCGGGCTTCCCGCTGACGGCCGAGGCGGGCCCCGAGATGTTCCGGGACCAGGACGCCGGCTTCGAAGCGGGACTCGCGGCGGTGCTCGCGGGCATTGCCACGACCCTGCTCCCGCCGGCCGCGCGGCCGGCCCCGCCGGGCCCGTGAGCCCCGTCTGTCGCACCGGCCCCGTCAGGGCGTCGGAGCGGCGACCGCCGCGCCCCGCACCTCGCGCCGGAGCGCTGGTGCGGGGGCCGTGACCATGACGGCGGCCACGGCGGCGCCCAGGAGCATGATGCCGGCCGCCCACCAGAGTGCGACCCCGAAGCCGTGCACCACGCCCTGGGCCTCGATCAACCGCTGCGCCGGGGACCCGGGGACGCGGTGGGCCGACTCCGCCGGACCGGCGAGGTGCGCGGCGACGTAGGCCGTCGCGGCCGTGCTGGCGATGGTGTTGAGGAGCGCCGTTCCGATCGCCCCGCCCACCTGCTGGGCCGTGTTGACCGTGGCCGAGGTGACCCCGGAGTCCCTCCGCGCCACGCCCTGGGTGGCCGTCGACATCACGGGCATGAACACCAGGCCCATGCCGAACCCGAGGACCAGCATCGCGGGGAGCACATGGGTCGCGTACGCGGAGTCCACGGTCAGCCGCGTGAGCAGGACCAGGGCCACGGTGGCCAGGAGCAGCCCGGGGACGATCAGCGAGCGGGGGGCGAGCCGGTCGAGGAAGCGCGCGGACACCTGGGTCGCCCCGGTGATGATCGCCAGGGTCATGGGGAGGAAGGCCAGCCCCGTCCTGACCGGGGAGTAGCCGAGGACGAGCTGGAAGTAGTAGGTCATGAACAGGAACAGGGCGAACAGGCCGATGGTCGCCAGCGCCATGGTGACGAGGCAGCCGGCCCGCGTCCGGTCCCTGATGATGTGCGGCGGCAGCATGGGGTCGCTCGCCCGTGTCTGCCACCAGGCGAACGCGGCGAGCAGGGCGGTACCGCCGGCGAGGAGGCCGATGACCAGGCCGTCGGACCAGCCGCGCGGTTCGGCCTCGCTCAGCCCGTAGACGATGGCCACGAGTCCGCCGCATCCGAGGACCGCTCCCCGGACGTCGAGTTTCGCCCCCGTACGTCCCGTGCCGCGCAGGACGGCGAAGGCGCCGACGACCGCGATCGCGGCGATGGCCACGTTGACGTAGAGGCACCAGCGCCAGTCCAGGTATTCGGTGAGCAGGCCTCCGGCGATCAGGCCGACGGCGCCGCCGCCGCTCGCGATCGCCGCGAACACGCCGAAGGCCTTGGCGCGTTCCCTCGGGGTGTCGAAGGTGGTGGCCAGCAGCGACAGGGCGCACGGCGCGAGGAGCGCGGCGAAGACCCCTTGCAGGGCCCGGGCCGCGAAGAGCATCCCCGGTCCGCTCGCCGCGCCGCCCAGGGCGGAGGCGACGGCGAAGCCGCTCAGGCCGATGACGAACGCCCGCCTGCGGCCGATGAGGTCCGCGAGGCGCCCGCCCAGCAGGAGCAGCCCGCCGAACGCCAGCGAGTAGGCGGTGATCACCCACTGCCGGTTGCCGTCGGACATCCCCAGATCGCGCTGGGCGGAGGGGAGCGCGATGTTCACGATCGTGGCGTCGAGCACGACCATCAGCTGGGCCAGCCCGATGACCGCGAGAGCCCACCAGCGCCGGGGATCGGGAGGGCCCGCCGGTGCGCCGTCGGCGGGCCGGGGCGCGGCGTCGGGCATCGGGCCGGATGAGGTTCCGCTGGCGGACGTCATGCGGTCAGCCAAACACGGATCGTGACGATCAGCCCGCCTGGAGGTCCGGCGGTGGGACCCTGCGTCCCCACCCGGAACGGCCGGACGGGTGAGCGGGGCGGCGGGGGCGGTCCGCGTGGCCGGAGCCGTCCGCGTGACCGGGGTGGTCCGTGTGACCGGTGCCGTCCGTGTGGCCGGAGCGGTCCGTGCGACCGGGCCGACCGGAAGGCCCCGAGTGAGCGGACTGACCGGGGAGGCCGGGCCGGCCCGTACGCACCCCCGGCCCGGCGCACCGTGCGCTGCCCGCGGCTACCGGCAGGGCCGCCGTCACCCGCCGGCGGCGGACATGGAGGCGGCGCAGGGCCGTGTACAGGGCCGCGGTGACCACACTGGCGGCGCACCAGGCGCCGAGGATCACGAGGATCGTGCTGAGGACGGCCACGGGGACTCCTCGGGGTGTGAAGGGCACCGCCTGGGCGAGCCGGCAAGGTGGTTGCCCGCCGTGACCGACCAGTACCCGGAGGAGGCGGACTTCACGCCCGCCGGCCCCACGCCCCCGTCGCGGACGCCGTTACGGCGCGATCGGCAGCTGCCTCTTGTGCTCGGTCAGGCGGTAGCGGCGGACGATCGTCTCGAAGGCGCGCTCCCCGACCGGCTTGCCTTCCAGGAAGTCGTCGATCTCGTCGTAGGTGACACCCAGCGCGTCCTCGTCGGCCTTGCCCGGGTCGAGGGTCTCCAGGTCCGCCGTGGGCGTCTTCCAGACCAGCTCGGCCGGAGCGCCCAGGGCGTCGGCGCAGGCCCGTACCCGGCGCTTGGTCAGGCCGGTCAGCGGCACCACGTCGGCCGCGCCGTCGCCGAACTTGGTGAAGAAGCCGGAGACCGCCTCGGCGGCGTGGTCGGTGCCGACGACCAGGCCGTCGTGCGCGCCGGCCACCGCGTACTGGGCGATCATCCGCTGACGGGCCTTGATGTTGCCCTGCACGAAGTCCTGGTGGTGGGCGTCGCGGAAGACGGTCCCGCCGGCCAGGGAGGCGGACAGTGCCGCGTCGCTCGCGGGCTTCACGTCCACGGTCAGCACCCGGTCGGCGTTGATGAAACCGAGGGCGAGCTGGGCATCCCTCTCATCGGCCTGGACCCCGTACGGCAGTCGCATGGCGTAGAAGACCGCCTCGTGCCCGGCGGCGCGCACCCGCTCCACGGCGAGCTGGCAGAGCCTGCCGGCCGTCGTGGAGTCCACGCCGCCGCTGATTCCGAGGACCAGGGAGCGCAGGCCGGTGGACGTGAGCCGCTCGGCCAGGAACGCCACCCGGCGCTCGATCTCCCGCTGGGCGTCGAAGCTTTCGGCGACCAGGAGCTCCCGGGCGATCTCCTGCTGCAGGGCGGTGGACGCCGGCTGGCTCACGGCTGCTCCTCATGATGGTTCGTCGGTCCGGAAACGATGCGCTGTCCCGCCGACCCTAACCGAGCGCGCGGGTGAGCCGCGTCTCACCCTCGCGGTGGCGCTTGTCTATGCAACGAGTTGCATAGAAGGATCGGGGCATGGCACTTGAGCACGCGATCCTCGTCTCCCTGCTGGAGCAGCCGGGTTCCGGATACGAGCTGGCCCGCCGGTTCGACCGCTCCATCGGCTACTTCTGGACCGCGACCCACCAGCAGATCTACCGCGTGCTGAACCGGATGGAGGCCGACGGCCGGCTCGACGTCCGCGAAGTGCCGCAGCGGACCCGGCCGGACAAGAAGGAGTACTCCGTCACCGCGGCCGGCCGCGCCGCCCTCTCGACCTGGCTCCACGAGCCGATCCAGGCCGACACCGTCCGCCACGAGCTCGCCGTGAAGATCCGCGGCGCGGCCTTCGACGATCCGGCCGCCCTGATCCGCGAGGTCGAGCGGCACCACCGGACGCACGCCGACCGGCTCACGCACTACCTGGCGGGGGAGCTCCGCGATTTCACCGGACCGCAGGCTCCGGCCCCGGGCCCCGCCGACGCCGGGCGGGAACTCCAGCACGTCGTGCTCCGCGGCGGCATCGCCTACGAGCGCATGCAGCTCGCCTGGCTGGAGGACGTACTGGCCACGCTCCACCGGCTGACGGCCTCCTGACCGGACGCCGCCGCGCCCTCGTTTCCTCCTCCTGATCCTCCCCGTCCCGTCCTCTTCACCCCTCATTCGACTCATCCGACGAATCCTCCGACCGGAAGGCGAACGCCCATGAGCGACCCGCTGCTCTTCAACCCGCGCACCTACGACCCCGCGCACTTCGACCCCGAGACCCGCCGGCTGCTGCGTGCGACGGTCGACTGGTTCGAGGAGCGCGGCAAGCGCCGGCTGATCGAGGACTACCGCACCCGTGCCTGGCTGGGGGACTTCCTCGCGTTCTCCGCGAAGGAGGGGCTCTTCGCGACGTTCCTGACCCCGGAACCGGCCGCCGGCCAGGACGGGCCCGACAAGCGCTGGGACACCGCGCGCATCGCCGCCCTCAACGAGATCCTCGGCTTCTACGGCCTCGACTACTGGTACGCGTGGCAGGTCACCATCCTCGGTCTCGGGCCCGTCTGGCAGAGCGACAACGCCGCCGCCCGTGACCGCGCCGCCCAACTCCTGGACGCGGGCGAGGTGTTCGCGTTCGGCCTGTCCGAGAAGACCCACGGCGCGGACATCTACAACACCGACATGCTGCTGGAGCCGGCTTCCGACGGTTCGGGCGGCTTCCGGGCCACCGGCTCGAAGTACTACATCGGCAACGGCAACGCCGCCGGACTCGTGTCCGTCTTCGGTCGTCGCACCGACGTCGAGGGCCCGGACGGCTACGTCTTCTTCGCCGCGGACAGCCGTCACCCCGCGTACGACGTGGTGAAGAACGTCGTCGACTCCTCCAAGTACGTCAGCGAGTTCCGCCTCACGGACTACCCGGTCGGCGCCGAAGACGTCCTGCACACCGGCCGCGCCGCCTTCGACGCCGCCCTCAACACCGTCAACGTCGGCAAGTTCAACCTCTGCACCGCCTCGATCGGCATCTGCGAGCACGCGATGTACGAGGCCGTCACCCACGCGCAGGGCCGCATCCTCTACGGCCGCCCCGTCACCGCTTTCCCGCACGTGCGCCGCGAGCTGACCGACGCGTACGTCCGCCTCGTCGGGATGAAGCTCTTCAGCGACCGTGCCGTCGACTACTTCCGCTCCGCCGGCCCCGACGACCGCCGCTACCTCCTGTTCAACCCCATGACCAAGATGAAGGTCACCACGGAGGGGGAGAAGGTCATGGACCTGATGTGGGACGTCATCGCGGCCAAGGGCTTCGAGAAGGACACCTACTTCGCCCAGGCGGCCGTCGAGATCCGAGGCTTGCCCAAGCTGGAGGGCACGGTCCACGTCAACCTGGCGCTCATCCTCAAGTTCATGCGCAACCACCTGCTGGAACCGGCCGACTACGCCCCCGTCCCGACCCGCCTCGACGCGGCCGACGACGGGTTCCTCTTCCGTCAGGGCCCGGCCCGCGGCCTGGGGTCCGTACGGTTCCACGACTGGCGTCCGGCCTACGACGCTTACGCCGCCGTGCCCAACGTCGCCCGGTTCCGCGCACAGGCCGACGCCCTCTGTGCGTTCGTCGAGACCGCCGCCCCCGACGAGCGGCAGAGCCGCGACCTCGACCTCCTCCTGGCGGTCGGCCAGCTCTTCGCCCTGGTGGTGCACGGCCAGCTCGTCCTGGAGCAGGCCCGGCTGACCGGCCTGGACGAGGACGTGCTGGACGAGCTGTTCGGCGTCCTCGTACGGGACTTCTCCGCGCACGCCGTCGAACTGCACGGCAAGGACTCCGCCACCGCGGACCAGCAGGCCTGGGCCCTGGGAGCGGTCCGCCGCCCGGCGGTGGACGCGGACCGCTCGGCGCGCGTGTGGGCCCGGGTGGAGGCCCTGGCCGGGGCGTACGAGATGAAGCCCTGACGCCCGGCCGGGCCTGGTCCCGGGTCAGGCCCCGGGGCAGGCCCGGCCCGGGTCAGGCCGGGGCCTGACCGGCGATGCGGGCGAGCAGCTCGCCGAGCAGGAGCTGCTCGCCCGGCGTCAGCCCGGTGGTCCGGGGGAGCAGCGCCTGCAGGGCGATCGCCGCTCCGGCGGGACCGGGGGCAGCCGGGGAGGGGGCGTCGGTCGTGATCGCGGCGATGACCGCTTCCCGCGCCAGCCGGGAGACGCTCAGGTCCCGGCGCTCCTCGGGGGTGGCGATGAGCGCGAGCGTGGCGCCGCCGCCCACGGCGTGCACCAGCCGGGTGGCCGCACCCACGGGCCGGATCGGCCGCGAAGTCCTCGGCGCGCTCGCTCAGGGCGACCACCCCCTCCGGGTGATCGCCCGTGATCCCTCCCGGCTGGATCCCGCCGTGCGCGAGCGCGCCCGGGTCGTCCGGGGTTCGCACAGCGACCCCGAGGTGCTCGCCGAGGCGTTCGAGGGCGCCGACAGCGTCCTGTGGCTGGTTCCGCCGGATCCCCGCGCCGAGGACGTCCTCGCCCACTACCTCGACTTCACCCGCCCGGCCTGCGAGGCCGTCAAAACGCGGGGCGTCAAGCGGGTGGTCGGCATCACCAGTCTCGGCCGCGCCTACGGCAAGCCCGCCGGACTGCTGTCGCCCGCGTTCGCCATGGACCGGCTGATCGAGAGCACCGGCGTCGACTACCGGGCCCCTGGCCATGCCCTTCTTCATGGAGAACCTCCTCGGCCAGGCCGCATCGATCGCGGAGGGCACCTTCTTCACGGCGAACGCCGTGCACCGTCCCCTCGCGACCGTCGCCACCCGCGACATCGCCGCAGCCGCCGCCCGCCTGCTGCTCGACGACTCCTGGACCGGCCAGGGCGAGGTCCCGGTGATGAGCAGCGACGTCCTGTCCCCCGAGGGCATGGCGCGGACCATGTCCGAGGTTCTGGAGCGGCCGGTCCGGGCGCTCCGGGCCGACCTCGGAACGTACCGCACGACGATGGCCGGCCACGGGATGAGCGACGCCTGGGCACAGGGCCTGGCCGACATGGCCGCGGCCCAGAACGACGGCATCTACGACGCCGACCAGGCGGCCCCGGGCCGTCTGCCCGCGCCCACGACCCTCCGCCAGTGGTGCCGGGAAGTACTCAAGCCCGCAGTCACCGCCTGAAGCCCGGGAGCGGGCCCGGGACTTTGGCCCCGGGTCTCTCATCGTGGGCCGCTCCCTCCTTTCGGCCGGTGCGCACACGCCCCTGCGGGGTGTTGGCTGGAAGGAGCCGGAACAGCCGGAGCCCACACCCCGAGAGGCTGGAACGCCATCATGTCGACGTCCACGGAGCAGAGGGCGGAGGTGATCGCAGAGAACCGCACCCGCAAGGGTCTGCTGCCGCTGTGCCTGAGCGAAGCAGCGGAGCGGTTCTCCTTAGAGGTCCTTCTACGGAATGCGCGCGGTACTGGCGCTCTTCCTGATCGACACCGCCCACGGCCTCGGCATGTCGAAGACCACGGCGGTCGCCCTCGTCGGCGCCTACCTGTCCGCCTGCTACTTCACCGCCCTGCCGGGCGGCTGGATCGCCGACCGGCTGCTCGGCGCCCGTAAGACCGCCCTGGCGGGCGGGCTCGCCATCCTGGCCGGCCACCTCGCACTCGCCTTCGAGGCCGGAGCGGGCGGCGTCTACGCCGGCCTCGTCCTCATCGCCGTCGGCACCGGCCTGCAGAAGCCCAACATGACCGCCCTGGTCGGAAAGCTGTACGCACGGGGCACCGACCAGGAACGGGACGCGGCCTACAGCAAGTTCTACGCCAGCGTGAACGTGGGCGGCCTGGCCTCGACCCTCCTGGTGGGCTGGCTCGGACTCCACTTCGGCTGGAACGTCGCCTTCGGTACGGCGGCCGTGGCCATGGCCCTCAGCCTGTGCGTCTTCCAGGCCTCGGGCAGCCTCCGTGAGGCCGCCGACGCACCCGGCCGCCCCCTCACCCGCGCCGAGGCCCGCACGGTGGCCGTCCGGGCGCTGTGGTGCGCGGCCGGGCTCGTCGCCGCCGGCGCCGCGGCCCGGGCGACCGGGACGCTGACCCTGCCCCACGCACTCACCGCGTTCGCGGTCCTGGCCGTGGTCGTACCGGTCGGCTACCTCGTCACCCTGCTGCGCCGCACCGACCTCGACGAGCGGGGACGAGCGGGCATCCGCGCCTACGCACGGCTGTTCGCGGCGGCCGTCGCCTTCTTCTGCATCTTCGACCTGGCCGCGTCCAACGTGCAGCTGTTCGCCGCGGACCACGTGGACATGATGGGGATCCCGGTCACCTGGCAGGCGGCCCTGAACCCCGTCATGACCATCGCCTTCGCCGGGGTCCTCGCCTTCGTGTGGCGCAAGGTGCGCATCTCCTCCCCGGCGAAGTTCTCCACCGGACTCGTCCTCGGAGGGCTGTCCTTCCTCCTGCTCGCGCTCGCCGCGAGCCACGCCACCGGCGGCGCCCACATCTCGCTGCTCTGGCTCGTCGGCCTCTACGTCCTGCTGAGCACGGGGGAGCTGTTCCTCGCCCCCACCGGACTGTCCATCAGCCACAAACTGGCCCCTGCGGGCACCGGATCCCAGCTCGTGGGCCTCTTCTTCCTCGCCGCGGCGGCGGGCGACGCCATCGGCAGCCAGGTCGCCACCCACCTGACCGGCGCCGCCCTCTACATCGCCCTGGGCGGGCTGGCGCTGGTGGCCGGCCTCGCGATGGCCGCAGCCACACCGAGGCTGCGCCTGCTGACCGGCGAATGAACCGGCCTCCCGGCCCGACCTAGCCGATGGCCTCGAAGGAGGCGACGAGGTCGGTGGGGGAGGGGAGTGCGGCCATCTCGGCCTGCGTGGCGGCGGCCCCCTTGCGGAGGGCCTCGTCGGTGAGGAGCCGGCCGAGCAGGTCGGCGTCCACCTCGTCGCCGGTCGTCCGGAGGGCGAAGCCCAGGCCGGTCGCGGCATCGGTGTTCATGAAGTGGTCGGCGCCCTGCGGGAGGATCAGCTGAGGGACGCCCAGGGAAGCGGCGGTGAGCATGGTGCCGGCGCCGCCGTGGTGCACGATCGCGTCCGCGGTGTCCAGGAGCTGCGCCAGGGGCACCCAGGGCAGCGCCCGGACGTTGTCGGGAAGCGTGCCGAGCGGGCGCAGATCGGTGTCGCCGACCGCGAGCAGGAACTCGGCGTCGACGGAAGCGGCCTCGGAGATCACCCGGGTCACCGGTCCGACGCCCGCGAACGCGGTCACCACGGTCCCCAGGGTGACGGCGATCCGGGGCCGGGAGCCGCGGGCCACGAGATCGCGCGGAACCGAACCGCCGCCGTTGTGCGGCACGTAGCGGACGCGCCAGCCGGTGCCGTCCCCGCCGAGGGAGGGCGGTACGACGTCGAGGACGGTGTGGGTGGCCGGGCCTTCGACCCCACGGGTCCGGTACTCGTCCGCCAGCAGGTCGGCGAGCCGGCCGACCATGCCGAGGCCGGACATCACGCCGAAGTTGTGGACCACGGCCGGTATGCCCAGGGCCGCGGAGACCAGGGGAGCGGCGGCCTGGAAGGCGGCGTGGACGATGACGTCCGGTCGCCAGGCCGCGGCGACGGCCAACAGGTCGTCGATGGAGACCCGCCCGTGTTCGGCGAAGCCCGCCGCGGCGCTCCGCTCGGTCTCCTGCGGGCTCTTGCCGTCCGTGACGAATTGCAGGTCCGAGCCGTTCGAGGCACGCCGGAAGGCCTTCAGCAGCGTCGAGCCGTCGCCGATCTCGACGGTGGGCAGGCCGGATTGCCGGATCTGGTCGTACGGGGCCGAAACGGCGAACAGCACCTGGTGACCGGCGGCCTGGAGTGCCTGGGCGGTCGGCACCATCGGGAACAGATGTCCCACCGAAGCGGGGCCGGTGAAGAGGATGCGCACGGTATGACTCCTTGGGTGGGGCCCCGAATCGGTCCTCGGTCAGGGCCCCTTGAGGGTTCTGGCACAAGGTCGAACGAATCCGCGTTCGCCTCGGTTTCCTTCGACATGATCGAATTTCGGCCGATTCGGGAGGCCATCCTGCCCTCCGGGAACGGGCGTTGAGCATTCGTTCAGCCGTCGGTCATCGCTCCTCGCCATGCTGGGACGGCGGGGTGCGGCGAGGGGGATCCGGCCGGCCGGCCGGGTCGCGGCGTACGCCGGGAGCGAGTGGGGGGCCCATGACCACGGCGGCATTCAGGAACAAGGCGCGACTGCGGTACTCGATCGCCTTCGTCGGGTACGCGGACCTCGAAGGGGAGATCGATGGGGTCTCGCACCAGGACCTGCGCGGGGACAACTACTACCAGGACCTGCCCGAACCCTCGGACTGGACCGGCGCCCTGCGCGGCATCCAGCACCGCAAGGACGCCGAGCGGCAGGTCGTGAACCTCCTCGCCGACGCGATCTACCACCACCTCGGCTGCCGGAGCACGGCGGAGTACGGGACGCGGATCGCCGCCGTCCGCAGGGGCACGGTCGATCTGTACTCCGACATGGGTCCGTGCCACTCCTGCCGGTCGGTGATCAAGGACTTCCGCCGGGACTTCCCGGCACTCTCCCTCAAGGTCCGCTACCGCAACGCCCTGTTCGGCGGCGGCACGGCGAAACTCCTCCAGGCAGGCGACGGCCTGTACGGGAGCTACGGAATCGGCGACGCCGAGCCGGGCGACGGCGGGTGGTGGGTCAGGAGCTACGCCGGCAGCCCCCTGGCCGCGGTCACCGCGACCTTCGACGCCAAGGTCGCCGGCCCGGACGGCCACCGCTTCCAGGGCACGGTCACGGCCGTCGACCAGCAGCCCCACGCCTCGTTCCTGTACCCGGCGCCCAGCAGCACCGCGGCGCCCCTCGACGAGGTCGCCGCCGTCCTGGACCAGGTCGCGGACCAGATCCGCACCACGATGGCACCGGGTCAGCAGATGCGCCCGCAGTCCTTCCGCCAGTGGATCCGCGGCATCGACCAGGGCACGGTCCGGCTCCTCGGCGAACGCGGGCCCAGCCAGGCAGGCCGGGCCGCGGTGGCCGCCTTCGCCGCCGACTTCCCCAAGGTGCGGATCGAGGTGTCCTACGGGGCCGCGGCCGCGCAGGCCGACGGGTGCGGCTACGCCGACGCCACCGCGCTTCCGGGCGGCACCTGGCTGAAGGTGTTCCCCGCCGCCCGCTGAACCGGCTGCCCCGCGGCCCGGCGTCAGGCCTGGGGCGGGCCCTGTACGAGTGGGCCCCGTACGAGGAGGCGGGCCGCGGCGAGGTCGGCGCGGTCCGCCTCCTCCGAGGCGTCGATGTAGCCGAAGGCGTCGTCGCCGACGGGGATCCGCAGGGGCGTGGGACCTTCGGTGGCGACGATGTCGAGGACCCGTTCGGCGAAGTACTCCGGGCGTCCGGTCTCGGGGCTGTCGGCGAGACCCCGGGCTCCTTCGAGCATCTCGCGGTTGGTGGCGTCGTAGGCGGGGACCCGGTGGGCGGCCTCGGCCATGGAGGTGCCGTAGCGCGTCGCGAACATGCCCGGTTCGATGACGGTGACGCGGATGTTGTGGGGGGCCGCCTCCATGGCGAGGGTCCGGCTCATGCCTTCGAGGGCGTGCTTCCCGGCGGTGTAGGCCGCCAGACCGGGGAAGGCCAACCGTCCGACCACGGACGAGACGTTGAGGATGTGGCCGTGTCCCTGGGCCCTCATCAGCGGGAGGACCAGGCGCGCGAGCCGCCAGGGACCGACGACCAGGGTCTCCAACTGGTCGCGGAGTTCGGCGTCCGAGACCTCCTCGACCGCGCCGAACAGCCCGACGGCGGCGTTGTTGACGAGGATGTCGATGCCGCCCAGGCGCTCGGCCGCGGTGCGGACCGCCTCCTCGCAGGAGGCGTCGTCCCGCAGCTCGAGCGGGATCGGGACGATCCGGCCGGGCCAGGCGGCGGCCAGATCCTCCAGGTCGGCGGTCTTGCGGGCGGTGACGGCCAGTTCGTCCCCCGCCCGGGCCGCCGCGGTGGCCAGTGCGTGCCCGAGCCCCGAGGAGCATCCCGTGACCAGCCAGCGTCGTCCCATGGTTCCCCCGTGTTGACCGAGTTGCTCCGGATGATGGCGGCAGTTCATGTTCGTGGGGGCTCCGGTCCGCGGTCATCCCTGCTGCGGGGGCGCGCGGAGGCGCGCAGGCGCACGTCTGGGCGCGCGCACGCGCCGGGCCAGGACCCGCGGCCCGGCGGGGAGGCCGGACCGGTCGCCTATGCGAGCGGCCCCGCGCCCGGCTAACCCGTGCCCGTCGAACCCGCGCCCGCCGGGCCTGCCGCGGCTCCGCCGGCCCGGGCGGCGCGGCGCAGCCGGGACCTGGCCGGATCCTGGGGGGAGTACGAGGCCGTGCCGGTGTGTTCCCGCGGGTTCGGGCGGACGAAGAGGGTGACGGTCACCTTCTCGGTGAACCCGTTGCGCCGCATCATCGCGGCGGAGGCCGCGTTGCCGCTCTCCACGTCGGTGATGATCCGGGACGCCCCCGCGGCGAAGAGCGCGCCGCAGCAGTGCTCGACCAGGGAACTCGCGACTCCCCGGCCCCGGGCGCGTTCCTCCAGGGCGATCCACTCCAGGTAGCCCCAGTCCTCGCGCTCGTCGTAAGACAGCGATCCGAGGACGAAACCGAGCAGTCCCTGCTCGTCGCGGGCGATCCAGCAGGCGTCCGGCTGGGCGTCCCAGTGCGCCGCCACCGACGACAGCGACCAGGAGGTGTAGGGCATCGCCTTCACGTCGAAGGCCCGGTAGCCGAGATCGAGAACGGCATCGAGGTGGGTCAGTCGCAGCGGGAGGGTCTCGACTTCACTCATGAACTCGATGATGACATAGCGGCATTTGTCTCCGTGTCACCTCGCGGAGAGGACCTCGGGGTCCGCGGCCGGCTCCGGGACGGACACCGGGGTCCCCGGCTCCGGCTCCGGGTTCTTCGGGCCGCGGGCGAGGACGTACAGGAACAGGACGCCCATGACGGCTACACCCGCCCACATGGCCTGCTGCCAGCCCTCGACGAAGGACTGCCGGGCGGCGTGGACGAGGGCCTGCGCCCGGGGGCCCGCGTCGTGTGCCGCGGCCACGGCGTTGGCGACGCCCTCCCGTGCGGCGTCGGCGGCGCCCTGCGGGATGTCCTGGAGCCGTCCCTCGACGGCATCGCGGTAGCCGGCCGACAGGAGTGCTCCGAGCAGGGCCACACCCAGCGCGGTGCCGAACTCGCGGGTGACGTCGTTGAGCGCGGAGGCGACGCCCTGGCGTGCTCGCGGCAGGGCGTCGGTGATGGCCTCGGTGGAGGGTGTCATCGCCAGGCCCATGCCGATACCCATGGCGAGCATGCCCGGAAGAACGGACGGGTAGCCGCCGTCGACGGAGACGATGCCGGCCATCAGAGCGAGGCCGGCGCCGGCGAGCAGGATGCCGGCTGCCATGGCCGAGCGGGCACCGACGCGAGCGGCCAGCCGGGGCGCCAGGCCGGAGGCCAGCATCATGGCCACGGCCATGGGCATCAGCGCGAGCGTGGACATGAGGGCCGACCAGCCGAGAACGGCCTGGAAGAAGGGGAAGAGCACCACGAAGATCCCCGCCTGCACTCCGAAGACCGTCAGCAGGGTGAGGGAGCCGCCGGCCAGTCCGCGCTCGCGGAACAGCCGTACGTCGAGCAGGGCGGCGTCCTTCAGGCGCAGCTCCCGGACCACGAAGGCGACGGCGGCGAGCAGCCCGGCGACGAGGCCGGTGAGGGTGGTGGGATCGGACCACCCGCGCTCGGGCCCTTCCTGGAGGGCGAAGATGAGACCGGCCACGGCGACGACGGAGGTCAGCGCGCCGACGGTGTCGTAGGAATGGCCGTGGCTTTCACGGGAGTTGGGTATCACGCGCAGCGACAGGGCCAGGGCCGCGACGACCAGGGCGACGGGCAGCACGAAGAGGTAGCGCCAGTTCGCCACGTCCACGAGCGTCGCGGAGAGGAACATGCCGAGGATGCCGCCGCCTCCGGCGACTGCGGTCCACACGCCGATGGCCCGGCCGCGCTGCTCCTTCGGGAAGGTGGAGGTGATCACGGCGAGGGTGATGGCATGATCATCGCGGCGCCCACGCCACTGAGCAGGCGGGCGGCGAGCATGACCTCCGAGGACGGGGCGAGACCCGCGAGGGCGCTCGCGCTGCCGAAGACGGTCAGGCCGGCGATCAGCGTGGGCTTGCGCCCCAGCCGGTCCCCGAGCGCTCCGAGCGGGAGCAGGAGGGCGGCCAGCGTGAGGGTGTAGAGGTTGATGATCCACAGGACGGTGCTCTGCGAGGCGCCGAACTCGACGGCGAGGTCGGGCTGAGCGACGTTCAGCCCGGAAACCGAGGCGATGACGGCCATCAACGCGATGCACACGGTGATCAGGACGGTCCGCAGCCGACGTGCGTCCGGACCGTCGTGACGATCGGCGCCGCCGGGCACTTCGGGGGCCGCGGCCCGTGCGGGCTGGTGCGTACTCAGGGGTTCCTCCCGGAAAACGACATGGGAAAGGCAGCGCCGGACCAGGTCCGGCGCTGCCGGGGGTGGGGCGGGAGCGGGCGTTCGCGTGCCCGCGGGCGCCGGGCGTCAGGTGCGCGGCGCCAGGCGTCAGGCGTCAGGCGGTGGCGGTGGTCTCCGCCGGGGCGAGGATCGCGACCGCCGCGTCGGCGTCGGCGACGGCGAGGAGCGCGTTGATGTGCGCGCCGGCCAGTGCCCCGGCGGCGGCGGAGGCCCCTACCTGGGCGATCGGGTCGGTGACGTTGCCCGCCACCCACACCCCCGGCACGTCGGTGGCGCCGGCCGTGCCGGAGGCGAAGCGGCGGCCGCCGCCGGGCAGCTCCTCCACCGGCAGGCCCAGGCCCGCCAGGCCCTCGGTGCGGGCCACGAGCGTGGTCGCCACCGCGAGGACGCGGCGGTCGACGACCGGCCCGTCGGCCAGACGCACGCCGCGGATCCCGCCGGAGCCGTCCCCCACGACCTCCTCGACCGGGGTGTCGATGACGCGGATGGCGCGTGCGGCGAAGCGCGCACGGGTCTCGTCGTCCAGCTCGGTGCCGTGCGCGAAGTAGACGAGGTCGTCGGTGAGCTGGCGGAACAACAGGGCGTGGTGGACCGATGCGGGGCCGGTGGCGAGGACGCCGATCGGCTCGTCGCGCACCTCCCAGCCGTGGCAGTACGGGCAGTGGACCACGCTGTGCCCCCAGTGCTCCGCCAGACCGGGGAGCTCGGGGAGGGCATCGCGCAGACCGGTGGCCACCAGCAGGCGGCGCGCCGCCAGGGCGCGGCCGTCGGTCAGGGTGACCGTGAAGCGCAGGTCGCCGTCGGTGGACGGGGCGGCGTGCTCGGCGGCGGAGACCTCGCCGGAGACGACGAGGCCGCCGTAGCGGCGTACTTCCTCACGGCCCCGCCCGTACAGCTCCGCCGGCGGGGTGCCGTCCAGGCCGAGGAGGCCGTGCACGCCCTCGGCGGGCGCGTTGCGGGGGGTGCCGCTGTCGATCACGACGACTGAACGGCGGGAGCGGGCGAGCATCAGCGCACCGTTCAGACCGGCGGCGCCGCCGCCGATCACCACGGCGTCGACGGTCCCGTCCGGCAGTGCGTCGGTCGCGTAGGCGGTAGTCGTCGCGGACATGTCGTCGATGTCGTCCATGTCGTCGGGTTCCCTTCCGGGTGTTCCTTCGTGCCGGCCCGGTGGTCCGGGGCCGTCTGCACACGACGCTAACCGCGACTTGCAGTGCGGGCATACAATGTTGCCTATGACGCAAGAAGATGGCGACCTGGACAGCCTGGTACGCAAGCGCATCCGCGCGCTGCGGGTGGCGCAGGGCTGGTCCCTGGAGGAACTGGCCACCCGAGCCCGGCTCAGCCAGTCCACGCTCAGCCGCATCGAGAACGGCCAGCGCCGCCTGGCGCTGGACAGTCTGGTCACGCTCGCCCGAGCGCTGGACACCACCTTGGACCAGCTCGTGGAGACCGCGACCGACGATGTCGTCACCAGCCCGATGATCGACGCCGCTCGCGGGCAGATGCGCTGGCCGATCAAGGGTGAACCGGGCATGACGGTCATTCGCCAGCGCATGACCGAGCCGCCACCCGACAACCCCTCCCGCATGCGCGCGCACCCCGGGCGCGAATGGCTCGTGGTCCTGTCCGGCACGGCGATCCTGATGCTGGGGCACCGCCGCTTCCGGATCGAGACCAACCAGGCCGCGGAATTCCCGACGATGATGCCGCACGCGATCGGCGCCGAGGGCGGACCGTGCGAGATCCTGGGGATCTTCGACCGGGACGCCCGCCGCGGTCACCAGCGGGACAACGGCACCGGTGACGGGGGAGGCGACGGAAGCGGCGAAAGCGCTGATCGGGACCCGGGTCACTGACGATGCGCGGTGGGCCCTCCCGTCCCGTACGGGGTGTCGAGCACGGGCATCTTGCGCGCCCGGGGGGTCAGGGGGCCATCTTCTTGCCTAACCGGCAAGAATCAATGCGGCAAGCGCATGGGCGTCCTACCGTGGAGCCATGACCCACGCACAGCACGCACCCCGGCACGGCCGCGACGACGCCCACGGATCCCACGGTCCCGGCCACCATGACCACGGCCACTACGACCACGGCCAGGCGGCCCGGCACGGCCACACCCGCGACGACCTCGAGGGTCAGGCGGAGATCCTCGACCTGGACGCGGAAGTCCTCGCCGAGCACATCGCCGACATCACCACGTGGCTGCCCCTGCACGAGCCCCCGCGCCACATCGTGGACCTGGGCTGCGGCACGGGAGCCGGTACCTTCGCCCTGCTCGACCGGTTCCCCGACGCGCACGTCACCGCCGTGGACTCCTCGGCGGGGCACCTGCAGCGTCTGAGGGAGAAGGCGTGCGCCCGGGGCGTCGAGGACCGCGTCCGCACCGTGCAGGCCGACCTCGACGAGACCGCGTGGCCCGACCTCGGCACGCCGGACCTGGTGTGGGCCTCGGCCTCGATGCACCACATGGCCGACCCGGACCAGGCCCTGCGCACGGTCCGGGACCTGCTCGCCCCCGGCGGACTGTTCGCCGTCGTCGAGCTGGCGGGCTTCCCCCGCTTCCTGCCCGCGGACGCCCCCGAAGGCCGGCCCGGACTGGAGGACCGCTGCCACACCGCGAGCGAGAGCTACCACGCCGACCACGTGCCCCACCGCGGCGCCGACTGGGGGCCGAAGCTCACCGCGGCCGGATTCGCCCTCGACGGCGACCGGGTGATCGACGTGAACATCGAGGGCTCCCGCAGCGAGGCGGTCGGCGCGTACGCCCTCGGCAGCCTGCAGCGCCTGCGCCGCAGCACCGTCGACAGCCTCGGGCCCGAGGACCTCGCCGCACTCGACCGGCTGCTCGACACCGACGGCCCCGAGAGCATCCTGGGCCGCGACGACCTCGCCGTACGCACCGAGCGCGCCGTCTGGGCCGCCCGCCGCAAGAGCTGATCCGTGCGGCTGCGGCGTCGACACCCCGCTGCGCCGCGACCTGCGCCGCGGGGCGCTACGGCCCGGAGGGAGTCACTCCTGCGGCCGGCGCAGCAGCGGGGGAGCCGGGTGGGGCAGGGGGGTGGCCGCCGCAGGGCTCAGGCCGTCCATGACCAGGGTCACGTAGCGGCGCCAGCCCTCCTCGGCGGGGTCCATGGTCCACAGCACGCTGACGAGCATGCTCATGATCCGCTTCAGATCGTCGGGCACGAGGTCCCCCCGGATCACCCCGGCCTGCTGACCCCGGGTCACCAGCGGGTCGAGCGCGTCGAAGAACCGGGCGCTGGTCTCCGCGGAGAGGACGCCGGCCTTCCGTGCGGCCGTCAGCGCGTGGTGCTCGTCGGCCGCCGAGGTCAGGGCGGCTTCCAGTACGGCGGTCAGGCCGCGGCGGGGGTCCTCGTCGGCCAGCCCGCGGTCGATGGCGGGCAGGACGTCCTGCGTGAACTGCTGGTCGAGTACGGCCCGGAGCAGGGCGGCCTTGTCCGGGAAGCGGCGGAAGAGCGTGGCGATCCCCACCCCGGCCCGCCGCGCGATCTCGTCGAGCGGCGCATCGGGTCCCAGCTCGGCGTACACGCCGCGTGCCGCTCCGACGATCTTCTCGATGTTGCGCACGGCATCGGCGCGCAGGGGTTTGGGGCTTTCGGTGGGCACGCTGCCGAGAATACAACTGATAGTCGGCGATCAGATCCGGTTGACACGTCGCACACCGCGAACTGATAGTTGACTACTGATTGTGGTGTGGGCCGACCTCGTGCCCACGCATCGCCGGGCCCGCGGCTCGACCGACAAGACACCCCTAGGACCCTTCATGCGACAGCCGCCCACGGCCGCCCCCCGCACCGGCAAGGTGATCGCGACGCTCGCCCTCGCGGGCATCGCCGCAGCCGTCATGCAGACACTGGTCACGCCGCTGCTGGCCGACCTGCCGAACATCCTCCACACCTCGCACTCCAACGCCGCCTGGGTCGTCACCGCCACCCTCCTGGTCGCCGGCGTGTGCGTACCGATCAGCGGGCGCCTGGGCGACATGCTCGGCAAGCGCCGCATGCTCCTGGCCTGCTGCATACCGCTGATCGTCGGATCGGTGGTGTGCGCGCTGGCGGGCGGCGTCGTCCAAATGGTCGTCGGGCGCGGCCTGCAGGGCATCGGCATGGGCATGATCCCGCTGGGCATCGCCCTGCTCCGCGACATCCTCCCCGCGGAGAAGCTGAGTTCCTCCATCGCCCTCGTGAGCGCCTCCATGGGCATCGGCGGCGGCATCGGCCTCCCGGTCTCCGCAGCCGTCGCCCAGTACGCGAGCTGGCGCTTCCTGTTCTGGGGGTCCGCGGCGCTCGCCGGCTGCGTCGCCGTCATGATCGTGGCCTTCGTACCCGAGGGTTCGGGCGCGGCCAAGGGGCAACGCTTCGACGCGGTCGGCGCGCTGGGCCTCGCGGCGGGCCTGGTGTCCCTGCTGCTGTTCGTGTCCAAGGGCGCCGACTGGGGCTGGGGATCGGCCACCACCCTCGGGCTGATCGCCACCGCCGTGGTGGTCCTGGCCGCCTGGGGGTGGTTCGAATGGCGCACCACCGATCCGCTGGTCGACCTGCGCACCACGGTCCGCCCGCGCGTCCTGCTGACCAACCTCGCCTCGGTCTCCATCGGCTTCGGCATGTACGCAGGCATGCTGGTGGTCCCGCAGCTGCTGCAGTTCCCCGCCGCCACCGGCTACGGCCTGGGCCAGTCCATGCTGGCGGCCGGCCTGTGGATGCTCCCCGGCGGGCTGATGATGATGGCGGTGTCCCCCCTCGGGGGCAAGCTGACCAACACGCACGGCCCGAAGGTCACCCTCGTCAGCGGAGCGCTCGTCCTGGCCGCGGGCTACGGGGTCGCGCTCCTCTTCTCCGGCACGGCCGCCGGGCTGATGGTCGCCGTCATGGTCATCAACAGCGGTGTCGCCCTCGCCTACGGGGCCATGCCCGCTCTGATCATGAGCGCTGTACCCCTGACGGAAACCGGCGCCGCCAACGGCTTCAACGCCCTCATGCGCTCCCTGGGCACCTCCGTCGGCGCCGCCGTCGTCGGTGTGGTCCTGGCCCAGATGACCACCACGGCCGGCGGGTCCACCTTCACCTCCGAGGCGGGCTTCCGCACCGGCCTGCTGATGGGCGGCGGTTTCGCCCTGCTGTCCGGAGCCGTTGCCGCGCTGATCCCCGCCCTCCGGCCGCAGCGGCTCGAGCTTCAGGACCAGTCGGGGCCCTCGGCTGAAACGGCCCCCACCTCGGTGGTGAAGTAGCGCCGACGCTCAACTCGTCCGGGTCATCGGCCCGCTTCGAGGTACGACGCCAGGTGGGCCAGTGAGGAGGCGATGCCCGCCTCGTGGTCCGCGCGGTCGATGCCCGGTGGTACGTCCGTGGCGGTCACGGTCACCTCGGTGCCGCCCTCACCGGAGCCGGAGCCGGAGCCGGAGCCGGAGGCGGCGAGGTGCCAGGTCATCGTCATGGTGCCGGCGTACGACGGGTCTTCGGACACGAACACGGCCTGCTGCACCACGCGCTCGGGCGGCACCAGGCCGGTGAACCGTACGTCGACCACATCGGTCGCGGCGGATGTTTTGCCGGGACCACCGGCGGGACCACCGGCGGGGCTCTCGGCGGGATCGAGGTGGGTGAGGATCATCCGGAAGCCGCCGCCGGGCCGTGGGTCCCATCGCTCGATCCGCCCGCTCATCCCGTCCGGCGGGAGCCAGGCTTCGAGGGCCTCGCGGTCGAGGAGGGCGGCGTAGACGGCCGCCCGCGGTGCCGCGATCGTCCGGGCGGCGCGGTCGGTCCTGCCGGTGGACCCGTTCCCGGACCGGTCCCGGTGCGCGGGCGTGCCGTCGGCCGGGATCTCCAGGGTGCGGAGGTGGGCGGTCACGGCCGCCGTGGTGCGCCGCTCGTCGCGGCTCGCCAGCAGGTCCAGCAGGGCCCCGCGCAGGACCGAGAGGAGCAGGGTGCGTTCGGCGAGCCCCGCGGGCGTGTCGCGGCGGGCCGGCGGCTGGGCGGCGGCGAAGACCTCCAGCCAGTCGGCGATCGTCCGCTCCGCGAAGCCCGCCCAGGGTCCCGTGTCACCGCTCAGCGAGCGCGAGTAGCCCTCGACCCAGAGGGTGAGGACCTTGCGGTGTCCCGGGTCGGCCAGCCAGCTCCAGACCAGTTCGCCCGTGCGGGCGAGCCCGTGTTCCGGCCGGGCCGCGTGTACGGCTTCGAGCATCCCCGTCTCGTCCTGGCGGGCCCGCGCGAGCAGCGCCTGCACCAGGGCGTCCTTGCTGCCGAAGAGGAAGAGGAGGACGCGCGGACTGCTGCCGATCGCCTCGGCCAGGGGGCGCAGGGACATGTCCGCCAGCCCGTGGTCGAGCACGTGCGCGTAGGCCAGCTCCAGGAGCTGCTGCTTGCGGGCGGAATCGGTGCGGGCGGAGGGGGTCATTCGGACATTATGCTTTACTGAAACAGTCGTTTCAGTCATTCGGTGGTTCGGCGGTCCGGTGGATTCGGCCGCTCAGAGAGGGAGTTCCCATGCATGAGGCCCGTGCGGTGATCCGGCCGCTGGGAGAGCCGGGCGATCTCGGCTGGGTGGTGATGGCCCACGGTGAGCAGTACGCGAAGGAATTCGGCTGGGACACCAGCTTCGAGGCCCTGGTCGCGCGGATCGTCGCGGACTACGCGGCCGGCCACGATCCTTCCCGTGAGTCGGCCTGGATCGCCGAACTGGACGGCCGCCGGGTCGGCAGCGTGTTCTGCGTGGCCGACCAGCAGGACGGGGAGGACGGGGAGGGTGAGGAGGAGAACGAGGGAAGCACCGCCAAACTGCGGATCCTCCTCGTGGACCCCGCCGCCCGCGGTCACCGTCTGGGCTCGCGCCTGGTGGCGCAGTGCGTGGACTTCGCTCGCGAGGCGGGGTACGAGCGGGTCCGGCTGTGGACGAACGACACCCTGGTGGCCGCGCGCGGGATCTACCTGGCCGCCGGTTTCCGGCTCGTGGAAGAGGAGCCGCACCACAGCTTCGGCGCCGATCTGATCGGACAGGTCTACGAACTCGACCTGTCGGCCTGACCGGCGCCCCCACCTGGCCGGCGCTACCGCCCCTCCGGCCAGAGGTCCACGGCGACCACCGTGCAGAGGTCGTCGAGCAGCTCGCCCGGGATCCCCACGCGCAGCTCGCCGTCGGGATCGGCGGCCGCCGCGTGGATGTCCTTCAGCCGGGCCTGCACCGACCACTCCAGGGCCGTACCGGTCCCCAGCAGGGTGACCTCCCGGACCCGCGCGACGGGCAGCCCGCGCACGGTCATCTGCTCGTACGGGCGCATCGTGAGGTGCAGGCAGAGGCGGCTGCCGCCGTCCGGGAGCCTGCGTACGGTGGAGGGGCCGTGGAACTGCCACAGCTTCAGTCCGGGCTCCGTCCCGTGGACGCTCTCGCCGTGCCGCTCCATCCAGCCCGCCAGCCCTTCGAGGCGCTCCACGGCCTGCGGCGGGAACTCGCCCTCACCCGTCGGCCCCACGTTGAGCAGCAGGTTGCCGCCCATGGACGCCGCCTCGACCAGGGGGGTGGTGAAGTCGCCGTGGCCCTTGCAGCGGTCGTTGACCAGGGCGCGGGGCTGCCGCTCGCGAATCAGCTCGCGCAGTTCCCCGTAGCGCCATTCCTCCTCGGTGTGCTCGAACTCCCCGTCCAGCCAGACGATGTCGAGGTCGCCGTAGGACGTGAGCAGTTCGTCGAGCTGGCCGACCATGAAGGCCCGGAAACGCTCCCACTGGGCGGGCGTGCCGCGCCGGTACACGCCGACCCGGTACGGCTTGGCGATCGCGTCGTCCGTCAGCCGCGGGTACTCCTCGTGGTGCCAGTCGACCACGGAGAAGTAGAGGCCGATGCGGAAGCCGCGGCCCCGGAAGGCCTCCACGACCTCAGCGGTGACGTCGCGGCCCCACGTCTTGGCGACGGAGTAGTCGGAGAGCTTCGTGTCGTACATGGCGAAGCCGTCGTGGTGCTTGGCGGTGAAGACCACGTAGCGGGCGCCGGCCCGCCAGGCGCGGTCCGCCCAGTCGTCAGGGTCGAAGCGGGAGGGCCGGAAGGCGTCGGCGTTGTCGAAGTACTCCTGGCAGCCGACCGCTTCGAGCGGCGGATCCTGGAGGTGTACCCCGCCGGTCATCTGCCAGCTCAGCTCCCAGCCGCGGGTGCTGGCGTGGCCCCAGTGCAGGAACAGCCCCAGGCCGAGCTCCCTGAACCAGGAGGAGGACGCCGCGCCCCCGGGGGCGGCAGCGGCGGTGGATGGTGTGCTCGCTCTTTGACTCCTCCTGCGGTGCTGCCCTGGGTGATGAACTTCAGGCCCGCCACGACCAGTACGACGGCCGGTACGGCGAGCAGGACGAGGGCGGCGACGTACTGCGAGGTCTGGCCCGGGGTGGGGCCGAAGGCGCTCTCGATGGTCTGGACGGCCTGGGCGGCGGTGATCTGCCCGGCGTCCTTGAGGATCATCGAGGGGAAGAGGAAGTCCTGGAGGGACCACATGACGGCGAGCGCGCGAGGTTGACCAGGGCGGGGCGCGCGGACGGCAGGAAGACGTGCCAGAAGATCCGCGGGTGGCCGGCCCGGTCGAGGCGGGCCGCTTCGATCATCTCGTGGGGGATGCCGTCCGCGTAGTTGCGCAGCAGCAGGACGGCGAAGGGCAGGGTGAGGGCGGCTTCCGGAAGGGCCACCCCGAGCGCGGAGTTGAAGAGTCCGAGCTGTCCGGTGATCCAGTAGACCGGGACGATGAGGGCCATCGCGGGCACCGCCAGGAAGATCAGCGCCAGGTGATCGAGGGTGTCGCGGCCGGGGAAGACGAGCTTGGTGAAGGCGTACGCGGCCATGGCGCCGACCGAGCAGACCAGAAACGCGTGCAGGGCGGCGATGAGGAGGCTGTTCGCCAAGGCGCGGCCCAGGCTCAGCTGGTTGAACTCGCCCGTCAGGACGGTCAGGTAGTTCCCGAAGCCGCCGTGGGCGACCGATGCGCGGACCGCGGTGACCAGGGGGAAGGACCACAGCAGGGCGTCGAGGACGAGGACCGTGTACACGGTGACGTTGTCGCGGCGGCGGTCCCGCAGCCGGGCCAGGGGGGTGTCGCTCGTACGGCTCATCGGGCCCTCCGCTGGACGAGGATCTGCACGGCGGACACGGTGAGGGCCAGCAGGAGGACCAGCACGGCGGCGGCCGAGGCATAGCCGACGCGGCCGTCTCCGAGCATCGTGTTGTAGAGGTAGGTGCCGGTGATCTGGGTGCGGCCGCCCGGTTCGCCATGGGTGGAGAAATAGATGACGTCGAAGGCACGGAAACTGCCCAGGAGCACGGACAGGACGACCGTCTTGTGGGTGCCGCGGAGCATGGGGAAGAGGATCAGGCGGTAGATCTGCCAGGTGCGGGCCGGCGACTACTGCGACGATGTCACCTGGACCTCGGCCAACGGTGCCACGGCCACCATCGCCTTCACCGGCACCGGCCTGGTGCTGCGCGGGCCGATGTCCGGCTCGGACGGCTACGCCTCCGTCAAGATCGACGGATCCCGGCGGGCACGGTCAAGGCGGCCCACAGCGGCACCTACAAGCCCCGGCAGGCGTACTGGACCGTCGACCACCTCACCCCCGGCAGCCACACCGTGACCGTCACCAAGACCGGTGGTACCTATCTGCAGATCGACTCGGTCACGGCATCCCGTAGCTCCGGTCCCGACGAAGGCGCCACATGAACCACTCCTACTGGACCGAGCCCGGCCGCACCGTCGGAGTCCCCCTGGACGGACCGCCCCGAGTGGCCGGGCTCGGCGTCGGCGTGCACGGCGTCACGCGCGCCCTGGACGTCTTCCGGCTGCCCGACCTGTGGCAGCTCCACCTCTACCGGTACACCGCCGAACTCACCGTGGACGGAGTCACGCACCAGATCCGCCCCGGACACGTCAGCCTCGTACCGCCCGGCGCTGTCGTGGCCTTCCGCTACCGGGGCCGCTCCGAGCACCTGTACGCGCACTTCGCGCTGGACGGCGCCGCCCGGACGGAGGGCGTACCGGTGGTCCAGGACGCCGGGGCACAGACCCCGGCCCTCTCCGAGCTGCTGCTCCTCGCCATCGCGTCGGCCCCGCGCACCCCGCGCCGGGCCGACGCGGAGGTCTGGGGCGCCCTGTGGCGCGTGGCGGCCCTGGCCGGGCCCGCCGATGGGCAGCCGCGACCGCACCGGGCCGTCGCGGCCGCCCTGGCGCACATCGAGTCGCACCTGGCGGAACCGCTGGCCGTGCCCGAGATAGCCCGCGCCTCGGGCGTCTCGCACAACCACCTGCTGCGCCTGTTCAGGGCCGAGACCGGGACCACGGTGGTGGCCTACGTGCGCCGCCGGCGCATGGAGCGGGCCCGGCACCTGCTGCGCGAGTCCACCCTGCCGATCGCCGCGATCGCGGACGCCGTCGGGATCGGCGACCTGCAGGCCTTCAACAAGGCCTGCAGGCGCGAGTGGGGCGCCTCACCCCGCGGTGTGCGGGGCGGTGAGGGCTGATGTCAGTCGCGGCCGGCGCCCCGGTACAGGTCCAGCCCGCCCTCCAGCTCTACGGCGAGCACGGTCGCCTGGTCGTCGACGTCGGCGGGCGCCGGGGCGTCGATCCACAGGACGCCGGGCACCTCGCCGAAGCCACCGGTGACCCGGTGCCCGAGCGTGGTGCCGGAGCCGACCACCGAGACGCGCCGCACCTTGTTGCGCAGGCCCCGCAGGGAGACGGCCTCGCGCGGCGGGTCGAAGCAGACCAGGTACAGCGTGCGGCCGTCGGCGGACAGCGTGCTCGGCCCGTAGTGGTGTCCGGCCGGGAGTCCGGCGACGGTGGTGTGCACGGCCTCGGAGTGCTTGGCGATCCAGTCGCCGAGGCCCTCCAGACGTTCCACCTGCTCGGGGAGGAACGTGCCGTCCTCGCGCGGCCCGACGGCCAGCAGCAGGTTGCCGCCCATGCCGATCGTCTCGGCGAAGTAGCGGACCAGCCGGCGCACCGACTTGTGGTCCCGGTCCTGCGGCTGGTAGCCCCAGGACTCGTTGACGGTCAGGCACAGCTCCCAGGGCCCGGAGGGCCGCCGGAGAGGGACTCCCTGCTCGGGAGTCGCGTAGTCCCCGTAGCCGAGCATCCGTGCGTTCAGGACGGTCTCGGGGTTCGCGTCGAGGATCCGTTCGGAGAGCGCGCGCAGGCCCCACTGCTCCTCGCTGCGTTCCCACTCGCCGTCGAACCACAGCAGATCGGGCCTGAAGCGGGATACCAGCTCGCCGACCTGGGCGTCGCGGTACGCCAGGAACCGGGACCAGGCCCGCGGATCGTCGACTCCGTCCGCCGGGGTGACGAGCGGGTGGGTGGCCACCGAGTCGTTCGGCGGTTCGGGGTGGGTCACGCTCGCGTAGTCGGGGTGGCTCCAGTCCGAATGCGAGTAGTACACACCCACTTTGAGGCCCTGTTCGCGCAGCGCCCCGGCGTACTCGGCCACCAGGTCGCGGCCGGCGGGGGTGCTGCGGACGGCGTTCAGCTCGCCGTGCCCCGTGTCCCAGAGCGCGAACCCGTCGTGGTGACGGGCGGTGAGTACGGCGTACTTGGCTCCGGCGCGGGCGAACAGCCGGGCCCAGGCGGCGGCGTCGTAGGCCGAGGCGGTGAAACCGTCCAGCTGCCGCATGTACTGCTCGCGCGGGACCTCGCCGCTGTAGAGCGACCAGGACTCCGGGACCCCGTCGACGGAGTAGATGCCGTAGTGGACGAAAATTCCCAACTTGGCATCGGTGAACCAGGGTTGCATCGGCATGAGCGGATTCCCTTGGTGAGAGGGGGGGGGCGGGCTGCGCGGCCTCGTGGACCGCGCACTTCGAAGCTAGGCCCGGGTGTCCGCCTGCCGCGTGGGGGCCAGTCACCAAAACTGGTCGGTTCTCACCATGGGGCGGAGGGCGGGTCAGTCGTCGAGCCGGCCGCGCATCCACTCCTCGACCTCACCGACGTGGGCGGCGGCCGCCGCCCGTGCCGCCTCGGGGTCGCGGGCGACCAGGGCGCGGTGGATCCTGCCGTGTTCCTTGCGGGTGCGTTCGAAGGCGCCGTCCTCGGCGTACCCGCGCCAGACCCTGGCCCGGAAGGTCCTGGAGGAGAGCCCCTCCAGGATGGCGGCCAGGCTCGCGTTGCCCGAGGCGGCCACGATCGCCCGGTGGAAGGCGAGATCGTGGGACAAGATCACCTCCGGGTCCTCGGACTCCTCCATGGCGCGGAGGTGGCCGGTCACCTCGGCCAGCGCCTCGGCGGTGATGCGGGCGGCGGCCAGGGCGGTGGCGGCCGACTCCAGGACGCGCCGGACCTCCAGCAGTTCGACCAGTTGCCGGCCGCGCGAGAGGTCGGCGACGGCTCCGAAGGTCTCCAGGAGGTCGCCGGCCTCCAGCAGGGTCACGTAGATCCCGGAACCGTGGCGGGCCTCCAGGACGCCCATCACGGTCAGGGCGCGGACCGCCTCGCGCATCGAGCTGCGGGAGATGCCCAGTTGTACGGCGAGGTCCCGTTCGGTGGGCAGGCGCTCTCCGGGCTGGAGGCTGCCCTCGGCGATCATCGCCTTGATCTGCTCGATCGCGCGCTGGGTCACGGTCCCCCTGGGCGGGGTGCGGTCCTCCACGGTGTTCCTCCGTCTTCGGGGTCTGCGGCAGTTTAGCCATAGAAGTGGTCCGACCAATCAAAGGGATCGGAAGGAATTCGAACCTTCATGGGTGTTGCAAGGCTCAAGTGGTCTGATAAATATGAGTCACGGACGGAGCTGCACCGACTCTCCGGCACCGCTTCTCCGATACCGCATCCCGGCACCGATCCGCACCGCCGCCCTCCCCCGCCCCCGCGCGTACGGAGCCGCCCGGATCCCCGGTCACGCAAGGAGCCCTCGTGAAACTGCTGCGTCTCGGCGCCTCCGGCGCCGAACGGCCCGCCCTCCTGGCCCAGGACGGACGCACCTACGACCTCGCGTCCCTCACCGACGACATCGACGGCGCCTTCCTCGCCTCCGGGGGACCGGACCGGGCCCGCGCCGCGCTCGAGGAGGGCCGGCTGCCCGTCCTGGACACGGCCGGCTTGCGGGTCGGGGCTCCGGTGGCCCGCCCCGGCAAGGTCGTCTGCGTCGGGCTCAACTACCGCGACCACGCCGAGGAGACCGGCGCCGCCGTACCTCCCCGCCCCGTCGTCTTCCTGAAGGACCCCGGCACGGTGGTGGGCCCGTTCGACGACGTGCTCATCCCGCGCGGTTCGGCCAGGACCGACTGGGAGGTGGAACTCGCCGTGGTCATCGGCGCCCGCGCCCGCTACCTGGAGGGTCCCGGGGAGGGGCTGCGCCACATCGCCGGCTACGCGGTCAGCAACGACGTGTCCGAGCGGGAGTTCCAGCTCGACTTCTCCTCGCAGTGGGACCTCGGCAAATCCTGCGAGACCTTCAACCCGCTCGGCCCCTGGCTCGTCACCCCCGACGAGATCGCCGACCCCCAGCACCTGGGCCTGCGCCTGGCCGTCAATGGAGTCCCGCGCCAGAACGGCGACACGCACGACATGATCTTCGGGATCGGGTACCTGGTGGCCTACCTCAGCACCTACATGGTCCTGGAGCCCGGGGACGTCATCAACACCGGGACCCCCGCCGGAGTCGCCCTCGGTCTGCCCGGGAACCCGTACCTGCGCCCCGGCGACACCGTCGAACTGTCCATCGACGGCCTCGGCCTGCAGCGTCAGACCTTCTCCCAAGCCTGAAAGGCCCGCCCGTGACGCCCACCGCCGCCCGCATCACCGCGGTCGACACGTACGACGTCCGCTTCCCGACCTCCCGGGAGCTGGACGGCTCGGACGCGATGAACCCGGACCCCGACTACTCCGCCGCCTACGTGGTCCTGCGCACCGACGAGGTGACCCCTCCGGGCGGGGAACTGCACGGCCACGGCTTCACCTTCACCATAGGCCGCGGCAACGAGGTACAGGTCGCCGCCCTCGACGCCCTGCGCCCGCACGTCGTCGGCCGGTCGGTGGAGGAGCTCTGCGCCGACCCCGGCTCGCTCAGCCGAGATCTGGTCGGCGACAGCCAACTGCGCTGGCTCGGGCCCGAGAAGGGCGTGATGCACATGGCCATCGGCGCCGTGGTCAACGCCGTCTGGGACCTCGCCGCCAAGCGCGCCGACAAGCCGGTCTGGCAGTTGCTCGCCGAAGCCGACCCCGCCTGGCTCGTCTCGCAGGTGGACTTCCGCTACCTCACCGACGCGCTCACCCCCGAAGAGGCCCTGGACCTGCTCGTCCGCGGCCGCCGCGGCGCCGCCGCGCGGACCGCACGGCTGCGCACCACCGGCTACCCGGCCTACACCACCTCGCCCGGCTGGCTCGGATACTCCGACGAGAAGCTCACCCGGCTCGCGAAGGAAGCCGTCCAGGGCGGCTTCACCCAGATCAAGCTGAAGGTCGGAGCGGACCTCGCCGACGACATCCGCCGGATGCGCGCCGCCCGCGAGGCCGTCGGACCGGACTTCCGGATCGCCATCGACGCCAACCAGCGCTGGAACGTCGACGAGGCCATCGCCTGGACCAGGGAGCTGGCCCGGTTCGAGCCGTACTGGATCGAGGAGCCCACCAGCCCCGACGACATCCTGGGCCACGCCGCAGTCCGCAAGGGCGTCGCACCCGTTAAGGTCGCCACCGGCGAGCACGTCCAGAACCGCGTCGTCTTCAAGCAGTTGCTCCAGGCCGGGGCGATCGACGTCCTCCAGCTTGACGCCGCCCGGGTCGGCGGGGTCAACGAGAACCTCGCCATCCTGCTGCTCGCCGCCAAGTTCGGCATTCCCGTCTGCCCGCACGCCGGCGGAGTCGGTCTGTGCGAACTCGTCCAGCACCTGTCGATGTTCGACTACGTGGCCCTCTCCGGCACCACCGAAGACCGCGTCATCGAGTACGTGGACCACCTCCACGAACACTTCCTCGCCCCGGTCGGCATCCACCGCGGGCACTACGAGGCCCCTGCCGCCGCCGGCTTCTCGGCCGAGATGCGTCCCGAGTCCATCGGCCTGTTCCGCTACCCCGAGGGCGCCTTCTGGGCCGCCGACCGGGCCGCCGACCGGGCCGCCGGGCAAGCCGCCCACCACGCCGCCGTCCAGCACGCCGCACAGCAGGGAGCCCCGGCATGACCGACCGCAACGAACTGGCGGGCCTGACCGCCGTCGTCACCGGCGGGGCCTCCGGCATAGGCCTGGCCACCGCCCGGCTCCTGGCGGCGCGGGGCGCCGCGGTCGCCGTACTCGACCTCGCACCCGACGGCGTCCCCGGACCGCTGACCGGCCTGCGCGCGGACGTGACCGACGACGACTCCGTACGCGGAGCGGTGCGCGTGGCCGCCGAAGTCCTCGGCGGGATCGACATCCTCGTCAACAACGCGGGCATCGGCGCCACGGGCACCATCGAGGACAACGCCGACGAGGCATGGCACCGCGTGCTGGACGTCAACGTCCTCGGGATCGTCCGCACCACCCGGGCCGCACTGCCCTACCTGCGCCTCTCCGGGGCCGCGGCCGTGGTCAACACCTGCTCCATCGCCGCCACCGCCGGTCTGCCGCAGCGCGCGCTCTACAGCGCCAGCAAGGGCGCGGTGCTCTCCCTCACCCTCGCGATGGCCGCCGACCACGTCCGCGAAGGCATCCGCGTCAACTGCGTGAACCCGGGCACCGTCGACACCCCCTGGGTCGGCAGGCTCCTCGATGGCGCCGCGGACCCGGCCACCGAGCGCGCCGCCCTCGAAGCCCGCCAGCCTTCCGGGCGACTGGTCTCGGCCGACGAGGTCGCCGCCGCCATCACCTACCTGGCGAGCCCGGCGGCCGGCTCGATCACCGGCACCGCCCTGGCCGTAGACGGCGGCATGGCCGGACTTCGCCTGCGCCCGGCCCGAACATGAGCTCCGCCGTGCACCACACCCGTACCCTTGCGCGCACCGCGCTGGGCGCCGGAGACGTCGCCGTCACGGCGCTGTCCTTCGGCGCCGCCGGCATCGGAAACCTGTTCACCCCGGTCGGCACCGCCCAAGCCGCGGGCGCGGTCGACGCCGCCTGGGACGCGGGCATCCGCTACTTCGACACGGCCCCGCACTACGGCCTCGGCCTCTCCGAGCGGAGGCTCGGCGACACCCTGCGGACCCGCCCCCGCCACGAGTACGTCGTCTCCACCAAAGTGGGCCGGATCCTGCGGCCGCTCACCGGCTCCGGCTCCCGCGCCGGAGACGACCTCGCCCACGGCTTCGCGGTGCCCGCCACCCACCGCAGGGTCTGGGACTTCAGCGCCGAGGGCGTGCGTCGCAGCATCGACGCGAGCCTGCGCCGCACGGGCCTCGACCGCATCGACATCGTCTACCTCCACGACCCCGACGGCCACCCCCGGCAAGCCTTCGGGCAGGCCTACCCGGAACTGGAGCGGCTCAGGGCCGAGGGAGCCGTCGGCGCCATCGGCGTCGGCATGAACCAGACGGCGATGCTCACCCGGTTCCTCCGGGACACCGACGTCGACGTGGTACTGGCGGCCGGCCGCTACACCCTCCTCGACCAGAGCGCCCTCACCGAGCTGCTGCCCCAGGCCGCCGAACGCGGCAAGAGCGTGGTGGTCGGCGGGGTCTTCAACTCCGGACTGCTCGCCGACCCCAGGCCCGGGGCCCCGTACGACTACGCCGCGGCGCCCGCACCCCTGCTGGAGCGCGCCCTGAGGCTGAAGGAGGTCACCGCACGGCACGGCGTGCCCCTGCGGGCCGCAGCCCTGCAGTTCCCCTTCGGATCCCCGGCCGTGGCCAGCGTGCTGGTCGGCACCCGATCCGCCGAGGAGGTCCGCGACGCGGCCGCGATGCTCGCCCACCCCGTCCCCGGGGACATGTGGGCGGAGCTGTGCGCCGAAGGACTGCTGCCGGACGGCGTACCGGTACCGGGCGCACCCGTACCGAAGGAGCCGCGGCCGTGCGCATAGCCCTCTTCATCACCTGCTTCAACGACACCATGTTCCCGGCGACCGGCCGGGCCGTGGTCGGCCTCCTCGAACGGCTGGGCCACACAGTGGAGTTCCCGCGCACCCAGGCCTGCTGCGGCCAGATGCACTACAACACCGGCTACCAGGCGCAGACGCTGTCCATGGTCCGCGGATTCGCCGAGAGCTTCGCCGGATACGAGGCCGTGGTCACCCCGTCCGGATCCTGCGCCGGGATGATCCGCGAGCACCATCGTTCCGTGGCCCGGAAGTACGGGGACCCGGCACTGCGCGACGCCGTCGAGCGGGTGGCACCACGCGTGTACGAGCTGTCCGAGCTGCTCGTCGACGTCCTCGGCGTCACTGACCTCGGCTCGTACTTCCCGCACCGGGTCACCTACCACCCGACCTGCCACTCGCTGCGCATGCTGGGCGTCGGCGACCGGCCGCTGAGCCTGTTGCGCGCGGTCAGGGGGATCGACCTCGTCGAGCTGCCGGACGCCACCTCCTGCTGCGGATTCGGCGGAACCTTCGCCCTGAAGAACGCCGACACCTCCAACGCGATGCTCGCCGACAAGATGCGCCACGTGCAGTCCACCGGCGCCGAACTGCTCACCGCGGGCGACAACTCCTGCCTGATGCACATCGGCGGCGGACTCTCCCGGCTCCGCACCGGAATCGGCACCCTGCACCTCGCCGAGATCCTCGCCTCGACGGAGTCCTCGGCAGGGTCCTCCCGAGCGCCCACCCCCGAAGGAGCACCCCAATGAGCGGCGCCGACAACGTCGTCTGGCTCGGCGCCCCGTCCTTCCCCACCGCCGCCCGGACCGCGCTCGCCGACGGCCGGCTGCGCACGAACCTGCGCCGGGCCACCACCACCATCCGCGACCGCCGCCTCGGGGTCACGGCCGAACTCGACGACTGGGAGGAACTGCGCGAGGCCGGCGAGGCCGTCAAGCGCACCACCCTGCGCCACCTCGACCACCACCTGCTGCGGCTGGAGGAGTCCGTCACCACGGCGGGCGGCACGGTGCACTGGGCCGCGGACGCGGCCGAGGCCAACCGGATCGTCACCGGACTCGTCCGTGCCACGGGCGAGACCGAGGTGGTGAAGGTCAAGTCCATGGCCACCCAGGAGATCGGCCTCAACGAAGCCCTCGCGGCGTCCGGCATCATCGCCTACGAGACCGATCTCGCCGAGCTCATCGTGCAGTTGGGCGAGGACCGGCCCTCGCACATCCTCGTGCCCGCCATCCACCGCGGCCGCTCCGAGATACGCGAGATCTTCCGCGAGCGGATGGGGGAGTGGGGCCGCCCCGCCCCCGACGACCTGACGGACGATCCGCGCGACCTGGCCGAAGCGGCCCGCCTGCACCTGCGCGAGAAGTTCCTGCGCGCCAAGGTCGCCGTATCGGGCGCCAACTTCGCCGCCGCCGACACCGGAACCGTCTGCGTCGTGGAGTCCGAGGGCAACGGCCGCATGTGCCTGACCCTCCCCGACACCCTGATCACCGTCATGGGAATCGAAAAGGTGCTGCCCGCCTTCAGAGATCTGGAGGTGTTCCTCCAACTGCTGCCCCGCTCCTCGACCGGAGAGCGGATGAACCCCTACACCAGCATGTGGACCGGCACCACCGAGGGCGACGGCCCGAGCGCCTTCCACCTGATCCTCCTCGACAACGGCCGCTCCGCCACCCTCGCCGACACGACCGGCCGCCAGGCCCTGGCCTGCATCCGCTGCTCCGCCTGCCTCAACGTCTGCCCCGTCTACGAGCGCACCGGCGGCCACGCCTACGGCTCCGTCTACCCCGGACCGATCGGCGCCGTCCTCACCCCGCAGCTCGTCGGCATCGAGCACGCCGACACCCTGCCCTTCGCCTCCACCCTCTGCGGGGCCTGCTACGAGGCCTGCCCGGTCCGGATCGACATCCCGGAGGTCCTGGTCCACCTGAGGGCCGAGGCCGTCACCGCCAAGGCGGCCGGAAGGGCGGTCCCCACCGTCGAGGCCCTGGTGATGGGCGCGGCCGCGGCCGTCCTGCGCTCGCCCGCCCGGCTCACCCTGGTCCAGCGGCTCTCCGCCCTGGGCGGCCGGATCCTCTTCCCGGGCGGGGTCGTCCGCAGGCTGCCCGGCCCGCTCCGCCGGTGGTCCGACACCCGGGACACCCCCTCCCCGCCCGCGCAGTCCTTCCGGGACTGGTGGCGCCACGACCGAGCAGGAGCACCCCGATGACCGGCCGCGACACCATGATCGCCCGCATCGCCGAAGCGCTGCGCGACGTCCCGGCCGCCGAAGGTCACGACGGGGACCCGGTCCCGCGCCACTACCGGGCGAGTCACGCCGAAGGGGACCTCGCCGGCCTCTTCGCCGAACGCGCCGCCGACTACCGGGCCACGGTGGTCCGTACGACCCGGGACGGAGCTCCGGCGGTGATCGCCGGCGCCCTGCGCGCCCGCGGCGCCACCCGCGTGGTGGTCCCCGCGGGATTCCCGGCGGACCTGCTGCCCGGCCCGGGACCGGACCCGGAGACCGCCCGGACCTGGCTGGGGGACAGCCCCCCGCTCTCGGTGACCGCCCTGGACGGCGCGGACGCCGTCCTGACCACCTGTGCCGCGGCCATCGCCGTCACCGGCACGATCGTCCTCGACGCGGGCCCCGGACAGGGCCGGCGCGCCCTGACCCTGCTGCCCGACCTGCACCTGTGCGTGGTCCGCGAGGACCAGATCGCGGGCGACGTGCCCGAGGCCCTGGGCCTCCTGGACCCCACCTCCCCGCTCACTTTCGTCTCCGGCCCGTCCGCCACCAGCGACATCGAACTCGACCGCGTCGAAGGCGTGCACGGACCGCGCACCCTGCACCTGATCGTCATCGCGACCCCGAAGGAGGACCCGTCATGAGGGTCGCCCTGCACACCACGGTCCGCCCCGACCGCATCGAGGAGTACGAGGCCGCCCACCGGGAAGTACCGGTGGAACTGACCGAGGCCATCCGGGCCGCGGGAGCCCGCTCGTGGACGATCTGGCGCAGCGGCACCGACCTCTTCCACCTCCTCGACTGCGAGGACTACGCGGGGCTCCTCGCCGCCCTCGAGAGCCTGCCGTTGAACATCGCCTGGCAGGCGCGGATGGCCACGCTCCTGGACACGGCACACGACTACAGCGCCGAAGGCCACGAGGCCGGACTCCCCGTCGTCTGGGAGCTGTGACCGTGCGACTCGTCGATTCCCACCATCACGTCTGGGACCTCGCCCTACGGGACCAGGAATGGATCACAGGCGACGCCCTCGCCCCGCTGCGCCGCGACTTCACCCTCGCCGATCTCGAACCGGAGGCCCGGGCGGCCGGGGTGAGCGCCACCGTCCTGGTCCAGACGGTCACCGTCGCCGAGGAGACACCCGAGTTCCTGGCCCTGGCCGCTGCCTCCGACCTGGTCGCCGGGGTCGTCGGCTGGACCGATCTCACCGCGCCCGATGTCGCCGACACCCTCGCGGGGCTGCGGGAGCTGCCCGGCGGAGACCTGCTCGTCGGCATCCGCCATCAGGTCCAGGCGGAGCCCGACCCCCGCTGGCTGCTGCGGCCCGAGGTGATCAGGGGGCTCGCCGCCCTCGACCGGGCGGGACTCGCCTACGACCTGGTGGTCCTGCCGCACCATCTGCCCGCGGCGACCCGCGCCGCCGCCCTGCTCCCCGGTCTCACCTTCGTCCTCGACCACCTGGGCAAACCGGCGATCGCCCGGGGAGAACGCCATGCCTGGACCCGCGACGTCCGCGCCCTCGCCGCCCTGCCGAACACCTCCTGCAAGCTCTCCGGCATGGTCACGGAGGCTGCCTGGGACACCTGGACCATCAGCGACCTGCGCCCCTACACGGACACGGTGCTGGACGCCTTCGGCCCGGACCGGCTGATGTTCGGCTCCGACTGGCCGGTGTGCACACTCGCGGCCACCTCGTACGCCCAAGTCCTCGACACCGCACTCGAACTGACCTCCGGGCTTACCCCACCGGAGCGGACGCAGGTCTTCGCAGGCACGGCCGACCGCGCGTACGGGCTTAACAATCGATCGCGCTGATCGAAAAAGCGAAAGTTCGATCCGGATCCCTTGACTCCGATCAGAGTGCTCGCCAGTATGCGGAGCGTCCCCCGGGCCCGCTCGTGCCCGCACTTCATCGGAGGACCCCATGACAACGTCGTCGTACTGGTCCCGTCGCGGATTCCTGACCGCAGCGCTGAGTTCCGCCCTGGCGGTGGGCGCCCTCCCGGCCCTCCCCGCCCACGTGGCTTTCGCCTCGGACGCCTTCGACGCCCTGCGCCTGAGATGGCGCGAACTGCTGCTCGGCAGCGGGTTCGACGCGGCCGACCCGCTCTACGCCTCCAGGCTCAGCACCCTCGGCACGCTGGCCGCCTCCCACCGCTCGGCCATGGCGCCGTCCAGCGCCTCGCTCTGGCCCGACCTGCCGTACACCTCGTACAGCGGGGACCCCGTCTCGGCGAGCTACAGCAGGCTGAAGACGATGGCCATGGCCCACGCCCAGCCCGGCACGGGCCTGACCGGGGACCCCGGTCTCGCCGCCGACATCGTCGCGGGCCTGGACCACATCCACGACGGCGTCTACCACGCCCAGTTCACCCTGCCCAGCGGCAACTGGTGGTGGAACGCGCAGATCGGATCGCCGCAGACCCTGCTCGACGTCTGCGTGCTGATGTACGACAGCCTCTCGGCGGCCCAGATCGCCGACTACTGCGCCGCCGTGGACCACTTCCTGCCGGACACGGAGGTGGCCTCGTACTCCGGGCACAGCACCGGAGCCAACCGTGTGGACTTCTGCAAGGTGCTCGCCCTGCGCGGGGTGGTCGGGAGGACCCCCGCGAAGATCGCGGTCGGGCGGGACGCCCTCTCCCCGGTCTTCCCCTACGTCACCTCGGGCGACGGCTTCTACCGCGACGGATCCTTCATCCAGCACGCTTCCATCCCTTATGCGGGTTCCTACGGCGCGGTCCTCATCAGCGGCCTGGCCTGGATCTTCGCCCTGCTCAAGGACTCCGCCTGGGACGTCACCGACCCGGACAAGCAGCTGATGCTGGACGCCGTGGAGGACTCCTTCGCGCCGTTCCTCTACAACGGAGTCCTCATGGACGCGGTCTCCGGCCGGGCGATCAGTCGCGGCCTCTCCGTCACGAGCACCAACGGATTCGCCGGCAGCGACCACGCACGCGCCCACGGCCTGATGGCGGCCCTCCTCATGCTGGCCATCGGAGCGAGCAGCTCGGAACGGACCCGCTGGCGGGGCCTGGTCAAGGGCTGGCTCCAGCGCGACTACTACCTGGGTCTCGCCGCCAACCCAGGCCTGGATCCGGCCTCGCTTTCGCGGCTGGTCTCCGCACGCGACGACCCCGCCCTGACCGCCGTCGCCGAACCGGTGGTGCATCGCGTCTTCGGCTCGATGGACCGCGCCACGCACCGCCGGCCCGGCTGGGCTGCCGTCCTGTCCATGTCCTCGGCCAGGGTCGCCTTCTACGAGTTCGGCAACCAGGAGAACAAGCGCGGCTGGCACACCGGTTCCGGAATGCTGTACTGGTGGAAGGACGTCACCCTGGGCCAGTTCTCCGACGCGTTCTGGCCCACCGTCGACCCGTACCGGCTGCCGGGCACCACGGTCTCGAAGAAGGTGCTCGCCGACGGGGCGGGCGGCGACTTCGGCGGTCCGAGGCCCACGTCCAGCTGGGCCGGGGGAGCCACCGACGGGACGTACGCGGCCCTCGGCATGGACATCCGCGGACTCCAGTCCACCCTCGGCGGACGCAAGTCCTGGTTCTTCCTCGACGACTCGGTCGTCTGCCTCGGCGCGGGCATCGGCTGCTCCGACGGTACGGGCGTCGAAACGACCGTGGAGAACCGCAACCTCGGCTCCGCCGGCACCCACACCCTCACCGTGGACGGCGTGGTCCAGCCCTCCACCACGGGCTGGTCCGCCACCCTCGCCGGCGCGCGCTGGGCCACTCTCGCGGGCATGGGCGGATACGTCTTTCCCGGCGGAGCCACGGTCAAGGCACTCCGCGAGGAGCGCACCGGCAGCTGGAGCCAGGTCAACGGCTCCGGATCCACCACCCCGTTCACCCGCCGCTACCTGACCCTCTGGGCGGACCACGGCACCAACCCGTCCGGCGGCGGCTACTCCTACATCCTCATGCCCGGTGCGGACACCACGGCCACCGCCGCCCGGGCCGCCGACACCGGCTGGCTGACCGTACTCGCCAACACCGGCAACCAGCAGGGGGTGTCGGTGCCCTCCCGGGGGTTCACCGCCGTCAACTTCTACGGAACCGGCACGGTGGGGCCCCTGACCTCCAACGCCGCGGCCTCCGTAGTGGTCCGGGAGAGCGGCGCCACCGCGACCCTGTGCGTCTCCAACCCGACGCAGACGGTGAGCACGGTGGACGTCACCTGGAACCGGGCCGTGTCCGCCGTGGTGTCGCAGGATCCCTCCGTCACCGTGCTCTCCACCGGAGCCGCGCTGAAGATCCGCGTCGACACGGCCGCGAAGGCGGGCGTCACCCAGCGGATCACGGTCACGCTCGCCTGATCCGGCGGGCAACGGCGAAGGCCCCGCCGCACCCCGGGAAGGGGGTGCGGCAGGGCCGGTGTCACGAGAGAAGGGTGCGGGACCTCAGCCCTCGCCCGCACCGCGGTAGAGATCGATCTCGCCGTCCAGTTCGAGGGCGATCACGGTGGCGTACGGATCGCGCAGCACCGGGGCGTCGATCCGGACGACTCCGGGCACGCCCCGGCTCGGGAAACCGCCGACGCCCCGGTGGCCGAGCGCCTCCCCGGTGCCGAGGACGGAGGCGGTCTTCACCGCGTTGCGCAGGCCGCGCAGCTCGGTGAAGAAGCGGGGCGTGTCGAAGCAGACGAGGAAGAGCGTGCGGCGGTCCTCCGAGATCAGCGAGGGTCCGTAGTGGTGGCCGTAGGGCAGCCCGGCCACCGTCCCCTCGACGGCCTCCCGGTTGCGGCGGATCCACCCGCCCAGGCCTTCGAGCCGGTCGGCGTGGTCCGCTGGGATGGTCCCGTCCTCCTTGGGGCCCGTGTTGAGGAGCAGGTTGCCGCCGTGTCCGATGGTCTCGGCGAAGACCCGGACCAGCTCGCGGACGGACTTGGGGTGCACGTCCCCCGGCTGGTAGCCCCAGGCGTCACCGATCGTGTAGCACAGCTCCCAGGGGCCCTCGGGACGGATGATGGGCACACCGAGCTCGGGTGTCGCGTAGTCGCCGTGTCCGAGCATCCGGCCGTTGAGCACGGTCTCGGGCCGCCGCCGCAGGATCTCCTCGCGCAGTTCCCGCATCCGCCACTGCCGCTCGTCGCGTTCCCACGCACCGTCGAACCAGAGCAGGTCCGGCCGGTAGAGGTCCTGGAGTTCGCGGATCTGTCCGCGGTGCACCCCTTCGAGGAATCGCTCCCAGCGGTCCGGGTCCTCCTGGCCCGGCGCCGGCATCGCGTAGCGGTTGTCCACCCAGGGTCGGTGGAGGGAGGACGGGCGGACGCTCGGGTAGTCGGGGTGACTCCAGTCGCTGTGGGAGAAGTAGAGGCCGACGCGCAGCCCCTGCCGGCGCACGGCCTCGGCGAACGGGCCCACCAGATCGCGGGCGGCGGGCGAGCGTCCGGCGACGGAGAGATCGCTCCGGCGGGTGTCCCAGAGGGCGACGCCGTCGTGGTGCTTGGCGGTGAGGACCGCGTACTTGGCCCCGGCGCGCCGGAACAGCAGGGCCCAGCCGTCCGGCCGGTATCGGGAGGCGGTGAAGCCGTCGAGCTGGCGCATGTACGCGTCGCGGGTCAGATCGCCGCCGAAGAAGGACCACGACTCGGGGACACCGTCCACGGCGTAGATCCCCCAGTGGACGAGTATTCCGAGTTTGGCCTCGGTGAACCAGGGCTGCATGGTCATGCGGTGCGGTCCAGTTCCTCGCGCAGGACGGGATGGGCGAAGGGCAGTCCGGCCGCGTACCGGCCGACTTCATCCACGGCGTGCTCGGCCATGCGGCGCAGTTCGGTGCCGTAGGAGCCGGCGAAGTGGGGGGTCAGCAGGACGTTCGGCAGGTCGTAGAGGGGTGATCCGGCGGGCAGGTGTTCCGGTTCCGTGGTGTCGAGTACGGCGTTCAGGCGTCCCGCGGTCAGTTCCGCGGTGAGGGCCGCCTGGTCGACGAGGGAACCGCGCGCCGTGTTGACGAAGGTGGCGCCGTCGCGCATCAGCCCGAGCCTGCGCCGGTCGATCATGTGGCGGGTGCCGGGGAGCTCGGGCGCGTGCAGGCTGACGACATCGGAGACCGCACAGAGCTCGTCGAGTCCGACGGGACGTGCACCGAGCCGGGCCGCTTCCGCGACCGGCAGGTACGGATCGTGAACGACCACGTGGAAGGAGTACGGAGCCAACAGTTCGATGACGCGGCGCCCGATGCGCGAGGCTCCGACGATGCCCACGGTGCGGCGGTAGTTGCCCACCTCTGGGTAGAGGGCGCGCCAGTCCCGCGGGCCGCGGGCGCGGCGGTACTCGTCCCGTACTTCCAGGACGCGTTTGTTGGAGAACAGGACGGCGGCCACCGTGAACTCGGCCACGGGAAGGGAGTTGGCGGCGGCGGCCGAGGAGACGCGGACCCCGCGCTCCCAGCAGGCGTCGGTGACGTGCCAGCGGACGGATCCGGCGGCGTGCACCACCGCCTGCAGCCGCGGGGCGAGTGCGAGCACGTGTGCATCGATGGGCGGGCAGCCCCAGAAGGTGAGGAGCAGCTCGGCGTCGCGCAGTGCGCGGATCGCGTCGGCCCGGCCGAAATCGTCGATGACGAGGCCGGGTTCGAGTTCCGCCACCTGGACGAGCCGGCGCAGTACACCGTCGTCCAGGAGGGAGGGAGCCAAGGCGGGGGCCATGGCGAGGAGGACTCGGGGGCGGGTCATGCGGCGACCATAGAGATCGATATTTCGATCGTCAAGATCGATCGATCAAAAATGAGAAAACGTGCCGTTTGATCGCACGAGTACGCTGGCCTCCGGGGCAGCAGTACCTAGAGACCACGGGAGACGGTGTGCGGTACACGGTGGACGAACGCCATGAGCGGATTCTCGAACTCGTACGGGAGCACGGCACGCTGCGCGTCACCGATCTCGCCCATCACCTGGGCATTTCGACGGTCACCGCGCGCCGGGACGTGGAGTCGCTGACGGCCGCGGGGCGTCTGGCGCGGGTGCGGGGAGCCGTTCACTGGCCCGGCACCCCGGTCCCGCAGGCGCGGGCGGCGGCGCATCTGCTCCCGGAGGTCCGCCCGGGCGCTTTGGAGCTGGAGGCACCCGTGATCGGGATGGTCGTCCCCCAGTCCCGGCACTACTTCGGGGAGATCATCCGAGGCGCCCGGGAGGCGGTGGCCGCGGCCGGCGGGCGCCTGGTGCTGGGGCTCTCCGGCTACCAGCCGGACCAGGACAACCTTCAGGCCGCCCGCATGCTCGAAGCCGGGGTGCACGGTCTGCTGCTCACGCCGAGCTGGACGACGGGCGTGGGCGGACCGGCGGAGCCGGGCGCCGACTTCGGCGTGCCGGCGGTGCTGGTGGAGCGCCGCGGGGCCGTGGGCACTCCGGTCGGCGGGCTGGACCACGTGTGCAGCGACCACGCCGGGGGCGCGGGATCGGCAGTGCGTCACCTGGTCGGGCTGGGACACCGGAAGATCGCCCTGGTCGCGGGCGACAGCCCCACCACGGTCCAGGTCAAGGCGGGCTACGAGGCCGCCCTGCGGGCGTTCGGTGTACGCGGCCCCGCGATCGAACCGATCGACCTCTACAGCGGCGACATCGACAACGCGAAAATCGACGCCGCCGCCGACAGGCTGGCCGAGCTGGTGGCCGCGCGCAAGGTGACCGCGGCGATCGTCCTCAGCGACACCGACGCGATCCTGCTCCTGCAGAGCCTGCGCGACCGCGCGGACCGGATCCGGGTGCCCCAGGACCTGGCCCTCGTCGCCTACGGCGACGACGTCGCAGCCCTCTCCGACCTGCCGTTGACGGCAGTGGCCCCGGCGAAGTACGAGGTGGGGGCCACCGCCGTGGAGCTCCTGCTCCAGCGGATCCGCGAGAACGCCTCCGCGGCGAAGCCCGCGGCGCGACGCCATCTCGACCTCCTGCCCGAGTTGCTGGTGCGGCAGTCCTGCGGCGTGGACGTGCGCGACTGAACCGATCGAGCTGATCGATAGATCGAAACTTCGATCCCACCCCCTTGACTGCGATCGTCCCCCTCGCCAGTATTCGGAACGTCGCCCGGAGTGCTCCGTCGCATCGGAGCTCCGCGGCCGAGTTCACAGCCCGACCACCCGAGCATCCCCGTGACCGTTCCGCGCCCCGGCGCGTGATCCGCACGCCGGCCGGGCACAGCCATGGCCGGGCGCGGCGAGAAGGGGTTCTCCATGTCGGTGACCACGCGTGAGCCGGAGACGCGCCGAGAGGCGCCCTCCGGCACGACGCAAGCACAGCTGCCGGGACGCGTCCGCTTGCGCGAACGCGTGAAGCGGGACCGGACCCTGCTGCTCCTCATGGTGCCGGGCGTCGTCTACTTCCTCGTCTTCCACTACGGAGCCCTGTTCGGCAACGTCATCGCCTTCAAGGACTATGTCCCCTTCGTCGGCGTCGTCGACAGCCAGTGGGTCGGATTCGCCAACTTCCAAGTGCTGTTCGCCGATCCGGCCTTCTGGAGGGCCGCCCTCAACACGATCACCCTGGCGTTCCTGCAGATCGTCTTCTTCTTCCCCCTGCCGCTGGCCCTCGCCATGCTCCTGCACAGCCTCGTCCAGGGCCGGGCGCGCACGTTCGTACAGAGCGTGGTGTACCTGCCGCACTTCATCTCCTGGGTCATCGTGGTCGCGCTCTTCTACCAGGTGATCGGTGGCGACGGCCTGGTCAACGGGCTGTTCGGCAGCCAGGGCGACCACCTCGTCGACGTGGTGGGCGACCCACAGGCCTTCAAACCCCTGATGGTCGCCGAACTCGTCTGGAAGGACTGCGGCTGGGGCACGATCATCTTCCTCGCCGCCCTGCACAACGTCGACGAGGGCCTGTACGAATCGGCGGCGCTCGACGGCGCCGGTCCCTGGCGCCGCTTCTGGCACGTCACGCTGCCTTCGATCCGGCCCGTCGTGATCCTGCTGCTCATCCTCCGGCTCGGCGAAATCCTCAACGTCGGCTTCGAGCAGATCCTCCTGCAACGCGACGCCTTCGGCGCCGGCGCTGCCGAGGTGATCGACACGTACGTCTACTACAACGCGGTCCAGGGCGGGCAGTGGGGGGTCTCCGCCGCTGCCGCGCTCTTCAAGGGCGTGATCGCAGGCGTCCTCGTCTTCACCGCGAACAAGATCGCCCACCGGATGGGCGAACAGGGGGTGTACCGCTGATGAGCGATCTGCTCGACAGGAAGCCCGGCACGAGGCCCGACGCAAAGCCCTACCGGAGGAAGGACCGCGCACCGCGCGGCGACCGCCCCGCGTGGAAGGAGGAGCCGCGCGCCGCCACACGGGCGGGGAAGGCCGTCGTGATGGTCCTGGCCGTCGCGCTCGTCCTCGTCCCCTTCTGGGTGGTGATCGCCACGAGTCTGGCCCCGGGCCGGCAGATCGTCGACAACGGAGGCTGGGCGTTCTGGCCCGAGACCTGGACGTTCGACGCGTACGAGAAGGTCCTCTCCAACGAGGTCACCACCCGTGCCCTGCTCGTGTCGGTCGGCGTGGCCGTCTTCGGCACCTTCCTCAGCCTGGTGTGCACCGTCCTCCTGGCCTACGCGCTGGCCCGCCCGCGCGTGGTCGGCGGCAAACCCGTCATGCTCCTGGTCCTCTTCACCTTCCTCTTCCCACCCGGCATCATCCCGACCTACCTGGTCGTGCACGGCCTGGGCATGATCGACACCTACTGGGCCCTGTTCGTACCGGTGCTCGTCAACGTCTTCAACCTCGTCGTCGTACGCGGCTTCTTCCAGGGCATCCCGGAGGAGCTCTACGAAGCGGCGCGACTGGACGGCGCCGGCGAATTGCGCACGCTCTTCACGATCGTGCTGCCGCTGTCCAAAGCGGTCATCGCCGTCGTCGGACTCTTCTACGCGGTCGGCTACTGGAACGACTTCTTCCGAGGCGTGATGTTCCTCAACGACACCTCGATGTATCCGCTCCAGACGGTACTGCGCGGCTATGTGTCCCAAGGGGAGGGGCTCACCAGCGAGTTCAGCGCGGAGGGCACGCTGGCCCAGGCCCCGCAGGCGATGAAGATGGCCGTGGTCGTCATCGCCACGATCCCGATCCTGTGCGTGTACCCCTTCATCCAGCGCTACTTCACCAAGGGCGTTCTCACGGGTGCCATCAAGAGCTGAGCGCTCGCACCCGCACCCGACCCGGACCGAACCCCCTTCATCCGAGAACCACGCGTCGAACCATCCGTCCGCCGAACCGGCCGCCGGTCGCCTTGTCGCACCATTCGTCATCCCGCCCCGGGACCCGTCGTAAGGAATCAGCGAAATGAGCTCTGGAGTCTCCCGCAGAACCGTCCTCCGGACGGCGGGCATGGGCGCCGCCCTGGCGGCCACGGGCGTTTCCCTCTCGGCCTGCTCCGGGTCGGGAACGACCGGCAAGGGAATCGGCAGCGAGGGCAAGAGCCTGACGCCCTTCCCTGCCTACCTCCCCTGGGCCAAGGGGCCTGCGGCGGACCTGCCGCCGAGCGACCAGGGCGTCCAGGCCGGCTACCTGACCTATCCGAAGGACCTGGTCACCGCCGTTCCGGAGAAGCCCGGCGACGGGTCGAAGGTGAGCATCTGGATCGCCTCCTGGGGCCCCTCACCGCTGCCAAGGGGCAAGAACGCCTTCTGGCAGGCGCTGGAGAAGGCGCTCGGCGTGGAGCTCGACGTGACCGTCGTACCCGCGGCGGAGTACGGCAACAAGCTCACCACCCTGATGGCCAGCGGCGAGATGCCCGACATCATGCAGCTCGTCGCCACCCCGAACGAAGCCCGGTTCGTCCCCGCCAAGTGCCAGGATCTCGGCGAATACCTGTCCGGTGACGCCGTCAAGAAGTACCCGTACCTGGCCAACATCCCCACCTACGCATGGAAGTCGGTCGGCCGCTACGCCGGCCGGCTCTACGGGATCCCGGTCCAGCGCGCGGTCGCCGGGCACGGACTGATCGTCAACCAGGCGAAGTTCAAGGAAGCCGGGATCCTCGCCCCCGAGGTCGGCTCGCTCGGCGTGGAGCAGTTCACCCTGGGACTGGAGCAGTTGTCGCAGAAGGGCCAGTGGGCCCTCGGTGCGCAGAAGGGCGGCGCCTTCGGCTTCAACGCCTGGATGCCCACCTTCGGCTCGCCCAACATCTGGTCGGTGAAGGACGGAACCTTCGTCAACTACATCGAGAGCGAGGAGTTCCTGGCCGGGCTCGAACAGATGCTGAAGTGGCAGGAGAAGGGCGTCTTCCGGTCCGATGCCCTGACCCTGGACGGAACGCAGGAGAAGACGGAGTTCCTCAGCCAGAAGGTGTACTCGAAGGTCAACAGCCCGGTCGACTTCAAGAGCGCGACCATCGAGAACAAGGGCCGGTTCGTCATCGACTATGCCCTGCCCTTCAAGCCCGCGGGCGGCGCCACTCCCGGGCACTGGCTGGGATCGGGTATCTACGGCAGCGGCTCCACCGTGCTGAGGAAGGCCCCGAAGGCCCGCATCGAGATGCTTCTGCGCGTGCTCGACGCGATGGCCGCGCCGTTCGGCAGCGAAGAGTGGGAGTTGTTCAACTACGGCGTGGAGGGAACCCACTTCACCCGTGGAACGGACGGCGGGCCGGTCCCGACCCCGCTCGCCACCTCGGGGGGAGACGGCCCGCTCATGCTGCCCCTCTACTACGCCTCCGCCGCTCCGCAGGCCCTCTACTACCCCGACCAGCCCGAAGCCGTGAAGCTTCAGCACGCCTGGCAGTCGAAGGTCGTTCCGATCGGCAGGGCCAGCGCCCACAACGGTCTGCGCACCGACGCATGGACTCAGGTCGAAGTAGCCCTGACACAGCACCGCGAGGACGCCATCAAGGACGTGATCACGGGCCGCAAGAAGCTCTCCGACTGGCCTGCGGTGGTCGAGGAGCACCTGCGCAAGGGCGGCCGACAGGCGGCCGAGGCCCTAGCGAAGGAGTACGAGGCCGCGCAGAAGGCGTGAGCCGCCGGTGGGTTCGGCACGGATGGGGACGACCGCGAGGTGTTTGAAGCGCGCGTTCCGGGCCAGACGGGATGGGATCGTGCATCCGAATCAGGTCCGGTGAAGGTGCGGACCCGTTCCGGATCCGGGCTGAATTCGAGCCGTCTCCGATGGAGGTTCCGAGGTGGGACATGTGACGCGTCTGCCGGGTCGTGCCGAGCACCACTGGTTGTGGCAGGAGGACGCCGCCTGCCGGGAACTGGGCTCGCGCCTCTTCTTCCACTCCACGGGCGAGCAGCGTGGGGAGCGGGAGGCGCGTGACGCGGCGGCGAAGGAGGTGTGCGCGCTGTGCCCGGTGCAGCCCGACTGCCTGCGGCACGCGCTGGAGGTGGCGGAGCCGTTCGGCGTCTGGGGCGGGCTCACCGCGCACGAGAGGCGCGGACTGCGTACGGCGGGAGCGCAGAGGTCCCCGCTGCCGTCCACCGCCTGAGCGCCGGCGCCCGTACGGGGACTGGCCACGGGACGCGCAACTCGTAAAGGGAACGGCCCCCGGACACCGGGGGCCGTTCCCTTTACGTCTTTCCGTCGTTTGCCGCGCTGTCAGCAGGGGCGGACCGGCTGGAGGTTGTGGACGTAGCGGGCCGAGACCCAGCCCTTCGAGCCGTGCAGGCGGTACCACACCGGGTTGCCGTCCACCCAGCCCCCGCGCTTCTGGCACACGAGGAGCACCCGCTCGTGCGGATGCAGCTTCTTCACCACGTCGGAGTAGACGGTCGGCTTCTCGCGGACGTTGAGCGGTGCGCGGGACTCGACCACGCCCACGGGGCCCGACGCGCCGTGCCCGTAGCCGGCGGCGGGCCCGGTGGCCGCCCAACCGGCCGTGCTCAGCGGCCCGATCAGTACTCCGGCCGCCAAGGCGTACGTCAGCAATGCCTTCTTCACCATCGGATCCACTCTCCCTGTATCGCCTGCCCTCGGGGCCGGCAGCCCGTGCGGCCGACCGCCCGACCGACTATCCACCGCCCGGGCGGCGGATGGCCCGCGGCCCGTGGGGAACACGCCCCCGTTGCTCCGGATGGCCCACAGCCCTTCGCCGTGACCGCCTTGGGGGCCGGCCACGGCGAAGGATCCGGATGCCGACACCGGGCTCCGGCACTCAGGCGGCGAGGAGCCGGTCCACCAGGGAGCGGTAGGCGCGCAGGGCCTGCCGCAGGTCCTCGGTGGCCACCTGTTCACCGCCGTTCCACTGCTTCTCCAGCCCGTCCCGGCGTTCGGAGAGAGTGTCCGAGAACTTGAGCATGACCTCCGACACCAGGCCGTCCGCCGACCGGACCGCCTCCTGGGGATCGTCCACGAAGCTGCCCTGGATCTCGCTCCACGTGGTGTGGTAGCGCTCCGCCTCGACGGCTCCGAGGAGCGGTTCCTCCCCGTTCGAAGACCCCCGATGCACGTCGGGCTCCCCGGGGGGTCCGACGGTGGGCCCGCCATGGGGACCGCCGGCGGGACCGTCCGCGGGCACAGCCGCGGGCACCGCCGTGGGCGGCGACGTGGGACGAGCGAGGTCCTCCGCCGTGAGTACGGGCTCGGACACCGCCCCCCGTCCGGTCGTGTCCTCGTAGATCTTCTTCATGTCATCGGCTCCTCTGGTAGGAGAGCAGCTCCTCGAAGAGGGTGCGGTAGTGCACCATCGCCTCGCGCAGCTGCTCCGTCGTCGCCCCGCCCGTACCGCCGCGCACCTTGGTCGCGTGGGCGGCCCGGTACTGCTCCAGCGTGTGGCCGTGCTCCACGGAGAGGTCCCGCACCTGTTCCCGGTGCCCCTCGGTGGGATATCCGCGCTCACCCATCAGCCGGGTCACGAGCTCGTCCGCCTCGGCCACGGAGCGTTCGGGCCCGTCCACGAACCGCCTCTGGACGGCGGTCCACTCGTCCGCGTACTCCTGCCTGCGCTCGGGCGGCAGCTCCTTGATGCCGAGCCGGCCGTGCCGCTCCTCACGGGCCCGCAGGTCCCGCTCGGCGGCTCTCCTGTCCCCGCGTTCCTCTACGGTGCGCTCGTACTCCGGGCCGAACCGCTTGCGCAGGCGGCTTCGCCGGGACAGTGCCCACAGCAGTGCGATGAGCGCGATCACGACGACCGCCGCCACGACGATGACGGCTATCAGCGAAATGGTTGACATCTCAGGCCTCCGTTCGGGGGCTCTACGTCTCAGTCGGCGCGGTTGCCCTGCCGGGCGGCGGGCAAACCCGTACCCGGCCAACCCGGGCCAAGGTTTGAACCCGCCGGGATCGAGCAGGCGCCCCTGCGGAACGAACCCCGGAAGCGGAGGAGGGACGTGGCATGGCCGCGGACGCGCACGAGCACGAGCACGAGAAGAATCAGGACGTCGTGGCCTTGATCCTCAAGGACCACCGCACGATGGAGGAGCTCTTCCGCCGGATGCGCAGCGTGGAGGCCGACCGGGCGGGCGCGCTCGCGAAACTGTCCGCGCTCCTCGTCGCGCACGGCGAGGCGGAAGAGGCCGAGGTGTACGGGGCCCTGAAACGGTTCAAGGACGTCGACAACGCGGAGGTCGAGCACGGGGCCGAAGAGCACGCCGAGGGGAACGAGGCCCTCCTGGCGCTGCTGGAGGTGTCCGAGGTGGGTTCCGACGCGTGGGACGCGCGCCTGGAGGACCTGGTCAAGGCGGTCTCCCACCACCTCGACGAGGAGGAGCGCACGATCCTCAACGGAGCCCGGGAGAACGTACCGGACGAGCGGAGGGCCGAGCTCGGGGCGGCCTTCCTCCGGGAGCGGGAGCGCCGGCTCGCCGCCGACTGCGGCAGCGTCGAGAACGTGCGCGCACTCGTAGGGGGATGACGGCGACGCCGGTTCGACCGGGGGCCGGCCGCACCGGCGTCGCCCGCCCCCGGTTCGGCGTAATGCGGTACGTACCGGGGCAAGGCGACGGGGCCCGGACTCTTCGAGTCCGGGCCCCGTCGCGCCTCCGGGTCAGATGATGCGACCGCCGAAGCCGCCGACGGAGTAGTAGGTACCGATCTCCTCGCGGTAGCCGACGTCGTCGAGGTGCTTCTCGCGGTGGAACTCCGGAGCGTTCTTGATCTGCTCCTTGGTGCCGTCGACGTAGACCTTCTCCTGGTTCACGTCGACGATGATCACCGTGCTCGCCGGGAGCAGGACCTCCTTGCCGAAGATCCACATCCCCGTGTCCACGACCAGGTAGGCGTCACCGGCCTCGTCGGAGTGCTTGTCGACCTTGCCGATACTGCCGTCGGTGGCCTCGACCGAGTACCCGATCAGATCGGTGCCGGTCAGGTGGCCCGCGGTCGACCTGTAGCTCCACACATGCTCAGTCACGCGAAAACAACTCCTTCGCCAGACAGGGGGCGGCGGGGCGCTGCCCGCCGTCCCTCTCTTTCGATGTCGTACGGGGCACGGTCGGCGCCCCGCGCGAACTCGCCTGCCCCGGCTGCGCCCCTTCATTCACTCCCGAGCGCCGGCGGTGCGGCGGCCCGCAGGTCCGGCCCCTGCTCTGACCGCCGGGTGCGTACCGGCCCCTTCGCGGGGCAGACGGCCGCCATGACATGGAGACACGCGCTGCGGCGCGGTGAGGGAACCGACAGGGGAGCCGTGGCGGCCACTTGGCGACGACACGATCCGGTGCACCCCGCCATCCGGGCGCTGGCCATGGTGGCGGCCTTCGTGGGGACCGTGCTGTTCAGCGTGGTCCTGGCGCGGCTCACGCTTGAACCGTCCGCCGCCTCGGTGGACCTGGTGCAGAGCAACGTCCAACCCGGCCATTCGATCAGCGCCTACCTGGACGGGGCGTCGACCGTCGAGGCGGTGCGCCAGCTGGGCGGGAACCTGCTGCTGGGCCTGCCGTTCGGCGTGCTCCTGCCCGTCCTCATGCCCCCGGCCCGAGGCCTGCTGCGCGTCGCCGCAGTGACGGTCTGTCTGATGACGCTGGTCGAGCTGATCCAGGGCGCCCTGGTCACGGGACGCGTCTTCGACATCGACGACGTCATCCTCAACACCACCGGAGCCCTCCTCGGTTACCTGCTGATCGGCCGCCGCCTGGGCCGGGCCGTGCACCCGCGCCGCAGGCACTGGTGGCACCGCCGTCCCCGGCAAGGCGATCCCGTACCGTCGCCGGGGCCGGAACCGGAGCCGGCTTCCAAGCCGGTCTCGAAGCGGGCCTCGAAGCCGGTCTCCAAGCCCGTCTCCAAGCCCGTCTCGAAGCCGGCCGTGAAGGCGCCTCGCGCGGGCTGGCGGAAGGTCCTCCACCGCGACAAGTGACCTTGGGGGCGGGACCCCGGCGGGGGCTCCCCGTGTCAGGTCCCCGCCATGGGGCAGGCGCGCGGGAGTCCGTGCCGCTTCGACCCACTGGGGAGACATGAACACCGCCCTTCGCCTCCTGACCGTCCTGGGGGGCTCGATCCTGCTCACCGCCGCGGCCGGCTGGGCCGTCGACCGACTGCTCCGCCGCGCCGACGCGCGACACCCCGAAACGCCCTTGTGGAACCTGTTGCGGCGCTGCCGCCACGCCCTGCGGATCGTCCTGCTGGCCGCGCTGTTCAAGGGCGCCTACCAGCAGACGGGATGGCCGCCGCTGCGGGACAACGCCGCCGCGGGGCGGATCCTCTCGCTGGCCCTGATCGGCGCCGGGGCCTGGCTGATCGTGGTCGTGGCCTCCGCCGCCGTCGAGTCGGGGTACGCCCGCTACGCCACCGGCACCCGCGACCCGGCCCGGGTACGCCGGGTCCGTACCCAGGTGACGCTGATCACAAGGGTCGTGACGGTCGTCGCGGCCGTGATCGCGGTCGCCGCGATGCTCCTCACCTTCCCGAGCTTCCGCGCGCTCGGAACCTCCGTGCTCGCCTCCGCCGGAATCATCGGCATCGTGGCCGGCGTGGCGGCCCAGTCCACCCTCGGGAACCTCTTCGCGGGCTTCCAGATCGCCTTCGGCGACCTGGTGCGCATCGGAGACACGGTCGTGGTCGCCGGCGAGTGGGGGGTGGTCGAGGACGTCACCCTCACCTTCCTCGCCGTACGCACCTGGGACGAACGCCGCATCACCATGCCCGTCTCGTACTTCACCACCCGGCCCTTCGAGAACTGGTCGCGCGGCGGCGTCCAGATGACCGGCACCGTCTTCCTCCACTGCGACCCCGGCGCGCCCGTGGACCTCGTACGGGACAAGGTCCACGAGATCCTGCACGACTGCCCGGAGTGGGACGGCCGGGGCTGGGACCTCGCCGTCACGGAGACGACGCCCTCCACCATCGTGGTGCGGGCCATCGTCACCGCCAAGGACGCCGACGACCTGTGGACGGTGCGCTGCGCCGTACGCGAGAAGCTCGTCGCCTGGCTGGCGGAGAAGCACCCCGGCGCCCTGCCCCGCATCCTCCTGGACCGGGCTCCGACAGCGCACGACGCCACGGACGGGCGCCACATCTGACGGAACTCCCGGCGGGGACCGGGCCCGTACGGCCAGGGGCTACACGCCTACGTGGCCACGGGCCATGGGCGGCGCCGCGCGTTCCTACCGGTGCCGGGCGAGGGTGTGCACGAGGACGATCAGCGCGAAGGCGATGACGAGGAGGTGTACCCAGGAGGGCCCGATGGCAGGGGCCAGGGACAGGGAGGTGAGCTGATGAGAGGTCATGACGCGCTCCTGCCCCCGGCGGCCGGATCGACGCACCCCTCGCGGGGCGGTCGCGACCGGACCCCGGGGGCCGTGCCCCCGGCGCAGTCAGCGGGCCGAGGGCCTGCCGGACACCAGACGGGCCGCCTCGATCTCGGCCCAGACGGCCTTCCCCTGCTCATGGGTGTGCGTGCCCCAGCGGTCGGACAGCCGCTCCACGATGTGCAGGCCGTGGCCGCCCGGCATGCCGCGCCGCGGGGCCGGATGGAGGAGGGGCAGGGCCGTCGTGCCGTCGCACACCTCGATGCGCAGGGTTTCCCCGGCGGTGAGGACGAGTTCCCGGCAGCCGTCCGCGTGCAGGGAGGCATTGGTCAGGAGTTCGGACACGAGGAGCAGGGCGTCCTCGGCGGTCTCGGTTCCGTCCCAGCCCCAGTCGCGCAGGGCCCGGCGCGTGAAGTCGCGGCCCTTGGCCACCGCGCCCCCGACGCCCGTGAGGGCGAGGCGACGCCGTTGGCCCCCGCCGGGAAGGCCGGCGCTCAATGGATTTCCCGCTTCCGGTCCGATGGTCTCCACCGTGCTCTCGCACCCCCGTGCCGACGCTGGCCTGTTCGCTGTTCGCTGTTCGCTGTTCGCTGTATCCGGGACCGGACCACGAGATCGTGGTCGGTGTCCCGGACCCTCCGTATGCCCCCGAGCGGCCCGGGGACACCCGGGCCCGCCCCCGAGTGTAGGTGACCTCCGGTCTCAGGGCGTTGCCATGTGGAGCCGCAGCGTGAAGCCGTCGTCCGTGGCGCGGACCTCGACGAGATCGCAGAGCTGGTGGATCATCCACAGGCCGCGGCCGCCGTTCACCGATGCGAGGGAGGGCCGGCGTCGCCCCGCCAGGGGGTCGGCCAGGCGGCCGCCGTCGTGGATCTCGGCGACGACTTCCGCCCGCGCACCGCTGGTGGTCCACAGACGCAGGGTGCCCTTCCCACCCCCGTGGGAGAGGGAGTTGGCCGCCGCCTCGCTGACGGCCAGGACCAGGTCGCCGCGGCGCGCCGGGGTCAGAGCCGTCCCGCGGGCCCAGGCCTCGGCGTACTCGCGCACCTCGGCCAGCCCTCCGTGGGCGTATGCCAACCGGGGAGCCTCGCCTTCGGGTTCGGGCAACGGCCGGTCGCAGTCCGCCGAGACCCGAGCGGCATCGGAGTACGCCGGGCTCGGCTGGTCGAGGCCGTCCTCGACCAGAATGGGGTGCGTGCGCCGTGCGTCGGCCAGTACCTCGGGCGCCAGCCCCCGTACGTCGTAGGGGCACAGGACGGTGGCGGGCCGGCCGGCGAAGGCCGTGTTGATGAGGGCCTCGTGGCGCGTGGCCTCCAGGACTTCGGCGGGGGAGCGGCCGGGCCAGATCGGTTCTCCGACGATCCGGGCCGCCCGGCTCACGTGCAGGTCGGCGAAGTCCTGCAGGGCGGCCAGGATGCGGCCGGGGTTGCGGCCCAGTTCGGTCATGTCCGTCCAGGTGACGTCCGGGGCGCCGGCGCCGAGGCTCTCGCGCAGGGCGTCCAGGTGAGGGCCCGGTACGGCGACGAGGACCGGCTCGCCCGCGGACAGGGCCGTGCGCACGAAGGCGCCCACGCCGGCCACGTACGCCTCGAGGTCACGGTAGAAGAGGGCGGGGTGGACGAAGGCCCCGGGCCCGGCGGGCTCAGGAACAGTGATCATGCTGCGACCTCCAGCGCGGCGCATTCGTCCGGGAACATCTCCACGACCTTGCGGAGCGAGTGCGGCGGGTCGTGGAGCAGCAGACGCCGGCCCTGTCCGCCGAGGGCGGCCGCCGCCCCCACGAGGGCGGCGACCGCGGCCGGGT
>NZ_JBIAHN010000027.1:0-82148 GCF_042870555.1 Streptomyces sp. NPDC006487
GGGGCGCGGGGCGGCGGGCGCGGGGGGGGGGGGGGGGGGGGGGGGGGGGTGGGGGCCCTGGCCCCCGGGGGGGGGGGGGGGGGGTTGTTGGGGGGGGGGGGGGGGGGGGCCCCCCCCCCCCCCCCCCCACCCCGCCACCCCGCCCCCCCCGGCACCCTCGTGCGCCCTAGGCGGCGAAGCCGAGGGCGAAGGCGGCCACGACCGGGGCCATGTAGATCACCGGGAAGGGGGCGTGCGTGTAGGCCCGTGCCCGGAGCACGGTGATCACGGCGCCGGTGTAGTAGAGGACCAGGCCGACGCCCGCGGCGACGCCGACGGCCGGGACGAAGAGGCCGACGAGCAGGCCCAGGGCTCCCGCGGCCTTGGCCGCGCCGAGCGGGGTCCACCAGGCCCGGGGGACCTCGTACTGCTCCATGGCCTCGACGACCCAGGGGGCGCGGCGCAGGAGCGAATACCCCGAGAAGCCCGACATGGCGGCGGCGAGTACGGCGACGATGGTGGCGGCGATGTCCATGAGGGGCTCCTCGGCAGGCGGTGCGTCCGGCGGTCCGGACGGGGGTTTTTCTTCCCCACCGCACTGACCCGCGCCACCGCCCAGGTGTGACAGGAACTCCGAAGATTCTTTTTCCGGCGCGGAGGCCGGCCGCCCGGGAGCGTCGATCTTGCGCGGTCCTCTCTCCCCGCACCGTCCGAACAGAACCACCTGGGTCTACAGGCCCAGGCTCGGCGGCGACAGAGCACCGAACCACACGTGCGTGACGGCGCTGACGTAGCGCGCTCCGCACCGGTCCGAAGGGACCACCAGCTGCGCACCCGCCTCGTCGAGGTCCTCACCGTCGAGGCGGGTCGCCAGCAGCACCGGGCTCGCGCCGAAGTCGGCGTCCAACTCGGCCCAGGACAGCATCGAATGGTGTCCGTCCCCGCCGGTCACGGCGAGCAGGAACCGCGAACGGTCCTTGCGGCGGCGCGCGTCGAAGGCCGGGCCGGCGGAGGAGATGACCTCCCGGAGCAACGGGCCCTCGAAGACGTGGTGTTGCGGACCGTTGGTCGCGCAGTCGAACGTGACCGCGGCCCGGTGCTGTGCCCAGTCCCGCAGGTCCGCGACGCTGAGCGTCGCCGGGTGGTCCAGGTCTCCGTGCAGCATGAGTTTGGCCATGGCTCACTCATGCCCGGTCCGGTGTCCACCGGAACCTCGTCTGCGAGGTTCAGGGCTTGATATGAGCCGCACCTGTGCAGGAAATCGTCACTTCTTCCTGGCATATCCTGGCAGATTCTGGTCCTCCGCCGAGCTGCCGCCCCGGGAGGGGGCCGAGCGGGCCGAGCGGGCCGGCAGATGTCCCGCCCGCCTCGTGTATCCGCTGCCAGACCACGTCCCGCGTCACCGGCAGCTCCGTGAAGCGGAGCCCGGTCGCGTCACGGAGCGCGTTGGCGAAGGCGGGGGCCACCGGGTTGAAGGGGCTCTCGGACATCGACTTGGCGCCGAGCGGGCCGATCGCGTCCGAGGTCTCCATGAAATGGACCTCGGTGCGCGGGACGTCCGCGTACTGCGGGAGGCGGTAGCGGCGGAAGGCGGCCGTGGTGACCTCCCCGCGCTCGTCCACCCGTACGGTCTCGAACAGGGTGGCTCCCAGGGCCTGGGCCACGCCGCCCTCGACCTGGCCGCGGCACTGCATCGGGTTCATGACCTTGCCCGCGTCCGCCGCGTGGACGGAGCGGAGGATCTTCATCTCGCCGGTCTCCGGGTCGACGGCGATCCGGAACCACTGGGCGTTGAAGGCCACCGAGCGCGGGGAGCCGCCCCAGTGGCCGTCGGCGGCGATCTCGTCGAGCTTGCCCTTGTCGTACGCGGCCTCGTACAGCTCCTTGAGGGTGACCACGCGGCCCGCGCAGTCGAAGGCTTCGGCGGACAGCTTGCACAGGTGCCGGGCCGCGCCCGTGTGGCGGGCGGCGAAGGTGGTGAGGCGCTCGGCGAGGGAGTCGGCGGCCAGCATGACCGCCTTGCCCGCCACCACCGTGCCGGCCGACCCGAAGGCGCCGGTGTCGTGGCGGACGACGTCGGTGTCGGACTGGCGGACCGTGATCCGGTCGACCGCGGTGTTCAGGGCCCCGGCGGTGATCTGCTTGTGGACGGTGGTGGTGCCGTTCCCGAACTCCGCCGTGCCCACCGCGATGTCGTACGTCCCGTCGCGCAGCAGGCTGATCCGGGCGTCGGCGTAGTGGCCGCCCGGCGGTCCGGTCGCGATCATCGCGACCGCCGTGCCCTGACCGGTGAGCCAGCCCTCGGGGACGTCCTCGTGGCTGCGGTCCTCGGCGATGGCCTTGCGGACGACGTCCATGCACTGCTTCATGCCGTACGAGGCGATGAAGAGGTCCTCCTCGTGGCCGATCGGGGTGACCATGTGGTCGCCGGGGCCGATGACGTTCTTCTCGCGCAGGACGAGCGGATCCATGCCGAGCCGGACGGCGAGCTCGTCCATGACCGATTCGAGGGCGAACAGGACCTGGCCCAGGCCGTAGCCGCGGAAGGCGCCGGCGGGCACGCCGTTGGTGTAGACGGAGTAGGCCTCGACCTCCTTGTTCGGGGCCTTGTAGACCGCGAAGGACTCGCCGACGCTGTGGAACATCACGGCCGGGCCGTGGTTCCCGTAGGCGCCGGTGTTGGCGACGACCCGGATGCGCAGCGCGGTGAGGGCGCCGTCGGCCTTGGCGCCGATCTTGATGGTGATCTTGAAGGGGTGGCGGGTGGTGGCTCCGTAGAACTGCTCGGCCCGGGTGAATTCGAGTTTCACCGGGCGCCGCAGTTTCAGGGCCGCGAGGACCACGATGTCCTCGGTGAGCATCTCCTGCTTGCCGCCGAACCCGCCGCCCACGCGGCCCGCGACGACACGGACCTCGTCCTCGTTCAGGTCGTAGAGGGCGCACAGCGCCCGCCGGGTCAGGAAGGGCGCCTGGGTGGAGGAGCGGACGGTGATGCGCTCGCCGTCCCCCTCCTCCTTGGGCTCGAAGTACGCGACGCTGCCGTGGGTCTCCAGGCTGGCGTGCTGCACGCGCTGGGTCTGGAAGGTCTCCTCAAGGACGACGTCGGCCTCCGCGTACCCCTTCTCCATGTCGCCGAGGGTGTTGTGGACCTCGCCGCACACGTTGTTCCCGGCGCGGAAGATGCCCGACTCGGGCCCCTTGGGGTGGAGGACGGGGGCGCCCGGGAGCATGGCCTCCTCCGGGTCGATGACGTACGGCAGTTCCTCGTACGTGACCACCACGCGGCGGCACGCCTCCTCGGCGGCCTGCTCGGAGTCGGCGACCACGGCGGCCACGCGCTGGCCGACGAAGCGGACCACGTCGTCCAGGACCCGGGTGTCCATCGGGTCCTCGGTCGGGTGCTCGTGACGGGCGCTCGAGTACAGGTGGTCGGGGGCGTCGTGGTGGGTGAGGACCGCGTGGACGCCCGGGACCTGGAGGGCGTCGGTGGTGTCGATGGAGACGATGCGGGCGTGCGGGTGCGGGGAGCGCAGCAGCTTCATGTGGAGCAGGCCGGGGACGTCGATGTCGAAGGTGTAGCGGGCGGTGCCGGTGACGACCTGGGGGCCGGCGGGGGCGCCGAGGCTCTTGCCGACGGCCTGCCCCGCTTCCGGGGTTTCGACGTGCTTCACGCCGCGTACGGCGTCCTCGATGGCGCGGTAGCCCGTACAGCGGCAGATGTTGCCCTTGAAGGCGCGGGGGAGGTCCTCGAGCTTTCCGTCGTCGTGGGCGGTGCCCCGCTCGGCCTGGAGGGCGGACGTGGTCATCAGGAATCCGGCGGTGCAGAAGCCGCACTGGAAGCCCTGGGCGTCGAGGAACTGCTGCTGGGCGGGGTGGAGTTCGCCGCCGGGCGGGCACAGTCCCTCGACGGTGGTGACGGAGCGGCCCTCGGCGCGGACGGCCGGGTAGAGGCAGCTGTGGACGGGCTGCCCGTCGACGTGGACCGTGCAGGCGCCGCAGTCCCCCTGGTCGCAGCCCTTCTTCACGCCGAACCAGCCGCGCTCGCGGAGGTAGGTGCGCAGGCACTGGCCGGAGCGGGGCTCGTCCTCGAAGCGCCGTTTGTTGATCTCGATCTCGTAGCTCATCGGGAAACCTCCTCGGGGTCGAGCTCGCGGCGGATCTCCTCGGCGAGGAGCAGCGCCATGTGCCGCCGCCAGGCGGGCAGTCCGTGGATGTCGTCGAACCACTCGTCGGGCCGGACGGTGTCGTCGATCGCCCGGCGCAGCTCGGCCGCCGTGGGCGGCAGTGCGAACCAGAAGCGGAAGGGCCGGGTGGTGGCGGCCGAGACCGTGACGGCGAGGGAGCCGTCCTGGGGGTCGTGGGCGCCGATGACCAGGGCGCCGGAGCGGCCGAGGCCGTAGAGGGAGGCCTGCCGGAAGGCCGTACGGGAGTCCAGGGCGCGGGCGGGCAGCCGCACCGAGCGCAGCAGTTCGCCGTCGCGCAGGTCCTTCACGCCGGCTCCGCGAATGAAGTCGGTGACGGGCAGGCGGCGGGTGGCGCCGTCCTGGCCCTGGAGGAGGGCGGTTCCGTCGAGGGCGGCGGTGAGGGAGATCATCGGGCCGGCGGGGAGGCCGTTGCAGAGGTTGCCGCCGACGGTCGCCATGTTCCAGATCTTGAAGCTGGCGAGGAAGGCCCGGCAGCACTGTTCGAAGAGCGGCGCGGCCGTGGTGGGCAGGGTCCGGCCGAAGCGGGACAGCTCGGTGATGGTGCACGTGGCGGCGATGTCGAGGGACCCGTCGGGCTGCCATGACAGGGGCGGCCAGCCCATCCGGGAGAGGTCGACGAGTCGGCGGATATGGGGCTGCGGCTCGGAGAAGAGGTACGTGCCGCCGCCGAGCCAGGCGTCACCCGGACGCCAGGGTTCGCGGCGGCGTGCGTCGCGTACGTCGAGCACCGTGTTGAGGTCCATTTCCCGCCATCCTTTCCGTCGCCGTCTTGCCGTCGTCTTGCCGTCGTCTTGTCGCGGTCGTCCGACCGTCGTTTTTCGCCGTTTTCCGTCGTCCCGTCAGTGAAACAACGCGCCGGGGGCGGGGACGACTGGTCCCCGCCACGGAAAAACGACAGGGCCGACGGGGCATGCCTGGTGAATCATCCAAGAGGCTGTCCGAACGGTTCTCCTTGCATTTACCATGGCAATTCTCATATTCGCCTCGCGATTGTGGGCTGCCACCCGCCGCAAGGAGTCCCCGCCATGCACGTCCTCGACCTGCTCCAGTCCGACAACCTCGGCCTCACCCTGCTCTGGGGCGAACAGGCCCTTCTCGGCCAGGAGGTCAGCGGGGTGACCGCTACCGACCTGGAGGACCCGAGCCGGTTCCTGGGCCCCGGAGAGCTCGTGCTCAGCGGCCTCGTGTGGTGGCGTCCGGGGGCGTCGGCCGCCGCCAGGACCGACCGGTTCGTCGCCGCACTCGCCGGCGCCGGAGCCCGGGCGCTGCTGGCGGGCGAGGAGACCCACGGAGGGGTGCCCGAGGAGCTCGTCACCGCCTGCCGGGCCCACCGGATGCCGCTGGTGGCGGTGCCCGCGCAGACCAGCTTCCGGGCCGTCACCGAGGCGGTGTACCTGCGCCAGTGGGGGGACCTCAGCCGGCGCCCCACCCGGCACTTCGCGCTCCCCGAGAACGTGCGCAGCGAGCTCAGCCGGCTCCTGGAGGGCGGGGCCGGGCCGGCGGAGCTGCTGGACCGGGCGTGCGCGCACCTGGGCCGGCTGCCCTGCTACCTGCTGACCGCCAGCGGCCGCACGGTGGCCCGTACCCCGTCCGCGCCCGCGATCCCGGCGCAGCGGGCCGCCTCCGCCGCGAAGGGCGGGGTCTCGCTCGGCGTCGAGGCCGAGGGCTCCCCCTACGACGCCTGGCTGCTGCACGTCCCGGACGCGGACGCGGCGCCGCCGCGGGTGCTCCACGAGATCGCCGAGGTGTTCGCGCAGTACCGCGACGGCCTGACCCGCCGGGCGGCCGCGCGACGGGACGCCGGACGGGACCTGCTCGCCCTGGTGGCGGCCGAGGCCGAACCGGACCTCCTCGGCGCCGCGCTCCAGGCGGCCGGGCTGCCCGCGGGGGGCCCGTACCGAGTGCTGGCGGCGACCGACGGGGACGCGCTGGCGGAGGCTCTGGGGCACCTGGAGGGGCACCTGGAGGGGCACCTGACGGGGCTCCGCTGGGCGGCGGGGCCGGGCGGGGCGGTGCTGTACGAGGGCCCGGACGGAGACGATTCCACCGGCACGGGCGGCACCGCCGATCTCACCGACCGGCTGCGCACCGTGTGGCCGCTGCTCCGGGCGTGCGCCGACCCGGGGGCCGATCTGCGGCTCGGCGTGGGAGCGCGGACCGCTTCGGCCGACGGGCTACGCGCGTCGCTGTGCCAGGCGCGCTTCGCGCTGACGGCGGCCGACGCGGTGGTCGCGGTCCGCGGGGTGGAGCAGCTGGACACCCTGACCGAACTGCTCTCGGGGGTCCCGCCGGAGGTGCGCGGGGTGTTCGGGACGCGGACGCTGGGCTCGCTCGGGGACGGCATGCTGCGGGAAACCCTGGAGGTGTTCCTCGCGAACAACTGCTCGTGGACGCGTACGGCGGAAGCGCTGCACCTGCACGTGAACACGGTCCACTACCGGATCGAGCGGGTGGAGGCCCTGACCGGCCGCGACCTCTCGCGCCTCGACCACAAGCTGGACCTGTACGCGGCGCTGCGCTGCTAGGCGGTCTCTTTCGGATCCTGCGTGGCCCGAGCTGCCCTCGTGCAGCCCGGCCCCGCCCTTCGCGGGCGCGCTAAAAGGCCAGGTCGATGTGGACGTCCGTGGACTTCACCCGGGCCGTCACGGTGACTCCGACCGCGATGCCGAGCTCCTCGACCGACTCCCGGGTCACCACGGAGACGAGGCGGTACGGGCCCGACTGGACCTCCACCCGGGCCGCGACCTCGTCGAGCCGGACTGCGGTGACGATCCCCGCGAAGGAGTTGCGCACGGAGGTGGCGGCGGCCGTCCGCGGCACCGGATGCAGGCCTTCGGCCCGTTCCTTGGCGAAGGCGGCGAGGGCGACCCCGTCGACGGTCCGTGCCCCGTCGGGCGACCGGCGTGCGGGCAGCCGCCCCCCGTCGGCCCAGCGGCGGACGGTCTCGGGGCTCACACACAGCAGACCGGCGGCCTGCCCGATCGAGTACGAGGGCACGCGCGCAGCCTAGGGCCTGACCGGTCCCGGATGTGGCCGTCTCCGCAGGGTCCCGGAGAGGGTTCTTCGTAAGGGCTGGAAGGGTCTGGAAGCCACGAACAGCCGTGAAGAGGGGTAAATGCGGCGGTTGGCGTAGCGTCGTAGGAGCGACCAGGAACTGGCCGCGGCATGTGAACGAAGGGTGCCGCCGATGTCCGTCCCGTCCGTCCCGTCCGACCAGCCCGCCCCGCCCACCTCCCCCGTCCTCCCGGCCCTCCCCGTCCTCGTAGGGTTCGACGGGTCCGCCCGGAGCGTCGCCGCCGCCCGGTGGGCCGCACGTGAGGCCCTGGCGGCCGGGGCGCCGCTCCGGCTGCTCCACGTGGGCCAGGCCTGGCCGACCGTCCAGCCGATCTCCGTGGAGTTCCAGCCCGTGCTTGGCGAGAGCGAGCGCGCGGCGAGGACCGCACTGTCGGCGCTCGTCGAGGAACTCCGCACCACACACCAGGGCCTGACCGTCGAGGCGGCCACCGCCGAGGGCGGACCCGGCAACGAGATCCCGCGGGCGGCCGCCCGGTCGGGCGCCGGGCTGATCGTGCTCGGCGCGAGCGGCGAGGACCGCCACGTGGTCCCCCGCCTCGGCTCCACGGCGCTGCACGTCGCGGGGCGCGCCGAGGTCCCCGTGGTCCTGGTGCGGGAGCCCGCCGAGCGTGCGCCGCACGGACACGGGGTCGTCGTCGGGGTGGACCCGGCGGGCGACTACGCCGCGGTGCTCGAGTTCGCGTACGCCTGGGCGTCCCGCCACGCGCTCCCGCTGCGCGCGGTGCACGCGGTGCGATCGGGCCCGGCTGGCCCGGAGCCGCTCGAAGCGGCGGTGTCCGCGGCCGGCGCGCGCCACCCGCTGGTGACGGCCGAGTGCGTGACCCGCCCCGGCGACCCGGCCCGGCTCCTGCTCGACGAGTCGGCCGAGGCCGACCTCCTGGTCGTGGGCCGCCGCCACCACCGTCCCCTCCACGGCATGGGCCCCACGGACCACGCGGTGGCCCACCACGCCCACAGCCCGGTGGCCCTGATCCCCCACGGCTAAGCCGCCTCTTTCGGATCTCGCCTGGCCCCCGAACCGTCGGGGCGGTCCGCCCTCCCTGCTTCTCGGCCGCCGGGCCGTACCACTGGAGGGCCTGGCCGGTGACGGCCGCGATGCACTCGAAGTCGCGGTCGCGGTGCAGGAGGGTCAGCTCCCGCAGTTCCGCGGTCGCGGCGACTACGAGGTCCACGGCGCCGGCACTGCGGTGCCGCCCCGCCGGGTCGGCACTCACCGCCGCAGCAGCACGATCACCGACCCCCACATCGTCAGCAGTACGTTGCCCAGGGCGTACGGGACCGTCGTCCCCAGGGCCGGGATCTGGCTGCGGGCGCGTTCCGTCAGGGCGCCGAGGGCGGCCGTCGTGGTCTGGGCTCCGGCCAGGGCGCCGAGCAGGATCGGGAGGGGCAGCCGCTGCACGAAGTGCCCGTAGGCGAATCCGGCCAGCAGCGGCACGCTCGTCACGGCGGCGCCCCACAGCAGCAGCGGCCAGCCGGCTTCGCGCAGGCCCGGGACGAAGCTCGGGCCCGCGTTGAGTCCGACGACCGTGACGAACACGCACAGGCCGAGCGTGCCCATCAGCCACTGGGCGGCCGACGGCAGGTTCCCGTAGGTGGGGTACTTGCTCCGGATCCAGCCGAAGACCAGGCCCATCAGCAGCGCCCCGGTGGAGGTGGACAGCGACAGCGGCGCGCCGGCCGCGTGCAGCGCCGGGATGCCGAGGCAGCCGCCGAGGAAGAGCCCGAGCGCGATCCACACCATGTCCGTCGCGAAGCTGGTCGGCACCGGCTTGCCCAGCTCCGCCGCGGCCGCCTCCACCCGGCTGCGCGGCCCCGTGAGGACCAGGGTGTCGCCCCGCTCCACGGTGCTGTCGAGGCGGACCCGCAGGTCGGCGCCGGCCCGCCAGTGCTCGTCGACGAAGACGCCCGGCATGAACTCCTCGTGGCGCAGGGTGCGGATGGTGCGGCCGCTCAGGTTCCGGTCGGTGATGACCACGTGCAGGGATTCGGTGCGGTAGGCGAGCAGCTCGAAGTCGTCCGTCTCCATTCCGATGTGCGTGCGCGCGTCGTACGCGACGAGGTCGCCGCGGACCGCGCTCACGGCCAGGACGTCCCCGATCTCGACGCGGGTGCCCGCGGAGTGCTCCAGGATCTCCCCGGCGCGGCGCAGCCGGGTGATGTAGAGCCGCCGGCCGGCGGCCTTCTGCTCCGCCTCGAAGTCCCCGATCGTGCGCCCGGCGAAGGCCGCCACGTCGACGGCGTACGCGCGCAGCACGTGCTTGTAGTAGCCCTCCCCGGCGTCGGGATCGTCCTCGGCGGCCTCCAGGTCGGCGGCGAGCACGGCGCTCTCCTCCGCGAGGTCCCGGCGCAGCAGCCGGGGCAGGATCCCGGCGAGGAGCAGCGCGGGGAGGACCGTGCCGAGGGGGTACGTGACCGCGTAGGCGACGGCGATCAGATGGGACTGGTCCCGCGCCTCGGCCGCGTCGACGCCGGGCAGGTGGGAGATGGCGTCGGAGCCGACGCCGATGACGGCGGACTGGGTGAGGCCGCCGCCGAGCAGACCGGCGGACAGGCCGGGCCCGTAACCGGCGAGGGCGGCGAAGGCCCAGGCGGTGGCGAGTCCGGTGACGCAGACGATGAGGGCCAGGACGACTTGGGGGAGGCCGTCCTTGCGCAGGGCGCGGAAGAACTGCGGGCCGACGTCGTAGCCCAGGGCGAAGAGGAACATCAGGAAGAAGACGGACTTGATCGGACCGTCGATCTCGACCTTGGCCTGGGAGCCGATGACCAGGCCGGCGACGAGGCATCCGGTGACGGCCCCCAGCGCGATGGACTTGTACCGGATGCGGCCGAGCAGGAAGCCGACGGCGATGGTCAGGAAGATGAGCAGCTCGGGGTAGGGCTGGAAGATCTCCTCCCGGAGCCAGTCCATCCGCACCTCCTCGGCCGTCTGGGGAAACGGTATGTGCGGGTGTGTCAGCCCGCACGTCCAGCCGGTCCGAGGTTCCCTCCACCGGCGCCCTCCACCGGCGCCCTCCGCCGGGTGCGACCGGGCCGGGTGCGACCGGCCGGGCACGGCGTCAGCGGGCGACCCGCTTGGCGAGGTACTCCTCCCAGGTGCGCCGGCCGAGCGCGTGGCCCGGGGTGGTCAGGTGGCCGGCGCGCCAGGCGGCCCCGATCCTGCCGGGGATCCGGACGGGCAGGACGGCGCGGCGCTTGCCCGTGGCGTGCAGCCAGTCCTTGGCGAGGCGGGTGGCCGGGTACACGGTCGGGCCGGCGAAGTCGGGCACCCGGCCGGCCGGGGCGCCGAGGGCCAGCTCGACCAGCCGGTCCGCGACCTCGCCCGCATCGGCCGGCTGGCAGTCGGTGCCGGAGGGCACGAGGACCACCGGGAGCTTGGACAGGGCCCCGAAGGCGAGGTCGAGCAGTGCGGGGAACTGGGTGGCCCGCAGGTTGGTCCAGCCGGTGTCCGAGGAGGCGAGCAGCCGCTCGCACTCCAGCTTGACCCGGAAGTAGGGGTAGGGGATCCGGTCGACGCCGACGATCGAGATGTTGACGACGTGCTCGACGCCGGCCCGCTTCCCGGCTTCCAGCAGGTGCCGCAAGCCCGGGACGTCGTTCTTGAAGTGCCGGATGTCGCTCGCGCAGTGGATGACCGTACGGACGCCCGCGAGCGCCTCGTCGAGTCCGGCGCCGGTGGTCAGGTCGCCGGTGTACCAGTCCACCCCGGCGTCGTCCGGCAGCGCGGTCCCGCGCGTGAGCGCACGGACCGGGCGGCCGGTGCGGCGGACCCGCTCCAGCACCTCGCGGCCGAGCATGCCCGTCGCTCCGGTCACCATGATCGTGTCGTTCTTCATCGGTCCCAGCCTTCCGAAGCCACGGTCGCCGTGGGCGTTGGTGTTGCCGTCACCGATGAAGAACCGACGGGTCAGCCGTTCTGTGACAACTCTCGGAGCTGAGTCGCGAGGAAGGCGAGTTTGTCCGGGTTCAGGACGAGCCGGACGCCGGTGATCCCGCCCTCGCCGAGCTCCAGCGCCCCGAACGCGGTCAGCTCGCCGTCCGCCCAGCTGACCACCGCCGGCACGCCGTTCGTCTCGGTGAACCCGATCTGCGCGCCGTTGACCCACCGGGAGAAGAGACCGAGGAGGAAGCGGGCCGCGTTGTCCCGCCCGGCCACCGGCCGGCTCGACGCACTCGCCTTGCCGCCGCCGTCCGACCAGACGACGACCTGCTCGGAGAGCAGCTGCTCCAGCTGCGCCATCGCACCCCCGGACGCGGCGGCCAGGAACCGGGCGAGCAGCTCGTCGTCCTGCTCCCGCGAGGTGGTGAACCGCGGCCGGCCGTCGGCCAGGTGCTGCTTGGCCCGGCGGTAGAGCTGGCGGGCGTTCGCCTCCGAGCAGTCGAGTACGCCGGCGATGTCCCGGTGGCTGTAGTCGAAGGCGTCGCGCAGCACCACGGCGGCCCGCTCGGGCGGCGACAGCCGCTCCATCATCGTCAGCACGGCGAAGGACACCGAGTCCCGCTGCTCCGCCGTCTCCATCGGCCCCAGCGCACCGGCGCCGGTCCCCACCGGCTCGGGGATCCAGGGCCCGAAGTACTCCTCGCGCCGGACCCGGGCGGAGGTGAGCCGGTTCAGGCACAGGTTGGTGAGCACCTTGGCCAGCCACGGGCCCGGCGCGGCCACCTGGCCGGGCTCGACGCCGTGCCAGCGCAGGTACGCGTCCTGCACCGCGTCCTCGGCCTCGGCAGCCGAGCCGAGCATCCGGTACGCCAGCGAGAACAGCCGTGGCCGGTGCGCCTCGAACTCCTGTGCCGTGTCCATGGCCCCACGCTAAGCGCGGGCCTCCGGCCGCCCCGCGCCAGGCCGCCCCCCGGCAGGCCGCCCCTCGGCTGGCCGCTCCCCGGCCGGCCGCTCCGCGAGCAGGTCGAGCACCTGTCGCGGGGTCCAGTTGCCGGCCGCGCCCGGGCAGGCGGACAGGTAGGCGGCGATCTCCTGTTCCCGCCACGGCCCCGACTCCAGCAGTCCCCCCGCCAGGTGCCGCAGGTACGCGGCGGACGGCATGACCGGCTCGACGTCCCGGAGGGACCACGGGGCGGTGAACGTCAGCACGGGGATGCCTTCGACCGTCCCCGGGCAGATCAAGGTCTCGTACCGGCCGCCGCCCGAGGCGTCGCGGCCGTCGCGCAGCACCCGGGAGAGGTCGAGGTCCGTCCCCGGTTCCCGGTACATCTCCTGTGCGGCGATGTCCGACACCTGGCTCACGGTCAGGAGGTGGGCGCGCCCCAGCAGGCGGCCCGGTGCCGACGGATCGTAGAAGCCCCTGCCGCCCTGCCACACCGGGGACTCGGTGGCGAAGTAGAGGCATCCGTCGAGCCGGACGGCGATCGACCGCTCCGGCGCCCGGCGGTCGCGGCAGCCGGGATACGAGCGCGTCGCGCCGGCCGGTGTCCCGCCGGCGATGTAGGCGGCCAGCCGGTCCGTGTGCATGTTGGAGCCGTACGAGGCGTACCAGACCCTCCCGCGAACCGGCGGAGCCCCGGCGCCGAGCGGAACGGCGGTGTGGACGATCATGCTGTTCCTCGCTGTTCCTCGCCCGTGGGAGACGGGCCAACGCAAAGAGCCCCACCGCAAGCGGTGGGGCTCTTCAACGTATTGCCCGGTGAGAGCAATGGCGGAGGATACGAGATTCGAACTCGTGAGGGGTTGCCCCCAACACGCTTTCCAAGCGTGCGCCCTAGGCCACTAGGCGAATCCTCCGCGGCAAACAATACAAGACGTTGAGGGGTGCTCGCGAACGTGATCGTCGCGTGGAGCTCCGGCCGGGGTCCGGCTCGATTCCGGGGCCCTCCATCCGCTAGGGTGGGGCCAGCCCCTCACGTGGCGCTATCTCACCCAACTCCCCCAGGGCCGGAAGGCAGCAAGGGTAAGTGGGCTCTGGCGGGTGCGTGGGGGGCGCTTTGCGTTCCGGGACGGGTCGGGCCGGCCGGGCCGCTGAGCACGTCCGCTGATGCAGGACCGCGCGCGGACCACGGTGGACCGGGCGGGTCTGCGGGCCGCCGTTGTCGGTGGGCCCGGATAACCTCGTAGACGTGTCGTCCCTTGCGCTGTACCGCCGCTACCGCCCCGAGTCGTTCGCCGAGGTCATCGGTCAGGAGCATGTCACTGACCCGCTGATGCAGGCGCTGCGCAACAACCGGGTCAATCACGCGTACCTGTTCAGTGGGCCGCGAGGCTGCGGCAAGACCACCAGCGCGCGGATCCTCGCCCGCTGCCTGAACTGTGAGCAAGGCCCCACGCCCACCCCCTGCGGGGAGTGCCAGTCCTGCAAGGACCTCGCGCGCAACGGGCCGGGATCCATCGACGTCATCGAGATCGACGCGGCCTCGCACGGTGGTGTGGACGATGCCCGTGACCTGCGCGAGAAGGCCTTCTTCGGGCCCGCCTCCAGCCGGTACAAGATCTACATCATCGACGAGGCGCACATGGTCACCCCGGCGGGCTTCAACGCCCTGCTGAAGGTGGTCGAGGAGCCGCCGGAGCACCTCAAGTTCATCTTCGCCACGACCGAGCCCGAGAAGGTCATCGGCACCATCCGGTCCCGGACGCACCACTACCCCTTCCGGCTCGTGCCCCCCGGCACCCTGCGGGACTACCTCGGCGAGGTCTGCGGCCGCGAGGGCGCCCACGTCGAGGAGGGCGTGCTGCCGCTCGTCGTGCGCGCCGGAGCCGGATCCGTCCGTGACTCCATGTCCGTCATGGACCAGCTCCTGGCCGGCGCCACCGAGCAGGGTGTGACGTACGCCATGGCCACCTCGCTCCTCGGGTACACCGACGGCACGCTCCTCGACGCCGTCGTGGACGCCTTCGCCGCCGGGGACGGGGCCGCCGCCTTCGAGATCGTCGACCGGGTGGTGGAGGGCGGCAACGACCCGCGCCGCTTCGTCGCCGACCTGCTGGAGCGGCTGCGCGACCTGGTGATCCTGGCCGCCGTGCCCGACGCCCGGGAGAAGGGGCTCATCGACGCCCCGAACGACGTGGTCGAGCGGATGCAGGCCCAGGCCTCCGTCTTCGGGGCCGCCGAGCTGTCCCGGGCCGCCGATCTGGTCAACACGGGGCTCACCGAGATGCGCGGAGCCACCTCGCCCCGGCTGCAGCTGGAGCTGATCTGCGCCCGCGTGCTGCTGCCCGCCGCCTTCGACGACGAGCGTTCCGTGCAGGCGCGGCTCGACCGGCTGGAGCGCGGAGGTGCGGCCTCCGCCGCCGCCGCCTTCGCCCCGGCCCCCGCCATGGGCTACGTCCCCGGGCCGGAGGCCCACGCCATGGCCCCCGCGACCGTACGGCCCCCCGTGCAGCAGGCTCCGACGCACCAGGCCCCCGTGCACCAGACCCCCGTGCACCAGACCCCCGTGCACCACGCACCGGTGCAGCAGGCCCCCGCTCCGGCCCCGGTGGCTCCGCCCGAGCCCGCGGCCCCCGCGGCCCCGGCCTCCGCCCCCGGCGCCTGGCCCGGCGCCGCGCAGCCCGGCAGCGGCGCCCCCGGTGCCTGGCCCGGCGCCGCCACCCCCGGCGCCCCGGCGGCTCCCGCTCCCGCGCAGGCGGCGCCCGCCGCCCCCGCCGCGGGGGCCTGGCCCGGCGCGGCCACCCCGGGCGCCCCGGCAGCCCCCACGGCTCCGCCGGCGGCCCCCGCCCAGGCCCCCCAGGCCTCCGCCCCGGCGGCGCCCGCCGCCCCGGCCCCCGGCATGGCCGCCGGCGCCGGGCAGATCCAGGCCATGTGGCCGGCCGTCCTGGACGCCGTCAAGAACCGCCGCCGCTTCACCTGGATCCTGCTCAGCCAGAACGCCCAGGTCGCCGGCTTCGACGGCACCACCCTCCAGCTCGGATTCCCCAACGCCGGGGCCCGCGACAACTTCGCGAGCAGCGGCAGCGAGGACGTCCTCAAGGCGGTGCTCGCCGAGCAGTTCCAGGTCACCTGGAAGATCGAGGCCGTGGTCGGCGGGGGCGCCCAGCCCATGGCCCCCGTATCCGCGTCCTCCTACGGCGCTCCGGCCGCGCCCGCCTACAGCCAGCCGCCGGCCCAGCAGACCCCGCAGCAGTCGCAGCAGCCCCAGCAGCAGTCGTACCAGCAGCAGCCGCAGGCCCCGCAGCAGTCCCAGCAGCCGCAGCAGTCGTACCAACAGCAGCAGTCCCAACAGTCCCAGCAGCACCAGCCGCCGGCCCATCAGGCGCCGCCGCCGGTCGCACCCGAGGACGACATCGCGGAGGCCGACGACCCCGACCTCGTCGACACCGCACTGAGCGGACACGATCTGATCGTGCGCGAGCTCGGGGCCACCGTTGTAGAGGAATATACGAACGACTAGGGGGTCCGACTTGGGTGCCCGCACGAAGGACACCCGGGAACGCGGGCTAGTCTTCATGGCGTGAAGGTCCTCGTCATCGGCGGCGGCGCCCGCGAACATGCCCTGTGCCGCTCTCTGTCCCTCGATTCCGACGTCAACGCGCTGTACTGCGCTCCCGGCAACGCCGGCATCGCCGAGGTGGCCGAGCTCCGCCCCGTCGACCCGCTCGACGGCGAAGCCGTCGCCCGCCTCGCCACCGAGCTCCGCGCCGACCTGGTCGTCGTCGGCCCGGAGGCCCCGCTCGTCGCCGGGGTCGCCGACGCCGTGCGCGCGGTCGGCATCCCCGTCTTCGGCCCGTCCGGCGAAGCCGCGCAGCTGGAGGGTTCCAAGGCCTTCGCCAAGGACGTGATGGCCGCCGCCGGCGTCCCGACGGCACGCAGTTACGTGTGCACCACCCCGGAAGAGGTGGACGAGGCCCTCGACGCCTTCGGCGCCCCGTACGTGGTCAAGGACGACGGCCTCGCCGCCGGCAAGGGCGTCGTGGTCACCGACGACCGGGCAGCCGCCCGCGCCCACGCGCTGGGCTGCGACCGGGTGGTCATCGAGGAGTTCCTCGACGGCCCCGAGGTCTCCCTCTTCGCCATCACCGACGGCGTCACCGTGCTGCCGCTCCAGCCCGCGCAGGACTTCAAGCGCGCGCTCGACGGCGACGCCGGACCCAACACCGGCGGCATGGGCGCGTACTCCCCGCTCCCCTGGGCCGACCCGAAGCTCGTCGACGAGGTCATGGCCTCCGTCCTGCAGCCCACCGTGGACGAGCTGCGCCACCGCGGCACCCCCTTCTCCGGGCTGCTCTACGCGGGCCTCGCGATCACCTCGCGCGGGACCCGGGTCATCGAGTTCAACGCCCGCTTCGGCGACCCCGAGACCCAGGTGGTCCTGGCCCGGCTGCGCACCCCGCTCGCGAGCGTGCTGCTGGGCTCCGCCAACGGCACCCTGGACTCCCTGCCCCCGCTCAGCTGGCGCGAGGACGCGGCCGTGACGGTGGTCATCGCCTCCCACAACTACCCGGAGACCCCGCGTACCGGGGACCCCATCACGGGCCTGGCCGAGGTCGCGGAGCTGGACGCCCCGCACGCGTACGTCCTGCACGCCGGGACCCGCAGCGAGGGCGACGCGGTCGTCAGCGCGGGCGGACGCGTGCTGTCGGTGACGGCGACCGGTTCCGATCTGGCGGAGGCCCGGGACAGGGCGTATAAGGCGGTCGCGCGGATCGGGCTCGACGGCTCGCAGTACCGCACGGACATCGCGGCGAAGGCGGCGGAACAGCGCTGACCGGCGGCGTTCAGCGGGATTTCACGGAAGCGGGCCCGGTGCGCACTCGGTGCGGCCGGGCCCGCGCGCATGCTCGCGTGCGAGTGCATCCGGCCGCGTTCGAACGCACCCAGCTTTACCCAAAGCCATTCCATCGGGTGATCGTCCCCCGGTCTGCCTGACGGCCGCCTCCGCCCCAACTATGGTGCGGCGCAAGCATTCCGGCTCTCATTCCGGCACATGGCCCACCGGCATTGCGATGTCAGTGGCTGGTGTCACAGTGGGGGAGTGAGCAACGCCGCCGCGTGGCAGAGGGGGTGAGGTCCGGCCGTGTCCGGAACCGGTTCGATCGCTGAAGTGGGTACGCCGTCCGCGCGTTCCCGTGCCTTGGCCGTGCTGCGTGTGCGCAGCAGGGCACTGGCCGTCGGGCTGCTGCCCGCCGCGCTGGCCGTGGTGCTGGTGAGCGCCCGTACGACGGGCCGGCTCGCCGGTGACCCCTGGCCCGCCGTGACCCTCGCCGTGTGCGCCGTCGCCGCGTTCGTCCTGCTCGTCGGCGGGATCTTCGCCGCCGTCGTGCTGCGGGCGAGCCCCGCCATGACCCCGACCGTGCCCCTGTCGGAGTCCGCCGCCCCCGACCTCTACCGGCTCGTGCGGGACCTGGCGGACCGGATGGACGTTCCGGCGCCCTCCGCGATAGCCCTGACGCCCGACTGCGACAGCTGGCTGGAGGACCGTACGCACGCGGCGCACCGCCGTGCCCGCGGCCGCACGCACATATCGGGTGGGGCCGCCGGAGCCGGTGGCCCGGAGTGCGAGCCCGGCGCCGCCCCGGTGCTGGTGATCGGCTCGCCGTTCCTGTGGTGGATGAGGGTCGCCGAGCTGCGGGCCGTCCTCGCGCCCGTCGTCGCGGGTACGGGTCCCTCCGCGCACCCGGACATAGCCGACGCGCGCGGATTCGTACGGGGCCTCGACGCCGCCGTGGACGTGGGCGGCCGGCGCTTCCTCGGCTGGATCGCCGCCCCCGCCCGGCTGCTGCTGCGGCTGTGCAGGGTGGACGCCGCCGAGATGGAGCGCGGGGTCGCCGCGGCCGCCTCGGACCGTGCACAGGGTGTGGATTACGCGCTGCGCATCGCCGCCCAGGAGCAGGTCGGGCTGGCGTACGCCGGCTGGGACCGGCTGCTGACCCGCGTCGCGCTGCCCGCCTGGCGGATGGGCCGCTGGCCCGCGCACCTGGACGCGGGCGTCGTCTCCGCGCTGACCGAGCTGTCCCGCCGCGACCGGTTGGCCGACGGGTTCACCTCGCGGCTGGGCGAGCGCCCGGCGTGCGATCTGCTGGACCAGCCGGGTGCGGTGGACGAGGCAGCCTCGCTGCTGGCCGCGCGCCTCTTCCACGGCGGACCGGCCGAGGCCGGCCCGGACTGGTCGCCGGTGGACTGGGCGGCCTATCCGGAGGAGGTCGTCGACCGCAAATGGCGCACGGAGGCTGCCCGCCTGCTGGCCGCTCTGGACGCGCTGTCGGCTTCGTCGGTGCCCGCCGCCTCCACGGTGGAGCGGGTGCTGACCCACCTCGCGGCCGCCGACGCCGACGCCCTGGCGGGCAGGCTGAGCGGTGACCTGGCCCGGGAGGCGGTGCCCGCCCCGGCGGCGGCCGCCGCGGGCCGGGGGGCCGACGCACTGCCGCTGTTCCCGCTGGAGGCTCCGCGCAGCGGGCGGGACCTGCTGGCGGACCACGTCGTGGCGCTGGTGTGCTGCGCCGCCGTCGACTCCGCCGGGGGAGAGCCCGGCCTGGACTGGCTGGACGGGCCCGTCCTGCTGGTCGCCGGGGTGCGGCGGGCCGATCTGGCCGGGCGGGTGCTGTCGCTCGTGGAGGATCGCGATCCCGGTCCGCTCCGGGACTGGCTCGCGGAGGTCGGCGTACGCCCCGAGAAGCCGGTCCGCCTGGTCTAGCCCCGGGCCCCGGGCCGTGGCCTCCGGGCCCCGGGCCCTCCGGCCTCTCGGGCCCCCCGAGCCCCAGGGCCGGGTGCCACAGCGGTCCCCGTTGAACTTTTCGCGACGAACGGTGACGGAGTGCGTGCGTTATGTGATGTGCTGGGGACCGGTCGCGGCGTTCGGGGGAGCGAGGGAGGGGAGCAGCGGTATGGGTGCGGAGCAGATCCGGCGTTGGGAGTCAGGTGCGCTCGCGCACGCGGTGACCGATCCCTTCGGCCAGGGCCCCCTGCCGTGGTTCCGGGGGAGCGAGCTCTACTACGACGACAACGGGCAGGTCGTGCCCTGGTACGTGGACCCGACCGTGGCCGCGGGGCCGGGTCAGCAGATCCCCCGCGCCCGTGGCGCGGGCGGCCCCCGCACCGCCGACGACGTGCACCGGCAGATCAAGGGGTTCAGCTCCACCGGAGCCGTCGCGCCCGGTGAGGCCATCGACTTCCACATCACCGTGGATCCGCCCCAGCAGTTCTCCGTGGACGTCTACCGCATCGGCCACTACGGCGGCGACGGCGCCTCCAAGATCACCACCAGCCCCCGCCTCTCCGGCATCGTCCAGCCCGCACCCCTGGCCGCGGACCGCACCGTCTCCTGCCACCACTGGTGGCTCTCCTGGCGCCTCCAGGTCCCCTCGTACTGGAGCGTCGGCGCCTATGTGGCGGTCCTGACGACCGCCGACGGGTACCGCTCGCACATCCCGTTCACGGTGCGCGACGACCACCCGGCCGATCTCCTGCTCCTGCTGCCCGACATCACCTGGCAGGCCTACAACCTCTACCCGGAGGACGGCAGAACGGGCGCGAGCCTCTACCACGCCTGGGACGAGGAGGGCCGGCTGCTCGGCGAGCGCGACGCCGCCATCACCGTCTCCTTCGACCGCCCCTACGCCGGCGCGGGCCTGCCCCTGCACGTGGGCCACGCCTACGACTTCATCCGCTGGGCCGAGCGCTACGGCTACGACCTGGCCTACGCCGACGCCCGTGACCTGCACGCCGGCCGCGTCGACCCCACCCGCTACCGCGGCCTGGTCTTCCCCGGCCACGACGAGTACTGGTCCGGCCCCATGCGCCGCACCGTCGAGCGCGCCCGCGACCACGGCACCTCGCTCGTCTTCCTCTCCGCCAACACCATGTACTGGCAGGTCGAGCTCTCGCCCTCGCCCTCCGGGATCGACGACCGGCTCCTCACCTGCCGAAAACGCCGGGGCCCGGGCCGCCCCAGCCTCTGGCGCGAGGTGGACCGCCCGGAGCAGCAGCTGCTCGGCATCCAGTACGCGGGACGGGTCCCCGAGCCCGCGCCGCTCATCGTGCGCAATGCCACGCACTGGCTCTGGGACTCCACCGGAGCCGCCGAGAACGACGAGCTGCCCGGCCTGGTCGCGGGCGAGGCCGACCGGTACTTCCCGCGCACGCAGCTCCCCGAGCACCAGAGCCGGATCCTGCTCGCGCACTCCCCGTACGAGGACGGTGACGGCCACCGCCGCCACCAGGAGACCTCCCTCTACCGGGCCCCCAGCGGCGCGCTGGTCTTCGCGTCCGGAACCTTCGCCTGGTCCCCGGCCCTCGACCGCCCCGGGCACGTGGACGAGCGGGTCCAGCGGGCCACCGCCAATCTCCTCGACCGCATCTGCAAGAGGGACTGACCGGACCCGTTGTCCGCGGTGGTGGGCAGGTGCGGGAGAATGGGCCGCGCGCTCGTACAGAACCACAGGGAGACTCCGTGCCCGGATTCGTCGAAAAGCCCGAGCCGGTCCAGGTGCCCGGCCTGGTCCACCTCCACACCGGCAAGGTCCGCGACCTCTACCGCGACGAGGACGGGAACCTGGTCATGGTCGCCAGCGACCGCATCTCCGCCGCCGACTGGGTGCTGCCCACCGAGATCCCGGACAAGGGCCGGATCCTGACGCAGCTCTCCCTGTGGTGGTTCGACCAGCTCGCGGACCTCGTCCCGAACCACGTCATCAGCACCGAGCTGCCCGCCGGCGCCCCCGCCGACTGGGCCGGCCGCGCCCTGGTCTGCCGGAACCTCGACATGGTCCCCGTCGAATGCGTGGCCCGCGGCTACCTGACCGGCTCGGGCCTCGCCGAGTACGAGAAGACCCGTACGGTCTGCGGACTGGGCCTGCCCGAGGGACTGGTCGACGGCTCCGAGCTGCCCGGCCCGATCTTCACCCCGGCCGCCAAGGCCGAGGTCGGCGAGCACGACGAGAACGTCTCCTACGAGGAGGTCGCGCGCACCCAGGGCGCCGAAACGGCCGCCCTGCTGCGCCAGACCACCCTCGCCGTCTACGGCCGGGCCCGGGACATCGCCCGCGACCGCGGGATCATCCTGGCGGACACCAAGTTCGAGTTCGGCTTCGACAAGGACGGCAACCTGGTCGCCGCCGACGAGGTGCTGACCCCGGACTCCTCCCGCTTCTGGCCGGCCGACCTGTGGGAGCCGGGCCACAGCCAGCCGTCCTTCGACAAGCAGTACGTCCGCGACTGGCTGTCCTCCCCGGCCTCCGGCTGGGACTCCAAGGGCGAACTCCCGCCGCCCGCCCTCCCGCAGGAGGTCGTGGAGCAGACCCGCTCCCGGTACGTGGAGGCCTACGAGCGGCTCACCGGCCTGACCTGGGTCTGAGCCCACACGCGGCGAAGGGGCCCCGGAAACGGGGCCCCTTCCTTCCGGGCGGGACCCCGGAAACGAAAGAAGCCCCGGTCCGAGGACCGGGGCTTCTTCACTGCTGAGCGGACAACGCGACTCGAACGCGCGACATCCACCTTGGCAAGGTGGTGCTCTACCAACTGAGCTATGTCCGCAGGTGCGCCTTGGCGCGAGAACTACTATACCCAACCCCGGGCCCGGGCGAGACGCACTGCCGTGTGCCGGTTCTCGGCCCCCAGCTTCGTCGCCGCCGAGGACAGGTAGTTCCGTACCGTCCCCGGGGACAGCGAGGCCCGCTCCGCGATCTCCGCGATCGGCGCCCCGTCCCCCGCCAGTTCCAGTACCTCGGCCTCGCGGGCCGTCAGCGGCGAGTCGCCCGCGCTGATCGCGTCGGCCGCCAACTCCGGGTCCACATAACGGCCTCCGGCGTGCACGGTCCGGATCAGCTCGGCCAGCCGCTGCGCCGAGACGGTCTTCGGCGCGAAGGCCCGTACGCCCGCGGCGAGGGCCCGCTTCAGATGCCCGGGCCGGCCGTGGCTGGTCACGATCATGGTCTTGCAGTCGGGGAGTTCGGCCCGCAGGGATGTGGCCACGCTCACACCGTCGGCCCCGGGCATCTGCAGGTCCAGCACCGCCACGTCCGGCCGGTGGGCCCGCGCCATCGCGAGCGCCTCCGGCCCCGAAGCGGCCTCGGCGACGACCAGCAGATCGTCCTCCAGCCCCAGCAGCGCGGCGAGCGCGCCCCGGATCAGGTGCTCGTCGTCGGCCAGCAGTACGCGTACGGGGCTCATGCCCGCGCCTCCAGTTCTCGGATCGGCCCGGCCGGCGGGCCGGGAATCTGCGCCCGCAGCCGGAACCGCCCGCCGGCCACCGGGCCGGCCTCCAGCGTGCCGTCCAGCACCGCGAGCCGTTCGCGCAGGCCCGCGAGGCCCGAGCCCGGCGGCCCGGCCGGGGCCTTGGGGGCCCCGTCGTTCTCCACCACCAGCGTGAGCGCGCCCGAGGGTCCCGCCGTCAGCCGGATCACGCAGCTGCGGGCGTCGCCGTGCCGCAGCACGTTGGTGGTCGCCTCGCGCACCACCCAGCCGAGGGCCGACTGGGCCTCGGCGGGCAGTTCGCGGCCCTGTTCGTACTCGACCAGGCAGTCCATCCCGGCCGCGTGCAGCACTCCGCGGGCACCCTCCAGCTCCACCGCGAGGTTCGCCTCCCGATAGCCGCGGACCACGTCGCGGACCTCCTTCTGGGACTCCCGGGCGATCCGCTGTACCTCGATCATCTGGTCGACCGCTTCGGGGCGTTCGCGCCGCGCGAGCTGTACGGCCAGCTCGCTCTTGAGGGCGATCACCGCCAGGTTGCGGCCCATCACGTCGTGCAGGTCCCGGCCGAACCGCAGCCGCTCCTCGGCCACCGCGAGCTGGGCCTGGACCTCGCGGGCCCGGTCCAGCTCGCACACGGTGTCGAGCAGCCAGCCGGAGAACCCGCAGGCCGCGCTGATCAGGGCACTGGTCAGCAGCACCCCGACGGCGAGCCCCGCGGCCTCGGCGGCCGGGACGCCGAAGGCGAGGAACGCCAGGCCCACGTAGGCGGCCGCGGCCGGTGCCACGTAGCGCATCTGCCGGACCTTGCGCAGGCACAGGACGAGCGTGCCGCTGGCGTAGCAGGTCATTCCGGCGACGAGGGTCGGGGCCGTCGCCGGGTCGCCGGTGAGCCCGGCAACCCGTAGGCCGAGGACACCCAGGGTGGCGGCTGCGGTCAGGGCGGTGACGGTGACCGCGAGCCGCACCGGCCGCTCGCGCCGGCCCAGGATCCAGTCGAGCGACCGGGAGGAGAGGAAGCCGACGAGCAGGGAGTGCGCGCACACCATCAGGAAGAGCACGACCGGGACCACCGGCGAGCCCTTTCCGCCCGTCGAGCCCAGTACGGCCAGCCCGATCGACACGATCTCGAGGACCACGAAGAAGTGGAACGACCAGCGCGTGTACAGCTCGACCTTCCCCGCGCTGCTGCGGTTCTTCCACCAGCCGCTGAGTTTCATGGCCCCAGTCTCGCGGCCTGCGGGCCGCGGAGGCCATGACAGGTGTCATGGATCTCCGGGCCCGCCGATAATCGCGACGGGCGGACATACGACAAAGGCCCCGGTCAATGACCGGGACCTTCATACACTGAGCGGACGACGCGACTCGAACGCGCGACATCCACCTTGGCAAGGTGGTGCTCTACCAACTGAGCTACGTCCGCATGCTTCCCACGACAAAACTGCCGTGCGATGCGTGCATCACTCTACCTGATCCACAACCGTGGTCGGTAAAGCGAGCAGAGCGGGTGACAGGGATCGCACACTGCGCCTTCCCCCTGGAAGGGGGATGTTCTGCTACTGAACTACACCCGCACGACTTCGGGGTCTGACCTGCGGCCTCGCCCCTCGGCGTGATCCACACACTAGCGGACCGGTAGGGGTGGATGGCAAATCGGCTCTCAGTGAGCCGCGTTGTACTCCTCGTAGACCTTCTTCGGGATCCGGCCGCGCGGCGGGACGTCGAGCTGGTTGGAGCGGGCCCAGGCCCGGACGACCGCCGGGTCGGGGGCGATGGAGGTGTGCTTGAAGGTCTTCCCGGAGCGGGCCTGCCGGCGGCCGGCCGCCACGAACGGGGCGAGGCTCTTCCGCAGTTTCTTTGCGTTGGCCACATTGAGGTCGATCTCGTACGACTTACCGTCCAGTCCGAAGACCACCGTTTCCGATGCATCTCCGCCATCGATGTCGTCGGAGATCGTGACTACTACGCGCTGCGCCACGGATATCGGTCCCTTCGTGCGACGCCGCTCCCCGCTGACGTGCGCGGACGGAGCGGTGATGTCGCCTGTGTGGATGTTTCGGAGGAATGCATCTTTCTGGCGTCTCCGTGCACCGAAAAATGCCGGCGCAACGGAGGAATCCTTTGTACCCCGATTCTCATTGCATTGCGAAGCCCAGTTAATTATCTCCGCGTGTCCCGCCGCAATGCCGGGTGCGTGGTTTTCCGGCGGATTTTGCGAAGCGTTGGTGAAGCCGAAACGGCGTGGAGGATCGTACAAGAGAGAAATCTACCCGCGTAGAAATTTCCGCCGGGTACGCTGAGGGAACCGCCTTCGCACCAACCACCTCATCGGGAGTGCCAGTGGCACGCGTCGTAGTCGACGTCATGCTCAAGCCGGAGATCCTCGACCCCCAGGGCCAGGCGGTGCAGCGTGCACTGCCGCGCCTGGGCTTCGAAGGGATCGCCGACGTCCGCCAGGGGAAGCGCTTCGAACTGGAGGTGGAGGGACCGGTCGACCAGGCCGCCCTCGACCGCATCCACAAGATGGCCGAAACCTTCCTCGCCAACACCGTCATCGAAGACTTCACCGTGAAGGTCGAGGCCTGACGGTGACCACTCGCATCGGAGTCGTCACGTTCCCCGGAACGCTCGACGACCGTGACTCGCTGCGCGCCGTGCGCCTCGCGGGAGCCGAGCCCGTATCGCTCTGGCACCGCGACAAGGACCTCCACCAGGTCGACGCGGTCGTCCTCGCGGGCGGCTTCTCCTACGGGGACTACCTGCGCGCCGGAGCCATCTCCCGCTTCTCGCCGGTGATGGAGAGCATCATCGAGCAGGCCAAGGGCGGCATGCCCGTCCTCGGCATCTGCAACGGCTTCCAGATCCTCACCGAGGCCCACCTGCTGCCGGGGGCGATGCTCCGCAACAACCACCTGCACTTCATCTGCCGCGACCAGAAGCTGCGGGTGGAGAACGCGGAGACCGCCTGGACCGGCGACTACACCGCCGGCGAGGAGATCTCCGTACCGCTCAAGAACATGGACGGCCGCTACGTGGCCGACGAGCGGGTGCTGGACGAACTGGAGGCCGAAGGCCGAGTGGCCTTCCGGTACGTGGTCCGCGGCGAAGCCGCTGATGGATGCGGTAACCCCAACGGCTCGCTGCGCGACATCGCCGGCATCACCAACGCCGCGGGCAACGTCGTCGGCCTCATGCCGCACCCCGAGCACGCGGTCGAGCCGCTGATCGGGACGGGCCGCACCGACGGCCTCCCGTTCTTCACCTCGGTCCTGAAGAAGCTGGTCAGCGCATGAGCCTCGACACCGTCAAGAACGCCACCGAGACCCCGGACGCCTCCCAGCCCTGGAAGGAACTCGGCCTCAAGGAGGACGAGTACGCCCGGATCCGCGAGATCCTCGACCGCCGTCCCACCGGCGCCGAGCTCGCCATGTACTCCGTCATGTGGTCCGAGCACTGCTCGTACAAGAGCAGCAAGGTCCACCTGAAGCAGTTCGGCGAGAAGGTCCCGCAGAACGACGCCATGCTCGTGGGCATCGGCGAGAACGCCGGAGTCGTCGACGTCGGCCAGGGTTACGCGGTCACCTTCAAGGTCGAGTCGCACAACCACCCGAGCTACATCGAGCCCTACCAGGGCGCGGCCACCGGCATCGGCGGCATCGTCCGCGACATCCTCGCCATGGGCGCCCGCCCCGTCGCCGTCGTCGACCCGCTGCGCTTCGGCGCGGCCGACCACCCCGACACCAAGCGCGTCCTGCCGGGCGTCGTCGCGGGCATCGGCGGCTACGGCAACTGCCTCGGCCTGCCGAACATCGGCGGCGAAGTCGTCTTCGACGCCTGCTACCAGGGCAACCCCCTCGTCAACGCCGGCTGCATCGGCGTCATGAAGCACGAGGACATCCACCTCGCCAAGGCCTCCGGCCCCGGCAACAAGGTCATCCTCTACGGCGCCCGCACGGGCGGCGACGGCATCGGCGGCGTCTCCGTCCTCGCCTCGGAGACCTTCGACGACACGAAGCCGACCAAGCGTCCGGCGGTCCAGGTCGGCGACCCCTTCCAGGAGAAGCTCCTCATCGAGTGCACCCTGGAGATCTTCAAGGAGAAGCTGGTCGCGGGCATCCAGGACCTCGGCGGCGCCGGGCTCTCCTGCGCCACGAGCGAGCTGGCCTCCGCCGGCAGCGGCGGCATGCGCGTCGACCTCGACACCGTCCCGCTGCGCGACGCGACGCTCTCGCCCGAGGAAATCCTCATGAGCGAGTCGCAGGAGCGCATGTGCGCGATCGTCGAACCGCAGTACGTGGACCGCTTCATGGAGATCTGCGAGAAGTGGGACGTCATCGCCACCGTCATCGGTGAGGTGACCGAGGGCGACCACCTGGAGATCTACTGGCACGGCGAGCTCATCGTGGACGTGCCCCCGGGCACCGTCGCCCACGAGGGCCCGGTCTACAACCGTCCGTACGCCCGCCCCTCCTGGCAGGACGCGCTCCAGGCCGACGACGCGGGCAAGCTGCCCCGCCCGCAGACCTCCGAGGAGCTGCGCGCGCAGGTCCTGGCCCTGGTCTCGTCGCCGAACCAGGCCTCGAAGTCCTGGATCACCGACCAGTACGACCGCTTCGTCCAGGGCAACACGGTGCTCTCGCAGCCCGAGGACGCCGGCATGGTCCGCATCGACGAGGAGACCAACCTCGGCGTCGCCATGTCCACGGACGGCAACGGCCGCTACGCGAAGCTCGACCCCTACACGGGCGCGCAGCTCGCGCTGGCCGAGTCCTACCGCAACGTGGCCGCGACCGGTGCCAAGCCCCTCGCGATCTCCGACTGCCTGAACTTCGGCTCCCCCGAGGACCCGGACGTCATGTGGCAGTTCGCGGAGGCCTGCCGCGGTCTCGCGGACGGCTGTCTGGAGCTGGGCACCCCGGTGACCGGCGGCAACGTCTCCCTCTACAACCAGACGGGCGACATCGCGATCCACCCGACCCCGGTCGTGGCGGTTCTCGGTGTGATCGACGACGTCAACCGCCGTACGCCGATGGCGTTCGCGGAAGCCGGCCAGCTGCTGTACCTGCTCGGCGACACCGCCGAGGAGTTCGGCGGTTCGGCCTGGTCCGAGGTCGTCCACCAGCACCTCGGCGGCATGCCGCCCAAGGTGGACCTGGGCCGCGAGAAGCTCCTCGCGGAGATCCTGATCTCGGCCTCGCGCGACGGCATGATCGACGCCGCGCACGACCTGTCCGACGGCGGCGTGATCCAGGCGCTCACCGAGTCCTGCCTGCGCGGCGGCAACGGTGCCCGGATCGTGGTGCCGGAGGCGCTGGACGCCTTCACCTTCCTGTTCTCGGAGTCCGCGGGCCGGGCCATCGTGGCCGTCCCGCGCAGCGAGGAGCTCCGCTTCACCGACATGTGCGGTGCGCGGGGCCTGCCGGCGACCCGGATCGGTGTGGTCGACGGCGAGGAGATCGAGATCCAGGGCGAGTTCACCCTCCCCCTGACCGAGCTCCGCACCGCGCACGAGACCATGATCCCGGCGCTGCTCGCCTGATCGGCCGTTCTGCACGAACCGCGCAGCCCCCGTCCGGAACCGTTCCGGGCGGGGGCTCGTCCGTTCCGGCAAGGAGCCCGCGACGCCGATGACGGTGGCGGGGCCCGCGGGGGAACGGGGCCTGAATGGAAAAGAGTTGGGGACGATGGCTGCTGGGGGTCGGGATACCGGTGAGCGTGGCCGCCGCGGGGGTGGGCGGCTGGCTCCTCTACGACAACACGGGGGACCGCGCACGGAGCCGGGCGGAGATCATCGAGAACTGCCGGGGACTGGTCGACCCGGATGCGGTGATGGGGTTCGGCATGCCCAGGGTGGAGGCGGGCGCCACGGCTGAGAACGCGTGCATCCTGCGGCGCGCGGGGACGTTCGAGGGCCAGGAGCAGATGGACGACTGGGTCTCCGTCACGGTGGTGGTCTCCAAGGACGCCGAACCGGGCGGGAGCCGGTTCGACCACGACGCCTTCAGCGTCACGGCGGTCGCGCGGTGCGCCGACCCGGCCGGGTCCGGCGGAGTGACCGCCCTGCGGGCGACCGCCGCCGGAGAGGGCGACGGCCGGGGCGGCAGGGGGCTCGCCCTGCTGTCGGGGCTGGCCCGCGAGGCCGCCCTGCGCGCCGCGGCGAAGGCGGGCTGCGAGACCACGCTGCCCGCGGCCCCGAAGGCCTGACGCCGGTCGGAGCCCGGGGCGCCGGGGGCGGCGTAAAGTCGGCCCCATGCCGCCCGCCAAGAAGAAGCCGCGCACCTACGACCACGCGAGGACCCGTACGGCCGTCCTCGCGCAGTTCGGGCATGTCCGGGACGCCGTACGGGAGTTGGACGCAGGGCAGCTCGCCGGGCCCAGCGGGGTCGGGGACTGGTCCGTCGCGGAGCTGGCCGCGCACATCGCGTGGATCGCCGACTCGCTGGCGGGCAGCCTCGCCCGGCCGCCCGCCGCCGTCGCCGAACTGCCCGCAGCCGAGTGGCCGTTCGCGACGGCCTCGCTCGCCGGGAAGATCGCGGAAGCCGCCAAGGAGACCCTGGAGGGCGCACCGCTCACGGAGCTCTACGACAGGGCCGGAGCCCGCCTGGCCGAGGCGCTCGACGCGAACCCCGGCGGCCGCGTGCTCGACCTGTGGATCGGGGCCATGACCCTGGCCGACTTCCTGGTCACCCGCACGGTCGAGCTCGTCGTCCACACCGACGACCTGCGCCGCGCCACCGGACTGGACGTTCCCGTGGACCGCCAGGCCCTGGCGGCCTGCACCCGGCTGCTCGCCGACGCCCTCGCGCTCAAGGCTCCGGGCGGGGCGGTGGAGTTCCGTGTCCCGCCGTTCGCGGTGGTGCAGTGCGTCGAGGGGCCCCGGCACACCCGCGGCACCCCGCCGAACGTGGTGGAGACCGACCCGCTGACCTGGATCCGGCTCGCCACCGGCCGTACGAGCTGGGCCGAAGCACTGGAGGGGGCCCAGGTCCGGGCCAGCGGCGAGCGTGCGGACCTCTCGGCGCTGCTCCCCCTGATGAGCTGACCCGGGAACCGGTTCGCGGCCGGCCGCGTCCCACCGGCATGCGTACGCTGCCGCTCTTCCCCGCCGCCCTGGTCGCCGTACTCGCGCTGTCCGTCACCGCCACCGCCTGCGGTGACGGCGGCGGGACGCCGGGGACGAGCCCCGGCCGCGGGTTCTCCGGATCCTGGTCGGTCGAGAGCCTGACCGTCGACGGCAAGGTGCTGAGCGCTCCCGCCGCCGCCAGGCTGTCCGTGGAGCCGGGCAAGGGCCACGAGGCCGAAGCCACCGGCAACTACGGCTGCAACGGCTTCACCGCCGCGGTGGTCTTCGACTCGGCGGCCACCATGACCGTGTCGCCGGGCGCCCACACCGAGATGGCCTGCCCCGACCTGCCGTTCGAGACGGCCTTCGCCAAGCTGTTCCAGGGCCGGCTGACCGTGGAACGGGGCCAGGAGAAGGTCACGCTGAAGGGCCCGGACGGGAGCGTGATCGCCCTGACCTCGAAGCCCCCGGCGCCCGCCGCCCCGCTCGTCGCCACGCAGTGGACCGTCGACTCCCTGATCAAGGGGGAGACGGCCTCCTCGGTCCCGGCGGGTGCCGAGGGCCGGGCCCGCTTCACCGTGGCCGCGGACGGGACCGTGAGCGGCAACCTCGGCTGCAACCGCTTCAACGCGTCGGCCGCCGTCGAGGGGAACCGGCTCACCGTCGGTCCCCTGACCACCACCCGGATGGCCTGCGAGGGCGGACCCGGAGAGGTGGAGCGGGCCCTCACCGAGCTGTTCGGCAGCGGCCCGCTCGACTGGAAGGTCCAGGGCGACGCCCTCACCCTCACCGCGACCGGTTCGGGCACCGCCGTCACCGCGAAGGCGGCCTCGGCCGTCGAGTGACCTCCGCTCTCAGACGTGCGCGGTCCCGCCCTCCTTCGCCATCGCCCCGGCGATCAGGCGCGCGGACTCGGCCCACACCTCGGCCGGGAGCTTCGGCAGCACGTCGTCCCACAGCGGCAGGCAGGAGCCGCGCAGCTGCAGCATCCCCTCGGGGCGGGCCATCAGGAAGAGGTGCAGGTGGGCGCCGCTGTCCCCCCACTTGTTCACATGGACGCGGGCGATCCCGTCCAGTGTCCGGATCGCCCGCTCCACCCGCTGGAGCATCGCGCCGAGCTCGGCCGCCCGCTCGGACGGCAGGTCCAGCAGGTCGTGGTGGCCGCGCGGCACCAGCATCACCGCCGCCGGCAGCGCGCCGTGCTCGCCGTGCAGCCGCCAGTGCTCGTCCGTCCAGAGGAAGCTCGAGTCCGGTCGGGCGCAGGAGCGGCAGGTGTCCGGCCCGGCCTCACCGTTGCGGGGCGGCTCGGGCAGTACCGGCTCCTCCAGCACCTTGATCCGCAGGTCCCCCTCGTACGGGAAGATCTCCCAGAACGGGATGCCGTCGGCGGGGAAGGGGATCCGCTCGCCGACCGGCAAACCACGTACGTACGCACTGGGTTCGGGTATCGCATCGCTCATGATCCGCAGCTTTCCACAGGCTGTGGACCACGTCACCGGCCCGGGACGGGCGGTCAGCCCGGGTACGGCAGGAGCCCCGCGTCCGTCTTCTCCCAGGCCGCCCGCAGTTCGGCCAGCCGGGCCGGCTCCAGCGCCGCCTTGTCGGCCTGTTCGCGGATGTCCCCGGCCAGGTTGAAGAGCTGGTCGCGGCCCGTCTTGCCGCGGTAGTACTTCCAGTCGCCGCGGCGCAGCGCCCGCTCGCCGCGCACCCGCCAGAACAGGTTCCGCTCGGCGGCCTTCTCGCCGCGCAGCAGGTATCCGGCCAGGCTGACCCCGTCCAGCGGGTACGCCGGGTTGGCGCGGGCGCCCGCCAGTTCCAGCAGGGTGGCCGTCCAGTCCGGGGTGAAGACCGGCACGTGGCTGACCTGGCCGCCGTCGAGCCGGGCGGGCCAGCGCACGATGTTCGGGACGCGGATGCCGCCCTCCTGGAGGGAGGCCTTGTTGCCGGAGAGCGGCCAGTTGTAGGAGAACCGCTCGCCGCCGTTGTCGCTGGAGAAGAAGACCAGGGTGTCCTCCTCCTGGCCGGAGCGCTTGAGCGCCTTCAGCACCTCGCCGACCGAGCGGTCGAGGTCCTCCACCATCTGCTTGTACTTCTCGACGGACCCGCCGTCCTGGTGCCACAGGGCCCGCCCGTCACCGGCTTTGATCCGGCGCGTCACCTCGGCGCTCGCCTCGGTGTCCCCGTCGGCGATCCACGGCCAGTGCGGGGTGGTGAAGTTGAGGTTCAGCAGCCACGGCTTGTCCCCGTGGTCGCGGGAGACGTACTCGCCGGCGCGCTCGGTCAGGATCCGCGTGTAGTAGCGCAGGTCCTTGTACTCGGCGTCGCCCTCGTAGAGGTCGTACTCCCCGCCCAGGCCCAGCTTGGAGTAGTACTCCAGGGCTCCGCCGAAGTTGCCGAAGAACTCGTCCCAGCCGGACTTGGTCGGGCTGTAGTCGGGCAGGTAGCCGCAGTGCCACTTGCCTATCAGCGCCGTCGCGTAGCCGGAGTCGCGCAGCAGCGAGGCGAGGGTCGGGTGGGTCGGCTCCAGTCCCGCCGACTTGTCGGCGATGGGCTCGGCGAGCCCGCCCCTGGTGCGGCCCGGGTAGCGGCCGGTGTAGAGGCTGAAGCGGGTCGGGGAGCAGGTCGCGGAGCCGGAGTAGGCGTCGGTGAAGCGGACGCCCTGGCGGGCGAGCCGGTCCAGGTTCGGGGTCTTGATGTGCGGGGAGCCGTAGGAGGACAGGTCGGCCCAGCCGAGGTCGTCCCCGAGGATGAACAGGATGTTCGGGCGGCGGGAACGGCGTCCCCGCTCGGCCCTGAACTCCCGCTCCTGCGGGCCCGCGTGCCGGGCTTCGGCGGGTGCGGCCTGGGCCGGGGCGGCGACGCCCAGCCCCACCGCCGCCGCGGCAGCGGTCGCGCCGACGGCGCCGCCGAAGGCGCGCCGGGACAGGTTGGGTTCGTTCGAGGTCACGGGTACTCCAGAGCAGGGCCCGCCCGCCCTCCGGCGGACCCTGCTCCGGGCAGCGCGGGACGGCGCAGGGCACGGCGGAGCGGACGCGAACGGAAAGCGGCGGGGAAAGGAGAAAAAAGGAAAGAGAAAAGCGCCGTGTGACTACGCAGAACAGCGACAGATGGCGCTGGCGACACGGACGAGGTCCACGTGTCGGCGCGCGACGAGGGTGACGGTGCGGTCACCGAGAGGCTGCATGTGGCGGAGCCTGTACGAAACCACAGGTGACTGTCAACCAGGGCAATCCGGATATTGAGACGGACGGGCTCCGAACAGGTTCCGTCACCCTGCGTGCTGTGACATTTCCCGGGCATCCCCAATTCGGACCAGTGGTCGATCTCGCCTACACTCGGGGGCGTGCCTCGTGGTGATGGACGACTCAACCACGACCTGCTCCCCGGCGAAAAGGGCCCCCAGGACGCTTGCGGCGTCTTCGGTGTCTGGGCTCCGGGTGAAGAGGTCGCCAAGCTCACCTACTTCGGACTGTATGCATTGCAGCACCGCGGACAAGAGTCCGCGGGCATCGCTGTGAGCAACGGTTCCCAGATCCTCGTCTTCAAGGACATGGGCCTCGTTTCCCAGGTCTTCGACGAAACCTCTCTCGGCTCGCTCCAGGGTCATATCGCGGTCGGTCACGCCCGCTACTCGACCACTGGCGCCTCCGTCTGGGAGAACGCTCAGCCGACCTTCCGTGCGACCGCCCACGGCTCCATTGCCCTGGGTCACAACGGCAACTTGGTGAACACCGCCGAGCTCGCCGAGATGGTCGCCGACCTCCCGCGTCAGGACGGCCGCGCCACCCAGGTGGCGGCCACCAACGACACCGACCTGGTCACCGCCCTGCTGGCCGGCCAGACGGACGACGACGGCAAGCCCCTGACCATCGAGGAGTCGGCCACCAAGGTCCTCCCGAAGGTGAAGGGCGCCTTCTCGCTCGTCTTCATGGACGAGGGAACGCTCTACACCGCCCGTGACCCGCAGGGCATCCGCCCGCTGGTCCTCGGCCGCCTGGAGCGCGGCTGGGTGGTGGCGAGCGAGACCGCCGCCCTCGACATCTGCGGCGCCAGCTTCGTCCGCGAGGTCGAGCCGGGCGAGCTCATCGCGATCGACGAGAACGGTCTGCGGACCTCTCGTTTCGCGGAAGCAAAGCCCAAGGGCTGTGTCTTCGAGTACGTCTACCTGGCGCGCCCGGACACCGACATCGCCGGCCGGAACGTCTACCTCTCGCGTGTCGAGATGGGACGGCGTCTGGCCAAGGAAGCCCCGGCCGATGCCGACCTGGTGATATCGACACCGGAATCGGGCACGCCGGCCGCGGTCGGCTACGCGGAGGCCAGCGGGATCCCGTACGGCGTCGGCCTGGTCAAGAACGCCTACGTGGGCCGGACCTTCATCCAGCCCTCGCAGACGATCCGCCAGCTCGGCATCCGCCTCAAGCTCAACCCCCTCAAGGAAGTCATCCGGGGCAAGCGCCTGGTGGTCGTCGACGACTCGATCGTCCGCGGCAACACCCAGCGCGCCCTGGTCAAGATGCTCCGCGAGGCCGGCGCGGCGGAGGTCCACATCCGGATCTCCTCACCGCCGGTGAAGTGGCCGTGCTTCTTCGGCATCGACTTCGCCACCCGGGCCGAGCTGATCGCCAACGGCATGACGGTCGACGAGATCGCCACGTCGCTGGGCGCGGACTCGCTCTCGTACATCTCGCTCGACTCGATGATCGAGGCGACGACCATCCAGAAGCCCAACCTCTGCCGTGCCTGCTTCGACGGCGTGTACCCCATGGAACTGCCCGACCCGCAGCTCCTGGGCAAGCAGCTCCTGGAGTCGGAGCTGGCCGGCGGCACCGACGCCGCCGACGCACTCCGGCGCCCGTAGAGCCCGAGGCAACGCCGCGGTCCGCGGGCTCCCACGAGCCCGCGGACCGGGGCCCCTCTCCTTCCCCCTCATCCTGCTCAACCTGCGCGGGGCCTTCTCTTTCAGGCTTTTCCAGGGCCTCGCACCACACGCAGCAACGACACGAAAGCTCTCTCCTGTCATGACAGAGAAGACCACCGGTGCCAGCTACGCAGCCGCGGGCGTGGACATCGACGCGGGAGACCGCGCCGTCGAGCTGATGAAGGAGTGGGTGAAGAAGACGCAGCGCCCCGAGGTCCTCGGCGGCCTCGGCGGTTTCGCCGGCCTCTTCGACGCCTCCGCCCTCAAGCGCTACGAGCGCCCCCTGCTCGCCTCCGCCACCGACGGCGTCGGCACCAAGGTGGACATCGCCCGCCGCATGGGCGTGTACGACACCATCGGCCACGACCTCGTGGCGATGGTCATGGACGACATCGTCGTCTGCGGCGCCGAGCCGCTCTTCATGACCGACTACATCTGCGTGGGCAAGGTCCACCCCGAGCGTGTCGCGGCCATCGTCAAGGGCATCGCCGAGGGCTGCGTCCTGGCCGGCTGCGCCCTGGTCGGCGGCGAGACCGCCGAACACCCCGGCCTGCTGGGTCCGGACGACTTCGACGTGGCGGGCGCCGGCACGGGCGTCGTGGAGTACGACCGCCTGCTGGGCGCCGATCGCATCCGTACGGGCGACGCCGTCATCGCGATGGCATCCTCCGGTCTTCACTCGAACGGGTACTCGCTGGTCCGCCATGTCCTCTTCGACCGGGCCGGAATGGCCCTGGAGAGCCACGTCGAGGAGCTCGGCCGGACCCTCGGCGAGGAGCTGCTGGAGCCCACAAAGATCTACTCGCTGGACTGCATGGCCCTCACCCGTGCGGCCGACGTGCACGCCTACTCCCACATCACGGGCGGCGGCCTCGCGGCCAACCTCGCCCGGGTGATCCCGGACCACCTGCACGCCACGGTCGACCGCTCGACCTGGACCCCCGGTGCGATCTTCGACCTGGTCGGCAAGGCCGGGCAGGTGGAGCGCCTGGAGCTGGAGAAGACCCTGAACATGGGCGTCGGCATGATGGCCGTGGTCCCGCAGGAGTCGGTGGACGTGGCCCTGACCGCCCTGTCCGACCGGGGCGTCGAAGCCTGGGTCGCGGGAGAGATCCTCGACCGCGGCGACCTCACCGAGGGCGCGACGATGACGGGCGACTACGCCGGCTGACGGGTGGTGGGAGCAAGGCTCCCACCAGCACGAACAGCACGGAAACCCGGCCCGGGGCGATGCCCTGGACCGGGTTTCCGTACATGTGAAGCTGTGTGCCGCTGCTGAGGATGAGGATCAGCGCACCGCGTGTCCGACGCCGAGTGGCGCGTCAAGCACCGCGACGGTAGACGGACGGACCGGACTCTTCGTCCTCGTCCTCGTCATCGCTGTTGTAGCGCTCCGCGTACTTGGCGTACGGGTCGTCCTCGTCATCATCAAGCTCGTCATCGACGACCGGCTCGCTGACAGGCAGCGGTTCCGTGTGCGATGCGCCCAGCTCATTGGCCAGACGCGACAAGTCAGTCCCGCCGCTGCTGTACTTCAGCTGGCGGGCGACCTTCGTCTGCTTGGCCTTTGCCCGGCCGCGCCCCATGGCTCGACCCCCTCGGTGACGGGGCTCGACGGCCCCAGAGTCTGACACGCGTTCATGGTTCGGAGCGGGCTCTCCGTGGAGAGACCGTCCGTAGGGGTTTAACGGTACCTGCTTCCGCGGCCATACGGTACGCCGCCCGCATGACGCGCCCCGGTGCAGTACCAGCAAGGCGCCCCGTCCTCGCTGGTCAGCTGCGATTTTAGCCGTTTCCTGACGGACGACCCGCCGAAGCGCAGTGAGTTCCGTCTCGCTGCGCCCCGGCGGGCCGCCCCAGAGGCCCCGAAAGGGCCCCGTGAGTGGATCAGGCGGTGCGCGCGGCGCGCGCGTCCGCCATCCGCTGCTCGGCGATCCGGTCGGCCGCCGCGGCCGGCGGAATCCCGTCCGCCTTCGCACGTGCGAAGATCTCCAGCGTGGTGTCGAAGATCTTCGCGGCCTTGGCCTTGCAGCGGTCGAAGTCGAAGCCGCGCAGCTCGTCGGCGACCTGGATGACCCCGCCCGCGTTGACCACGTAGTCCGGCGCGTAGAGGATCCCGCGGTCCGCGAGGTCCTTCTCGATGCCGGGGTGGGCGAGCTGGTTGTTCGCCGCACCGCAGACGATCTTGGCGGTGAGGGCGGGCACCGAGTGGTCGTTCAGGGCGCCGCCGAGCGCGCAGGGGGCGTAGATGTCCAGGCCCTCCACGCGGATCAGCGCCTCGGTGTCGGCGACGGCGGTCACCTTGCCCGCGTACTTGTCGTGAGCGTGCTTCTCGAGGATGGCCTGCACGGACTCGGTGCGGACGTCCGTGATGACGACCTCGGCGCCGTCCTCCAGCAGGTGCTCGACCAGGTGGTGGCCGACCTTGCCGACGCCCGCGACGCCCACCTTGCGGCCGCGCAGGGTCGGGTCGCCCCACAGGTGCTGGGCGCTGGCGCGCATGCCCTGGAAGACGCCGAAGGCGGTGAGGACCGAGGAGTCGCCGGCGCCGCCGTTCTCGGGGGAGCGGCCGGTCGCCCAGCGGGTCTCGCGGGCCACGACGTCCATGTCGGCCACGTAGGTGCCGACGTCGCACGCGGTCACGTAGCGGCCGCCGAGGGACTCCACGAACCGGCCGTAGGCCAGCAGCAGTTCCTCGGACTTCAGGACGTCGGGGTCGCCGATGATGACGGCCTTGCCGCCGCCGAGGTCGAGGCCGGCGAGCGCGTTCTTGTACGACATGCCGCGCGAGAGGTTCAGCGCGTCGAGGACGGCCTCCTCGTCCGAGGCGTACGCGTGGAACCGCGTACCGCCGAGGGCCGGGCCCAGGGCGGTGGAGTGGATCGCGATGACGGCCTTCAGGCCGGAGGCTCGGTCCTGGCACAGCACGACTTGCTCGTGGCCGCCCTGTTCACTGCGGAACAGGGTGTGCAGGACGCCGTCGGTCATTTCGGTCACGGTGGTGACTCCCATGGAAGAGATGCGGCGGGAAAGACGCCCGCCCTGCGGGTGGGGGAGGGCGTGCTGGGAGCAGCGTAAGACCTCGGGGGCCCGGGGATCCTCCCGGTCCGGAGATCGGGACACTCAAGGGTGGGAGGCAGGCGGGCGACCGAGCGCCGGAGTAGCGCCGGGTGGTGCGGGGGAGTACGAGAGCGTGAGCGAATCCACCGATCCCAGGCTGCCGTCCGCCCGCTCGGCCCCCGTCGTCCCCTACGCCTCCTACCTGCGCGTCTACGAGCCGCTGACGGCCTTCCCGGAGCCCGAGCGCGCCCACTGGGCCGACTACGCCCGGCGCGGGGCCACCCCGACGGCCCAGGACGAACTGCGACGGTCGCTCGTGGACTTGGTGCGGGTGCCCGTGGTCGGGGTCCCGGCGCACGAGAGCGCCGACGCCTTCACCGCCGAGGTCGACGGGGTCCTGCTGGTCTGCCCCTGGCGGACGAGGCTGCGCGGCTGGATCGCGCTCCAGGAGCTGGTGGCCGAGTTCCCGCTCCCGGTGCTCGACGCGGCCCTGCCGGCGGCCGCCCGCCGCCGCGCCGCCGAGGAGTACGAGGCCTGGCGCGGGCGCAATCCCGATGCGCGGCCGTGGATCCGTACGGGGGTCTGGCAGGTGCCGCTGCGCTGGTTCGTGCTGGTGTCCGACGAGGAGCGGGAGTACGTGCCGGGCGAGGGGCTGCGCTACCGGACGCCGATGGTGCAGGCCCGGCGCCGGCTCGCGCGGGGGCTGCGGACCCTGCGGGAGGCGGAGGGGTACGAGATGCTCGCCGAGGGGCTGGTGGAGGTCGGGAGCTGGCTGGAGGAGTTCCACCCCCGCTCGATGGTGGAGCTGGACTACGGCGGGCTGCTGCACGCCCTGCCGGCGGACCGGCTGGAGGCCGACCACTCGGCGGCGGACCTGGCGGCGGGGCTCGCGGCCCTGCGGGCCGGGGACCGGGACGGGGCGGCGCGGACGTACGGGGCCCTGGCCGAGCGGTGGCGGGCGGTCCGGGAGAGACTCTTCGCCAACTGAGGCGTTCGGTTCCGGATCCCGCCGGAGTGACCTGCGCGACCCCGGTAGCGACTCCGGACGCGGTTGTCCATCCGCCGATCGGCCGAGCTCGGAAGGGAACGGCCAGCTCAAGGCCGTGATGCCCTCTTTTGGGTCTTTGTTCCGGGACCTACGTCCCGATACGGGCCATTGGCCCAAGCGTGACGGACCGCACTTTCTACACCCTTGCGCCCTTCCCCTACCCTCGTGCCAAAATAGGACAAGGAGTCCGGGGAGGGTTCCTTCCGTCCAACTAAGGGCGGAATGCTCGGTATTGCACTCTACGGGGGGTCTGACGACTCCTGATCGCTCTGTGACTGATCGTCACAGTGGGGTGACTGTCCGTTATGGGACGGTCCATCGGCTTCCGCCGCTGATGAACACCTCGGAGGGCAATTCCATCGGTTTGGCCGTCGAGGCTGGACGGATGGTGTAGTTGTAGTGCCGAGGACAAGCCGTTCGTCCTATAACCGACTCGGCCCGCGTATGTCCATTTCGGGCAACGTGGGCCAAGGTGCAGAATTTAGAGGAAAGAACCGAGATGGTTCGGTTCTCCCGAGGAGGCCGCTCATGACCGCTCGCACCCCTGATGCCGAGCCGCTGCTGACCCCGGCTGAGGTTGCCACGATGTTCCGCGTGGACCCGAAGACGGTCACCCGTTGGGCCAAGGCTGGCAAGCTCACGTCCATCCGCACCCTGGGTGGACACCGCCGCTACCGCGAGGCTGAGGTCCGCGCACTGCTTGCGGGAATTCCGCAGCAGCGCAGCGAGGCCTGAGGTTCCGCAGCACCACTTATTGCCGGGTCGATATCGGGTCCCCCAATCCGATGAGACCCACAGAGCTTTGAAACGACCGGACCTGCCCCAACAGGTTCACCAGTCGTTCGATCGCGCTGGACTCCGCCGGGTCCAGCGCGATCTTTTTTTATGCCCTGGTCAGGGGGTTATCGCGCTGGTGTGCGGAGCCGGCCGGGGTGGGTGCAATGGCACATATAAAATCGAGCGGGCGTATGGGTCCCATAAAAGCGTGCGTCTCAAAAACACATGGGGTGACTCCCGTCACAGATGATCACTCTTGTGGATCAGGCAATGCACCCCGTAAAGGGACGTGCCGCGCAGAGCGCATCATCCGGACGGGTGATTTGGCGGCCGCGATGGGCTGACGGGGCCGCAGGGGGTGTGAGCCGCGGCCGGAGGTGGCGGGGCGGGGCGGCCCGGGTTTCTCCGCCGACCCCGCGCGCGGCCCCAGGGGCCTCTCAGCGCGCCGTGGAGGGCCTGGTGAGGGTTCTGGGATGGCTGAGCCCAATCAGTGCCGTGAGGCGAGCCGGTGGGCCGTCCGGCCCAACGGGACCGTGCCGCGGCCGGTGCACCCGGCGACACCTCGGGCGACACCTCGGGCGACACCTCGGGCGGCGCCTCGGGCGGCGCCTCGGGCGGCACCTCAGGCCGTACATCGCCCCGCACTTCGGTGCCGTCGCGCCCCGGAAACGCGTCAGGGCCCGCATCCCTGAGGATGCGGGCCCTGACGATCTTGCGAACCTGACGGGACTTGAACCCGCGACCTCCACCTTGACAGGGTGGCGAGCTAACCAACTGCTCCACAGGTCCTTGATTTGCGGCCGCTGGGCGGCTGCGAATCAGACTGTACCGCAGCTCAGGGGGTGCAGTCGAACTCGATCACCGAGCGGGCCCCGGGGCCGCCGCGTCCACCGCCTTCACGATGCGTTTGTCGGAGATCGGATAGGCCGTTCCGAGCGCGTGCGCGAAGTAGCTGACCCGCAGTTCCTCGATCATCCAGCGGATCTCGGTGACCTCGGCCGGGACGGGCCTGCCCTTCGGCAGCTGCTCCAGCAGCCACAGGTACTCGTCCCGCATCTCGTGGACCTTCTCCATGCGCGTGGTGTCGCGCTGGACGCCCGTGGGCATCTGCTGGAGCCGCCGGTCGATGGCCACCAGGTAGCGCATCAGGTCCGGCAGCCGGCGCAGTCCGGTCAGCGTGACGAAGCCGGCCGGCATGAGCGCCGCGAGCTGCGTCTTGACGTCCTGGACGTTGGCCACCAGGGCGAGGCTGGCCGTGGTCTTCAGGCGGCGCTCACAGGCCTGCCAGGCGGCCAGCACCTGCTGCACCTGCGTGATCGTCCGTACGGTCGTGTCCACCAGGTCGGTCCGCACCGCCTCGTAGAGCTTGCGGAAGCCCGCCTCGTCCCACGCCGGGCCGCCGTGCCGCGCGATCAGGTGGTCGGCCGCCGCGGTCGCGCAGTCGTCGAAGAGCGCCTGGATGGAGCCGTGCGGATTGCGCGACAGGGCCAGCTTCTGCTGGTTGCTCAGGTGGTCCGAGGCGAACTTCGCCGGGTTCACCGTGATGTTGAGCAGGATCAGGCGCCGGGTGCCGAGCCGCATCGCCTGCTGCTGCTCGGCCTCGGTGTCGAAGAGGCGTACGGAGACGCTCGTACCGGCGTCCACGAGCGCCGGGTACGCCTTCACCGGCTGGCCGGCCCGGCGGGTCTCGAAGACCTTGGTCAGCGTGCCGATCGTCCAGTCCGTCAGCCCGGTCTTCTCCACCGACTCCCCGCCCTCCCGCTCGGCGGTGGCCGCGGCGGCCTGCGAGAGGGCCTGGCGGGCCTTGGGCTTGAGCTGGAGCCGCAGGGCCTCCAGGTCCTTGGCCTCGGCGAGGTTCTTGCGGCGCTCGTCGACGATCCGGAAGGTGATCTTCAGATGGTCGGGGATCCGGGTCAGGTCGAAGTCCTCGGCGCTGACCGGGACCCCGACCATCCGCCGGAGCTCCCGGGCCAGCGTCACGTGCAGGGGCTCCCGCAGCGGGTGCGAGGTGGCCAGGAAGCGGGTCGCGAAGTTCGGCGCGGGCACGTAGTGCCGGCGGATCGGCTTCGGGAGGGACCGGATCAGCTCCGTGACCACCTCCTCGCGCAGACCCGGGATCTGCCAGTCGAAGCCCTCGTCCGTGACCTGGTTCAGCACCTGGAGCGGGATGTGGACGGTCACGCCGTCCGCGTCCGCGCCCGGCTCGAACTGGTAGGTCACGCGGAACTTCAGCCGGCCCTGCATCCAGGAGTCCGGATAGTCGGCCTTGGTGACTCCGGCCGCCTTCTCCGTCAGGAGCATCTCGCGCTCGAAGTCGAGCAGTTCGGGCTCGTCGCGCTTCTTGTGCTTCCACCAGGAATCGAAGTGAGCCCCGGAGACCACGTGCTCGGGGATCCGCTGGTCGTAGAAGTCGAAGAGCGTCTCGTCGTCGACCACGATGTCGCGGCGCCGGGCCCGGTTCTCCAGCTCCTCCACCTCGGTGAGGAGCTTGCGGTTGTCGGCGTAGAACTTGTGGTGGGTCCGCCAGTCACCCTCGACCAGGGCGTTGCGAATGAACAGGTCGCGCGAGACCTCGGCGTCGATCCGGCCGTAGTTGATCTTCCGTTGCGCGACGATCGGCACGCCGTACAGCGTGACCTTCTCGAAGGCCATCACCGCCGCCTGGTCCTTCTCCCAGTGCGGCTCGCTGTACGTGCGCTTGATCAGGTGCTGCGCGAGCGGCTCCACCCACTCCGGCTCGACCTTGGCGTTCACCCGGGCCCACAGCCGGGAGGTCTCCACCAGCTCGGCCGACATCAGGAACTTCGGCTGCTTCTTGAACAGCGAGGAACCGGGGAAGATCGCGAACTTGGCGGACCGGGCGCCCAGGTACTCGTTCTTGTCGGTGTCCTTCAGCCCGATGTGCGACAGCAGACCGGCGAGCAGCGAGATGTGCACGCTCGTCTCCGGGGCATCGGCCTCGTTGACGTGGATGCCCATGGTCTTGGCGACCGTACGCAGCTGCGAATAGATGTCCTGCCATTCGCGGATCCGCAGGAAGTTCAGGTACTCCTGCTTGCACATCCGGCGGAACGAGGAGGAGCCGCGCTCCTTCTGCTGCTCGCGGACGTAGCGCCACATGTTCAGGAAGGAGAGGAAGTCGCTCGTCTCGTCCTTGAACCGGGCGTGGTTCTGGTCGGCCTGCGTCTGCTTGTCCGAGGGCCGCTCGCGCGGGTCCTGGATGGACAGGGCCGCCGCGATGACCATGACCTCGCGGACGCAGTTGTTCTTGTCCGCCTCCACCACCATGCGGGCGAGGCGCGGGTCCACGGGCAGCTGGGAGAGCTGGCGGCCCATCGGGGTGAGCCGCTGCCCCCTCTTGCCCTCCTGGGCGGACTTCTCGTCCTGCTCGAGCGCGCCGAGCTCCTGGAGGAGCTGCACGCCGTCGCGGATGTTGCGGTGGTCCGGCGGGTCGATGAAGGGGAACTTCTCGATCTCACCGAGGCCGGCCGCGGTCATCTGGAGGATGACGGAGGCGAGGTTGGTGCGCAGGATCTCGGCGTCCGTGAACTCCGGACGGGTCAGGAAATCGTCCTCCGAGTACAGCCGGATGCAGATGCCATCCGAGGTACGGCCGCAGCGGCCCTTGCGCTGGTTGGCGCTGGCCTGCGAGATCCGCTCGATGGGCAGCCGCTGCACCTTGGTGCGGTGGCTGTAGCGGGAGATGCGGGCGCTGCCCGGGTCGATCACGTACTTGATGCCGGGGACGGTCAGGGAGGTCTCGGCGACGTTGGTCGCCAGGACGATCCGCCGACCCGTGTGCTGCTGGAAGACGCGGTGCTGCTCTGCGTGCGAGAGGCGCGCGTAGAGGGGGAGGACCTCGGTCAGGCGGAGCTTGCGCTTCTCCAGCGCGTCCGCCGTGTCGCGGATCTCGCGCTCGCCGGAGAGGAAGACCAGGATGTCGCCCGGCCCCTCCGCCTGGAGCTCGTCCACGGCCTCGCAGATCGCGGTGATCTGGTCGCGGTCGCTGTCCTCGGAATCGTCTTCGAGGAGGGGGCGGTAGCGGACTTCCACGGGATACGTCCGGCCGCTGACCTCGACGATCGGGGCCTCGCCGAAGTGCCGGGAGAAGCGCTCGGGGTCGATGGTCGCCGAGGTGATGATCACCTTGAGGTCGGGGCGCTTGGGCAGCAGCGTGGCGAGGTAGCCGAGCAGGAAGTCGATGTTCAGCGACCGCTCGTGGGCCTCGTCGATGATGATCGTGTCGTACGCGCGCAGCTCGCGGTCCGTCTGGATCTCGGCGAGCAGGATGCCGTCCGTCATCAGCTTCACGAAGGTCGCGTCCTGGTCCACCTGGTCGGTGAACCGGACCTTCCAGCCGACGGTCTGGCCGATCTCGGACTTCAGCTCCTCCGCGATGCGTTCCGCGACCGTGCGGGCGGCGATCCGGCGGGGCTGGGTGTGCCCGATCATGCCCCGGACACCGCGCCCCAGCTCCATGCAGATCTTGGGGATCTGCGTGGTCTTGCCGGAGCCGGTCTCGCCCGCGACGATCACGACCTGGTGGTCGCGTATCGCCTCGGCGATCTCGTCCTTCTTCTGGCTGACGGGAAGGTTCTCGGGATACGTGATCTCGGGCTTCCGCGAGGCGCGCCCGGCCAGTCGCGCGGCGGCCGTTTCGGCCTCCGCGGCGATCTCGTCGAGCACGGCCTGCTTGGCCTCGGGCTTGCGGATGCGGCGGGCGCCTTCGAGGCGGCGGCCGAGGCGGTGCGCGTCACGGAGGGAGATCTCACCGAGAAGCGTCTGCAGGGCGGCGAAGGAAGTAGACATACCTGGTCGAGGATCTCACCCGTAGGTGCCGGGTGGCGAACGCATTTGTGGGGCTGACCCGTACCATTTCGGGACGAGTCCCCCGAGCGTTACCCCGATGTGTCCCCTGACGCGTCCCCCGTCGCCGTCCCGGCGCCGCCCCGTCGCCGTCCCGTCGATGTCCCAGTGAGAGGCCGCCCACGATGTGCCGCAACCGCCGCCTCCGGTGCGTGTTCGTGGTGCTGCTGGGCTGGGCCCTGCTGGCCGGGACCTTCCAGGCGGCGGCGGCCCCGGCGACCTTGGTGGCTCCGGCCGTCCCGGGCGTCTCCGTGGCCCCGGCCGTCCCCGTCGGCGAGGCTCCCGCAGCCTCCGGGCAGGTGGCCGTGCGGGCCTCGGCCCCCGCGGAGCCGGGCTCCTCCGTTCCCGTCGCGGTCTTCGCCGCCTCCGCCGGTCCGGGCGGGCCCGCCTGCGCCCCGGGATCCGGCGACCGGGACGGCGTGCCCGCCTTGCCTGCGCGGGCCCGGTCCGACCAGGCCCAGGCCCCGGCCCCGCCCGCGCGGCCCGGGCCCGAGGTGGTGGTCCCGCCGCGGGCGATACCCGTACGGGTCCTCGTACGCGGGCCCGGCCAGTCGGCGCCGTCCCCGCTGGAGCTGTCCGTGATGCGGGTCTAGGAGGACCGGCCGCACCAGCCGCCCGGTCCCGCCTCGTCCCGCACCCTTCCGCACAGCTCTGGAGCACCCGCATGTCCCCTTCACCTTCCTCCTCCCCTTCTTCCTCGTCCTCCCGCAAGCCCCTGCTGATCTCCGCCGGGGTCGCCCTCGCCGCCGTCACCCTCGGCCTCGTCTCCTGGCAGGCCACCAAGCCGGAGGACGGCGCCGCCGCCCGGTCGTCCGCGGCTTCCGCTCCCGAGGCCGGAACCGCCAAGGACCCCGCCGCCCAGCTCAAGGCCCTGGCCCGCCGCGAGCCCGGGGACAAGCTCGCCGCCGGCCGCGCCGACGCTCCCGTCGTCCTGATCGAGTACTCGGACTTCAAGTGCGGCTACTGCGGGAAGTTCGCCCGTGACACCGAGCCCGCGCTGATGAAGAAGTACGTGCAGGACGGCACCCTGCGCATCGAGTGGCGCAACTTCCCGATCTTCGGCGCCGACTCCGAGGCCGCCGCCAAGGCCGCCTGGGCGGCGGGGCAGCAGGACCGCTTCGCGCAGTTCCACGCGGCCGCGTACGCCGAGGGCGCGAAGGAGAAGGGCTTCGGCGCGGAGCGGCTGACCGAGCTGGCGCGGGAGGCCGGGGTCCCGGACCTGGAGCGCTTCACGACGGACATGGCGGGCGAGCGGGCCGCCGCCGCTCTGGCGAAGGACCAGGAGGAGGGGTACCGCATCGGCGTGACCTCCACCCCGTCCTTCCTGATCAACGGCCAGCCCATCGCGGGCGCCCAGCCCCCGGCGGCCTTCGACGCCGCCATCGCCGAGGCGAAGGCGCAGGCGGCCGCGAAGTGACCGACGTCGGATACCTGGCCGCCCTGCTCGGCGGCCTCCTCGCGCTGCTCAGCCCGTGCAGCGCGCTGCTCCTGCCCGCCTTCTTCGCGTACTCCATCGACTCCACGTCCAGACTGCTGGCGCGCACCGGGATCTTCTACGCGGGCCTCGCGAGCACCCTCGTACCGCTGGGGGCCGCCGGTTCGTACGCCGGGCGGTTCTTCCACGGCAACCGCGAGGCCCTCGTGCTGTTCGGCGGCTGGCTGATCATCGGGCTCGGCCTCGCCCAGATCCTGGGCCTGGGCTTCGCCCCGAAGCGGATCTCGGAGCTGTCGGGCAGGATCCGGCCGACCACCGCCCTGTCGGTGTACGCGCTGGGCGCGGTCTACGGGCTGGCAGGCTTCTGCGCCGGGCCCATCCTCGGCAGCGTCCTGACGGTGGCGGCGGTCAGCGGCAGCCCGGTCTACGGAGGCCTGCTGCTGGCGGTGTACGCCGGGGGCATGGCCGTACCGCTGTTCGTGCTGGCACTGCTCTGGGAGCGCTTCGACCTGGGCCGCCGGCGCTGGCTGCGCGGCCGCGCCTTCTCGGTCGGCCGCTTCGAACTGCACACGACCTCGCTCGCCTCCGGCCTGTTCTTCATCCTGCTCGGCGGGCTGTTCCTGGCCTACGACGGGGCGAGCGCCCTGCCGGGGCTGCTGGACGTGGACGATTCCTTCGCGGTGGAGCAGCGGGTGCAGGCCGTGGCGGACGCGGTCCCGGACCAGGCGCTGCTCGGGCTGGTGGCCCTGGCGGCCGCGGGCGTGGGCCTGGCGCAGTGGCGCCGACGGGCCCGGGCGGCGGCAGCGGATACGGGCGCGGGCACGGAAGGGGAATGACGAAGAAGGCCCCGTCCGATGGACGGGGCCTTCTTGATTCTCTGGTGGCTGGGGCCGGGGTCGAACCGGCGACCTATCGCTTTTCAGGCGATCGCTCGTACCAACTGAGCTACCCAGCCACGAAACCGTTTCCGGCTTCAGCGAACCTGACGGGACTTGAACCCGCGACCTCCACCTTGACAGGGTGGCGAGCTAACCAACTGCTCCACAGGTCCTTGCAATGTGCGAGCACAAGTCTCGCACACGGTAATGCGTACCCCCAACGGGATTCGAACCCGTGCTACCGCCTTGAAAGGGCGGCGTCCTGGGCCACTAGACGATGAGGGCTAAAGGCCCGCCGGGCACTTTCCAGCGCGTCGGGGACGTGAGAAGCATATGGGATCCCGGCGGCGATCGCCAAAACGGTTTCGGCGGGCGGGTCAGAGGGGGGCCGGAGGCGGGTCGCAGACAGGTCGTGGGGCGGGTCGTGGGGCGGGTCGCATGCGGGCCCGGAGCGCCTCGGGCGGGCGGCCCGGGGGGCGGCCCGGGTATCAGCCCCAGCCGAGTTCGTGGAGCCGCTCGTCCTCGATGCCGAAGTGGTGGGCGATCTCGTGGACCACCGTGACGGCGACCTCGTGGACCACTTCCTCCGTGCTCTCGCACATCCGCAGGGTCGGCCCCATGTAGATCGAGATCCGGTCGGGCAGGACCCCGGCGTACCACTCGCCGCGCTCCGTGAGTGGGGTCCCCTCGTAGAGGCCGAGCAGTTCGGGGTCGTCGGAAGCGGGCTCGTCCTCCACGAAGACGGCCACGTTGTCCATGACCCGGGTCAGCTCCTCGGGGATCGAGTCCAGCGCTTCGGCCACCAGCTCTTCGAACGCGTCACGCGTCATCTCCAGCACGGGGCCCATTCTCCCGTGCCGGGGTCCGATTGCGGCGGACCGGTTCCCCGGCTTTCCCCCGGCTTCCCCCCGGCTCGGTCCGGCTCCGTTCCGGCGGGCCGGGACCCGCGGCGCGAGAATGGCCCGGTGGCGACATGCGAAGCGGAGCGCGGATGACACGGCCGGCGGAGAAGCCCGAGGCCATCGACCCGGACGTCGACCTCCCCGTGCCGGCGCACCGCGGCGAACCGCAGGGGCGGGTGCTCGCGGCCGTGGCGGCGGGCGGCGCCGCGGGAGCCGCGGCGCGGTACGCGGTCGGGCTGCTGTGGCCGGCCGCACCCGGAGCCTTCCCGTGGGGCACCTTCTGGATCAACGTGGCGGGCTGCGCGCTCATCGGCGTCCTCATGGTGCTGATCAGCGAGGGCGGCCGGTCGGCGCATCCCCTCGTACGGCCCTTCCTCGGCGTCGGGGTGCTCGGCGGGTTCACCACCTTCTCCACCTACGCCGTGGACTTCGCGCGGCTGCTCGACGCCGGTGAGGCCGGCACCGCGCTGGCGTACGCCGGGCTCACGGTGGCCGGGGCGCTGGGCGCGGTGTGGGCGGCGGCAGTGATCACCCGGCGCGCGGTCGGCGACGTTCCGGGGCGGGGGCGGGGATGAACTGGCTGATCGTCATGGTGGGCGCGGCCGTCGGGGCACCTCTGCGGTACCTGACCGACCGGGCGGTGCAGGCGCGGCACGACTCGGTCTTCCCCTGGGGGACCTTCGTGGTGAACGCGGCCGCCTGCCTGGTGCTGGGAGCGCTGACCGGGGCGGTGCTGGACGGGGCCGCCTCCTCGCGGCTGAGCCTGCTGCTCGGCACGGGGCTGTGCGGGGCGCTGAGCACCTACTCGACGTTCTCCTACGAGACGCTGCGCCTTGCCGAGCGGGGCTGGACGTTCCTTGCGGCGGCCAATGTGGCGGCCTCGGTGCTGGTCGGGCTGGGTGGGGTCACGCTCGGCCGACAGGTGGCCGGACAACTGTTCGCCTGAAGGCCCGCCACCCGGCTCCCCTCGGGGCGCATTGGGGCGTGTCCCTTACGGGGCACAGGGAGTTGGGCACACTGACCCGCTCATCGCGGACCCTCGCCAGCGTTCCGGAGGTGCCCCGTGCGCCAGTTTTCCGCTTCCCTCCGATCCCCCCGGTCGCTCCGTCTCGCCGTCGCCGCGCTCGCGGTGGCGGCGACCGCGGGCTGCATGAGCGTCGGGGAGGACGCCGCGAAGCCCGGGCCCTCCGCGTCGACGGGCGTCCAGGGCGGCAAGTCCGGCGGCGGCTCCTCGTCCGGGAAGAGCGCCGGGAGCCAGGGCGGCGGCCACGGCTCGAAGGGCGGTACGGGGAACCAGGACGGCAAGGCCGCGGGGCCCGGGACCACCTCCGGCGCGGCCGGGGCCTCCCCCAGCCCGGGCGCGCCGGCCGGTCCGCCCGGGGCCCCCTCGCCGTCGGCCGGTCCCGGTGGCGGAGCGGGCGGGCAGGGCCCCCAGCAGCCCCCGACGGGCGGTTCCGGGTCCGGACCGGGCGGGGGAGGCGCCTCCGGCGGCGGCCAGCCCGCCTCCCCGACCCCGGAGCCGCCGAGCCCCGCACCGCCCGTCTCCCCGCCGCCGCCCGTGACGGAACCCACACCGGTTCCGGAGTCTCCGAAGCCGGAAACGTCGGGCGATCCGGGCACCCAGCCCTAGGCCCTTTCCCGGCTCGGCCCCGGCCCGATCCGCCCGCCAAGCGCTGGTGGGCGGATGGTGTTTGTGCAGGTCAGAGCCCTCTTCTGGGGAGCGACTTGCCAGACCCGGGGGAGGGTGCGTATGGTTATAGATCGTTTGATCCCATTGCCCGGCGCCGACTCCGAAGAGCGCCGCGTGGCGCGTACTCTCCCCAGCCGTGGCTGACCGCATTGAGGCGGTCGATTTGCGAATTCACGGAGTTTGGGCGCGTGCCGAGACTCCGGAAGGTTTCGCATTTCGCATGTCCATTTCCAGTTCTGACCGTTCCGTCATGCCCGAGAACGACTCCAACGAGATCGTCGACGCCGAGACCCTCGCGGTCACCGAGGCCCTCGAGGCCGTAGTCACCGACGAGATCATCGAGGCCCTCGAGGCCGACGTGACGAACCACGAGTCCGACGAGTCCACCGACTCCTTCGAGGACTCCACCGAAGACTTCGACGACGCCGAGGCCGACGACGCCGACGCCGAGCCCACCCTGACCTTCGGCGACCTCGGTCTGCCGGACGGCATCGTGCGCAAGCTCGCGCAGAACGGCGTCACCGCGCCCTTCCCGATCCAGGCCGCGACCATCCCGGACGCCCTGGCCGGCAAGGACATCCTCGGCCGTGGCCGCACCGGCTCCGGCAAGACCCTCTCCTTCGGTCTGCCGACCCTGGCCTCGCTGGCCGGCGGGCACACCGAGAAGAAGAAGCCCCGCGCGATCATCCTGACGCCGACGCGTGAGCTCGCGATGCAGGTCGCCGACGCTCTCCAGCCCTACGGCGACGTCCTCGGCCTCAAGATGAAGGTCGTCTGCGGCGGTACCTCCATGAGCAACCAGATCTTCGCTCTGGAGCGCGGTGTCGACGTCCTCGTCGCCACCCCGGGCCGTCTGCGCGACATCATCAACCGTGGCGCCTGCTCCCTGGCGAACGTCCAGGTCGCGGTCCTCGACGAGGCCGACCAGATGGCCGACCTGGGCTTCCTGCCCGAGGTCACCGAGCTGCTCGACCAGATCCCCGGCGGCGGCCAGCGCATGCTCTTCTCCGCCACCATGGAGAACGAGATCGGCACCCTGGTCAAGCGCTACCTGACCAACCCCGTCACGCACGAGGTCGACAGCGCGCAGGGCAACGTCACGACCATGACGCACCACGTCCTCGTCGTGAAGCCGAAGGACAAGGCGCCGGTCACGGCCGCCATCGCCGCCCGCAAGGGCCGCACCATCATCTTCGTCCGCACCCAGCTGGGCGCCGACCGCATCGCCGAGCAGCTCATCGAGTCCGGCGTGAAGGCCGACGCGCTGCACGGCGGCATGACGCAGGGTGCCCGTACCCGCGTCCTCGCGGACTTCAAGGACGGATACGTCAACGCGCTCGTCGCGACCGACGTCGCCGCCCGCGGCATCCACGTCGACGGCATCGACCTGGTCCTGAATGTGGACCCGGCCGGCGACCACAAGGACTACCTGCACCGCTCGGGCCGTACCGCCCGCGCCGGCAAGTCCGGTGTCGTCGTGTCGCTGGCGCTTCCGCACCAGCGCCGCCAGATCTTCCGCCTGATGGAGGACGCGGGCGTCGACGCCTCGCGCCACATCGTCCAGGGCGTCGGCGCCTTCGACCCCGAGGTCGCCGAGATCACCGGTGCCCGTTCGCTGACCCAGGTCCAGGCCGACTCCGCGAACAACGCCGCGAAGCAGGCCGAGCGCGAGGTCGCCGACCTCACCAAGCAGCTGGAGCGCCTCTCCCGCCGCGCCGTCGAGCTGCGCGAGGAGGCCGACCGTCTGGTCGCCCGCTCCGCGCGTGAGCGCGGCGAGGACCCGGAGGCCGCTGTCGCCGAGGTGGTCGAGGCCGCCGAGGCCGAGGTCGCGGCCGCCGTGGCCGAGCCCGTCGCGGAGGAGCGCCCCGCGTTCCAGAGCCGTGACGACCGTGGCAACTACGAGCGCCGTGACAACCGTCGCGACGACCGTGGTGACCGTGGCGGCGACCGTGGTGGCTTCCGTCGCGACGACCGTGGTGACCGCGGTGGCGACCGTGGCGGCTTCCGCTCGGGTGGCGACCGTCCGACCGGTGGCGGCTTCCGTCGCGACGACCGCCCCTCGGGTGGCTTCAACCGTGACGACCGTGGCGGCGACCGTGGTGGCTTCCGCCGCGACGACCGCCCGTCCGGTGGCTTCAACCGTGACGACCGCGGTGGCGACCGTGGCGGCTTCCGCTCCGGTGGCGACCGTCCGGCCGGTGGCGGCTTCCGCTCCGGTGGCGACCGTCCGGCCGGCGGTGGCTTCCGCTCCGGTGGCGACCGTCCCGCCGGTGGCGGCTTCCGCCGCGACGACCGTCCGACCGGTGGCGGCTTCCGCTCCGGTGGCGACCGTCCGGCCGCCGGTGGCGACCGTCCGTACGGCCGCCGCGACGACAACCGCCCCTCCGGCTCCGGCTCGACCGGTGGCTCCTCCTTCGGCCGCCGCGACGACAAGCCCCGCTGGAAGCGCAACGGCTGAGACCGGCCGCTGAACTGATGGCCTGACAGGGCCCCTACGACAACCCGTCGTAGGGGCCCTGTCCGCGTACGGGCCCACGGCACGCGACGACTCCCCGGGCCGGACGGCCGATATGCGATCGGCGCTCCCGCGCACTCGGGCTATGCTCTGGGGTGAGCACATCGAGGGCCATTAGCTCAATTGGCAGAGCAGCGGACTTTTAATCCGTTGGTTGTCGGTTCGAGTCCGACATGGCCTACTGCTCGCAGGCGGGGGTTGACCCCTCTGACCTGCTACTGAGCGCCCCACCCGGCTTCGGCCGGGTGGGGCGCTCGTGTGTTTGCCGCAGATCGACAGGAACCCGACAGGGGAAGGCGATGTCTCGCGACCCGGGCGAGTGCGGTCCGCTCCCCGCCCGGGGGCGCTTTCCGTCGTGACGGCCGCTCAGGCGTGCGGCGGGAGCCAGCCGTGCTGGACCGCACGGGCGCCGGCCTCGAACCGGCTGCGCGCTCCCAGGCGTTCCATCAGCTGGGTCGCGATGCGGCGGGCCGTGCGGTGGGAGACGCCGAGGCGTTTCGCGATCGCCTCGTCGGTGTGCCCCTGGGCGAGCAGGCGCAGGGCCATCGCTTCCTGGCCGTCCAGCCCGTTGACGTCCTTGGGGCGGACCGTGCCCAGCGGCTGGGCGGAGTCCCAGGTGGTCTCGAAGAGGGCGCACAGGGCCGTCAGGGCGCCCTTGCCGGTCAGGATGACCGCACCGGCGCTGGTGTCCTCGCAGTCCATCGGCAGCAGGGCCAGGGAGCGGTCGGCGATCAGCATCCGGGTCGGCAGTGCCGGGACGGTCCGCACCTGGCCGCCCAGCTCGGTCAGGAAGTCCGCGTGGGCGATGGTGGGGGCGCTGTTGCGTACGGAGTCCAGGTAGAGCGTGCGCATCCGCACCCCCCGCTTGAGCAGCCCGCCGTCCAGGGGGCGGGAGGAGCGCAGCGCGTCCTCGGTCTGGGCCCCGTCGGGGGCGAAGCTCATCACCTCGTGGCGGATGTCGCGCTGGAGCTCGGTCAGCCGTTCGCGGATCCGGTCGAGGCCGATGAGCTGCTCGACTCCCGCGCCGGGGATGTCCGTCTGCCCGGCGTACTCGGAGATGAGCTTGGCCGCCGCGGCGCGGGAGACCTCGATGCGGTGCTGGTGCGCCGCGAGCTCCGCCGACTGGCGTGCCAGCAGGGCCTCCAGCCCGAGATCGGGGCTGACGGCGCGCAGCCGGCCCGGAGACTCGAACGATTCGGCGACCAGGCCCAGCCGGGCCAGCCGCTCCTGGGTGGCGCTGATCTCGGCCGGCGGTACGCCGAGCCGCAGGGCCAGTTCGTCCACGCGGTCGAGTGGATGCCCGAGCATCGCGCGGTAGACGGACTCCGTGCTGTGGTCCAGCCCGAGTGACTCGAGCATTTCCTCCCCCTTTGCTTATGAAGGCATGGGCCTTCGGCAAGACGGAGACGATATCGAGCCGTTCGTATCCGGAACAAGCCCTTTCGGCGCGAGCGGGATCTTAACGGGCGCAGAGTCTCAGCCGATGAGACCCGACGGGTGCCCGTGCAGGTCGCGTACAGGTCGCGTACAGGTCGCGTACGGGACGTCGTGCCTGGTGCGGAGGGGTGGACAGGTTGGTCCTCGGACGGATCCGTCCACCGGATCCCCCTTCTCCCAGGGCGTGCGGCAGGGAATGCTGATGGTCATCGGAAGCAGATACACCGAATGAATCCGGACGGGCTGTTTCGCACCCATTCGGTCCGGTGGCTGATTCCACATTCACTTCATTCTCACGGGGGAACACTCATGCTTTCCAGCAGCCTTGCCCGCGCGGCCGCCATCGCGCTCCTCTCGGGCGCTGCCCTCGCCGTTCCGGTGAGCGCGCTCGGAGCTTCGGCGGCCCCCGCCCAGGGCGCTGTCACCGCGGTCACCGCTGTCACCGCCGGCAATTCCGCCGCCGACGCCGTCATCACCCCGGCCGTCGAACCGGCCCCCACCCCGACCCCCAGCGGGGGCAGTTGGACCTGGCAGTGACCGCGGCGGCCATGGAATTCCCCCCGTCCCGCGCCCTGCCCTTTCCGCCTTCCCCGCCCGCCCCATTCGCCCTCGAATCTCGGGAGTCCCCGTGGACATAAGGCAATTGACTACCTTCCACAAGGTCGCGACGCTGCTCAGTTTCACGCGCGCGGCAACCGAGCTCAAATACGCGCAGTCCAGCGTGACCGCCCAGATCAAGAGCCTGGAAACCTCCCTCGGTACGGAACTCTTCGAGCGCCTCGCGGGGAAGATCCAGCTCACCGCGGCCGGCCGGCGGTTCCTGCCCTACGCCGAGCAGATGGTCGCGCTCGCGGGCGAGGCGCGCGGCATGGCCGCCGGTGACGGCGAGCCCTCCGGCGTCCTGACCATCGGGACCATGGAGAGCATCACCTCCTACCGGATGCCGCCGGTGCTGGAGTTCTTCCACCACCGCTATCCGCAGCTCCAGCTGCAGCTGCGCCCCAGCCTGTGCGCGGAGACGCTGCACTCCCTGCGCCAGGGCAGCTTCGACATGGGCTTCCTGATGGAGGCCGAGACCCGGCACCCCGGAGTGGACAGCGAGATCCTGGGATCGGAGCCGCTCGTGCTGGTGGCCGCGCCCGGCCACCCGCTGGCCGCGGAGACCAAGGTCGAGACCGACCAGCTGCGCGAGGTCCAGGTGCTGGCACCCGAGGCCGGATGCGCGTACCGGGAACTGTTCGAGGCCGAGCTGAACAGCGGCTCCGGCGAGCCCGTGCCCTTCCTGGAGTTCGGCAACATCGAGTCCATCAAGCGGGGCCTGGGTGCCGGTCTCGGCGTGAGCCTGTTGCCCGCGATGACGGTCGCCGACGACATCGCCGCGGGTTCGTTCGCCGTCCTGGCGTGGGAGCCCCCCTTCGAGGTCTTCACGCAGCTCGCCTGGCGGCGCGGCCGCCGGCAGACGCGCGAGATGCAGCTGTTCGTCGAGCGCACGATGGCCTTCATGGCCGCCGAATACGCGTCCTGACCGGATCGGACATCGCGATTTCCGGCATCAGGTAATCCGGGGGTCCGGACCTGGACGGGAAGTGCCGTCCAGGACAGGATTTTCCAGATCACTCCTTATGGCTTTGCGGAGAACTCATGTCAGACATCATGCGTCCGGTCAGGAAATTCATCGTCTCCAGCGTTTCTTCCGATGCGCACATGTGGAATCTCGTATTTCTCCAACTCCTGCTCGAAGAGCACGGCGGAGAAGTCCACAACCTGGGCGCATGCGTCCCCGACGAGGTGATCATCGCCGAGTGCCGTGCCGTTCGCCCGGACGTCCTGGTACTGAGCACCGTGAACGGACACGGCCACCTCGACGGGCTCCGGCTGATCCGCAAGATACGCAGCGAGCCCGATCTCCGGGACCAGCGCGTCGTCATCGGCGGAAAGCTGGGCGTGCGGGGTGCGGAGAACGTGAAGTTCATCGAGAAGCTCGCCGAGGGCGGGTTCGACGGGGTCTTCGAGTCAGAGGGGTCGCTGAACAGCTTCGACGAGTTCCTGCGCGGTCTCGCACCGGCGCCCCGGCTGGCCCTCACCGGTGCGGAGGCGGCGGCATGACCACGGCTCCCGCCCGCCCCTCGGCCACCGCCGTCCTCGAACCGGTCCGGCGCAACCGCTTCTCGGCCTTCGTCCACGAGGCCAAGGCCGCCGGCCGCCTCGTCGTCCAGCCCCGCATGGGCTTCGCCGACCTCGGCGTGATGCGCGACGGACTGCTGGCGGCGCGCGGCGCCAACGCCACGTCCGTCGGGACCGTCACCCTGGACAGCTACACCCGCGTCAACGACCACGACTCCGCCCGCGAGGCCCTGCGCACCGGCGCCGACCTCAACGGGTTCCCGCTGGTCGCCCACGGCCCGCAGGCCACGATCGGCATGCTCGACGGGGTGGCGGGCAAGGACTTCCCGGTCCAGGTGCGGCACGGCTCCGCCCTGCCGTACCCGCTGTTCGAGGCCATGGTCGCCGCGGGCATCGACGCCACCGAGGGCGGCCCGGTCTCGTACTGCCTCCCCTACAGCCGCGCCCCGCTGACCCAGGCCGTCGACGCCTGGTCCCGCTGCTGCGACCTGATCGCCGCGCAGGACGACCAGATGCACCTGGAGAGCTTCGGCGGCTGCATGCTCGGCCAGCTCTGCCCGCCCAGCCTGCTGGTCGCGCTCAGCGTCCTCGAAGCGCTGTTCTTCGCCGAGCACGGCCTGACCAGCATCTCGCTCAGCTACGCCCAGCAGACCCACTCCGGCCAGGACCTCGAAGCGCTCGCCGCGCTGCGCAGGCTGGCGGGCGAGCGGCTCGGCGGCGTCGACTGGCACGTCGTCCTGTACACGTACATGGGCGTCTACCCCCGCACCCCCATCGGCTCCTTCCGGATCCTCCAGGACAGCGCCCGGCTCGCCGTGCGCAGCGGCACCGAGCGGCTCATCGTCAAGACGCCGGCCGAGGCGCACCGCATCCCGACCGTCGCGGAGAACGTCGACGCACTGGAGTTCGCCGCCGCCGTCGCCGCCGACGAGTACCAGAACGGCACCCCCGAACCGCCCACCAGCACGGGCCTGTACGAGGAGGCCCGGATGCTCGTCGACAGCACCCTGGAGCTGGGTCACTCGGTGGGGGCGGCCCTGGTGAGCGCGTTCGCCCGCGGCCACCTCGACGTGCCGTTCTGCCTGCACCGCGACAACGCCAACAAGTCCCGTGCCTACGTGGACCCGCGCGGCCTGCTGCGCTGGGCCGAGCCCGGCGCGATGCCCCTGCGCCCCGACCGGACGGGCGGCCAGGGGGCCCTCTCCGCGAAGGGCCTGATCGAGATGCTCGGCTACAACGAGCGCCGCTTCGACCGTGAACAGCTGACCCGAGTGACCCAGTGGAGCCTGACGTGACCACCCTGACCGAGGCCCCGGCGTTTCCCGCCCCCGGCACGGCCCCCGCCCCTCGCGGCCGGGCCGCCGCCACCACGACCCTGGACGCGGTCCGCGCGAGGGGCACCCTCAACGCCGTCGTCAGCCGCGGCATCCGGGGTCTGTCCCGCCAGGAGGAGGACGGCCGGTGGACCGGCCTGGACACGGACGTGGCCCGCGCCGTCGCCGCGGCCGCGCTCGGCGACCCGCGGGCGGTCACCTGGCTGCCGTCCGACCCGGCCGACCGGCTGACCGCGCTGACGGACGGCACGGCCGAACTGACCGTCTCCAACCTCACCTGGACGCTGGGCCGCGAAGCGGCACAGCCCGTCCTGTTCGCCGGGGTGACCTGTTACGACGGCGAGGGCTTCCTCGTCCGCGACGACAGCGGCATCGAGCACCCGGAGCAACTGGCCGGCCGGAGCGTGGCCGTACAGGCCGGCACCACCAGCGCCGCGAACCTGGCCGCCTGGTACGGGCAGCGCGGCCTGGAGCCCGTCCGGCCCGTCGCCTTCGCGACCCCGGCGCAGACCCTGGCCGGCTACGCCTCGGGCGAGTGCGCGGCGTACGTCCTGGACCGTACGGCCCTGGCCGGCGAGCGGGCCGCGCTGGCGTACCCGTACGCCCACCGGATCCTGGACGCGGCGATCTCCCGCGAGCCGATGGCCGCGGCCGTCCGCGACGACGACCCGCACTGGTACCGGCTGTGCCGCTGGGTGCTCCAGCTGCTCGTCGCCGCCGAACACCACGCCGACGAGGCGGGCCCCGGCAACCGCGAGCGGGCCCTCGCCGAGGCCGCCGCGCTCGCGGGCCGGCACGGCCCCGCCCTCGGACTGGACGAGGGCTGGGCGGCCCGCGTCCTGGCCGCCACCGGCACCTACGGGGACATCTACGAGCGCAACCTCGGTGCCGCCTCCGGACTCGGCGTCCCGCGCGGCCTGAACGAGCTGTGGACCCGCGGCGGCCTGCACTACGCGGTGCCGCTGCAGTGAGCCGCCCCGAACCTTCCCCGCCGTCCCCGTCCCCCCTGCCCGAGCCCCTCCCGCCCGAACCTCCCCTGTCTGAGAGAAGGAACGTCCATGAGTAGCGACACCGCGCGCACAGGACCTGCGAATCCGGAGTTGAGGGGATCCGTCGAGCTGACCCTCGCGATGATCCTGTCCGGCACGCTCGGCATCTTCGTCGTCGAGTCGGGGGCCTCGCCCTTCAACGTGGTCTTCTTCCGCTGCGTCTTCGGCGCCGTGGCCCTCGGCCTCTACTGCCTCGTCCGCGGGTTCTTCAAGAACCACGGCTTCACCGCGAAGAAGGTCGGCCTGGCCGCTCTCGGCGGCGTCTTCATCGTCTTCAACTGGGCGTTCCTCTTCGAGTCCTACGAGGCGACGTCCATCTCGGTGGCGACCGTCGTCTACCACACGCAGCCGTTCTACGTCGTCCTGCTCGGCGCCATCCTCTTCCGCGACAAGCTCACCGCGAACAAGTTCGCCTGGCTCGGCGTCGCCTTCGTCGGCCTGATCCTGGTGGCCGGCGTCTCCCTCTCGGACTTCAGCGACGGCGGCAACAGCACCTACCTGATCGGCCTCGGCTACGCCCTGCTGGCAGCCGTCTTCTACGCCTTCGCGACCGTCATCACCAAGCGCGTCACCGGCGTCAAGCCGCACCTGGTCGCGCTGATCCAGGTCACGCTCGGCATCCCGCTGCTGCTGCCCTTCGCCTCCTTCGGCGAGATGAACGGCATGGGCGCCGACTGGGGCTGGCTGGTCGGCCTCGGCCTGATCCACACCTGCCTGATGTACGTCCTCATGTACTCCGCGTACCAGAAGCTGCCCACCGCGAAGATCGCCGTCCTGGCGTTCATCTACCCGGCCGTTGCGATGCTCGCCGACTGGGCCGTGTACGGGCACAGCATCAGCCTCCTGCAGGCGCTCGGCATCCCGCTGATCGTCGGCGCCAGCCTCGGCGTCAACCTCGGCTGGAAGCTCCTCCCGGGCCGGACCCCGGAGGCGGTCCCCGCCCCCGCGGCCGCGACCCCCGCCACCGACACGACTGCAGAGCAGTCCGCCCGGGCCGACGAGGTCCTGATCGGAGAGTCCCGATGACCGCAGTCACCGAAGCGGCGGCGTCCGCCGCCCGGGCCGCCAGCGGCCCCCGCATCGCCATCGTCGGCGCCACCGGCGCCGTCGGCACCACGATGATCGAGCTGATCACGGAGCGCGGCCTGCCCTACCGCGAGCTGCACCTGGTCGCCTCCTCCCGGTCGGCGGGCCGCATCCTGACCGTCGCGGACCGCGAGTACGCGGTCCGGGCGATCGAGGAGTTCGACTTCTCCTCGGTCGACGTCGCCTTCTTCTCCGCGGGCACCTCGGTGAGCCAGAAGTGGGTGCCGGTCGCCACCGAGGCGGGCGCCCTGGTGATCGACAACACCATCGCCTTCCGGATGGACCCGGACACCCCGCTGGTCGTGCCCCAGGTCAACGCGCACGTCCTGGACCACCGCCCGAAGAGCGGGGTCGTCTCCAACCCCAACTGCTCGACCATCCCGCTGGTACGGCTGCTGCGCGGCATCGAGGACCGCTGGGGCATCCGCAACGCGGTCGTCAGCACCTACCAGGCCGCCTCCGGCCTCGGCTACTCCGGTGTCGAGGAACTCCAGGAGTCCAGCCGCGCCACCCTCCAGGACGCGGGCGCGGAGTACGAGCCGCACCACTTCCCGCCGGGCCTCGCCTTCAACGTGATCCCGAAGATCGACCGCTTCCTCGACTCCGGCTTCACGCTGGAGGAGGAGAAGATGCTCCAGGAGTCCCGCAAGATCCTGGAGCTGCCCCACCTCGACGTCACCACCACCTGCGTGCGCGTACCGGTCGCCAACTGCCACTCGGAGTCCGTCTACGTCGAATGCCAGTCGCCGGTGGACCGGGCCGAGCTGGTCGAGGTGCTGGCCGCGCTCCCCGAGGTCGAGGTCCACGACCGCGAGACGCCGACCGCCTTCCCGACGCCGGCCGTCGTCGACAGCTCGGACCTGGTGCACGTCGGCCGGATCCGCTCGACCCAGAACAACCCGCGCGCCTTCTGGCTCTGGCTCGTCGCGGACAACCTGCGCATCGGGGCCGCGCTGAACGCCGTACAGATCGCCGAAGAGCTGATCGACCGGGGCACGCTGTGACCGTGCCCGCGGACACCGCCGTGCCCGCCGTGCCCGCCGTGCTCAAGTTCGGCGGCTCCAGCTTCCGTACCCTCGCCGCGTACGGCGAGCTCGCCCGGGCCCTGGGCGAGCGCGTGGACGCGGACGGCACCAAACTGGTCGTCGTCGTCAGCGGCCAGCCCGGCGAGACCGAACAGTTCCGGGAGCGGCTGAGCCAGGTCAACCCGCACCCGGAGGACGAGACGGTGGCCGGCCTGCTGACGCTGGCCGACACCATCGGGGCGCAGCTGCTCGCCACGGCCCTGCACCGGGAAGGCCGCAGCGCCACCGTGCTCGCCGGTCACCAGTTGGGGCTGGTCACCAACTCGGCATTCATGTGGGCCCGGTTGGAGCGCACCGACCCGCAGCCGCTGCGCACGGCCCTGCGCGACCACGACATCGTGGTCGTGCCGGGCGGCCAGGCGGCGGACGCGCAGGGCCGGCCGACCTGGCTGGGCAAGAACAGCTCCGATCTCTCCGCGGTGGCCATCGCGGCCGCCGTCGGCGCCCCGCGCTGCGAGATCCACTCGGACGTGGACGGCATCTACAGCACCGACCCGCACCTGGTCAGCGGCACCCGGCTGCTGCCCGAGGTCTCGTACAACATCGCGGCGCTCATGTCGCTGTACGGGGCGAAGGTGCTGCACCGCAGGTCCGTACGGCTCGCCCAGAAGCACGGCGTCGAGATCGTCTGCCGCCTCAACCGGGCCCCGTTCACCGAGGGTTCGGTGATCGGCTCGGCCGGCGCTTCGGCGACCGCCGTCGTCCTCAACCAGCGATCGGTGGCCCTGTCGTACGACAGCGACGCCGACGCGGACCTCGCCTTCAACGCCTTCCACGGCGCCAACATCGACACCATCCGACTGACCACCGGCCCCCTGGTCGCGGTCGTCGGAGGCTTCGTGGACCTGGAGGAGTTCCAGCGCCGCGGCGGCCTGACTCCCGGCACGTACGCGGGAGTTCCGGTGACCGCGCTGCGCGGCAGCAAGGTCGCCACGCACCTCGCGGCCGACGGCGGGGAGGCCCTGCACCTCGCCCAGCAGCTGCACGACATCCTCCACGACCCGAGCCTCGCCTTCCCCGAATCCCTTCCGACAGGAGTGTGATCCCATGACCACCAGCATCGAACGGCCCCTCGAGGCCGACCTGTTCACCGCGGACCGCGCGCCCGTGGAGACCTTCACCCGGATCACGCTGCCCGACGCGGTGCGCGACGCCCTTGGCGAGCGGCTGCTCCAGGTGACCGACCCGCTCGCGGACATCGACTTCTCCATGGCCCACTGGCTGCAGATCTTCGCCGGGCTGCCGACCGAGGTCTTCCAGCAGCTGCTGGACTTCGGGCGGCACATCGACACCGCCGGAGTGGCGCTCGTCGAGAACCTGCCGGTGGACCCGTCCGTCCCGGCCACCCCGACGGACGGCGGCCCGAGCCGCGAGAAGTCGACCTGGGTCGCCGAGGGCGTCCTGCTCGGTCTGAGCGGGCTGCTCGGCGAGCCGATCGGCGTCCTCACCGAGAAGGCGGGGCGGCTCGTCCACGACGTCATCCCCGTCGCGGGCGGTGCCACGACCCAGACCAACCAGGGTTCCGAGGTCTTCCTCAACTTCCACAGCGACATCACGCACGACGTGATCGGCCGCTACGACATCGCCAACCCCGACTTCCTCGTCCTCAGCTGCGTCCGCGCGGACCACGAGGGCATGGCCGGCACCTTCTACGCGGACGCCCGCGACGTCTCGGCGGCCCTCGCGCCCTCCGTCCTGGAGACCCTGCGCTCCCCGCTGTTCCGCCTCAACGCCCCCGGCAGCTACGTCCGCGACGTGGCCGGCGGCGGCGAGGTGCTCTCCGATCCCGTCCCGCTGATCAGCGGCGACGAGACCCACCCCGAGATCGTCATCTCGGCCAACGGCGTGCGCGCGCTGACCAGTGGCGCTCAGGCGGCCCTGGACCAGCTCCAGTCGGTCTGCCGTGCCGTCTCCCACGAGGTGTACCTGCGGCCGGGCCAGGCCCTCCTGATCAACAACCGCAAGGGCGTCCACGCCCGGTCCACCTTCACCGCCCGCTACGACGGCCGGGACCGCTGGCTCCAGCGCACCTACGTGCGGCGCAACCTGTGGGACATCCGCTACCGGGTGACCCCGGAGGACCGCCGCATCCACTTCTGAGCCGATTTTCCGAGTCGATCACTTCCGGTTCTGAGACCACGGGGCGCTTCCGCGCGCGAGCGGGAGATGCGGGGGCCGCTGGGAAACCAGCGGCCCCCCGCCGTGTTTCAGGGCTCTGACCAGGGGTTATTGCCCTTCAAGGGGCGGCTGGGACGTTAATTGGCGGAGGCCTCCCCCCGGATGGCGTAGAGTTTGGTTTACCGACGCGGGGTGGAGCAGCTCGGTAGCTCGCTGGGCTCATAACCCAGAGGTCGTAGGTTCAAATCCTGCCCCCGCTACTCAGTACGAAGGCCCGGTCCCCTTTTGGGGGGCCGGGCCTTCGTCGTTTCTGTCGTTACCGTCGTGTCCGTGGTGTCCACGCGTCGCGCGCGCCCCCTCACCCGAACGGTCCCGCCCGAGTCGCCGTACGAGCCCTCCTGCCCCCAGCCTTGGGGGGCGAGGCGGACCGGGCGGCAGGAGAGCAGCGTGGTGGGGCTGGGCCGGCAAGGCAGGGGCGAGCGCGTCTTCGGCGCGGTCGCCGGCAGCGCCGTGGTCCGCCGGATCGTCAAGATGCTCCCGGGCACCCTGATCGTCCTCGGCTTCCTCTTCGACGTGCTGACCCCGCCCAGCTTCACTGGGTCCCCGTTCTTCTCCGCCGCCCCCCTGATCGCGGCCCCGCTGTTCTCGCTCCGGGCCACCGTGCTCACCGGAATGCTGGCCACCCTCGCCGTGGTCGTGCTGCACATCTACAACGGCACCACCTTCAAGGTGGAGGCCATGACCGAGCTGGCCACCGTCCTGACCGTCTCCGGGCTGGCCACGCTGATCAACATCGTCGTGCGGCGCGGTACGGAGCAGCTCGCCTCCGCGCGCGGGATCGCCGAGGCCGCCCAGCGCGCCGTACTGCCGACGCCCGCCGAGCTGATCGCGGGCCTCCAGGTCTCCGCCTCGTACGAGGCCGCGCAGGCGGACGCCTTCATCGGCGGCGACCTCTACGCCGTGCAGGACACCCCGTACGGGGTGCGGCTCGCGGTGGGCGACGTACGGGGGAAGGGGCTCGGGGCGGTCGAGGCCGTCGCCGTGGTGCTCGGGGCGTTCCGGGAGGCGGCGGAGAGCGAGCCCACGCTGGAAGGGGTGGCCCGGCGACTGGAACGGGCGCTGGCCCGGGAGGGCAACCGGCGCGACAGCCTGGACGCGGTGGAGGGGTTCACCACGTGCGTGCTCGGCGAGATCCCGCCCGGCGCGGGCCTGCTGCGGCTCGTCAACCGGGGCCACCCCGAACCGCTGTTGCTGTACGCGAACGGCGGCATCGCGGAGCTGGCCCCCGCCGAGCCGGCGCTGCCGCTGGGCATGGGGGAGCTGGGCGGCTGGCCGGACCGGGCGCAGGAGTGGCCCTTCCCGGAGGGGGCGACGCTGCTCCTGTACACGGACGGGCTGACGGAGGCCCGGAACGGTACGGGGGCCTTCTACGATCCGGCCGCCCGGCTGCGCGGGCGGGTGTTCCCCGGGCCCGACGAACTGCTGAGCGCGCTCGCCACCGATGTCCGCCGCCACACGGGCGGCGCGGCGACGGACGACATGGCCCTGCTGGCGGTCGCCCGGCCGGGGGCGGGGCAGCCGAACCGGCGCCGGACGGTGCGGGTGGTCCCGAAAGGGAGCGGGGTGTGACCGAACGTGACCGAAGGAGCGCGCTCGGCAAGCAATCTGACGTGCCATCAATGTGAAGATGTGGCGCGAGGGGTGGGAGAGGTGGCTATTTTTTGCCCGGGTTGATCCCTGTGTGCGGCGAGAAGTCCTGGCCAGAGCTGTGCAGTCGGTGGCTGATTGTCGTTAACGATCAATCGCAACTGCTTGGAATCACTCCCCCTTCTCTATTACCGTTCGATAACGCAGAGCGGTCGTCCCAGCCGTCGCAAGAGACGGCACCGTGCGCGTGCTCGCCCATGAGGAGTGTGCCCCGGTGGCCTCCAACTCGCCTGCCCCTGAAGGCATCGACGTCCAGGAGCAGCCCACGGCCGGAGCCTGGGGCGAGTGGAACCCCACCGAGGACTCGGCCCGGCCGCCTCGCGGAAAGCACCGCGTGCTCAAGCAGCGCGGGGGACTGGCCCGATCCTCCACCGTCCTCGGCGTCGGCGTGATCGCCGCGGTCGGCGCGGGCGGCATCGCCACCGCGCAGGACCGGCCCCAGGTCGCCATATCCCTGCCGTCGCTGCCCTCCCTTCCCGAGTCGCTGGGCGGCGCGGACCAGGACTCCGCCGACGGGGAAGCCACCACCGGGGACCTGGGGGCCGCGCGGTCCGCGGAGCAGGCACGGACCGGGATCATCCCGCAGCAGTCCAACCGCCGGTCCGACGCGGGCGAGCTGCTGCGCAGCCGCATCCTCCAGCAGGCCGAGTCCCAGCAGGAGGCCGCCGCGGCCCAGGAGCGCGCGGAAGCCGAACGGGTGGCGCAGGAAGCCGCGGCCCAGCAGGCCCGCGATGCCCGGGCGGCCGGGGAAGCGGCCGAGAAGGCGGCGGCCGAGGCGGCCGAGAAGGCCGCGGCCGAGGAAGCGCGCCGGGCGCAGGAGGCCAAGGAGGCCGCGGAGGCCAAGGCCAAGGCGGAGAGCGCCGCCCGGTCGGCCGGATCCTTCTTCCTGCCGACTTCGGCCTACACCCTGACTTCGCACTACGGCGACTCCGGCTCGATGTGGTCCTCCGGCCACCACACCGGCCTGGACTTCGCCGCCCCGACCGGCACCCCCGTCAAGGCGGTCGGCTCGGGCAAGATCACCTCCGCCGGCTGGTCCGGGGCGTACGGCTACCGCATCGTGCTCGAGCTCCCCGACGGCACCGAGATCTGGTACTGCCACCTGTCCTCGATGTCGGTGACCGGCGGCTCCGTCGCCGGGGGCGACACCATCGGCCGGGTCGGCGCGACCGGCAACGTCACCGGCCCCCACCTCCACCTCGAAGTGCGCCGGGGCGGCGTCACGGTGGACCCGCTGTCATGGCTGACGGCACGGGGCCTGAACGTCTAGGACCCGGTACGAGGCCGGGGGCGCGGACCGGCGCCGACGGGTCGAGCGGAACACCGGGCGAGCTGCCGAGCAGGCTGCCGAGCGGGCCCAGCGGGTCGAACCGGGGCGGGAGCAAGTCCTCCAGAACCGCCGCCCGGGACAGCGCAGGGCCCGCCGTCGCACGGCGCAGCCACAGCCGGCGCAGCAGCTCCCGCTCCCGCCCCGCGAAGTCCGGCTCCCGGGCCGGGCCGCCGCTGCGCGCCCGGTGACGTAGCAGGGCCAGGGCCGCGGCATCGGCCTCGTACAGCGCGACCGCCCGTCCCGCGGGCCGCCCCCCGGTGCTCCGGGCCAGCGCGCGGGCCAGGGAGCGCGCGGGCATCGACGCCAGCGCGGGCACTTCGGCCGGGCTCAACCAGCCGGCGGCGGCGTACAGGGCGAGCTCCCGGGCGAGGGCCCGCAGCCGGCGGCGCCGTATCCACACGGCCAGCCAGGCCAGCAGCCCGAACACCGGGACCATCACGCAGCCGTAGACCACGTAGAACCCGGACTCGCCCAGGTCCGAGGAGCTGTTCCACAGCGCGTGCAGCCCCATGGCCGAGGTCAGGCCGAGCACGGGCAGACCGATCCGGCGCATCCGGCCCGCGGCGAGCGCGGCGGCGCCGAAGCCGAGACCGGTGGCCACGGTGAACAGCGGATGCGCGAAGGGGGACATGACGCCCCGGACGAAGAACGTCGCCGCCGTCACGGAGTTCAGTACCCCGGTGCCGTTCTCGACGTCCTCGTCGAAGGCATTGCCGAGATAGAGGATGTTCTCGGTGAAGGCGAAGCCGGTGGCGGTCAGGCCGGCCATCACGAAACCGTCGGAGGGGCCGGTGAACTGGCGTCTCCTGAACAGGAACACCAGCAGCAGGGCGGCCGCCTTGGCGCTCTCCTCGACCACCGGTGCGATCGCCACCGAGCCGAGCTGGTCGGCATCGGAGGGATCGGCGGTGGCCGCGGCTATCCACTGGGTCGCGAAACTGTTGGCCAGTATGGCGATCAGGGCCGCGGCGCACGCGCCCCAGCCGAAGCAGAACGCCAACTGCGCCCACGGATGCGGCGCGGCCCGCCCCACCCAGCGGAACGCCGCCACGAGCGGCGCCACCGGCAGCAGGGCCAGGCCCAGACCGACGAAGAAGCCGGGCGTCCCGGTCTGTTCGCGTACGAGTTCCAGGATCGCGATGCCGCAGACGCCGAGCAGCACGACGAGTACACAGGTACGCACGGCGCCGGGAGTACGCGGCACGCGGTACGGCAGCCGAAACGGCCGGGTCGCTCGGAGCACGTCATGACTCTACCGAGCGGACCCGACACGCGGAGTGATGTGCTCAGTTCTGGGCGTTACCCGTGCGCCGGAACAGCAGATCGTGTACGACGTGCCCCTTGTCGAGGCCCTGCCCCTCGAAGCGGGTGAGCGGCCGGAAGTCGGGCCGGGGCGCGTAACCGCCGTCGGCCTGCGTGTTCTCGAACTCCGGCTGGGCCGTCAGCACTTCGAGCATCTGCTCGGCGTACGGCTCCCAGTCGGTCGCGCAGTGCAGGATCGCCCCGGGCGCCATGCGGGTGGCGGCCAGCGCGAGGAACTCGGGCTGGATCAGGCGCCGCTTGTGGTGGCGGGCCTTGGGCCAGGGGTCCGGGAAGTACACGCGGAGCCCGGCGAGGGAGTCCGGCGGCAGCATCTCGCGGAGCAGGATGATGGCGTCCCCGTTCGCGACGCGCACATTGGTCATCCCGCCGCGCTCGGCGAGGGCGAGCAGATTCCCCTGCCCGGGGGTGTGCACGTCGGCGGCGAGGATCCCGGTCCCCGGGTCGGCGGCGGCCATCTGCGCGGTGGCCTCACCCATGCCGAAGCCGATCTCCAGGACGACGGGAAGTCCGTCGAACATCTCCTTCAGATCGATCACGTCACGCCCGTCGATGTCGAGCCCCCAGGTCCCCCAGAGCCGCTTCAGGGCCTCGCCCTGCCCGGTGGTCACCCGGCTGCGACGGGGCTGGAAGCTCCGGATCCGCCGCTCGTGGTGCGATCCGGCCGGATCGGGCGCGGGCCCGTCGGGAAACCGCGGCTCGGTACGCCACTTCGGAGGCACGTAGCTGGAGGTCGCCTCCGGCGCGGGCTCGGCGGCGGGATTCTGGGGACTCAGAGACTCAGACACAATCCCCGGATTCTACGCGCGCCCACCCCCACCCACACTGCGGCACCAATCCAGCCGTCCGGCGTTCCAAGACCGCGGTCCGGGGCGGAGCCCCCGGGGGTCCGGACGCAACCCGGCACCCTTTCCCTTCAGCCGTCCGGCGTTCGAAGACCGGGGTCCGGGGCGGAGCCCCAGGGCTTTTCGGGTCCGGGCAGAGCCCGGGGAACGGTGGAAGGGCGGGTAGGGGACTTTGCCCCGCGCAGCGGCACTCCCGCAGCGGCACTCCCGCAGCCCCCGCTCCGGCGCGGGGCACAGCCCCGCGCAGCGGTGATCCGGCTGTCGGCCGGGCGTGGCCAAGCCCCGCAGGGCTACGCGCTGCGCAGAGACTTGAGCGCCCGCCCGGCAATCTCCCGCCCGATCGGCAGCGAAGCGGTGGCCGCAGGCGAAGGCGCGTTCAGCACGTGCACCGCCCGCTCCCCCTCCCGGATCAGGAAGTCGTCCACCAGCGTCCCGTCCCGCAGCACGGCCTGCGCCCGCACCCCCGCCGCCGCGGGCACCAGATCCTCCCCGCGCACCACCGGCAGGAGCCTGCGTACCGCCTCGACGAACGCCGCCTTCGACAGCGACCGCCGCACCTCGCCCGCTCCGTACCGCCAGTGCCGCGCGGCCACCCGCCAGGAGCCCGGCCAGGCCAGCTCGTCCGCGAGGTCCCGCGGCCGGACCACGCCCCACCCGTACCCCTCGCGCGCCAGCGCCGGCACCGCGTTCGGCCCGACGTGGACCCCGCCCCCGATGCCCCGGGTCAGGTGGACGCCGAGGAAGGGGAACGCCGGGTCCGGCACCGGATAGACCAGCCCGCGCACCAGATCGGGCCGGGCCAGGTCGTAGTACTCGCCGCGGAAGGGCAGGATCCGCATCCCCGGGTCGTCCCCGGCCAGCCGCGCGATCCGGTCGCACTGCAGCCCCGCGCAGTTCACGAGGACCCGCGCGCGCACGACGAGCCCGTCGCTCGTCCGCACCGCCACGCCCGAAGCCCGCCGCGAGATCAGGTCCACCGCCCCGCCGTAGACGATCTCCGCGCCCGAGGACTCCGCGAGCTGCCGGGCGACCCGTCCGTAGTCCACGATCCCCGTGGTCCCGACGTGGATCGCCGCGAGCCCGCGCACTTCGGGCTCGTACTCCGAGATCTGCGTCGGCCCCAGCTCCCGCACCGGGATGCCGTTCTCCCGGCCCCGCTGCACGAGCGCGTGCAGCCGCGGCAGCTCGTCCCGCTCGGTGGCGACGATGAGCTTGCCCGTCACCTCGTGCGGGATGCCGTGCTCCGCGCAGAACTTGACCATCTCGGCCGCGCCGCGCACCGCGAAGCGCGCCTTGAGCGAGCCCGGTTTGTAGTAGATCCCGCTGTGGATCACGCCGCTGTTGCGGCCCGTCTGGTGCTGCGCGGGGCCGTCCTCCTTCTCCAGGACGACCACCCGGGTCCCCGGAGCGAGCCCCGCGAGCGCATGCGCCGTCGACAGGCCGACGATCCCGCCGCCGATCACCAGCACATCGCAGTCCAGCCTGCCGATGCCGCCCACGCCGCCGCCCACACTGACACCTCCCACCCCTGCATAGTGCACCCCGCCACTGACAGCGGGGCCACGCGGGGCCTATGCCGGGGTTACCAGCAGAGGCCTGGCCCGCTCGCGCAGTTCGGCGACGCGCGGTTCGTCCCCGTACGGTTCCAGCCGGTGCAGGAGGTCCCGTACGTACTCCGTCGTGCGGGCCGACGAGATCCGCCCGGCGACCTCCACCGCCCGGGTCCCCGCCGCACACGCCGCGTCGAGGTTCCCGGACTCCAGCTCGGCCACCGCGCTCACGACGAGCCGCAGCCCGTGTGATCGTACGTACTCCTCCGTCGGCCGGGACAGTGCCTGTTCCGTGAAACGCCTTACCTGCCGCGGGAGTTTGAGGTCGCGATAGCACTCGGCCGCGTCCGCCGCGAAGCGGTCGTACGAGTAGAAGCCCAGCCAGGTCGGATCGGCGTCGCCGTCCCGGGCCCGTTCCAGCCAGCCCTCGGAGGCCCGCAGCGCCGCCCCGGCGGCCGCCGAATCGCCGGCCTTCGCGTGTGCCCGGGCCTCGACGAGGCGGAAGAAGCTCATCGTCCGCGCCGTGGCCAGGCCCCGGTTGCGCTCGACGGCGGCCTGCGCGAGGTCCACCCCCTCGTCCGGGAAGTCCCGGTAGGTGGCCTGCAGGGACATCGACGCCAGCACGTACCCGCCGAGCGGTACGTCCGCCGCGGCGCGGGCCAGGCGCAGCGCCTGGATGTAATAGCGCTGGGCGGCTTCCTGCTGCCCGGTGTCGAAGGCCATCCACCCGGCCAGCCGGGTCAGTTCGGCGGTGGCGCCGAAGAGTGCGCGGCCCACCTCGTCGGTGTAGGAGCCGAGCAGCAGCGGCGCCGCGTCCACCCGCAGGCATTCGGGGACCATCGAGGAACGCCAGTCGCCGCCCCCGTACTTGGAGTCCCAGCGGCGGGCGTCCTCGGCGGCCTCGCGCAGCTTGGTCACGTCGCTGTGGCCCACGCGCTGCGGGCCCCCGGCCTCGTGCGCGGCCGGAGCGGGCGCCGGTGGCGTTTCACCCGGAGGCTGGGCGGGCACACCCCCGACATGAGCACCGGGCGGTGCCGGAAGGCCTTCCGGCGGGGCCGCGCCCGGCACCGGTTCGCGCACCACCGGTTCGCGTGCCACCGAGCTGTCGGCGGGAGATATCAGCCAGCGTGAGGCCGGCGTCGCGTACGCCGACACCGAGAAGGAGCCGGCGAGCGACTGCCAGATCCCGCCACCCCCGCGCCGGCCGGCGAGGTCGAGCCGGTAGAGGTCGGTGGCCGAGCGCACGGCCGCGCCCACGTCGCGCGGGAAGGCCAGCCCCACCTCGGGCGCCGGATCCGCGTCCGCGAGCCCGATCTCGTGCAGCGGCACGGGCCGGCCGAGCTTCGCGCCGATGGCGGCCGCGATGAGGTGCGGGGCGGCGCCCTGCGGCACCATCCCCTTCGACACCCACCGGGCCACCGAGGTCTTGTCGTAGCGGAGGGTCAGACCGCGCTGAGCGCCGAGGTCGTTGACCCGCCGGGCCAGCCCGGCGTTGCTGATGCCCGCGAGGGCGAGGACGGCGCCGAGCTTCTCATTGGGCTCGCGGAGCTCCCTGGACATGCGCCACCCCTCGTCACACGCGGAACGCAGACGCCGCCGGGGCATAGGCGCCCGGCATTTCGTAAACCCAGCGTAGTTCCCCGCCTCCCAAGCGTTAAGGCCCCCTGTTCCGTATGGCGGGATTGTTGTCCGTATGCACAGTCGGGCGGGGGCCCGGGCCCGGGGCGCACGTGTCAGCGCGTGCTCCATCCGTGTGGCCGTGCGCCCACCCGTGCGCTCTGGCCGCTGCGGGGGCCCGGCGATTCGATGTGCGGTGCGTGGGTCGGCCCACCGCGTGGACCGGGCGGGCCGGGGGATGCCGCTGCCTCAATCCCCGCGGGTGGCGGAACGGTCCGGGGGGTGGATCCCGCCCCCCGGACCGCGCTCGGCGCAGGCTCCGCGCTGCTCCGCGCAGGGCCCTCAGTACGGCCGAAGAATGGCCGAAACCGACCTATGGGGCGGTCGGAACGGAACGCCAAATACCGCATGGCCGGGGCGTGTTCGTTTATACGTGCGCCCCCTTACCCACTCCCGTACGCCTGTCTCGTGGCAGCATGGACCCCGAGCCACACCCGGGGTCCCTCCGGCCGCGCGCAGAGCGCCGGCCGCGCGGTTCGCACCCCGGTCAGGTGCCCACGGGCTGGGGAGGCGGCGGTGCGCTGGTTGGTGGGTTGGAGCAGTATCGCCGCGAGCTTCGGCACGGCCGGACGGGTCGCGGGGCACGGCGCCGCGCACGCCTCCGGCCAGGGCCGATACGGCTCGGACCACGGATCGGCCGCGGCCTACGGTTCCGGGAACGGCTCCCGCCCCGACGGCTGGGGCGACGGCCCGGTCCGCGGCGGGCTCGCCGACGCCGGCCACCCCGACGAACCGGGCGCCGCCGACGCCGACCGCACCGTGGTCCCCGTCGGGGCCCAGCTCCTCTGGGGCGATCCCGACCCCCTGTGGGCCGTCGGCGACTGGCGCCCCGACGAGATCCGCACCCTCACCGCCGACCCCGCGGACCCCTTCACCCGCCTCGCGGTCCTCGGCTGCTGCGGCGCCACCGACGAGGAACTGCGCCGCGCCCTCTACGCCGCCCGGGGCGGCGCGCTGCGCCACCTCACCCAGTGGCCCGGCAGCTACACCGCCGTCGTCCAGGCCGGCCGCCGCATCACCGTCGTCGGCGACCTGGCCGGTGCGCGGCCCGTCTTCTACACGCCCTGGGCGAGCGGGACCGCGTACGCCACCGCCGCCCTCCCGCTCGCCGACCTGATCGAGGCGCAGCTCGACATCGGCCATCTCGCCGCGCTGCTGGCCTGCCCCGACAGCCCGGAGGCGCTGGGCGACGGCACACCGTACGTCGGCGTACGCCGGATCCCGCCCGGGCACGCCCTGATCCTGCGCGAGGGCTCCCGGGAGATCACCGGGTACGAGCCGGTGGCCTCCCTCGCGGTGGCCGCCCCCGCGGCCGACCCCGCACTCGCGGTGGAGGGCGTACGGGAAGCGTTGGTCGACGCGGTGCGCGCCCGGCTCACGGCTCCGCGGCATGCTCCCGAGACGCTGCCCTACGACCCCGGGCCCGTCCCCGGAATGGGCCCGGCCGACCGGCGGGCCGCGCGCGGCGCGCCCGCGCCCGTCCCCGGAGTCGGCGCGGACCTCTCCGGAGGCAGCGCCTCCGCGACCCTCGCCCTGCTCGCGGCCGGCCTCCCGGGCGCACCCGGCGCCCTGCTCGGCGGCACCGGGGAACGCCTCCTCGCCGTCACCTTCAACGACCTGGCCACCCCCCGGGGCCGCGAACCCGAACTGGAACGCGCCCACGCCATCGCGTCCGACCCCCGCCTGCACCACGTGGTCGTGGCCGCCGCCGAGGAAGCCCTCCCGTACGCCGACCTCGACGGGCCGCTGACCGACGAACCGGGTCCCTCCCTGGTCTTCGCCGCCCGCGAGCGCCGCCGCCTCGCGGCCGGCTCGGCTGACCACTTCACCGGCCACGGAGCCCGCCAGGTCCTCGACGCCCACCCCGCCAGGCTCGCCGACCTGCTGCTCGACCGGCGCCGGCGGCACCTGCTCCGCCCCACCCTGGCCCTCGCCCGCTCCGCCCCCTCCGAGGGCGACTCCCTCCTCGTTCCCCTGCTCGTCCCCCTCACCGTGTACGCGGCGGCCCGCCGCCTGGCCCGTACGCCCTACCGCACCGGCATGGAAGCGGCGGCGGCCCGGCTGCGCGACGGAGTCCCGGCCGCGGGTCCCGGATCGCCGGTGGACGCCTCGCTCGCGGCCCTGGCCTGGTCCCGGCCGGGCCCGGCGGCGGCCTGGCTGACGGGCGAGGCACTGGCCGAGGTATCGATCCGCCTCACCGCCGCCGCGGGCCGCCCTCCCCTCTCGCTGCGCCCCGGGGAGGCCCGGGCCCGCGCCGTCCTGGCCCGGCACGCCGCCGACCACCGGGTCTTCGAGCAGGCGGTGGAGGTCCGCAGCCAGCGGCTGCACGCCCCGTTCCTGGACAATCAGGTCGTACGGGCCGCCCGGGCCCTGCCCGAATCCCTCCGCGTGCAACCCGGAGCCCGGGCCGCCGTCCTGCGCGGGGTCCTGTCCTCGGCCGGGGTCCGGGACCTCCCCCCGGGGTGGGGCGCGACCGCCCACGCCCCGAACGAGTCGGCGACCCGCCTGGGACTGCGCGCGGCCCTCCCACGGCTCCTGACCCTCTTCGCGTCCCCCCTCCTGGCGGACGCGGGCCTGATCGAAGCCCGGGTCGTCCGCCAGGCCCTCCTCGACGCGGCGGACGGCCGCCCGGTCCCGCTCGACGGCATCGCCGAACTCGTCTCGATGGAACTGTGGCTGACCCGCCTCCTGGCCCGCCGGGGCACCTGCTGGACCGGCACCTCCACCCCGCGCCGCAGAGCCGTCCCCACAGGAGTCCCCCTCCGTCGCCCGGCCCTGTCCTGACCGCCGCTCCTCGCCGCCGGCCCTGGCGGCACGCGGCCCCCGGGTGCGACGGCCGTGAGGAACCTCAGCGGCAGCTGATGACGGAGTCGGCCCAGCTCGCCAGCGTCGGCAGGCGGCCGCCCCCGGCGCGCTCCACGACCAGGCGCAGCGTCTTGTGCCCGGAGAGCGAGACGGACACGTTCGCCGCCGGGTCCTCGTAGCCCAGGGCCCGGGAATGCCACAGCCGCTGCCCGTCCGCGTACACGGAGAAGCGGACCGTGCCGTCCGTGAGCAGCGACATGCCGTCCACACCGGCCCGCGCGGAGAAGGCGACGCACCTCCGGTTGAGGGTGATCTCCACGGAGGACCGGGAGTTGACCGTGATCCCGTGCGAGAAGCGCTCTCCGCCGATCATCGGGCCCCAGCGCTGCCACACCCAGCTGCTGCGCCAGGTCTCGATCTCGGGGCCCTCGTGGTTCCCGAAGGCGGACTGGCCCAGTGAGGAGAGCCGGAACCCCTGGGGGGCCTGTGGCGAGGGCTTGGGAGGAGCCGGCTTGGAGGGCGGTGCGGGACTCGGCGTGGGGCTCGGCTTCGGACTCGGGACCCGGCTGGGACTCGGAGCGGGCGAGGACCGCTCCGGGCTCCGCGAGGGCTTGGGCGCGGCCGGAGCGACGGACACCGGCGTCGGCGGCGTCTGCTTCTTCGGGGGCGGTACGGATCCTCGTGCCACCGGCGGCTCCGCCCGCGACGGGCCGGGCTCCGGTACGGAGGGGGCCGGACTCCGCGGCACCGGCACGGCCACGCCCGGCGCCGGGTTCGCCCGGACGGTCGGAGCGGCGTCGTCACCGGCCAGCGCGAACACCACGCCGGCGGCCGCGGCCACCACGACCCCGGCGGCGATGGCCGCCTTGGCCGGCAACCCCAGCCCCTCCGAAGCCACGGCTCCGCCGACCCCACCGGCCCCGCCCCCACCGGCGGCCCCACCCGCAGCCCCGGCCCCGGCGGCTCCGGCCCCACCCGCGGCCCCGGCACCAGCGGTAGACCCGCCCACGGCTGCGGCAGCGGCCCCGGCACCACCCGCGGCGACGGCCCCGCCGGCCACCACCCCGGCCGCCTTGGCCGCGTACCCGGCGGCGAACCACCCGATGACGGCGACCGGCAGCAGCGCGGGAATGCCCGCGTTGACGTCCTTGAGCTCCCCGGCCGCGAGCCGGCACCGGGCGCACTCTTCGAGGTGCTTGCGCAGCCCCCGCTCGGCCCGCATCCGCAAGCCCCCGCGGGCATAGGCCCCCAGCCGGTCGGCGTACCGGGCGCAGTCCCCGCCGGAACTCAGCGCGGTGCTCACATGCGCCTGGAGGTAGGCCTGCTTGAGGCCCTCGCGGGCCCGGCTGGCCAGTACCGCGGTGGCGTTCGCGCTCAGCCCGAAGAGCGGGGCGATCGCACTCGGCGAGGCCTCCTCGACGGTGGTGTGCCAGAGCACGGCCTGCCACCGCTCGGGCAGGCTCCGGAAGGCCTGCATCGCGAGGGTCTGCTCGGCCTCGTGCATGGCGCGCACGTCGGCGCCGAGTTCGAGGGTGTCGTCCCCCGCCCGGCCGGGCAGCCCGACCGTGCCGTCGCCGGACCCGGAGGCCTGCTCCGCGAACAGGGCGAAGTCCTCGACCAGATGCTCCCGCTTGGCCGTTTTCGCCCAGGCGGCGGCGACCCGGCGGACGGTGGTCAGCAAGTAGGCGCGCACGGACTGGTCCGGCCCCGCCCCGCCCCGTACGGCCTGGAGGGTCCGCGCGAACACCTCGGCCGTCAGATCGTCGGCGGTGTGCCCGTCACGGCAGCAGGTACGGGCATAGCGGCGCACGGCATCGGAGTGGCGGCGGAACAGTTCCTCATAGGCCCCGTCGTCGCCCCCGCGCATCCGGGCGATCAAGTCACCGTCGGAAGGCGGGAGTTCCCCGCCGGCTCCGGCGGCGTGCCGACCGCCCGGTTCGCGCTGCGCCGGGACCTGCCGTGCGGGGTGGCTGCCCGCCTCGACCTCGCCGCCGGCACCACCGTGTGGCTCTTCCCGCCCGTCAACGCTCATCGCGGAAGCCCTCGCACGACACACTCAACCGGTCCACCGATCCAGCGTGTCACACGGCGGGCACGCGCCGAACCGGTCTCCACACCTTCCACTCATCCGGGCAAGCCCCGACGAATCGCCGTACGGAGCCTCACCCGTTCGAGCGAGAGGCCCCAGTAAGGAGCCGGTTGACGCCGACCGCCGGAACAGCCCTCCGACCTCCCCGCTCCGGGGCCGCCCCGCCCTACGCCGTCCGGGACCGCAGCCCTTCGAGCAGGATGTCGAGCAGCCGGGCGGAAGCCGCCGCCTGCTGCGCCGCGTCGGGCAGCGCGGGCGCGGCCGTCGCTATCACCAGCAGCACATCGGCCACCGTGACATCGGTGCGCAGTGCACCGGCCTCACGGGCCCGGTCGACAAGGCGGCCCACGACCTCGAGCAGCTCGCCCGCGCCGGCGTCCTCCGAAGGCTCGTCGTCCAGGCCGGTCCGCGCGGCGCCCACGACCCGCAGATCGGGCGCCCCGCCGGCCGCGACGGCCTGACGCTGGTGCGGTACCCGAGCGGCCTCGTCGACCGCCCCGTCCGCCCCGTCCTCATCGGGGCCGCCGACCCGGAGCACCTGGGGCGGCAGCAGCCGCCCGGCGCCCGAGGCCACGGAGGTGCGCAGGAAGCGCGACAGTGCCTGCCACGGCTCCTCCTCCTGGCCGAGAGCCGTGCGGGCCTGCTCGGTCAGCCGCGAGGTCTCCTCCTCGGCTATCCGCCGGACGAGGACGTCCTTGCTGGGGAACCGCCGGTACACGGTGCCGACGCCCACCCGCGCGCGTCGTGCGACGTCCTCCATCGGAGCCCCGTAACCGAGCTCGCCGAAGACCTCGCGGGCCGCGCGAAGTACGTGTTCGAGGTTGCGCTGCGCGTCGACGCGCAGCGGCGTGGAGCGGCCCACGCCGTGCGTGGTGGCGCCGCCGGCCATCAGCCGCCCGTGGCTGTCGGTCGCGGAAGCGGCCGACGACAGAGCGGTGGCAGAAGCATGGAAATCGGAAATGTGCATATGTATCCCCCGGTAATTATTTGTCTCCCCCCGGAGACACTCCCCGCCTTCATGTCGAGGGGGGCCACGGTCATGAGGGCCCTGGTCCTACTCCTCGACGAGTTACGAACATAGTTGAGCCAGAGTCAATTCAGAAGAGGCAGCCCCGGACGGACCACCGCCCGATCGGAGCATTCACCCCGAATTTTCCGTTCGAAGCCTCCGGAATCACTCATTCCGCACCGTCTGACCTGCGCACCTTCCCCTCCATCCGCACCCCCCGACAACCTCGCCCCGCCGTCCCCTCCGGTCACACAATTTGTCGGGCCTGTGGACAAACTCCCGGCCACGTTGCGTCATGGGACGGTGAAGGCTGCTAACTCCCGGGGCACGGCCCCCGGTACCCCGCCCCGTACGCGGATCCTCATCGTCGGCGGCGGCTACGTAGGCATGTACACGGCACTCCGGCTCCAGCGAAAGCTGAGAGCCGACGAGGCCGAGGTCACGGTGGTCACTCCCGAGCCGTACATGACGTACCAGCCCTTCCTCCCTGAAGCGGCTGCCGGCTCCATTTCCCCGCGCCACGTCGTGGTCCCGCTCCGCCGCGTCCTGCCGAAATGCCGCATCGTCATCGGCGAGGCCCGGCACATCGACCACGCCGCCAGGACCGCGACCGTCACCACCCTCGCCACCGACGAGGAGGGCGGCGGCCCCGTGGAGATCGAGTACGACGAACTGGTCCTCGCCCCCGGCTCCGTCTCCCGCACGCTCCCCATTCCGGGACTCGCCGAATACGCCATCGGATTCAAGACCGTGGAAGAGGCCATCGGCCTGCGCAATCACGTCATCGAACAGATGGACATCGCCTCCTCCACCCGCGATCCCGCCCTGCGCGACGCCGCCCTCACCTTCGTCTTCGTCGGCGGCGGCTACGCGGGCGTCGAGGCGCTCGGCGAGCTGGAGGACATGGCCCGCTACGCCGCCCGCTACTACCACAACGTCAAGCCCGAGGACATGAAGTGGGTGCTGGTCGAGGCCAGCGACCGCATCCTCCCCGAGGTCGGCCCCGAGATGGGCACCTACACGATCCGCGAACTGCGCCGCCGCGGCATCGACCTGCGCCTGGAGACCCGGCTCGACTCCTGCGAGAACCGGATCGCCGTCCTCAGCGACGGCGCCCGCTTCCCCACGCGCACCGTCGTATGGACCGCGGGCGTCAAACCGCACCCGATCCTCGCCGCCAGCGACCTCCCCAAGACCGACCGCGGCCGCATCGCCTGCACCTCCTTCCTCACCGTCGAAGGAGTCGAGCACGCCTGGGCAGCCGGGGACGCCGCCTCCGTCCCCGACATCACCGCCCCCGAGAAGGGCGTCGCCTGCGCACCCAACGCGCAGCACGCCGTCCGCCAGGCCAAGGTCCTCGCGGACAACCTCGTCTCGTCCCTGCGCGGCGGACTCCTCACCGAGTACGCCCACAAGTACGCGGGATCCGTGGCCTCCCTCGGACTCCACAAGGGCGTCGCCCACGTCTACGGCCGCAAGCTCAAGGGCTACCCGGCCTGGCTCATGCACCGCGCCTACCACCTCAGCCGCGTCCCGACCCTGAACCGCAAGACGCGCGTGCTCGCCGAGTGGACGCTCTCCGGCCTCTTCAAGCGTGAGATCGTCTCGCTGGGATCCCTCGAACACCCCAGAGCAGAATTCGAACTCGCGGCGGGCGGAGGCCCCAAGGACCCTCCGAAGAAGAGCGAAGGCTGATGCTGTCAGTCCCGTCGGCCACACTGGACGTGTGACCATAGGTGGGCTCACACCTGCACAGAGTGACATCAGCGTGACATCCGAGTGCCACCCGATTGCCACCGAGTGACACAGCGACCACGAGCGACACCACGAGGCTTGAACGCAGTGAACTTCACGCGCTGGAGCGCCCGGTTCCCCGGAACGCAGCGCCGCGCCGCCGCCCGGTCCGAACACGCCGCCGCCCAGGCCAAACGGGGCGAGGGCTCGGTCCCGGCCGCCCGCGGCGCCGCCGGCCATTCCGCGACCGGCCCGGACGGCTGCCCCGCCGACCCCACGGTCCGCGGCACCGGTTCCGTCCACGGCGCCGGCTGCGCCTCGGCCGCCGCCGACGGTACGGCGACCCCCGCACCCTCCCTCGACGAGCTCTCCGTACGCGACGTCCTCGACCGCCTCCCGGCCCTCGTCGCCCTCGTGCACGGCCCCGAGCACCGCGTCGCCTACGTCAACGACGCCTACACCGCCGGCTTCGGTGCCCGCGCCCCCGGCGCCCCGGCGCACCTGGCCCTCCCCGAGCTCGGCGACCTGGGTCTGCTCCCGCTCCTCGACCAGGTCCAGCGCAGCGGCAAGCCCCGTACGGCCAAGAACCGCACCGCACCCGGCGGCACCAGCTCGTACACGGTCACCTGCACGCCGATCGAGTTCCCCAAGACCAAGGCAGACGCCGACGGATCCCACGCCGGATCCGGATCCCTCACCGGATCCGAAGGCGAAGCGGAAGCCCACACCGGCACCGGCGTCCTGATCCACCTCGCCGATGTCACCGACCACGCCGAGGCCGTCGAACGGCTGCGCGCCAGCGAGCGCCGCCAGCGCGAGGCCGCCGTCACCCTCCAGCGCTCCCTCCTCCCCCAGGAACTCGAACAGCCCGACGACCTGCGCGTCGCCGCCACCTACCAGCCCGGCGGCACCGAAGCGGCCGTCGGCGGCGACTGGTACGACGTCATCACCCTCGGCGCCGGCCGCACGGCCCTCGTCATCGGCGACGTCATGGGCCGCGGAGTCCGCGCCGCCGCCGTCATGGGCCAGCTCCGCACCGCCGTCCGCGCGTACGCCCGCCTCGACCTGCCGCCCCACGAGGTCCTGCAGCTCCTCGACGGCCTCGCGGCCGAGATCGACGCCAGCCAGATCGCCACCTGCGTCTATGCCGTCCACGACCCCAACGAGGGCCTCCTGGCGTACGCCTCCGCCGGCCACCTCCCGATCCTCGTCCGCGACGAGGACGGCACCGTCCGCCGCGCCGCCGACCCCACCGGCCCGCCGCTCGGCACCGGCGGCTGGCTGCACACCTCGGGCACCATCGCCCTGGGCCCCGGCTCCACCGCCGTCCTCTATACCGACGGCCTGGTCGAGCGCCGCGGAGAGGACATCGACGAAGGCGTCGGCGCCCTGGAACGCGCCCTCTCCGGCGCCCAGGGCACCCCCGCCGTCATCTGCGACCGCCTGATGCGCGCCCTCGGGGTCGACGCCGACCACGACGACGACGTCGCCGTGATGGTCCTCCAGCAGCCCGCCCGCACCGGCGCGGACGCCGAGCTCTTCCACAACGCCGCCCTGGAACTCCTCGGCGGCATCGAGGCCGCCCCGCGCGCCCGCGCCTTCGCCCAGGGCGTCCTCGCCTCCTGGCGCTTCCCGGTGGAGCTGTGCGACCTCGGAGTCCTGGCCGCGAGCGAACTCGTCGCGAATTCCCTCCAGCACGGCACCCCGCCCATGCGCCTGCGCCTGCGCCGCACCGACCGCCGGCTGATCATCGAGGTCACCGACGGGGACGACCACCTCCCGCGCCGCCGCCGGGCCGAACCGGCCGACGAGACCGGCCGCGGCATCTCCATCGTCGCCACGATCGCCTCGGCCTGGGGCTCCCGCCGCACCCCCGGCGGCGGCAAGGCCGTCTGGTGCGAGTTCGCCCTCCCCGACAAGGCCCCGTAGCCGCACACGAAGAAGGCCCCGGTCCACCCGACCGGGGCCTCCTCCTTCTCACCGTCCTGCTTTACCTGCTCGCTTCTTCCTACGCGGGCACGCGCTCGGCGGCCTTCACCCGCTTCACCACGACGGTGCTCCCGGCCAGCGACGGATTGTCCTGCACCGGCGTGAGCTGCTTGCCGAGCCTCAGCGCCAGCCCGGCGATGCCGAGCGAGACCAGGACGAAGATCCCGATGTAGAGCATCGGCACGGACGCGGCCAGCGGCACACCGAGCGGCCCGAGCGCCAGAGCCAGCTGCTTGACCAGCGCGAAGGCCGAGTTGTACTGGCCCACGGAACCCTCCGGCGCCAGGTCGGCCACCAGCGGCGCCAGCGTCGGCGACAGCATGGCCTCGCCGATGCCGAAGAGGGCGTACGTGGTCACGAACGCGGCGGCGGCCATGACCGCGCTGCCGTGCCCCAGCCCGGAGAACGCGGCGATGATCCACGCCACGGTCCAGAGCAGACCGACGAGCGCGATCACGCGGGACCGGCGGTGGTTCTCGACCAGCCGCAGCACGACGAACTGGGCGAGCACGATCGCACCGGTGTTGGCGGCGAGCGCGAAACCGAGCGTGGACGGGGAGATCCCGGCGGCCTCGGTACCGAAGGCGGCCAGCCCCGACTCGAACTGTCCGTAACAGGCGAAGAACAGCACGAAGCCGAGGACGCAGAACTGCACCATCGCCTTGTGCTCCAGCAGCCGCTTCCAGCCGCCGCCCGCCTGGGCAGCGTCCTTGGCCAGCGCGGTGCTGATGGCCGGCACCTGGGGCATCCGCACGGTGGCGATGACTCCGGCGAGCACCAGGAACATCACGGCCTCGATGCTGAAGAGCAGGGTGAAGCTGCCGGGACGGCTCTCGTCGACGATGAGCCCGCCGATCAGACCGCCGATGCCCAGACCCAGGTTCTGCATGAAGAACTGGAGGGCGAAGGCACGGGTCCGGGTGGACGGGGTGGAGCACCGCACGATCATCGTGGCCAGCGCGGGCTGCATGACGGCCTGGCCGGCACCCAGCGCGAGCGCCGAGAGCAGGATCGCGACCACGCCCGTGGAGAGCCCGAGCGACAGCGCGCCGAACGAGGCGACGACGGCCGCACCGATGACGACGGGCACCGGACCGCGCCGGTCGATCACCCGCCCGGTGAAGGGCAGCGCGAGAAGCGCACCGAGGGCGAACGCCATGAACGTTCCCGTCGCCCACATGGGATCCAGTTCTCGCACCTTCGCCGCGTAGACGTAGAGGAACGGAACCGTGAAGCCGATACCGAACGCGGTCAACGCGTTCCCGGCCTGGATCCTCCGCATCGCAGCGCCCATCACCTTGGTCACTTCTCACCACCTTGATTGCTGAAGCTTGAAGACTTCATACCTAAAGTTCGATGCTTAACACTACACACCGAAGGAGTTAGACGCCAACGGGCTTCATGCCATACTTCGGACCATGGGTGACACCCCCGACGGCACTGCGCCCGTCCACGAGCCGAGCCTCGACGAACAGATCGCCGTCTATCAGCGCGAGTTCCAGGACCTCGACCCCCAGGTCGAGAAGGTCGTCTCGGCCCTCAGCCGCCTGAACCGCCGCATGAACGTCGCGTACGGCCGCCAGACCGCGGCCCTGGGCATCAGCAACGCGGAGTGGGAGGTCCTCAAGGCCCTCGTCCTCTCCGGAGCCCCGTACCGGATGGGCCCGAGCGAGCTCGCGAAGCAGCTGGGCCTCACGCCGGCGGCGATGACCCACCGGATCGACCGCATGACGGCGGAAGCACTGGTCACGCGTGAGCGCGACGAGAACAACCGCGTCCGCGTGATCGTGGAGCTCACCGCGGAAGGCCGCAGCAAGTGGCTGGACGCGATGCGTGCGGCGACGGTCTTCGAGGAAGACCTCCTCCAGGACCTCTCCACGGCGGAGCGGGGCGTGCTGGGCGACATGCTCACCCGCCTCCTGGACCGCGTAGAGGACCTCCAGTCCCCGCACTGACCGCCTAGTGGCGGGGCCCAGTCTCCCGAGTTGACACGGGACCTGCGGATCCGTAAGGTTCTTCGAGTTGTCCCTGAGCCGAAAGGTTTCGGAGACAACGAATCCCGCCGCCTCGTTGCGGCACCCAACTCAGCAAGATCTCCCACTGGGAACGCATTCGGCATGCCCGAATTCATTCCCGAAGGCCGATTATGAATCGCCTGGGAAATCCACTAGAGTTCGGGAGTCGGAAGGGCCCAACAGCCCGGAAGACAAACCCCGCTGACTGGGAGTCAGGCCCGAAAGAGTCTGATAGAGTCGGAGACACAAGAACGAAGGAAGCGCCCGGAGGAAAGCCCGAGAGGGTGAGTACAAAGGAAGCGTCCGTTCCTTGAGAACTCAACAGCGTGCCAAAAATCAACGCCAAAAAGTTGATAC